>NZ_JBEUKJ010000009.1:0-215239 GCF_043357055.1 Salmonella sp. SJTUF15570 | reverse complement strand
CCCGCTTCCGGGATATTGGAGAGCAGGCCGCCGAAGCCAATCGGCAGCAACAACAACGGCTCGAACTTCTTCGCAATCGCCAGCCACAGCAGCAGCAGGCTGACCAGCAGCATGATGGCCTGGCCTGCGCCAAGGTGCATCAGTCCCATGCCCTGAAGCAGGGCGTTCAGACTTTCCATTTCAGTTCTCCGTTACGCCAGCGTCATCAGGGTGTCGCCCACGGAGACCGCGTCCCCGGACTTCACCGCGATACCGCGGACGGTGCCGGCCTGCGCGGCGCGGATTTCGGTTTCCATCTTCATGGCTTCCAGAATCAGCAGCACATCGCCTTCGGCCACGTTCTGGCCTTCGGTGGCAATCACCTTCCAGATGTTACCCGCCAGCGGCGCGGTGACCGGGGTGCCGGCGCCTGCCGGAGCAACCGGGGATGCCGCCTGAACCGGCGTAGACGAAGCCGCCGTCAGTTGGCTGATATCGCCGCCGTCGCTGACTTTGACCACAAAGGCTTTGCCTTCCACTTCCACGGTGTAGACGCCGGAGGCGGCAGGCTTCTCTGCTTTTGCCACCGGCTGCGCGGCTTCCGCCTGCGGCAGTGGCTCAAACGCCGCCGGGTTGTGGCGGTTCTCAAGGAATTTGAGGCCGATTTGCGGGAACAGCGCCACGGTGAGTACGTCGTCGATGGCGTTTCCCGCCAGAGTGATGCCCTTCTCCTGCGCCTGGCGCCTGACGTCCGCTTCCAGTTCAGCCAGTTCCGGTTTGAGTAAATCCGCCGGACGGCAGGTCACCGGAGCGCCCCCTTCCAGCACGCGGGCCTGTAACGCGGCGTTCACCGGCACCGGGGTGTGGCCGTATTCGCCTTTCAGAATGCCGGCGGTCTCTTTGGCGATGGTTTTGTAGCGCTCGCCGGTCAGGACGTTGAGCACCGCCTGGGTGCCGACAATCTGCGAGGTCGGGGTCACCAGCGGGATAAAGCCGAGGTCCTCGCGCACGCGGGGGATTTCCGCCAGCACCTGGTCCAGCCTGTCCGCCGCGTTCTGCTGCTTCAGCTGGCTTTCGAGGTTGGTGAGCATCCCGCCCGGCACCTGGGCCACGAGGATGCGGCTGTCGTAGCCCTTCAGCTGGCCTTCAAAGGCGTGGTATTTTTTGCGCACCTCGCGGAAGTACGCGGCGATGCTCTCCAGCTTCAGGATATCCAGCCCGGTGTCATGCTCAGTACCTGCCAACGTCGCCACCAGCGCCTCGGTGGCCGGGTGGCCGTAGGTGGCGCTCATGGAGGAAATCGCCGTGTCGACGCCGTCAACGCCCGCCTCGATGGCCTTCAGCAGCGCCATCTCCGCCATCCCGGTGGTGGCGTGACAGTGCAGGTGCAGGCGCACCTCAAAACGTTTTTTGATTTCGCTGACCAGCTCAAAAGCGGCCATCGGGGTGAGAATGCCGGACATATCCTTAATCGCAATGGAATCGACGCCGGTTTCCAGCAGCTGTTCGGTTAAGTCCAGCCAGGTCTGCAGCGTGTGCGCCGGGCTGGTGGTATAGCTCAGCGTGCCCTGGGCGTGCGCGCCGTGGCTGCGCACCGCCTGCAGGGCGGCTTTCATATTGCGCGGGTCGTTCATGGCATCGAAGACGCGGAACACGTCCATGCCGTTTTTGACGGCGCGCTCGGTGAAGCGCTCCACCACGTCATCGGCGTAGTGGCGGTAGCCGAGCAGGTTCTGGCCGCGCAGCAGCATCTGCAGCGGGGTCTTCGGCATGGCCTTTTTAAGCTCGCGCAGGCGGACCCACGGGTCTTCGCCGAGGAAGCGGATACAGGCGTCAAAGGTGGCGCCGCCCCAGCATTCGAGGGAGCCGTAGCCCACGTCGTCGAGCTGAGCGGCAATCGGCAGCATATCGTCAAGACGCAGGCGGGTGGCGAACAGAGACTGGTGGGCGTCACGCAGGACGACGTCGGTAATGGCAATAGTCATGGATCCCTCCGGGAATTAAGCGTTAAGGCGGTGATGGTGAATGGCGGCGGCAATCACCGGCTTTAAGCGGGTGAAGTCGTCCACGACGGGAACGGCGCGCGGTGCGGGCGCGGCGACGGGTTCCGGGAAGAAGCGAGTAATCACGGCAGACATGCCGCGAATGGCGAAAATCAGCAGGAACAGAAAGCTCAGTACGAACCCCATCCCTAAAAACATCAGGGTGAAACCTTCACCCAGTAGTACAGCTTCATTCATGAATCATTTTCCATAATGAGAGGCACGACGGTGGCCTTGACGACAACCTTCCTGGTGAATCCGGCTAAGGAGTAGAGTGGATTTCCCTTGGCCACCTCTGGCTTTGGCCTCTACTTTTCTCCAGGTCATTTGCGGCAAAGACACCGCCGTGCGTTTTTTTACACCATCATGCTGAACACGATGCTAGCGATAACCAGCACAATACCGCCGCCCAGACGAGAGGAAATTTGTGCATATGAAATGAGATTCATACGGTTACAGGCGGAGAGCACTTCCAGATCGCCGGAGCCGCCGCGGTTGGCCATACAAAGACCCGCAGTAATGGATGATTCAATCGGGTAGAAGCCAATCAACCAGCCCCCGATAGCTGCGCCAACGACAGCGCCGACCACAATGATTGCGGCGATAACGACGTTCGCGAACGTCAGGGCATCGATGATCTCTTGCAGATCGGTGTAGCAAACACCCACACCGACCATCAACACCCACAGCAGTTGTTTGGAGAAGAAGTCAGAAAGACGTTTCGCCCCGGCTTTAATCTCCGGTGAGCAAAGACCTGATGCGTTCAGCGCAGCAACAATCAGGACCATCCAGGCGAAGTAGTGAATAGAGACGCCGCCGATGCTTGGCAGAATTTTTTTGGCAACGACATAGGCCAGCAGGAAGCAGGTGGTGGATAGCACCATGCCAACCGCCGTTTCACGATGGGTAATCTGACCGGCCTTTTCATCATCTTCGGTTTTGAAGGAAGCCTTACGAACCAATTCACCTTCACCGCTAAGCCAGGTGTATTTTTTGCCTATCATATCGAGGAGGGCGGCGAAAATAATGGCGAAGATATTCGCAATGGTCAGAATAGCAATAGCCGTTGAGTAATACTCTTCGCGAGAACGTCCGGTAACCGAGTGATAAATTTCAGACAGAGGCACGGCGCCCGCGCCGTTACCACCGCCCATAATCGGCAGAACGTACAGCATCATGATACGGTCGACCGGGATACCGAAGCACAGACCAATGACGATACCGAAAAGGGACGCGCCGACAATCCCGGCGAGGATGGTTGGGATATAGCCCAGCAGTGATTTTAATAGCAGCTTACGGTTTACCGACAGGATCGCGCCTGTGATCAACACTGCGATAAACAGGTTAAGGAAGTTGCTTTTATCCATTACGTTGCTGATCGCATCAATTTCTTTCTGCGTAAATATGCCAGCATAGACAAAATAAGCTGCAACCAGAAATATCATAACCGGTGCGCCGCCAATATATTTATTGAAGATCGGTAAACGTTTGCCGATTTCACCAAAAATGGCCCCCATCACAAACATAAGGGCAAAACCACCGACTAAGTCAGTAGGTATAGCATTATAAAAATGAGAAAGTAATAAAGTAATTAATGCAAAGGCATAAAGCGGTAGCGGCATACCAAAGATTTTGAATCTGAGTAAATCGCTAGCCCCCTTTTTCTCCGTCGCCGAAGCCTGGGTCATGTTGGTCATAAACATTTTCCTGTGTATTGATGGATAACAAGACCCGCGCATACTAATAAATTCAATGAACCGTGAGATGTGACTATCTTCACTGAATGGTTGTGTTTTTAATTAATTTAATTATTTTTATTAACTCTGGTTAATTAAGGAAATAAAAACCATAAAGCTTATAAAAGCAAGGGGGAAAGTGTGATGTCTATTCCAGACGAGTAATACAAACGCTGGCGAAATATGCGACGTTATTTGCTGACGGATGCAGAATAGAGTGAATCTAATATTTAAACGCATTTATTTGCAAAAGGATGTATTGCGTCGCGAGTCGGTCGCCATGTTTCTGGAGGGCGTGGGACTCGCCCTGGAAGATGATTGTGAAATCGCGGTATGCGCATATTGGCAGGGTGAGATAGTCGGGTGCGGTTCTCTGGCCGGGAACGTACTGAAATGCATCGCCGTTTCCCCGGTTTTACAAGGGGAAGGGCTCAGCCTCAAACTGCTGACTGAGCTGCTTACATTGGCCTACGAGTTAAACCGCAGCGAGCTTTTCCTGTTCACTAAGCCGCAAAATCGGTTGCTGTTTTCTGGCGCGGGGTTTTGGCCCATTGCGCAGGCAGGTGAGCTGGCGGTGTTAATGGAGAACAGCAGTGAACGGTTAGCGCGCTTTTGTCGCCAACTGGCGCTTTATCGTCAACCGGGAAAAACGATCGGCGCCATCGTCATGAACGCCAATCCGTTTACCTTGGGCCACCGTTATCTGGTGGAGCAAGCGGCTGCGGCCTGTGACTGGTTGCATCTGTTTGTGGTCAAAGAAGATGCTTCATTTTTTTCCTATACCGACCGTTGGGCGCTGATCGAACAAGGAATCGCGGGTATTGACAACGTCACGTTGCATTCCGGCTCCGCTTATATGATCTCGCGTGCGACGTTTCCCGGCTATTTCCTCAAAGAAAAAGGGGTTGTGGACGACTGCCATTGCCAGATCGATCTGCAACTCTTCCGTGAACATTTGGCTCCAGCGCTGGGGATTACCCATCGTTTTGTCGGCAGTGAACCGTTCTGTCCGCTGACTTGCGCCTATAACCAGCGAATGCACGACATTTTGCACGATCCGAAGTGTAGCGGCCCGGTTATTGAGGTCGTCGAGCTGGCGCGGGTGGAGAAAAACGGCGCGGCTATTTCCGCCTCTCGCGTCAGAAAACTGTATAGCGAACGTAATTGGCCGGCGATAAGCGCGCTGGTGCCTGCTGGCACCCTGGCATATCTGCAGCGGCATGCCGCCAGACACACTGAAACCATATGACGTAACACCGTTAACAAGGAACATAACTAATGAAAATCATTAAAGATGCCCTGGCAGGCACGCTGGAATCCAGCGATGTGATGATCAGGATTGGTCCATCCAGCGAGCCAGGAATTCGGCTGGAGCTAGAGAGTCTGGTGAAGCAGCAGTTTGGCGCGGCGATTGAGCAGGTGGTTCGGGAAACGCTGGCGAAGCTGGGCGTCGAACGCGCGTTGGTTAGCGTCGATGACAAAGGCGCGCTGGAGTGCATTTTACGCGCCCGAGTGCAGGCGGCGGCGCTGCGCGCTGCAGAACAAACGGAAATTCAATGGAGTGCGTTATGAGACCTCGTCGCAGTATGTTGTTTATCCCCGGCGCAAATGCGGCCATGTTGAGCACCTCGTTTGTCTATGGTGCGGACGCGGTGATGTTCGACTTAGAAGACGCCGTAGCATTACGTGAGAAAGATACCGCCCGTCTTTTAGTCCATCACGCGCTTCAACATCCGTTCTATCAGGATGTTGAAAAAGTGGTGCGCATTAATCCACTGAACACGCCGTTCGGTCTGGCCGATCTTGAAGCCGTCGTGCGTGGTGGCGTGGATATTGTGCGTCTACCGAAAACCGACAGCAAAAACGATGTGCTGGAGCTGGAAGCGCAGATCGAACGGATCGAGCGTGAATGTGGACGTGAAGTTGGCAGTACCAGGCTAATGGCGGCGATCGAATCAGCGAAAGGCGTGGTCAATGCCGTCGACATCGCCACCTCCAGCCCGCGCATGGTGGCGATTGCGCTGGCGGCATTTGATTACGTGATGGATATGGGCACCTGCCGGGGCGATGGCACCGAGCTGTTCTACGCCCGCTGCGCAGTGCTGCATGCGGCGCGCGTTGCGGGTATTGCCGCCTATGATGTCGTTTGGTCGGATATCAATAATGAAGAAGGCTTCCTGAAGGAAGTGCAGTTGGCGAAAGGGCTTGGTTTTAACGGTAAGTCCTTAGTGAACCCACGTCAGATTGAGCTGTTACATCAGGCTTATTCTCCGACACGTAAAGAAGTTGAGCATGCGTATGAGGTGATTGCCGCCGCTGAAGAGGCTGAGTCTCGCGGTCTGGGCGTCGTTTCACTCAACGGCAAAATGATTGACGGCCCGATTATCGACCACGCGCGCAAAGTGGTGGCGCTGTCGGCTTCCGGTATTCGTGATTAAGGAAGGAACCATGAAAGAGACTGTAACCATGCTCAACCAGCAATATGTCGTACCGGAAGGATTACAACCCTACCAGGGGGTAACAGCGAACAGCCCGTGGCTTGCCAGTGAAACGGAAAAGCGTCGGCGTAAAATTTGTGACTCGCTTGAGGAGGCTATCCGTCGTTCCGGGCTTAAAAATGGTATGACGATATCCTTCCACCATGCGTTTCGTGGTGGCGACAAAGTCGTCAATATGGTGATGGCGAAGCTGGCGGAAATGGGATTCCGCGATCTGACGCTTGCCTCCAGCTCATTAATTGATGCCCACTGGCCGCTTATCGAACACATTAAAAATGGTGTGGTGCGGCAGATTTACACCTCCGGGCTGCGCGGCAAGTTAGGGGAAGAGATCTCCGCTGGCCTGATGGAAAACCCGGTACAGATCCACTCTCACGGCGGCCGCGTAAAACTGATTCAGAGCGGTGAGCTGAATATTGATGTCGCTTTCCTCGGCGTGCCGTGCTGCGACGAATTTGGTAATGCGAACGGTTTTAGCGGCAAGTCACGCTGCGGCTCTTTGGGGTATGCGCAGGTTGATGCGCAGTACGCTAAATGTGTGGTGCTCCTGACTGAAGAGTGGGTCGAGTTCCCCAATTATCCGGCCAGTATCGCGCAGGATCAGGTTGATTTGATCGTACAGGTGGACGAAGTAGGGGATCCGGAAAAAATCACCGCGGGCGCGATTCGTCTGTCCAGCAACCCGCGTGAACTGTTGATCGCCCGGCAGGCGGCCAATGTGATCGAACACTCAGGTTATTTTTGTGATGGTTTCTCGCTGCAAACCGGCACCGGTGGCGCATCTCTGGCGGTCACCCGTTTCCTGGAAGACAAAATGCGTCGGCACAACATTACGGCGAGTTTTGGCCTGGGCGGGATCACCGGCACCATGGTGGATCTGCATGAGAAAGGGTTGATCAAAGCGCTGCTGGATACGCAATCATTCGATGGCGATGCAGCCCGTTCTCTGGCGCAGAATCCACATCATATTGAAATTTCAACCAATCAATACGCGAACCCCGCCTCTAAAGGCGCGGCATGCGAACGCCTGAATGTGGTGATGCTGAGCGCACTGGAAATTGACGTGAATTTCAACGTTAACGTGATGACCGGTTCAAACGGCGTACTGCGTGGCGCCTCGGGCGGCCATAGCGATACGGCAGCAGGGGCCGATCTTACCATTATTACCGCACCGCTGGTCCGTGGCCGAATCCCATGTGTGGTGGAAAAAGTGCTGACTACCGTCACGCCTGGGGCAAGTGTTGATGTGCTGGTTACCGACCATGGTATTGCAGTGAACCCTGCGCGTCAGGATCTGCTTGATAACCTGCGTGCTGCGGGCGTGGCGCTGATGACCATCGAACAACTGCAACAGCGCGCTGAGCAACTGACCGGTAAACCGCAGCCGATTGAGTTTACCGATCGGGTGGTGGCTGTGGTGCGTTATCGCGACGGTTCAGTGATTGACGTGATTCGCCAGGTTAAAGGCTGATGAAGGGCACAGACCTGCTGTACCAGGGCCAGGCAGTTACGCTGGAGGAGATGCTACAAGCGCGCGATAAACGTGCCGCCAGGCAGCGTCAGGCGTTGAACTGCTATCGGCTACCGTTGATTTCCCTCACGCTGGTTGCACCGGGCGCCGTTAAAAACTCAGCGGTCTGGCGGCGTGTCGCCGATTACGCAATTGCCGAAATACTGGCGCTTTGCGAACAGATGGAGTGGGTCAACGTCTGGGAAATGCAGGTAAATGAACACAGCGGTCCGGAATGGATGGCAGCGGTCTGTGCGCCGGCAATGGCGTTGAAACAGCACATGTCGACACTAGAGATGAGCCATCCGTTAGGGCGGCTTTGGGACATCGACATTATTGATAGCGACGGTAAGTCGCTATCACGCCGTGAACTCGGGTATCCTGCCCGGCCATGTTTGATATGCCAGCAGGATGCTCATCTCTGTGCCCGGGGCAAGCATCACACCCTTGACCTTTTGTTGGATGAAATTGCACGAAGGATTGAATGCTATGAACGTGAGCGTTGTGACTGAACGGCGTACGCCAGCGTACTCATCGCTGGCGGCTGGCGAACTTAATGGGTTGGTTGCAAGAGCGCTGCTGACGGAAGCCAGGCTGACACCAAAACCCGGTCTGGTCGATATTCGTAATTCGGGAGCGCATAGGGATATGGATCTGGCGGCATTTGAACGTAGTACTACCGCCATTGCTCCGTGGATGGAAAAGTTTTTTATCATGGGCAACAACACGGCGGCGCTGGCGGCAGAAAATGTCCTGGTGATGCTGCGTCCGCTGGGGATGGCCTGTGAGAACGATATGCTACAGGCGACCAATGGTGTGAATACCCATCGCGGGGCGATTTTCGCTTTTGGCCTGCTGAGCGCAGCGATTGGCCGACTTCTCGCGCGGGGAGAACCGTTGGAGCAAAATCGTATCTGCGACCAGGTTGCCCGCCTGAGTCGGAATATTGTTGCCCACGAGCTCTCAGCAAAAAAAGCGGGAAAACTGACAAAGAGTGAAACCCATTTCCAGTGCTATGGCCTGTCGGGCGCGCGGGGAGAAGCGGAAAGCGGTTTTCGAACCGTCAGAACGCAGGCTTTGCCGGTGTTTAACCGGGTCGTGCAGGAGCATGACGATACCCATCTTGCCCTACTGCAAACATTGTTGCATCTGATGGCGTGGAATGATGATACCAATCTGGTGTCACGGGGAGGCCTGGAAGGGCTTTACTACGTGCAGCAGCAGGCACAAAAATTGTTGTGGCAAGGGGGCGTATTGGTTGAGGGGGGCATTGAAGCGATGCAGTCCCTCGATGATGAACTCATCCTGCGTAACTTAAGCCCTGGCGGTAGCGCGGATTTACTGGCAGTGACCTGGTTTTTAAGTCATTTTCCTGCCGGTTCCCTCTATCCTGAGTAAGTTTCTCTTTTTTCATTCTCTCCAGCAATGATTCATCCTGCGGGATGAATCATGTCTTTTACTGATATCGCTCCCTGTTTATCATTAATTTCTAATTATCGGCGATTTTAGATGGCGGCCTCCGGGCGCGCTGGTTACTCTGAAAACGGTTTACGCAATTTTTACAAAAGAGAATAGCTATGCATGAAGCACAAATCCGCGTCGCCATTGCCGGCGCCGGTGGCCGCATGGGACGGCAGTTAATCCAGGCCGCCATGGCGATGGAAGGTGTTCAGCTGGGTGCCGCGCTGGAGCGCGAAGGCTCTTCCTTGCTGGGCAGCGATGCTGGCGAACTGGCGGGGGTGGGAAAGTCCGGCGTGATCGTTCAAAGCAGCCTTGAGGCGGTAAAAGATGATTTTGACGTTTTCATCGATTTTACCCGTCCGGAAGGCACGTTGACGCATCTGGCGTTTTGCCGCCAGCATGGTAAAGGGATGGTGATTGGTACTACCGGCTTTGACGACGCCGGTAAACAGGCCATTCGCGAGGCGTCGCAAGAGATTGCGATCGTTTTCGCCGCAAACTTTAGCGTCGGCGTTAACGTCATGCTCAAGCTGCTGGAGAAAGCCGCGAAGGTAATGGGCGACTATAGCGATATTGAAATTATTGAAGCGCACCACCGCCATAAAGTGGATGCACCGTCGGGTACGGCGCTGGCAATGGGCGAGGCAATCGCCGGGGCGCTGGATAAAAATCTGAAGGACTGCGCGGTCTACTCGCGTGAAGGTTATACCGGCGAGCGCGTACCGGGCACGATTGGCTTTGCGACCGTACGCGCGGGCGACATCGTCGGCGAACATACCGCGATGTTTGCCGATATTGGCGAGCGCGTAGAGATTACGCATAAAGCTTCCAGTCGCATGACGTTTGCAAATGGCGCGTTGCGATCGGCGTTATGGCTAAAAACGAAGAAAAATGGGCTATTTGACATGCGGGATGTGCTGGGGCTGGATGTATTATAGCGACTAAATACCTTCGTGATGTGGTTGTGGTAATCAAGATTAATTGATTACAAAGGGCAATATATTATTGCCCTTTTGTTTTTTTGCCCCCCGGTTATTCGGCCAGATAAATAACGCCTTTCACCATTCATGTTTCGACAGTTTCTTCGCCCACGACATGTTCTGCCGCAGTGGCTTACCGTATGCAAAAGGCACCTCGACCAGACTGATAAGACTGATATCCATCGGGGGGTAGTGCTGTTCCACGGGGGCGTTTTATCTCTTTTGTTTCAATAGGTTGGCTTTTTTATGCTGTAGTGAGGCTGGTTGTGGTCCAATCGTATGCGCTAGTCTTAAAGAAAAAGAAGCTGGATCTTTATATCGCGATTGTAATTCTTATTACATTGTCTTAATTTGCTGTTTTTGTTGATTTTATAATGCATTTGATTTGTTTTTTATATTTTTAAGATATTGATTTTTAAAATGTTTTTGTTGTTAATTTGCTTAATTTTGAATTTTTATGCATTTAATGGTGTTGATGACTATTAAATGAATTTTTATCGTTGTTTTTTGTTGTTTTAATGTGAAATTTGACCATTTGGTCCACTTTTTATCATGCCAGCCAGTTTTTTGCGAACTCAAGGAAGCGCAAGCGTTTTCTATCGTCACTTAGTTGATCTTTTTGCCTCTTAAACAGAATAACTTCCTTATAATGTGCAAAATAACATAAAAAATACCCTCTTTAAGTTGACTTTTATCCGGCTTAACTTCAGAATGCCGCCGTTTGCCAGAAATCCACGGGTAAGCAAATTTGCATTGCTTCATACTGACTGAATGAATTAATATGCAAATAAAGTGAGTGAATATTCTCTGGAGGGTGTTTTGATTAAGTCAGCGCTATTGGTTCTGGAAGACGGAACCCAGTTTCACGGTCGGGCCATTGGGGCAACGGGTTCGGCGGTTGGGGAAGTCGTTTTCAATACTTCAATGACCGGTTATCAAGAAATCCTCACTGATCCTTCCTATTCCCGCCAAATCGTCACTCTTACTTATCCCCATATTGGTAATGTCGGCACCAATGAAGCCGATGAAGAATCTTCTCAGGTTCATGCGCAAGGTTTAGTGATTCGCGATCTGCCGTTGATTGCCAGCAACTTCCGTAACACCGAAGACCTCTCTTCTTACCTGAAACGCCATAACATCGTGGCGATTGCTGATATCGATACCCGCAAGCTGACCCGACTGCTGCGTGAGAAAGGCGCACAGAACGGCTGCATCATTGCAGGCGATAGCCCGGATGCGAAGCTGGCGCTGGAAAAAGCGAAAGCATTTCCTGGACTGAACGGTATGGATCTGGCGAAAGAAGTGACCACGGCGGAAACTTACCGCTGGACGCAGGGTAGCTGGACGCTGAAAGACGGTTTACCGGAAGCGAAATCTGAGGATGACCTGCCGTTCCACGTGGTGGCCTACGATTTTGGCGCCAAGCGCAACATTCTACGTATGCTGGTGGATCGCGGCTGCCGCCTGACGGTGGTGCCAGCGCAAACCTCTGCTGAAGAGGTGCTGAAAATGAATCCGGACGGCATCTTCCTGTCGAACGGCCCTGGCGACCCGGCGCCGTGCGACTACGCCATCGAGGCGATTAAGAAATTCCTCCAGACCGACATTCCTGTGTTCGGCATCTGCCTCGGCCATCAACTGCTGGCGCTGGCGAGCGGTGCGAAGACCGTTAAGATGAAGTTCGGCCATCACGGCGGCAACCATCCGGTAAAAGATATGGACAGAAACGTGGTGATGATCACCGCGCAGAACCACGGATTTGCGGTGGATGAAGACTCGCTGCCCGCCAACCTGCGCGTGACCCACAAGTCGCTGTTCGACGGCACCCTGCAGGGCATTCACCGTACCGACAAACCGGCGTTCAGCTTCCAGGGACACCCGGAGGCGAGCCCGGGCCCGCACGATGCGGCGCCGCTGTTCGACCACTTTATCGAATTGATTAAGCACTACCGTTCTTCAGCAAAATAATCAGGAGCCAACAAAATGCCAAAACGTACAGATATAAAAAGCATCCTGATTCTGGGCGCGGGCCCGATTGTTATCGGTCAGGCGTGTGAGTTTGACTACTCCGGCGCTCAGGCGTGTAAAGCGCTGCGCGAAGAAGGCTACCGCGTTATTCTGGTGAACTCTAACCCGGCCACCATCATGACCGACCCGGAAATGGCCGATGCCACCTACATCGAGCCGATTCACTGGGAAGTGGTGCGCAAAATCATCGAAAAAGAGCGTCCGGATGCGGTGCTGCCGACCATGGGCGGCCAGACCGCGCTGAACTGCGCGCTGGAGCTGGAGCGGCAGGGCGTGCTCGAAGAGTTCGGCGTCACCATGATTGGCGCCACCGCCGACGCCATTGATAAAGCCGAAGACCGTCGTCGCTTCGATATCGCGATGAAGAAAATCGGTCTCGACACCGCGCGTTCCGGTATCGCGCACACTATGGAAGAAGCGCTGGCGGTTGCCGCTGACGTGGGCTTCCCGTGCATCATCCGTCCGTCCTTTACCATGGGCGGCACCGGCGGCGGTATCGCTTACAACCGTGAAGAGTTCGAAGAAATCTGCGAACGCGGTCTGGACCTCTCGCCAACCAACGAGCTGCTGATTGATGAATCGCTGATCGGCTGGAAAGAGTACGAGATGGAAGTGGTGCGTGATAAAAACGACAACTGCATCATCGTCTGCTCTATCGAAAACTTCGATGCCATGGGTATCCACACCGGTGACTCCATCACCGTGGCGCCCGCGCAGACTCTGACCGATAAAGAATACCAAATCATGCGTAACGCCTCGATGGCGGTGCTGCGTGAAATCGGCGTTGAAACCGGCGGTTCCAACGTCCAGTTTGCAGTGAACCCGAAAAACGGTCGTCTGATCGTTATCGAAATGAACCCGCGCGTATCCCGCTCCTCGGCGCTGGCGTCGAAAGCCACCGGTTTCCCGATTGCCAAGGTAGCCGCCAAACTGGCGGTGGGTTATACCCTCGACGAGCTGATGAACGACATCACCGGTGGCCGTACACCGGCCTCCTTCGAGCCGTCTATCGACTACGTTGTCACCAAAATTCCGCGCTTTAACTTCGAGAAATTCGCCGGTGCTAACGACCGTCTGACCACCCAGATGAAATCGGTCGGGGAAGTGATGGCGATTGGTCGCACGCAGCAGGAATCCCTGCAGAAAGCGCTGCGTGGCCTGGAAGTGGGCGCCACCGGTTTCGACCCGAAAGTCAGCCTCGACGACCCGGAAGCGCTGACCAAAATCCGCCGCGAGCTGAAAGATGCGGGCGCAGATCGTATCTGGTATATCGCCGATGCCTTCCGCGCAGGCCTCTCCGTCGACGGCGTGTTCAACCTGACCAACATCGACCGCTGGTTCCTGGTGCAAATTGAAGAGCTGGTGCGTCTGGAAGAGAAAGTAACTGAAGTCGGGATTACTGGCCTCAACGCCGACTTCCTGCGTCAGCTCAAGCGTAAAGGTTTTGCCGATGCGCGTCTGGCAAAATTGGCGGGCGTGCGCGAGGCGGAAATCCGCAAACTGCGCGACCAGTATGACCTGCACCCGGTCTACAAGCGTGTGGATACCTGCGCGGCGGAATTCGCCACCGACACCGCCTATATGTACTCCACTTATGAAGATGAGTGCGAAGCGAACCCGTCCGTTGACCGCGATAAAATTATGGTCCTCGGCGGCGGCCCGAACCGTATCGGCCAGGGCATTGAGTTTGACTACTGCTGCGTACACGCCTCGCTGGCGCTGCGCGAAGACGGTTACGAGACCATCATGGTCAACTGTAACCCGGAAACCGTTTCCACCGACTACGACACTTCCGACCGCCTGTACTTCGAGCCGGTGACGCTGGAAGACGTGCTGGAAATCGTGCGCATCGAGAAGCCGAAAGGCGTTATCGTGCAGTACGGCGGCCAGACGCCGCTGAAGCTGGCGCGCGCGCTGGAAGCGGCAGGCGTGCCGGTTATCGGCACCAGCCCGGACGCCATCGACCGCGCGGAAGACCGCGAGCGCTTCCAGCACGCGGTTGACCGTCTGAAGCTGAAGCAACCGGCCAACGCCACCGTCACCGCCATTGAACAAGCGGTTGAGAAGGCGAAAGAGATCGGCTACCCGCTGGTGGTGCGTCCTTCTTACGTGCTGGGCGGTCGGGCGATGGAAATTGTCTATGACGAAGCCGACCTGCGCCGCTACTTCCAGACAGCGGTCAGCGTCTCTAACGATGCGCCGGTGCTGCTGGACCGCTTCCTTGATGACGCGGTTGAAGTGGACGTGGACGCTATCTGCGACGGCGAAATGGTGCTGATTGGCGGCATCATGGAACACATCGAGCAGGCGGGCGTACACTCCGGCGACTCCGCCTGTTCCCTGCCGGCCTACACGCTGAGCCAGGAAATTCAGGACGTGATGCGCCAGCAGGTGCAGAAGCTGGCCTTCGAGTTGCAGGTGCGCGGCCTGATGAACGTGCAGTTTGCGGTCAAGGACAACGAAGTCTACCTGATTGAAGTCAACCCGCGTGCGGCGCGTACCGTACCGTTCGTCTCTAAAGCCACCGGCGTGCCGCTGGCGAAAGTGGCGGCGCGCGTGATGGCCGGCAAATCGCTGACCGAGCAGGGCGTGACCAAAGAAATTATCCCGCCGTACTACTCGGTGAAAGAAGTGGTGTTGCCGTTTAACAAATTCCCCGGCGTTGACCCGCTGTTAGGGCCAGAAATGCGCTCCACCGGGGAAGTGATGGGCGTGGGCCGTACCTTTGCGGAAGCGTTCGCCAAGGCACAGTTGGGCAGTAACTCCACCATGAAGAAACAGGGCCGTGCGCTGCTCTCCGTCCGCGAAGGCGACAAAGAGCGGGTGGTGGATCTCGCCGCCAAGCTGCTGAAACAGGGCTTTGAGCTGGATGCCACCCACGGTACGGCGATTGTGCTGGGCGAAGCCGGTATCAACCCGCGTCTGGTGAACAAGGTGCACGAAGGTCGTCCGCACATTCAGGACCGTATCAAGAATGGCGAATATACCTATATTATCAACACCACCGCAGGTCGCCGCGCGATTGAAGACTCCAGGGTGATTCGCCGCAGCGCGCTGCAGTATAAAGTGCATTATGACACCACGCTGAACGGCGGTTTTGCCACGACGATGGCGCTCAATGCCGATGCCACCGAGAAGGTAACCTCGGTGCAGGAAATGCACGCGCAGATCAAAAAGTCGTAAACAAAGGGTCCGGCGGATATTGCTCTAACCGGACCTGTAATATAATGTTGAAAGGGTTTCTGTAAAGAAACCCTTTTTTTATCTTGCGTAAGGTCATTCCTGGAGAAGTCCGTTTCCGTAACCACATTTTCAATGTAATAAGCACGATATTGCTCACACTAATCAATATTTAAGTCGCATACTATCTTGCATATCCACAATTTTAATATGGCTTAGTTTTTATTAGTTTGGACAGGCCGTAGCCAGATTTTTAATTTGTGAAATGGTGTGCTTATGTGTGAAAAATATGTTGAAAGACCGCTTTATTTGTTAATTGCTGACTGGATGATGGCAGAGAACCGATGGATCACTGCCAGGGAGATTTCCCGTCAATTTGATATTGAACATTGCAAAGCAATTAATACGCTCTCCTATATTCTGTCAGAAGTGGGGGAAATTGTTTGTGAAGTGAAGATGATCCCTAACCAAATTGCAGGACGAGGCTGCCAGTGCCAGCGTCTGGTGAAAGTCGTGAGTATCGACTCTCAACTCTATCGCCGATTGAATCATAATTTGCAGGAAAGAAAAGTGAGCGTGGCGAAAGCGCCGCGACTGTCTGCCGTTCCCCCCACAGAGCTAAACCGTGAGCAGAAATGGCAGATGATGCTCTCCAAGAGTATGCGTCGCTAATTGTCTGTTTAACCTGATGGCGGGGTAAACGGTAATTGACGCGTAGGCCGGATAAGCGTGAGCGCATCCGGCATCAATTACTGTGCTGATTTTGGCTTCACGTCCGTCGTGCCTTTCAGGCGCGGTCGGTTTTCTTCGACCTGCGTTAACGGCTTCGTTTCAGATAACCCCGTTCGACAACGGATCGCAAGATCCTGATATTCTTTGGTATTGAGGCGTTTCCAGTGCAGCTCCTGGTCCGTAACCTGGCGTAGTACGCGCGCCGGTGACCCCACCAGCAGTTGCCTTGCCTCACCCTGAAATCCGGCTTTGACAAAACTCATGGCGGCGACAATGCTCTCTTCGCCAATCACTGCGCCGTCCATAATGACGCTATTCATGCCGACCAGGGCGTCCCGTCCCACCACGCAGCCATGTAGAATAGCGCCGTGGCCGATATGGCCGTTTTCATGCACGATGGTATCGGTATCGCAGTAGCCATGCATAATGCAGCCATCCTGCAGATTAGAGCCTGCCTCCAGGATCAGGCGACCATAATCCCCACGCAATGACGCGAGTGGGCCAATATAAACACCGGCGCCCACGATGACATCGCCAATCAGCACGGCGCTGGGATGGACAAACGCGTCCGGATGCACCACCGGGATCAGTCCTTCAAAGGCGTAATAGCTCATAGTTGTACCTCGGTTTTTTGCTGGATGGCAGCGTAAACACCTTATCCGGCCTACGGTTGCGCATGTGCTGTAGGCCGGATGAGCGAAGCGCCATCCGGCATAGTCACATTAACGACCTTTCCACACCGGATCGCGTTTTTCGGCAAATGCCTGCGGTCCTTCGAGCGCATCTTCTGAATGCAGTACCGACGGATAATGCTTCAGCACGCCGCTGCGGATGTAGCGGTAGCCTTCTTCTACCGGCATTTCGCTGGTCGCGCGATAAATCTCTTTCAGCGCCGCGATAGCCAGCGGGGCGCTATTGACCAGTTGTTGCGCCAGTTCGCGCGCGCTATCCATCAGTTCGCTCTGGCTGACAACGCGGTTCACGACTCCCCAACGCAGCGCTTCTTCGGCGCTCATTCGTCTGCCGGTCATTACCATTTCGTTGACGATAGCCGGTGGCAGCAGCTTAGGCAGACGCAATACGCCGCCGCTGTCAGGCACGATGCCGAGCTTGGCTTCCGGCAGCGCGAAGCTGGCGTTTTCGGCGCAGACAATAAAGTCCGCCGCCAGCGCCAGCTCAAAACCGCCGCCAAACGCGTAGCCGTTCACCGCGGCGATAACCGGCTTATCGAGGTCAAATATTTCGGTTAAACCAGCAAAGCCGCCGGGACCAAAATCGGCATCCGGCGCTTCACCTTCCGCTGCCGCTTTTAAGTCCCAGCCAGCAGAAAAGAATTTCTCCCCGCCGCCGGTAATGATTGCTACGCGTAATTCCGGATCGTCACGGAAATTAAGAAAAGCTTCACCCATTGCAAAGCTGGTTTTGGCGTCAATGGCATTCGCTTTAGGTCGGTCAAGGGTAATTTCCAGGATCGGGCCGTTACGGGTCAGATGTAATGACTCACTCATAGTTCATCTCCAGATAAATAGTTTCCCGGCGGGAAGGATTCCTGCCGGAAGGTTTATTTCAGATTTTTTTTGATTATTTTTCCTGAACAGTTGCGCGGCAGGTCGGTTCTGATCTCCATAAAAGAGGGAACCTTGAATTTCGCCATATTGTTTTCGCAAAAGCTGAAAAACTCGGCTTCGCTTAATGTTTCACCTTCATTAAGGACGATAAACGCTTTAATGGCCTCATCACGGATCGCGTCTTTAATACCGACCACCACAATGTCCTGAATTTTCGGATGCGCAGAAATAATATTTTCCAGCTCGACGCAGGAGACATTTTCCCCGCCGCGTTTAATCATGTTGCAGCGCCTGTCGACGAAATAAAAATAGCCATCCTCATCCTGGTAACCCGAATCACCGGTATGTAACCAGCCCTCTGGTTCCAGCGCCCTGGCGGTTGCCTCCGGCTGCATGTAATACTCTTTGAAGATAGTCTTGCCGGGAATGCCTTTAATACAGATTTCGCCAATTTCTCCGGCGGGCAGCGGGCGATTTTGATCGTCGCGAATTTCAGCTTCATAGCTAAAACCCACGCGACCAATGGAAGGCCAGCGCCGTTTGTCTCCGGGACGGTCGCCAATAATTCCGACAATGGTTTCAGTCATACCATAAGAGGTCAGCAGCCTGACGCCAAAGCGTTCGGTAAAATCGTCTTTTTCCTGCTCGGATAAATTGAGATAGAACATCACTTCGCGCAGGTGATGCTGCCTGTCCGTTGGTGCGGCGGGCTGGACCATCAGCGTGCGGATCATCATCGGGATGCACTCGGTCACCGTCGCCTGATATTTACGTACCTGATCCCAGAAGGCCCTGGCGCTGTACTTCTCCAGGAGCACAAAGGTGCTGCCGGCGGAAAAGGCTGGCATTGCGGCGGTACACTGGCAGTCGATATGAAAAGCGGGCATCACCGTCATGTACACGTCATCATCGCGCAGGGCGATTTGCCAGGCAGAGTAGTAGCCTGCAAAACGCAGGTTATAGTGGGTAATCACCACCCCTTTTGGACGCGAGGTAGTACCGGAGGTAAACAGAATTTCCGCCGTATCGTCAGTGGATAACGCGGGCGTATAGCACAGCGTGGCCGATTGACGTGCTTGCAGTTGG
Source organism: Salmonella sp. SJTUF15570 (assembly GCF_043357055.1). Lineage (NCBI taxonomy): Bacteria > Pseudomonadati > Pseudomonadota > Gammaproteobacteria > Enterobacterales > Enterobacteriaceae > Salmonella > Salmonella sp. SJTUF15570. The sequence goes on along the minus strand of NZ_JBEUKJ010000009.1, from coordinate 196,439 downwards.
GAAAAGTGGCTCACGCCATCGTCAGCCGGAAGCTGCTCGCCAATCAGACAGATATGATTAAGCGGAGTGCTATTGTCCTGGCGTATTTCACGGTACATAGGATAAAACTGGACGCTGGTAACCAGCAGACTCACCTGGCTGTTTTGCAGGATCCAGGCGCTTTCTTCGCCCAGTAAGCGGGCATTAATCGGTACCATAATGGCGCCGATTTTTGCCAGTCCAAACCAGCAAAAGATGAATTCCGGACAGTTATCCAGATGCAGCGCGACCCTATCACCCTTGCGGATCCCTAAGGAATAAAAAAGGTTCGCCGTGCGGTTAATCTCTTCATTGAGCGAGGCATAGCTAAACTGCCGAACGATTCCCTCACAGGATTCGAAAATTAGCGCCGTTTTATCTCCGTACACCCCGGCCAGGTCGTCCCACATCTGACGTAAGTTTTGTCCGCCAACGATATCCATATTGCTTTATCCACTGAAATCAGGCGTGAGCGCTAACCGGAAAACCGATTAGCGCATCGCGTTTAATCCTCAACTTTGGCCAGGCCTTTGCCGACCAGTTCCTTAATATCTGCTTCGCTATAACCAATGTTTTTCAGAATGGCGGCGGTATCCATGCCGTGTGACGGCATGCCACGCCAGATTTTCCCCGGGTTGTTTTTAAATTTCGGCATGATGTTCGGCCCTTTACAGGTGCGACCGTCCATTGTTTGCCACTGAGTAATCGATTCGCGGGCAACGTACTGCGGATTACCTTCCAGTTCCGGAATGGTGAGCACCTTCGCACAGGCGATATTCAGCTCAGCAAAACGCGCCTGAACGTCGGCGATGGTGTGTGTTGCCAGCCAGGCGTCCAGTTTCTCTTCGACGAGCGGGCCGTAAGGGCATTCCACGCGATGGATGAGCTGCGTGCCTTCCGGAACTTCCGGCGTACCGAGAATGTGCGCCAGGCCAATATCTTTAAAACACTCGTTGATTTGCGTGATGCCGACCAACTCCATGACGATGTAACCATCGGCGCATTTATACAGGCCGCAACCGGCGTAGTAGGGGTCTTTCCCTTTCGTCATACGTGGACAGATTTCGCCGCCGTTGAAGTAGTCCATCATGAAGTACTGACCCATGCGCAGCATCACTTCGTACATGGCGATATCGATGCTTTCACCTTTACCCGTTTCGCGTACTTTGTGCAGGGCTGCCAGCGCGGCTGTCGTCGCGGTCATCCCGGAGAAGTAATCGGCGGTATACGGGAAGGCTGGCATCGGCTGATCAACGTCGCCGTTTTGGATCAGATAACCACTGAATGCCTGCGCGATGGTGTTATACGCCGGAAGATTGGTGTACTCCTCGGTACCATACTGGCCGAAGCCGGAAAGGTGGGCAATGACCAGTTTCGGGTTATGTTCCCACAGCACTTCATCAGTAATACCACGGCGGGCAAAGGCCGGGCCTTTACTGGCTTCAATGAAAATATCGGTGGTTTCCATCAGTTTCAGAAACGCTTCCCGACCTTCATCTTTGAAAATATTCAGCGACAGGGCGTGCAGGTTGCGGCGTGAGAGCTGCGGGTAGTTAGGCTGTACGCGGATGGTATCGGCCCATGCGACGTTTTCAATCCAGATAACCTCGGCGCCCCATTCGGCGAACATCTGTCCGGCGAATGGACCGGCGATTTCGATTCCTGAAAAAACAACGCGTACCCCAGCAAGCGGGCCAAAGGTTGGCATTGGTAAATGATTCATCATTTTTCTCCTGGCATTTTTTGCGGTATGTAGGCCGGATAAGCACAGCGCCATCCGGCATGATTGCCTGATGGCGACGCCCCGCGTCTTATCAGGCCTACAAGGGATCGATTAGCGGTATTGCTTGAGTACCGCACGACCCAACGTCAGGATCTGCATTTCGTCAGAACCACCAGAAACACGGTCAACGCGCAGGTCACGCCAGAAACGCGTGATGCGGTGGTTGCCCGCGATACCAACACCTCCCAGTACCTGCATGGCGGTGTCTACCACTTCAAACGCGGCGTTGGCGCAGAAGTATTTGCACATTGCCGCGTCGCCGGAGGTAATGGTGCCGTTATCCGCTTTCCACGCGGCTTCCAGCAGCATATTTTTCATGGAGTTCAGTTTGATCGCCATATGCGCAAACTTCTCCTGAATCAGCTGGAAACGGCCAATAGCTTCACCAAACTGCACGCGCTGATTCGCATAACGCGCAGCGTCTTCAAAAGCGCACATTGCGGTACCGTAGTTGGTCAGCGCGACGAGGAAGCGCTCATGGTCAAACTCTTCTTTCACGCGGTTGAAGCCGTTACCTTCCCGACCGAACATGTCTTTCTCGTCCAGTTCAACGTCGTCAAAGGTGATTTCACAGCAGCTATCCATGCGCAGACCGAGTTTCTCCAGTTTGTTGACCTTGATACCTGCTTTGCTCATGTCCACAAACCACTCGGTGTAAACCGGTTTATCCGGCGATGCACCGTCTCTCGCCATGACCACGATGTACGGGGTATAGGCGCTACTGGTGATAAAGCACTTACTGCCATTGAGATAAACCTTACCATTTTTGCGCGTATAAGTGGTTTTCAGACTACCAACATCCGATCCCGCTCCTGGTTCGGTGATAGCAGAGTTCCACATCTGCTTACCGGTGCCCCGGAAGGCCATGATTTTATCAATTTGCTCCTGAGTCCCTTCACGCAGGAAAGTGTTAAAACCTCCTGGCAATTGGTACAACACGTAAGTTGGCGCGCCAAGACGTCCCAGCTCCATCCAGACGGCGGCGACGGTAACAAAACCCGCTTCCAGACCGCCGTGTTCCTCCGGGATCAGCAGGCTATCAATACCCATATCCGCCAGCGCTTTTACAAAACGCTCAGGGTAGACGCTGTCACGATCGCACTCGGCAAAATAAGCTTCCCAGTTCTCACTGGCCATCAGTTCGCGAATACCGGCGACAAACAGCTCCTGTTCGTCATTTAAGTTGAAATCCATCTTTCAGCCTCTTGATCAATTGGGTTAATAAGAATTACTTGTCTTTCCAGTGCACTTTGGCGTCTTTAATAAAGGACAGCGTCACCATAATGTTGACGAAGAACAGCGGGCATCCTCCGGCGATAATCGCGGTCTGAATCGGCTTCAAACCACCCAGCGCCAGCAGAACGATACCGATGATGCCGACCAGCACTGACCAGCCGATACGCACTAACAGAGGCGGCTCTTCACCATCGCGAACTTCGCGACAGGTCGACATCGCCAGGGTGTAAGAGCAGGCGTTAATCAGCGTGACGGTGGCAATAAAGCAGAGGATGAAGAAGCCCCACATGGTGGCGGTGCTGAGCGGCAAGGCGGCCCAGGTTTCGATAATGGCGCGCGCCACGCCGTGTTGCTCAATGAGTTGCGGGATGTTGAGGATGTTTTTATCCATCAGCAGCAGCGTGTTACTGCCAAGGACTGTCCACAGGATCCAGGTAGACGCGGTCAGGCCCATCACCATCCCGAAGCACAGTTCACGTACGGTACGACCACGGGAAATACGGGCCAGGAAGATACTCATCTGGATGGCGTAAATAACCCACCACGCCCAGTAGAAAACGGTCCAGCCCTGTGGGAAGCCGCCTTTACCGATGGCGTCGGTATAGAACAGCATCCGTGGCAGATGCATTAACAGCATCCCGACGGAGTCGGTGAAGTAGTTCATGATGAAGCTGGCGCCGCTGACGATAAACACCCAGCCGAGCATCAGGAAGCTCAGGTAGCTACGCACATCGCTGGCGATTCTGACCCCTTTTTGCAGGCCGCAGGCCACGCAAATCGCGTTCAGAATGATCCAGCAGGTAATGATGATGGCATCCAATTGCAGCGTATGCGGAATACCGAACAGCCATTGCATACACTCGGTGACCAGCGGGGTAGCCAGACCGAGGCTGGTGCCCATCGCGAAGATCAGCGCCACCAGGTAGAAGTTATCGACGATGGTACCGAACAACCCTTTCGCATGCTTTTCACCGACGAGCGGTACCAGCGTGGAGCTGGGGCGGATGACATCCATCTTGCGTACAAAGAAGAAGTAGGCGAAGGCCACGGAAAGGAAGCTATAGGTTGCCCACGGCAATGGCCCCCAGTGGAACAGGCTGTACGCCAGACCTATCTCTTTCGCGCCCGTGGAATTGGGTTCCAGACCGAACGGCGGGGTGGAGATATAGTAGTAGATCTCAATAGAGCCCCAGAACAGAACCGCAGCGGATGTACAGGAGGCGAACATCATGAAAATCCAGCTGGCGGTGCTAAACTCCGGTTTTTCGTCACCTAATCTCTTTTTGGCATAGGGGCCAAAAACCAGCCAGAACCAGCCGAAGAGCATGACGACCATATACCATTCAAATGCCCAACCCCAGACGTTGGTGACATAACTGAATACCGCATTAATAACGACGTTAGCGGCATCAAGATCTCTGACTGTTAGCCAGCAAAGTATCCCGACAATTATTAATGGCGGAAAAAAAACCTTCGGTTCAATTCCCGATTTTTTCTTTTCATTTTTCATAAGTGAATTCCAGTGTGAAAACGAAATTTATTTAGCGTGCCAGTCCATGAACGTTTGTTTATTTATTATTAATGATTTGTTGATAAGTTTTTAACCTCTGGGACGCCTCAATGAGTAACTCATAATGGGTATTCATTTCGGGTGATTCTGTTATCTTCGTCACACTTTTTTGCGTTGATTATTTTGTGTTTAAATTTTGATTTTTTCTTTATTTATCAATTATTTGGTTGTGGTTTTTTAACTTTTTTAAGTATCTGGCGTTCAATATTGTTGAGCCAGCAAACAATATTGAAAATTTTCATATTTGGCATATTTCTTTCAATATTGGTGAGGTGCGTAACACTATTGAAAGTTACGAATATCAATGTGTGACATTTTCAATATTGGTGATTAAGGTTTTATTTCCGAATTAAAGAGCGTGATATCTGTATTTAACACCGCCGATATAAATACGTTTCCTTCATGATTTCTGGAGATGCAATGAAGATAATTACTTGCTACAAATGCGTACCTGATGAGCAGGATATTGCGATTAATAATGCTGACGGAACACTCGATTTCAGCAAAGCGGATAGCAAAATCAGCCAATATGATCTGAATGCAATTGAAGCTGCTTGCCAGTTAAAACAGCAGTTGGGAGACGCTCAGGTTGTCGCCATGAGCGTTGGCGGCAAAGCGCTGACTAATGCAAAAGGGCGCAAAGATGTCCTCTCTCGTGGCCCTGATGAACTGATTGTGGTCATCGACGATCAATTTGAGCAGGCGCTGCCGCAACACACCGCTACCGCGCTGGCCGCTGCCGCGCAAAAATCAGGTTTCGATCTACTTATCTGCGGCGACGGTTCTTCCGATCTTTATGCTCAGCAGGTTGGTTTGCTGGTGGGCGAAGCGCTGAACATTCCGGCGATTAACGGCGTGAGTAAAATCCTCTCTCTTACCGACAGCACATTGACAGTAGAACGCGAACTGGAAGATGAAGTTGAAACGCTGAGCATCCCGCTCCCGGCGGTGATCGCGGTTTCCACCGACATTAACACCCCACAAATCCCTTCGATGAAAGCCATTCTTGGCGCGGCGAAAAAACCGGTTCAGGTCTGGTCGCCTGCGGATATCGGGCTGAACAGCGTACCCGCGTATTCCGCACAACAGGTTGCCGCACCGAAGCAGCGCGAGCGTCAGCGCGTGGTGATTGAAGGTGACGGTGAAGAACAAATCGCCGCGTTTGTCGAGAATCTGCGCAAAATCATTTAATTATCAGGGGATGTTATGAACAAATTTTCCAGTGTCTGGGTATTCAGCGATACCCCTTCTCGTCTGCCCGAACTGATGAGTAGCGCGCAGGCTGTAGGTGAAAAAGTTAACGCGTTCGTACTGAACGAAGCGGACAGCGCGACAGCATGCCATTTGGGCGCGGATCATGTCTGGCTGCTCAGCGGCAAACCAGAAGACCGCATGATCGAAGACTACGCTGCTGCGATGGCTGAGACTATTCGTCAGCATAGCGAGGGCGGCGCGGTGCTGCTGCCGAATACGCGTCGGGGCAAGCTGTTGGCGGCAAAGCTGGGCTATCGCTTGTCGGCTGCGGTTTCCAACGATGCCAGCGAAGTCGCCCTGCAGGATGGAAAAGCGGCGGTTAAACATATGGTCTACGGCGGTCTGGCGATAGGGGCAGAAACCATCGCTTCGCCGTTTGCCGTGATCACGCTCAGCAGCGGAACGTTTGACGCACAACAACCGGATGCTTCTCGCAGCGGCGAGATGCACACCGTGCAGTGGCAGGCTCCGGCCACTGCCGTGACCCGCACCGCAACCCAGGCGCGTCAGAGCAACAGCGTTGACCTCGACAAAGCGCGTCTGGTGGTCAGCGTGGGACGCGGCATCGGCAGCAAAGAGAATATCTCGCTGGCCGAAGCGCTGTGCCAGACGATTGGTGCCGAGCTGGCCTGTTCCCGCCCGGTGGCGGAAAACGAGAAGTGGATGGAGCACGAGCGCTACGTCGGTATCTCCAACCTGATGCTCAAACCTGAACTGTATCTGGCGGTGGGGATCTCCGGGCAGATCCAACACATGGTCGGCGCCAACGGCGCGCAGACGATTTTCGCCATCAACAAAGATAAAAACGCGCCAATCTTCCAGTATGCGGATTTTGGCATCGTTGGCGATGCGCTGAAGATCCTGCCTGCGCTGACGGCTGCCTTAGCGCGATAAACCATTTCGGGCAGGATGCGAAGGTATCCTGCCGCTGACAGGAGTACGTATGTCCGAAGATATCTTTGATGCCATCATCGTGGGTGCAGGTCTGGCCGGTTCGGTTGCGGCGCTGGTGCTTGCTCGCGAAGGTGCACAGGTGCTGGTTATCGAGCGCGGCAATTCTGCTGGCGCGAAGAATGTCACCGGTGGGCGTTTGTATGCACATAGCCTGGAACGCATCATTCCCGGCTTTGCGGATCAGGCCCCCATTGAACGCATGATCACCCACGAAAAACTCGCCTTTATGACCGACAACGGGGCGATGACTATCGACTACTGCAATGGTGAAGATGCTTCAGCGTCGCAGGTTTCTTATTCCGTTTTGCGCAGTAAATTTGACGCCTGGCTGATGGAGCAGGCCGAAGAGGCGGGGGCGCAACTGATCACCGGTATTCGCGTCGATAACGTCGTTCAGCGTGATGGCAAAGTCGTGGGCGTGGAAGCCGATGGCGATATTCTGGAAGCCAAAGTCGTGATCCTCGCTGATGGGGTGAATTCTCTGCTGGCTGAAAAGCTGGGCATGGCCAAGCGTGTTGAGGCATCGCATGTTGCCGTCGGCGTGAAGGAACTGATCGAATTGCCGAAGTCGGTCATTGAAGATCGTTTCCAGTTACAGGGCAACGAAGGTGCCGCCTGTCTGTTTGCCGGGGCGCCAACCGATGGTCTGATGGGCGGTGGCTTCCTGTATACGAATGAAACAACCCTTTCCCTGGGGCTGGTCTGTGGACTTCATCATCTGAAAGACGCGAAAAAATCGGTCCCGCAAATGCTGGAAGATTTCAAACAGCATCCGGCAGTTGCGCCGCTGATCGCCGGTGGCAAGCTGGTGGAATATGCCGCACACGTTGTACCCGAGGCGGGAATGAATATGCAGCCTGAACTGGTGGGCGATGGCGTACTGATTGCCGGAGACGCTGCCGGCATGTGTATGAACCTCGGTTTTACCATCCGTGGTATGGATCTCGCCATATCCGCAGGCGAAGCGGCGGCGAAGACGGTGCTTTCGGCGATGAAGCGTGACGATTTTAGCAAGCAGTCGTTGGGGGAATACCGTCAGCATCTGGACGAAGGTCCGATGCGCGATATGCGCATGTATCAGAAACTGCCGGCTTTTCTTGATAATCCCCGCATGTTTACCGCTTATCCCGAAATGGCGGTCAGTATCGCGCGCGACCTGTTCACCGTGGATGGCTCCGCTCCGGTGCCAATGCGTAAAAAAATCCTGCGCCATGCGAAGAAAGTGGGCTTCATCAACCTGATGAAAGATGGCCTGAAAGGAGTGACCGTATTATGACATCTCCCGTCAATGTGGACGTCAAACTGGGCGTCAATAAGTTCAATGTGGATGAAGACAGCCCGCACATCATTCTCAAAACCGATCCTGATAAACAGGCGCTGGAGGTGCTGATTAAGGCCTGTCCGGCGGGACTGTATAAAAAGCAGGACGACGGTAGCGTTCGTTTTGATTACGCCGGGTGCCTGGAGTGCGGAACGTGCCGGATCCTCGGCCTTGATACGGCGCTGGAAAAATGGGAATACCCACGCGGGACGTTTGGCGTGGAGTTCCGCTACGGCTAATAAGTACGAGGTTGTGCCCCCGTAGGCCGGATAAGATGCGGTAGCGTCGCCATCCGGCAATCATGTGGCGCCAATGCCGGATGGCGGCGGAAACGCCTTATCCGGCCTACAGATGCGCTTTGCCCGTGTTGACACAGGACATCACCATGCAGCAGCCCAGGAACTTTGATGACCTTAAATTCTCCTCCATTCATCGCAGAATTATGCTGTGGGGAAGCGGCGGCCCGTTCCTTGATGGCTACGTGCTGGTGATCATTGGCGTGGCGCTGGAACAACTGACGCCGCTATTGCACCTTGATGCTGAATGGATTGGCGCGCTCGGCGCGGCTACGCTTGCCGGACTGTTTATCGGCACCTCGTTGTTTGGCTATATTTGCGATAAAGTCGGGCGGCGTAAAATGTTCCTGCTTGATATTATCGCTATCGGCGTTATCTCCGTGGCGACCATGTTTGTTTCCACGCCGCTTGAATTACTGGTGATGCGCGTTTTAATTGGCATTGTTATCGGCGCGGATTACCCTATCGCCACTTCCATGATTACGGAGTTTTCCAACACCCGCCAGCGCGCGTTCTCCATCGGTTTTATCGCCGCGATGTGGTACGTCGGCGCGACCTGCGCCAACCTGGTGGGTTACTGGCTGTATGACATGGAAGGCGGCTGGCGCTGGATGCTTGGCAGCGCCTTTATCCCGTGCTTAATCATTTTGATTGGCCGCTTTGACCTGCCGGAATCGCCACGCTGGCTATTGCGAAAAGGACGGGTAAAAGAGTGCGAACAAATGATGATCAAACTGTTCGGCGAACCGGTCTGCTTTGACGATGAGCCGCCGCAGGAGACCCGCTTCCTGCAACTGTTTAACCGCCGTCATTTTCCGTTTGTATTGTTCGTTGCGGCTATCTGGACCTGTCAGGTGATCCCGATGTTCGCTATCTATACCTTTGGGCCGCAGATCGTCGGGTTACTCGGCTGGGAGCAGGGGCGCAACGCGGCGCTCGGCAATGTGGTGATTAGCCTCTTTTTTATGCTGGGCTGTATACCGGCGATGTTCTGGCTAAACAGTATTGGCCGTCGCCCTCTGCTTATTGGCAGCTTCGCCATGATGACTATCGCGCTGGCGCTGCTGGGGCTGGTGTCAAATCTGGGCATCATACTGGTCGTGGTGGCGTTTGCGGTATACGCCTTCTTTTCCGGCGGACCGGGCATACTGCAATGGCTTTATCCTAATGAACTCTTCCCGACGGATATTCGCGCTTCGGCCGTGGGGGTCATCATGTCATTAAGCCGCATCGGAACCATTGTCTCCACCTGGGCATTACCGATTTTCATTACTCGTTACGGTATTAATAACGTCATGCTGATTGGCGCGTTGATTTCGTTAGTCGGGCTTGGCGTATCGGTGATGTTTGCCCCGGAAACTCGCGGCTTGACGCTAACACAGACCGGAAACATGACTTTGCGCGGAACGCCATCGGATAACCCTCGTTAAGAGTGTTCTGCATTTCTCCCTGCTTTTCGCCCATAACGCTACAGTTAACAGTCACATGCTAAAACAACTGAAAAGCAGGGAGAACACCATGCAAAAACGTCTTATGACCGCACTGTTTACCGCAGCAACACTATTCACCGTCGCAGGATGCTCTTCTAACCAGGCGGTTGAAACCACGGATGGCAAAACTATTGTCACCGACGGGAAACCCGAGGTCGATAACGATACCGGTATGGTGTCTTACAAAAACGCCGCCACCGGGAAAACCGAACAGATTAACCGCGATCAGCTGAAAAATATGAGCGAGCTGGATAATTAATTCAATTTTTTCTGGTTAGCCGCGCAATAATATTCTCTCTTTATGCGCATCCATTTATTCCCATGCGAATAAACGGATGCCTGAACAGGCAGGGACGCCGGAAAACGTCGAAATACGTTAGACCATTCGCCCGTGTTCCCGCTTTCCCCACCGCGCTGTCCGCTTACATGAGGTTACACTCATCGACATTTCTCTGAACAGCGGCTCAACATTTCCCGGAAAAAAACATATCGCAGGGCATTTATCCTTATGATTAGGTATAAATGATGAGGTATAAGGAACAGGAGTCTGTAATGAAACTGAAACTAATACCTTTTTATTTTCTCGCGCTATTTTCTGCCGCCTCCGGGGCTACGGAGATAAACGCCTGCAAAGACCTGATCGGAACATGGAAAACCACGGCAGATAACCCGCCTTATACCATGACAATATTGCCGCCAGTAGAAGGCTGCGGGGAAAAATGTGTGAAACTGAACGTGCAGTATGAACTTGACGTGACTCACCGCAACGCGCTTTATTGCCATGAAGGACAAGAGGGGGTAAAAGGGCAGGGACCCATGGTGATAGCATTTGAAGGGGCGTATGGTGGACACGCTATTGGAACCTATAACCGACAGCTGCAATTACTTTGGGCTGGCGTAATACCGAAAAATAAAAAGGGGAAATGGATAACGAAAATGGAAAATTACTGGTTCAGGCAGGTAAAAGCGCACTAAATATTACCTTAAAACAGCCCGCAAAACCGTCTTATTCACGAAGGGCTTACTGCCTGCGCGCGCACATTCCAACGGCTTGCCTGCCCCGGATGAACTGTTGATAAAAAAGAGGGCCAGCATCTGTTTCCAGACGGCCCTGAGTGGATTGTGACGTAACATGGCACCTTGCTGGCGCTCTCTTATTATTTCATGCCTGTGCCCTCGTTATGGCGCAATCAGAGCTTTATTTCGTCGCATCGTTATAAACTTCGGCAACGGCTTCAAAATTCGGACCATGCTCACGTGCAGCGATAATATGGTAATATTTTCCGCCTTTCGCATCGGCTAATGCTGACAGTTTTTCGCGTAAATCAGTGGGTGAGGAAATCTGCCCGCCACTCTGGGACACATTTATGGTGCCGACCTTAACCAGTTTGAAGTGGCTGATTTCTTGCTTAGAGACCTGCTCTGCCGCAAGGGTGCTAAATGAAGCAACCGTTGCCAGTAATGCGGCGGCAATAATGCATTTTTTCATGGTTCTGTTCCTGTTGCATTGATGATAAGGTTTGCGCAATATCAGTAATCCGTAACGAAATTATTTATCCCCTTCATACTTCAGGTTGCTTATGGGTTGGCTACGGATTACTCGGCCCACCCATGGGCCTCGCCCTGACGGGCCGTCGCACGCGACGTTCAAATCTGCTCCCGGCAGATTTGTCGCTCACCTCAGTCTCATAATTATCTATGCTCCTGGTGACTCACTCCCTTGCCGCCTTTAAGCAACTCGAATTATTTTGGGTAATAACCTCGGTTGATTATCTGAAAATAGTCTTATTTGGTGTGACCGTCTTATATCTTGTTATAGTCACCTCTTTATGTTGTTGTCAATGTAAAATAATGCGCTGCCAGCTAAAAAGAAACTTAACCCCCTGTAAATAATAGTTTTTATATTATTTCTTTTAATGGCGTAATTTTTATTGAATCACGCGGCAATACGCTAGTTTTATTCATAAGCAACATAACAGAATTGAGTTATGTTTTAATTTCCCAGAGTGATATTACCGGTTGTATGTCTATGGTTGCGCGGCCTGTTACTGATAGTGTTTCTTTCGGGGCGATTTTATTGTAGCGGCATAGGGTAATCACCGTAGCTGAAGGGAAAAGGCACGAACACAGCGCTATAGAGTATGTTTAATAATGTATTTTTTTATGAAGTAATGTCTGCAGTTGTATCTCTAAAATAAAAACAATGAACTTTTCATCTAAATAATTTTTCAGTGAATTATGGTTATTTATTAATATATTTCTAATTTGAAATACAAATCAATTTATAACACATATTCTTACCCGGAAGGCATTGATACATATCCACGCTTCCTCGTACAGTAATAAATGAATATGTGATAAAGTTACTGACTACAGGTATAATAATATGAGTAATAAAAAAAATCTGTCCGCAGAAGAGACGGATCTTACGCGTAGGAAACTGTTAACCAGTGCCGGTATTCTTGCCGCCGGCGGTATGCTATCCGGCGCGGTAAAGGCTGATGAAAAATGCGCCGTCAAGGCGAAACCGACGTGGGATAAACCGTTTACTGGCGAAATCCCGGAAAAATTGCCAGAAGGATATAATATTCTGTTAGTCGTGACCGACCAGGAGCGTTTTTTTCCTACGTTTCCTTTCCCGGTACCCGGCAGAGAGCGGCTCATGAAAACGGGGGTGACATTCTGTAATCATCAGAATACCAGTAATGTCTGTACGCCTTCCCGCTCCGTATTGTATACCGGCTTACATATGCCCCAGACAAAGATGTTTGATAATCTGGGATTACCCTGGATGCCTTATGACCTTGACCCCGCTCTTGGAACCACAGGCCATATGATGCGGGAACTGGGATACTATACGGCCTATAAAGGTAAGTGGCATCTTACAGAAAAACTGGAGAAGCCTTTGCCTGACGAAAAAGATGAGGATATTGATGTCGGGGATATTCCTGAACCAGAATTACATAAAATTATGGAAAAATATGGTTTTGCTGACTATCACGGCATCGGCGATATTATAGGCCATAGTAAAGGCGGCTATTTTTATGATTCAACCACCACGGCTCAGACTATAAATTGGTTAAGATGCAAGGGGCAGCCCTTGAATGACCAACACAAGCCCTGGTTCCTGGCCGTTAACCTCGTTAATCCTCATGACGTCATGTTTATTGATACCGATAAAGAGGGAGAAAAGGTACAGTGGCGTGGCGAGTTGGATCAGGATGATAATACCCTGGCGCCCACGCAGCCGCCGGAAAACGAGCTTTATCAGGCAAGCTGGCCGAACTATCCGCTGCCGGCAAACAGGCATCAATCATTCAATGAGCAGGGAAGACCGCCGGCGCATCTTGAATACCAGACGGCGCGCGCTGCGCTGGAAGGGCAATTTCCTGATGAAGATCGTCGTTGGCGTAAACTGCTTGACTACTATTTCAACTGTATCCGCGATTGTGATACTCACCTTGACCGGATATTAAATGAACTGGATGCCCTCAAGTTAACTGATAAAACGATTGTTGTATTTACTGCCGATCATGGCGAATTAGGCGGAAGCCATCAGATGCACGGTAAAGGCGCTTCCGTTTATAAAGAACAGATCCATGTACCGATGATTATTTCCCACCCGGCGTACCCCGGTAATAAGAAATGTCAGGCGTTGACCTGTCATCTTGATATCGCGCCGACATTAGTTGGGCTGACCGGTTTGCCGGAAGAAAAACAGCACCAGGCGTTAGGCAACCGCAAAGGCGTTAATTTTAGCGGATTGCTAAAAAACCCGGAGAGCGTTGCGGTTAATGCGGTGAGAAATGCCAGCTTATATTGCTATGGCATGATCTTGTATACCGATGCCCATTATCTCCACCGCGTTATCGCGCTACAAAGAGATAAACAAAAAACGGTGGCGCAAATCAAGCAGGAAATATCCCATTTGCATCCTGATTTCAGCCATCGTTCAGGGACGCGGATGATTAACGATGGCCGTTATAAGTTTGCGCGTTATTTCTCGCTAAGGGAGCATAATACGCCGGAAACCTGGGAGGATCTTATTAAGTACAACGATCTTGAACTTTACGATCTTAAAAATGATCCCGATGAGAACCATAACCTTGCTGCTGATAAACAGAAATATCAGGATCTCATTCTTACGATGAATGAAAAACTGAATAAAATTATCAAAGACGAAATTGGCGTGGATGACGGCAGTTTTATGCCGGATGCGGCCCATGAGCCGTGGGATCTTACTATTGAGCAGTTTAACCGCATGGCGAAAGATTAAGAGCCTGGCCCATTAGGCTATTTTATTCGCCATTTTGGGACCGGGCAGTGCTCAAAATCCTCACGTACTACGTGTACGCTCCGGTTTCTGCGCGCTGGTCGGCCCCAAACTGGCTTCAACAATTACGCCTACTGGGCCAGGCTCTAAGTGTCTGACCCATTAGGTTAATTTATGCGTCGGCGATCTGGCATCCAGCGTGTCTGGAGGTTCAGATGCTGTTGGCGCTGCGCTTATTGGGCCTGTGTCATCATGTAATGGATTGATATTACAGTCATTACAGGCAAATTTAGCGCAGCGCCGCCCGACAAGAAGGCCTTAAACCGATTGGTCAGCGATTTAAGGCTGCTATCATCACCGACCTTCCCACACCGGATCGCGCTTTTCCGCAAACGCCTGCGGCCCTTCGAGGGCGTCTTCCGGGGCTGGATGGCGCCAACTCCTTGCTGGCGTTAATTCAATTTTTTCTGGTTAGCCGCTCAATAATATTCACTATTAGCCTGGCGAATTTGTCACTACACTTTGTAATAAAAAACAGATCATCACAGGCTAATCATGATCCTCATTATTTATGCGCATCCGTATCCGCATCATTCTCATGCGAATAAACGGATGCTTGAACAGGCAGGGACGCTGGAAAACGTCGAAATACGTTCGCTTTATCACCTCTATCCCGATTTCAATATTGACGTTGCCGCCGAGCAGGAGGTGCTGTCGCGCGCGAGTCTTATCGTCTGGCAGCATCCGATGCAGTGGTACAGCGTCCCTCCTTTACTCAAATTATGGATGGATAAAGTCCTCACCCACGGCTGGGCTTACGGTCATGGCGGTACGGCATTGCATGGTAAACATCTGCTGTGGGCGGTAACGACCGGCGGTGGTGAAAACCACTTTGCTATCGGCTCCCATCCGGGATTTGACGTCCTTTCTCAGCCGCTACAGGCGACGGCGCTCTATTGTGGCCTCAAATGGCTGCCGCCGTTTGCCATGCACTGCACGTTCATTTGCGATGACGACACCTTACAGGCGCAGGCGCGTCAGTATAAACAGCGTTTACTGGCATGGCTGGAGGTGAATCATGGATAGCCATACTCTACTGCAGGCGCTGATCTATCTTGGTTCGGCGGCGCTGATTGTGCCGATTGCGGTACGTTTGGGCTTAGGATCGGTGCTGGGGTATCTGATTGCGGGTTGCATTATCGGCCCCTGGGGGCTACGGCTGGTGACGGACGCCGAATCTATTCTGCATTTTGCGGAAATCGGCGTCGTGCTGATGTTGTTTGTTATTGGGCTTGAGCTGGACCCGCAACGGTTATGGAAGCTGCGCGCCTCGGTATTTGGCGGCGGCGCGTTACAGATGGTGGTCTGCGGCGGACTGATTGGTCTGTTCTGTATGTTTCTTGGCCTGCGTTGGCAGGTGGCGGAACTGATTGGCATGACGCTGGCGCTTTCGTCCACGGCTATCGCCATGCAGGCAATGAATGAGCGTAACCTGACCGTTTCACAAGTAGGACGTAGCGCATTCGCAGTGCTCTTGTTCCAGGATATCGCGGCGATCCCGCTGGTGGCGATGATTCCGCTGCTGGCCGCCAGCGGCGCATCCACCACGCTTGGCGCGTTTGCGCTGTCGGCGTTGAAAGTCGCAGGCGCGTTGGCGCTGGTGGTGCTGCTGGGACGCTACGTTACGCGCCCGGCGCTGCGCTTTGTCGCGCGTTCTGGTTTGCGGGAGGTGTTCAGCGCCGTGGCGCTATTTCTGGTGTTTGGTTTCGGCCTGTTGCTGGAAGAGGTTGGGCTGTCAATGGCGATGGGCGCGTTCCTGGCGGGCGTTCTGCTGGCGAGTTCGGAATACCGTCATGCGCTGGAAAGCGATATTGAACCCTTTAAGGGGTTGCTGCTGGGGTTGTTCTTTATTGGCGTCGGCATGTCGATTGATTTCGGCACGCTGGTGGAGAATCCGCTGCGCATTCTGCTGTTGTTGGCCGGTTTTCTGGCAATCAAAATCGTCATGCTGTGGCTGGTCGCGAGGCCGCTGGGCGTACCGGCAAAACAGCGTCGCTGGTTTGCCGTCTTATTAGGCCAGGGAAGTGAGTTTGCGTTTGTGGTTTTTGGCGCGGCGCAAATGGCGGATGTACTTGAGCCGGAATGGGCAAAAGCGCTGACGCTGGCGGTCGCGCTGTCGATGGCGGCAACGCCGATTTTTCTGGTGCTGCTGACGCGCATGGAGAAGACCGCGACGGGTGAAGCGCGCGAGGCGGATGAAATCGACGAAGAGCAGCCGCGGGTTATTGTGGCCGGGTTTGGACGATTTGGGCAGATAGCCGGGCGTCTGCTGCTGTCGAGCGGGGTGAAGATGGTGGTGCTCGATCACGACCCCGATCATATCGAAACGCTGCGTAAATTCGGCATGAAGGTTTTTTATGGCGACGCGACGCGTATGGATTTACTGGAATCTGCCGGAGCGGCGAAGGCGGAGGTATTGATTAACGCCATTGACGATCCGCAAACCAATTTGCAACTGAGTGAACTGGTGAAGTCGCATTTCCCGCATCTGCAGATTATCGCCCGCGCCCGTGATGTCGATCATTACATTCGCCTGCGCCAGGCTGGTGTGGCGATGCCCGAACGTGAAACCTTCGAAGGCGCGCTCAAAAGCGGGCGACAGGCGCTGGAGGCGCTGGGGCTGGGGCGTTATGAAGCCCGCGAGCGCGCGGATCTGTTCCGTCATTTTAATACCCGGATGGTGGAAGAGATGGCGAAAGGGGAAAACGATCCGTTATCTCGCGCCGCCGCCTATAAACGTACCAGCGCGATGTTGAGCGAAATTATTACCGAGGACCGGGAGCATCTGTCGTTGATTCAGCGCCACGGCTGGCAGGGAACGGCTGAGGGCAAACATTCCGGGGAGGCCGCTGATGAACCCGAGGTCAAACCGTCAATCTAAAGTAAAAAATGTGATGTTCTGCAAACTTTACTGCTAATTGGCTGTTTTTGAACTACTGTAATGCTGGCGCTCCACATCAAATGAGTGGCGTCGCCAGCAGAACGAAAAATTTTCGTGCTCATCCTCTTTTCGTCAGTCGACGAAAGATTGCGCTTTACGTATAGTGGCGGCAATTTTTTTTGTATCAGGAAATAATTAATGATCAGTCTGATTGCGGCGTTAGCGGTGGATCGCGTCATCGGTATGGAAAACGCCATGCCGTGGAACCTGCCTGCCGATCTCGCCTGGTTTAAACGTAACACGTTAAATAAACCTGTCGTCATGGGACGTCACACCTGGGAGTCCATCGGGCGCCCCTTACCGGGACGTAAAAATATTGTTATCAGCAGCCAGCCGGGCACCGACGATCGCGTGCAGTGGGTGAAGTCTGTCGATGAGGCGATTGCCGCTTGCGGCGATGCGCCGGAAATTATGGTTATTGGCGGCGGGCGCGTGTACGAGCAGTTCCTGCCAAAGGCGCAGAAGCTTTATCTGACGCATATTGATGCGGAAGTCGAAGGCGATACCCATTTTCCGGATTATGAACCGGATGACTGGGAATCGGTATTCAGTGAGTTTCACGATGCCGACGCGCAGAATTCTCACAGCTATTGTTTCGAGATTCTGGAGCGTCGTTAATACTGTAGTGCCGGATGGCGGCGAAACGCCTTATCCGGCCTACTCTTGAGCCAGATGTAGACAGATGTAGGCCTGATAAGCGTAGCGCCATCAGGCATAAACCTATCAGGCGTTGACCGCTTCGCCTTCGCCCATATCCATCTGGCGGTTTGACGGCTGCACAAAATACTGTTTATCTTCCCAACGTAAACAGGTCAACTCCCCGCCCCAGCAGCAGCCGGTATCCAGCGCGTAAATACCTTCCGGCGTCCCTTTCCCTTCCAGCGACGCCCAGTGCCCGAACGCAATACTGTAAGCCTCGCTCACCGGCCCCGGAATGGCGAACCACGGCTTCAGCGGCGCAGGGGCATTTTCCGGCGACGCTTTACTGTACATATCCAGTTGACCGTTAGGAAAGCAGTAACGCATACGGGTAAAAGCATTAGTAATAAAGCGTAGCCGCGCCAGACCGCTTAACTCCGGCGACCAGTTATTCGGCATATCACCATACATCGCGTCGAGGAAAAACGGGTACGAGTCGCTCGACAGCACCGCTTCAACATCGCGGGCGCACTCTTTTGCCGTCTGCAAATCCCACTGCGGGGTAATACCCGCATGCGCCATGACCAGCTTTTTCTCTTCATCTACCTGCAACAGCGGCTGACGGCGTAACCAATTCAACAGCTCATCGGCGTCCGGCGCTTCAAGAAGCGGGGTCAGCCGGTCTTTAGGTTTGTTGCGGCTAATCCCGGCGAATACGGCCAACAGGTGTAAATCGTGATTCCCCAGCACCAAACGCACGCTATTGCCAAGCGATTTGACGTAGCGTAACACGTCCAGCGAACCGGGACCGCGGGCGACCAAATCGCCAGTCAGCCATAGAGTGTCTGTATCTGGCGTAAATTCCACTTGCTGTAATAAGGCGATCAGTTCGTCGTAGCAACCGTGAACGTCGCCGATGAGATAAGTTGCCATTGTTATAATTTTAGTGAATGAGTGTAGGGACGGCGAGTCGAAACACGGGAATGTCGATGGTAAAGGCGTCGCCATTTTCATCGATCATTTCGTAATGACCCTGCATGGTGCCCAGCGGCGTTTCAATTACCGCGCCGCTGGTGTACTGATACTCTTCGCCAGGCGCAATGCGCGGCTGGACGCCAACCACACCTTCGCCCTGGACTTCAGTTTCACGGCCATGACCATTGGTAATTAGCCAGTAGCGGCCCAATAGCTGCACTGGCGCCCGGCCCAGATTGCGGATGGTTACGGTATAGGCAAAAACGTAACGTTCATCGTCAGGTGAGGATTGCGCCTCAATGTAGACGCTTTGCACCTGAATACACACTCTGGGCGAATTGATCATGTTTAACTCTCCTTCAAAGGCGCGTTTTCCGACAGATAATTGGCCATCTGGCAGTACTGCGCGACAGAGATATTTTCCGCGCGCATTGCCGGGTCAATACCCATTTCCGTCAACGTCTCAACGCTAAAAAGATTGCCGAGACTATTACGGATCGTTTTACGGCGCTGGTTAAAGGCCTCGGTGGTAATACGGCTCAACACGCGAATATCTTTAACCGGGTAAGGCATTGTTGCGTGTGGAACCAGACGCACCACGGCGGAGTCCACTTTGGGTGGCGGCGTGAAGGCGGATGGCGGCACTTCAAGCACCGGGATCACCTGACAGTAATATTGCGCCATCACGCTTAAACGACCATACGCTTTGCTGTTCGGCCCTGCAACCAAACGATTTACCACTTCTTTTTGCAACATAAAGTGCATGTCGGCAATGGCATCAGTATAGCTAAAGAGATGGAACATCAGCGGGGTGGATATATTATAGGGCAGATTGCCGAACACACGCAGCGGTTGGCCCAACTGCGCAGACAGTTCGCCAAAGTTCATGGTCATGGCGTCCTGCTGATAAATAGTCAGCTTCGGCCCTAAGAACGGATGGGTTTGCAAACGCGCCGCCAGATCGCGGTCAAGTTCAATGACCGTGAGCTTATCCAGTCGTTCGCCGACCGGCTCCGTCAGCGCCGCCAGACCGGGGCCGATTTCAACCATCGCCTGGCCTTTTTGCGGATTAATAGCAGAAACAATACTGTCGATCACAAACCGATCGTTGAGAAAGTTTTGCCCGAAGCGTTTACGGGCTAAATGGCCCTGATGGACTCGATTATTCATTGGGTATTAACAATCATTTTGATGGCGAGATTAAGCGCCGTAATAAAACTGCCGACATCCGCTTTTCCACGGCCTGCCAGTTCAAGCGCGGTGCCGTGGTCAACGGAGGTTCGAATAAAAGGTAGGCCGAGCGTAATATTCACTCCCCGACCGAATCCTTGGTATTTTAGCACGGGCAGGCCCTGATCGTGGTACATTGCCAGCACCGCGTCGGCATTATCGAGATATTTGGGCTGAAACAGCGTATCAGCAGGTAGCGGCCCGTTGAGTTTCATCCCCTGCGCCCGCAGCTCGTCGAGCACCGGAATGATGGTGTCTATCTCTTCCGTGCCCATATGACCGCCTTCGCCTGCGTGCGGATTCAGGCCACAGACAAGAATGCGCGGTTCGGCAATACCAAATTTGGTCCGCAAATCGTGATGCAAAATAGCAATCACTTCGTGCAAAAGCCCAGGGGTGATGGCGTCTGCAATCGCCCGTAGCGGCAGATGCGTGGTCGCCAGCGCCACGCGAAGTTCTTCGGTTGCCAGCATCATCACGACTTTTTTCGCCTGCGAACGCTCTTCGAAAAACTCGGTATGACCGGTAAACGGAATGCCTGCGTCGTTAATAACGCCTTTGTGCACGGGGCCTGTGATCAGCGCGGCAAATTCACCGTTCAGACAGCCATCACACGCTCGCGCCAGCGTCTCTACCACGTAGGGGCCATTTTCTACCGTCAACTGACCGGGGAGGGCAGGCGCGCGCAGCGAGACCGGCAATAGGGTCAGCGTTCCCGCGGGCTGCGGCGCAGCGGGGACATCAGGCGAGTAAGGGAGAAGCGAGAGGGGCAGGCCGAGCATGGCGGCCCGCTCCGTCAGGAGCGCGCCGTCCGCACAGACGACCAGTTCAATCGGCCACGCGCGTTGCGCCAGTTGGACGACAAGATCGGGGCCAATCCCGGCGGGTTCGCCGGGAGTGATAACAACGCGTTGCGCACTGCTCATTAGTTACTCAAAATCTTAACGTAAGCGCTGGCGCGCTGTTCTTGCATCCAGGTCGCCGCTTCTTCTGAGAACTTACGGTTCATCAGCATACGATAAGCGCGATCTTTCTGCGCCGCATCGGTTTTGTCTACCTTACGCGTATCCAGCAATTCGATCAGATGCCAGCCGAAAGAGGAGTGTACCGGCGCGCTTATTTGGCCTTTATGCAGCTTCGTCAGCGCGTCGCGGAACGCCGGATCGAAAATATCTGGCGTAGCCCAACCCAAATCACCGCCCTGGTTAGCGGAGCCCGGGTCCTGAGAGTACTCTTTCGCCGCAGCGGCAAAGGTGGTTTTACCACTCTTAATGTCAGCCGCGATTTCTTCCAGCTTCAGGCGTGCCTGCTGATCGTTCATGATAGGCGACGGCTTAAGCAGAATGTGACGAGCGTGAACTTCGGTCACGGAGATACTCTGGCTCTGACCGCGCAGGTCGTTTACTTTCAGAATGTGGAAGCCGACGCCGGAGCGAATCGGGCCGACAATGTCGCCTTTCTTCGCGGTGCTCAGCGCCTGGGCGAAAATCCCCGGCAGCTCCTGGATACGGCCCCAGCCCATCTGACCGCCTTTTAGCGCCTGCTGGTCGGCAGAGTAGGTAATCGCCAGTTTGCCGAAATCTGCGCCGTTACGCGCTTCTTCAACAATGCTTTCCGCCTGGCGCTGCGCGTCGTTAACCTGCTCGGAGGTTGGGTTTTCCGGCAGAGCAATCAGGATATGGCTCAGGTTCAGCTCGGTGCTGGCGTCGTTTTGGGTGCCAATCTGTTTTGCCAGCGCGTCAACTTCTTGCGGCAAAACGGTGATACGGCGACGAACCTCGTTGTTGCGCACTTCAGAGATAATCATCTCTTTACGAATCTGGTTACGGTAGGTTGAATAGTTCAGCCCATCGTAAGCCAGACGGCTGCGCATCTGATCCATCGTCATATTGTTTTGTTTGGCGATGTTGGCGATGGCCTGATCCAACTGCTCATCCGTAATCTTCACCCCCATCTTCTGACCCATCTGCAGGATAATTTGATCCATAATCAAACGTTCCAGGATCTGGTGACGCAGCGTGGCGTCGTCCGGAAGCTGCTGACCTGCCTGACCCGCGTTGAGTTTGACTGATTGCATTAAGCCATCAACGTCGCTTTCCAGCACGACGCCATTATTGACGACGGCTGCGACTTTATCGACTACCTGGGGGGCAGCGAAACTGGTATTCGCGATCATGGCGATACCGAGAAGCAGCGTTTTCCAGTTCTTCATACTTTTTCCATTTCAATTAACCGCAATGCGGATTACGTTGTAAATCAATCAGATTACATAGAGCTTTGGTACGGCAGAATGTTCGAACGCAACATTTCTTGCGTGCCGAGGCCGTAGTTAGAGCTCAAACCGCGCAGCTCAATGTTGAAGCCAATCGCGTTATCATAAATCGCGTGTTGTTTATCGTTATCCCAACCGTTCAGCTTACGTTCGTATCCGACGCGGATCGCATAGCAGCAAGAGTTGTACTGCAAGCCGAGCATCTGGTCTGCAGGTTTGCTCGAATTGGTATCGAAGTAGTACGCGCCGACAATCGACCAGCGATCGGCAATCGGCCAACTTGCCACCGCGCCCACCTGGTTGATGCCGTTTTTATACTGCTCTGCCGTGGAATAATACGAAGGCAACGTAGCCTGAATATATTCCGGGCTGGCATAGCGGTAGTTCAACTGTACCAGACGATCCTGATCCCGACGGTATTCGAGGCTGCTGCTGCTGGTAGCGACGCTATCCAGACGGGTATCGTACTGCACTCCGCTACGCAGCCCCCAGCGTTCTGAAATACGCCAGTAAGTGTCGCCTGCCCAAACCAGCGAACCGGTTTTGTCGTCATTCTCCCATTTAATGTTGTCATCGCCGGTGCGAGACTCCGTGAAATAGTAGATTTGACCAACAGAAACGTTAAAACGTTCAACGGCGGCATCATCATAAATGCGTGTTGTGACGCCGGTCGTGACCTGGTTGGCGGAAGCAATACGGTCGAGACCGCCATAAGTGCGGTCGCGGAACAGGCCGTTATAGTCGGATTGCAGCAAAGAAGAATCGTAGTTATAGATGCCGCTCTGGTCGCGGTACGGCACATACAGGTACTGCACGCGTGGTTCCAGCGTCTGGGTATACCCCGGCGCCAGCATCGCCATATCGCGTTCGAAGATGAGCTTACCGTCGACTTTAAACTGCGGCATGACGCGGTTAACCGAATCTTCCAGCTTATTTTTATTGTTTGGATCGCTGTTATAGCTGTCCAGATTCGTTTGCTGATAGTGCGTCGCCATCAGCTTCGCTTCGGTGTTCAGGCTGCCCCAGCGGTTGGAGAGCGGCAAATTGATGGTTGGCTCCAGGTGGACGCGGGTCGCTTCCGGCATATTGTCTTTGGTGTTGACGAAATGTACCGCCTGGCCGTAAATCCGGGTATCAAACGGCCCGAGATCGTTATGGTAGTAGTTAACGTCTAACTGCGGCTCCGCAGAGTAGCTGCTGGTGTTTTGATCGTTAAAGACCTGGAATTGTTTGGTCGACACCGTAGCGTCAAAGTTTTGTACGGCGTAGCCGACGCTGAATTTCTGCGTTGCGTAGCCGTCGGTACTGGAACCGTACTTACTGTCGAAATCATTAAAGTAGCTGGAGTCGCTGACTTTGGTGTAATCGACGTTAAAACGCCACACCTGATCCATCACGCCTGAGTGCTGCCAGTAGAATAACCAGCGGTGCTTATCGCCCTCTTTGGGGTGATCGTCCTCGTAGACTTTATCAGAAGGCAGATAATCTAATTCCATCACTCCCTCGCCTGCCTGCGTGAGATAACGGAATTCGTTCTCCCACATAATATTGCCGCGGCGGTGCATATAGTGCGGGGTGATGGTGGCGTCCATATTGGGCGCGATGTTCCAGTAATACGGTAAGTAGAACTCGAAATAGTTCTTGGTCGTGTATTTCGCGTTCGGGATCAGGAAACCTGAGCGACGTTTGTCACCGACGGGTAGCTGTAAATAGGGGCTATAAAAGATCGGAACCGGACCTACTTTAAACCGGGCGTTCCAGATCTCCGCAACCTGTTCTTCACGGTCATGGATGACTTCACTCCCCACCACGCTCCAGGTATCGGAGCCAGGCAGACAGGAGGTAAAGCTGCCGTTTTCCAGAATGGTATAACGGTTTTCGCCGCGCTGCTTCATGAGATCGGCTTTACCGCGCCCCTGACGGCCCACCATCTGGTAATCGCCTTCCCAGACGTTCGTGTCTTTGGTGTTCAGGTTCGCCCAGCCCTTCGGCCCTTTAAGGATGACCTGATTGTCATCATAATGCACATTACCCAGCGCATCGACGGTGCGTACAGGTTCCGGCTGACCTTCCGCCTGCTTCTGATGAAGCTGCACTTCATCCGCTTGCAGGCGGCTATTCCCCTGCATAATGTCCACGTTGCCGGTAAAAACGGCATCGTCCGGGTAGTTACCTTTAGCGTTATCGGCATTGATAGTAACCGGCAGATCGTTGGTATCGCCTTTTACCAGAGGACGATCGTAGCTCGGCACGCCCAACATACACTGTGAGGCGAGATCGGCTGCCAGCCCCTGATGACTATAAAGGGCGCTGGCGATCATGGTGGCCAGAAGAGTGGGAATACGTTTTTTCATACGTTGTATTTATTGTTCCATCATCGGTAGCGTTGCGCGTGACAAACGGTCACAGCCTAACTTACTCATCTTCGCTGCGCCAGTGTTAATCCTGCCGTTTAGCGTCTGTGGTGTTAGGCACGGCATTGAATGACAGGTATGATAATGCAAATTATAGGCGATGTCCCACAATTGACCGTAGCCTTCATTCGCAGAAAAGCACCTTATTTTGTGGGAGATAGCCTCACCGATAGCGTAACGTTTTGGGGAGTCTATGCAGTACTGGGGAAAGATAATTGGCGTCGCCGTAGCCCTGATGATGGGCGGCGGCTTTTGGGGCGTGGTCCTGGGTCTGCTGGTGGGCCATATGTTCGACAAAGCCCGCAGCCGAAAAATGGCGTGGTTTGCCAACCAGAGGGAACGGCAGGCGCTGTTTTTTGCCACCACCTTTGAGGTGATGGGCCACTTAACCAAATCAAAAGGACGGGTGACGGAGGCGGATATTCATATCGCCAGTCAGTTGATGGATCGTATGAATTTACACGGCGATTCACGTACAGCCGCGCAGAACGCCTTTCGGGTCGGAAAAGCGGATAATTACCCATTACGTGAAAAGATGCGGCAGTTTCGTAGCGTCTGCTTCGGGCGTTTTGATCTGATCCGGATGTTTCTGGAAATTCAGATCCAGGCGGCGTTTGCCGATGGCTCGCTACACCCTAATGAGCGGGAAGTGCTGTATGTGATTGCGGAAGAGCTAGGTATTTCCCGCGTACAGTTCGATCAGTTTCTGCGCATGATGCAGGGCGGCGCGCAGTTTGGCGGCGGTTATCATCAACAGTCCGGCGGCGGCTGGCAGCAGGCGCAGCGCGGCCCGACGCTGGAAGATGCCTGTAATGTGCTGGGGGTTAAAACCACCGACGATGCAACCACCATTAAACGCGCTTATCGCAAACTGATGAGCGAGCATCATCCGGACAAACTGGTCGCGAAAGGTTTGCCGCCGGAAATGATGGAAATGGCGAAGCAAAAAGCGCAGGAAATTCAGAAAGCGTATGAGCTAATCAAAGAACAGAAAGGCTTCAAGTGATTGAATTGCCGGATGCGACTAGCGCCTTATCCGGCCTACGTTAATGAATGTAGGCCGGGCAAGCGAAGCGCTCCGGCATAAATTGGCTCAGAATTTAAAAATCTGCCGGGACTTTAAACGTCATGCTGTTACCGTAAGCGGGGTGGGTAATGGTCAGCATTTCGGCGTGTAACTGCAAACGCGGCGCTAGCGACAACGCTTCCGGCGAGGCGTAAAACCGATCGCCTAAAATCGGGTGGCCTAACGCCAGCATATGCACACGAAGCTGATGCGAACGTCCGGTGATCGGCTTGAGCACCACGCGGGCGGTATTATCCGCCGCAAACTCCACCACGTTATATTCCGTTTGCGCCGGTTTGCCGGTTTCATAACACACTTTCTGCTTTGGCCGGTTCGGCCAGTCGCAGATGAGCGGTAAGTCAACCAGTCCTTCCGCCGGGGAGGGATGCCCCCATACGCGCGCCACATACTGCTTTTTCGGCTCACGTTCGCGGAACTGGCGTTTTAGCTCCCGCTCCGCGGCTTTGGTCAGCGCCACTACAATCACGCCGCTGGTGGCCATATCCAGACGATGCACCGATTCTGCCTGCGGGTAGTCGCGCTGGATACGCGTCATAATGCTGTCTTTGTGCGCTTCCAGACGCCCCGGCACGGACAACAGGCCGCTGGGCTTATTGACCACCATAATGTGCTCATCCTGATACAGGATAACCAGCCAGGGTTCCTGCGGCGGATTGTAGTTTTCCATCCCCATGTACGGCTCCGTTATTGGTGCGTGACGACGATAAGACGCAGCGCGTCCAGACGCCAGCCTGCCTGATTCAGGCTTTCCAGCACCTGCTGACGGTTGCTGTCGATAGCGGCAAGTTCGTCGTCGCGAATGTTCGGGTTGACGGCGCGCAGCGCTTCCAGACGCGACAGTTCCCCGGACAGTTTTTCATCCGCCTCGCGACGCGCGTTATCAATCAGCGCTCTGGCGGACTGTTCAATCTGCGTCTCGCCCAGTTGCAAAATGGCGTGGACGTCCTGTTGCACGGCGTTAACCAGTTTGCTGCCGGTGTGGCGATTCACGGCGCTGAGCTGACGGTTGAAGGTTTCAAACTCGACCTGGGCGGCCAGATTGTTGCCGTTTTTATCTAACAGCATACGTACCGGCGTCGGCGGCAGGAAGCGGTTCAGTTGTAGCTGTTTCGGCGCCTGCGCTTCCACGACGTAAACCAGTTCGACCAGCAGCGTGCCGACGGGCAGCGCTTTATTTTTCAACAGCGAAATGGTGCTGCTGCCGGTATCGCCGGAGAGGATCAGATCCAGTCCGTTACGGATGAGCGGATGTTCCCAGGTAATAAACTGCGCATCTTCGCGAGACAGGGCTACGTCACGTTCAAACGTGATAGTACAGCCGTCTTCCGGCAGGCCGGGGAAATCCGGCACCAACATGTGATCGGACGGCGTCAACACGATCAGGTTGTCGCCGCGATCGTCCTGGTTAATGCCGACGATATCGAACAGGTTCATGGCGAACGCGATCAGGTTGGTGTCGTCGTCCTGTTCTTCAATGCTTTGTGCAAGCTGTTGGGCTTTTTCTCCGCCGTTGGAGTGGATCTCCAGCAGGCGGTCGCGGCCCTGTTCTAACTGGGCTTTTAGCGCTTCATGTTGCTCGCGGCAGGATTTGATCAGATCGTCAAACCCGTCGGTTTCTTCAGGCGCGGCCAGATAGTTAATCAAACTGGCGTAGGCTGAATCATAAATCGCGCGACCGGTCGGGCAGGTGTGCTCAAAGGCGTCCAGCCCTTCGTGATACCAGCGAACCAGCACCGACTGGGCGGTTTTTTCCAGGTACGGGACGTGGATCTGGATATCATGCGCCTGGCCGATACGATCCAGACGACCAATACGCTGTTCCAGCAGATCCGGGTTAAACGGCAAGTCGAACATCACCAGATTGCTGGCAAACTGGAAGTTACGTCCTTCGGAGCCGATTTCGGAACATAACAGCACCTGCGCGCCGGTATCTTCTTCGGCGAACCAGGCGGCGGCGCGGTCGCGTTCGATAATCGACATGCCCTCATGGAACACGGCGGCGCGGATGCCTTCGCGTTCGCGCAGCACCTGCTCCAGCTGTAACGCGGTGGTCGCCTTGGCGCAGATCACCAGCACTTTTTGCGAACGATGGCTGGTCAGATAGCCCATCAGCCACTCAACGCGCGGGTCGAAGTTCCACCAGGTGCCGGTATCGCCTTCGAACTCCTGATAAATTTGTTCCGGATAGAGCATATCGCGGGCGCGATCTTCCGCGCTTTTACGCGCGCCCATAATGCCGGAGACCTTAATGGCGGTCTGATACTGGGTCGGCAGCGGCAGTTTTACCGTATGTAGTTCACGTTTCGGGAACCCCTTGACGCCGTTACGGGTGTTGCGGAACAGAACGCGGCTGGTGCCGTGGCGATCCATCAGCATCGACACCAGCTCATCACGGGCGGCCTGCGCGTCGTCGCGATCGCTATTAGCGGCCTGCAACAGCGGTTCAATATCCTGTTCGCCGATCAGATCGCCCAGCCTGTTCAGTTCGTCGTTGCTGAGTTTATTGCCCGCCAGCAGCATGGCCACCGCATCGGCGACAGGACGGTAGTTTTTCTGTTCTTCGACAAACTGTTCGAAATCGTGGAAACGGTTCGGATCCAGCAGGCGCAGACGGGCGAAATGGCTTTCCATCCCCAGCTGTTCTGGCGTGGCGGTCAGCAGCAGCACGCCCGGTACGCGTTCAGCTAACTGTTCGATGGCCATATATTCACGGCTCGGCGCATCGGTACTCCACACCAGATGATGCGCTTCGTCGACCACCAGCAGATCCCACTCGGCGTCGCACAAATGTTCCAGACGCTGCTTATTACGGCGGGCGAAATCCAGCGAGCAGATCACCAGTTGTTCGGTTTCAAACGGGTTATACGCGTCGTGCTGCGCTTCGGTATAGCGTTCGTCATCGAACAGCGCGAAGCGCAGGTTGAAACGGCGCAGCATTTCTACCAGCCACTGGTGTTGCAGGGTTTCCGGCACGATGATCAATACGCGTTCCGCCGCGCCGGATAATAACTGTTGATGCAGAATCATCCCGGCTTCAATGGTTTTACCTAAGCCCACTTCATCCGCCAGCAGTACGCGCGGCGCGTGGCGACGACCCACATCATGAGCGATATTAAGCTGATGCGGGATCAGGTTGGTCCGCTGACCGCGCAGGCCGCTGTATGGCATCCGGTACTGCTCGCTCTGAAATTTACGGGCGCGATAGCGCAGCGCGAACCGATCCATTCGATCGATTTGACCGGCGAACAGACGATCCTGGGGCTTACTGAAAACCAACTTGCTGTCGAGCAGGACCTCGCGCAACGTCACATTGGTCTCTTCGGTATCCAGGCGGGTGCCGACATAAACAAGCAGGCCATTTTCTTCTTTTACTTCATCGATATGTAGCTGCCAGCCTTCATGGCTTGTAATCGTATCGCCAGGGTTGAACATGACGCGGGTCACGGGAGAATCACTGCGCGCATACAGGCGGTTTTCCCCCGTGGACGGGAAAAGTAAGGTGACGGTTCGCGCATCCATCGCAACAACGGTTCCAAGTCCCAGCTCGCTTTCTGTATCGCTGATCCAGCGTTGACCAAGTGTAAAAGGCATATGTGTTCGGCTCTATATCTTTAATTGCAGGCATTACTCGCCATTCCCAGGCGACAGCACTGGATAATTGCGAGTATACGACCCCGCTACCAGGCTAATGTGGTAGTGGCGTTAATTAGGTCCAGGAATGGAAAGGGCGCTATGGTACTGGAAGGCGGCGCTTTCGTCACGCGTCAAAATAGCCCCAGTTGCCCGGTCAGTAGTGTAGCAAAATTATCTTCAACGAAGGGAAGAATTCCTTCCGCCACGGGTTGTAGCTGGCGGGTAAGATAGTGTTCGTAATCCAGCGGCGACTGCTGGTAATCCACGGGCTCGGGGCCGTTAACAGTCCAGACATATTTTATGGCGCCGCGATTCTGATACTGCGCCGGACGACCCTGCTTCAGGTTTTGTTCATCCGCCAGCCGGGCGGCGCGAACGTGCGGCGGAACGTTACGTTGGTACTCATGTAAAGGGCGACGCAGACGCTTACGATAAACCAGCTGTGCGTCCAGTTCGCCCGCCATCAGTTTATCGATAGTCTCACGCACATAGTCTTGGTAAGGTTCATTGCGAAAAACACGCAGATACAGCTCCTGTTGAAAGCGCTGCGCCAGCGGCGTCCAGTCGGTCCGCACCGTTTCCAGACCTTTAAATACCATACGCTGGCTGTCGCCTTCCTGAATCAGGCCCGCGTAGCGTTTTTTACTGCCAGTATCCGCGCCGCGGATGGTCGGCATCAGAAAGCGACAAAAGTGGGTTTCAAACTCCAGCTCCAGCGCACTGGTCAAATTTTGCTGTTGTAACGTCTGCGCCCACCATTCGTTCACGTGACGCACCAGCCTGTGCCCGATTTCCGCCGCATCGGCTTCTGAATGCGCGCGCCGGAGCCAGACGAAAGTGGAATCGGTATCGCCATAAATCACGTCATAACCCTGCGCCTCAATCAGCGCTTTGGTCTGGCGCATAATCGCATGACCGCGCATGGTGATTGACGACGCCAGACGGGGATCGAAAAAGCGACAGGCCGTGGTGCCGAGTACGCCATAAAAGGCGTTCATAATGATTTTAAGCGCCTGCGAGAGCGGTTTATTGCCCTGACGTTTGGCTTCATCGCGCCCGTGCCAGATTTGGCTAACAATTTCCGGCAGGCAGTGCTTTTCTCGTGAAAACCAGGCGTCAAGGAAACCTTCGGTACTGTGTTCCGGATCCGGCTGCGCCATACCTTCGACCAGCCCGACGGGATCAATCAAAAACGTGCGGATAATCGACGGGTACAGGCTTTTATAATCCAGCACCAGTACTGAATCGTATAATCCGGGTTGTGAATCCATTACGTAGCCGCCGGGACTTGCCAGCGGCGGCACTTCGCCGAGATTGGGTGCGACATAGCCGGCGCGGTGCATTCGCGGAAAGTAAAGATGCCCGAATGCGGCGACCGAACCGCCGTGGCGATCGACCGGCAGGCCGTTGATCGTCGCGCGTTCCAGCAAAAACGGCATGATCTCGGTTTTATGGAAAATGCGCGTGACCAGCTCACAGTCTTTCAGGTTGTAGGTGGCGAGGGCGGGTTTATCCTGGGCAAAGCGGCGATCGATCTCATCCATACGATCCCAGGGGTTATCAATGGATTTTCCTTCGCCGAGCAGTTCCTGCGAGACGGCTTCCAGCGAAAAAGACGAAAAATTCCAGAACGCGGATTTAAGCGCGTCGATACCATCGATAATGACTCGCCCTCTGGCCTGGGCGAAAAAAACGCCGTTTTTGAAGCCATGTTCGCGCCACTCCAGTTCGCTATTGTCTCGCCCCAGCCGTAAAGGGATACGGTAGCGTTCGGCATGTTTTTGCAGCATACGCAGGTCGAACTGCACTACGTTCCAGCCGATGATGACGTCAGGATCATGTTCGGCAAACCAGGCGTTGAGTTTTTCCAGCAGCTGCGGGCGGCTGGCGACATACACAAGCTCGAAGTCCAGTTGGCGGTCATCGCCATTCGCCGGGCCCAGCATATAAACGGTACGCTGGCCGCAGCCTTCCAGACCAATGCAATACAGTTCGCCGTGTCGCGTGGTTTCGATATCCAGCGAGACCCATTTTAGCGGCGGTCGATAGTCGGGGTGGGGTTTAAGACGCGCATTGCGGATAACGCCGTTGCGCATCTCGCCGTCTACCCAAACGGGCGACGTAATAAAACGCTCCATCAGGTAACGTTCCGGCGGGCGTACATCCGCTTCATAAACGGTGACGCCGTTTTCGCGCAGCAGTTTCTCCATCCGCATAAGCTGGCGGTGAGTGCGGCAATACAGACCGGATACCGGCTGACGATGAAAGTCTCGCAGCTGGAGCGGCGTCAGGCGATAGTCTTTTTCCGCCTGTAGCAGCGAGGCGGCGCGGGAGGTCTGGCTGGTCGGAATAAACGCCACGGACTCTTGCGGCGCCAGCGTCGCCTGCACAGGGCCGTTGTCTGTCGCCAGCCAGAAAGAGACCTCCGTCCCTTGCGGCGTATCCCGCCAGTGCCGGGTTAAAATGAAACCTGCCTGCGCCACGATGATTACCTGTCTAAAAAATTCACGCTAATTATAACCTGTTTTAGGGGGTAATACTGTTATTTTGTACAGGCATATAACGTAAAAGCCGATATCCGCTGTAATAAAAAGTTTCTCGCAGTAAGAAGCGGGTTTGCGCCCACCAGGATTTATAGCGGGTGGATCGCGTGGGTGATGAGCGGCTATCGATACCATTATCCTGAGCGATAGTTTTCAGACGCAGCATATGCAGCGGATCGCTGACCAGTAACGCTGTGCGCCATTGTTGTTGTCGCAGTATCTGTTTTGCGTAACGAATATTTTCGCGCGTCACGGTAGAGCGCTCTTCAATAAAAATCGCCTTAGCCGGAATGCCTTTTTCCAGAACGTATTGACGGGCTATCGCCGCGTCGGAAACCGTTGCGCCAGCGCCGTAGCCGCCGGTTAATACCAACGCGCGGACAATGTGTTGTTGGTAAAGCCAGATGGCATGATCCAGTCTGGCCTGAAAAACGGGAGAAGGCGTTTTTCCGCTAACGCCTGCTCCTGCGACAATCGCGCAGTCAGCTACGCGCGTCTGGTTTTGCTGACTGAACTGATAAATAGCGATGGCATTATGGATAAACACCGTAGCCATAATGAGAATTATGCCTGCCGCGATTCTGATGATGTAGCGATATTTCATGAATGAGTTCGTTCCCCGTGACGGGTGTAATGGATATTTTAACGATAAAATGGCTTTTAGCGTCAGATATTTTTGCTGACGTATATTTATCAATATAATGATGCCGGTATATACAGCAGATATAATTATCCTATAACTGCTAATTTTGAATCATGTTTATTTACCATTTTTACCCATGTATTAGCTGTTTTGTGTCAAGTCTGTTTTCATACATTCAGTATTTTTCAGAAAGGCGCTTGTTCGAATCTGTTACTTATTTCTCGGATTAACAAAAAAGCGATATTTTTTGTTTGTTTTAATTAATGAAAAGTGTAACAATTTCATTTGGAACATCCGCACCGTCAGGTAGAAATATAATGTTCCAATTGGCCGCTATGGTTAAATAAAAATGGATTACAGTGCGAATTCGTCGGGAACTCTCTGCATAATTTAATTTTTATTTTAGAATATAATT
This sequence comes from Salmonella sp. SJTUF15570, assembly GCF_043357055.1. NCBI lineage: Bacteria > Pseudomonadati > Pseudomonadota > Gammaproteobacteria > Enterobacterales > Enterobacteriaceae > Salmonella > Salmonella sp. SJTUF15570. Next base: position 163,392 of record NZ_JBEUKJ010000009.1, on the reverse strand, counting down.
TTATTTTGACTTTCGGGTGCGGGTGTTTTTATCAAAATTTGTGGTATTCGGGAATGATCTTTTATGAATGTGAGTATGCAGGCGCGTCTGGTAGGGAGCGACCGTTATCTTTTCGTCAATACTCAATGCGCTAACCCTTCCATAAAAACCGTGAGTCGATTTTTTGAGTATAAAACATGGACAGAACAGATTTGGCGTACCGAGATTATTGAAAACGGCAATGCTTTTTTTCACTGGCAAGGACACGACAGAAAAAACGGACATCGGGATACCATTATTAACTATCTGTTAAATGGGCAACGCTGGCAGTCAACAATCGAAGATTATATTTTCTTCCATGCGCTGGAAGGAAAAGTGTTGCAGGGATATTATGATAATATTATTGAATATGTGAGTTCTGATCATTACGTCTATCAAAGCGCATTTGCTGAATATATCACCGACCAGATTCATCAACGCGCCCCCAATGGGACGCGTTTTTAGAGGCATTACTGCCCGTAATAGGCTTTTGCGCCGTGTTTGCGTAGATAGTGTTTATCCAGCAGGGATTGCTGCATGTCGGGCAACTGCGGCGCAAGCTGGCGGCAGAAGATCCCCATATAGGCCACTTCTTCCAGCACGATGGCGTTATGCACTGCATCCTCGGCATTTTTACCCCAGGCAAACGGGCCGTGCGAATGGACAAGCACGCCGGGCATTTGAGCGGCGTCAATGCCTTGTTTTTCAAAGGCTTCAACAATGACATTGCCCGTTTCCCATTCATACTCGCCATTAATTTCCGCCTCGGTCATTTTGCGAGTGCAGGGAATCGTACCGTAGAAATAGTCGGCGTGGGTGGTGCCCGTCGCCGGAATCGGCTGACCCGCCTGCGCCCAGATAGTCGCGTGGCGCGAATGGGTGTGTACGATGCCGCCGATAGTCGGAAATGCCTGGTACAACAGACGGTGGGTTGGCGTATCGGACGACGGTTTCTTATGACCTTCAACGACTTCACCGGTCTCCAGGCTGACCACCACCATATCGTCAGCGGTCATGACGCTATAATCGACGCCGGACGGCTTAATCACCAGTACGCCGCGTTCGCGATCGACGGCGCTGACGTTACCCCAAGTAAGGGTGACCAGGTTGTGTTTTGGCAGCGCCAGATTAGCTTCCAGTACCTGGCGTTTGAGATCTTCTAACATTGTTTTCTCCCTGCCGGATGGCGCTTCGCTTATCCGGCCTACGAGCGACGGTGTGCCGGATGGCGACACAAATGCCTTATTCGGCCTACAGGACCGTAGGCCCGGTAAATGCAGTGCCGCCGGGCAATCCGTTTCACCAATTAACGTTTGAACCCGTAATACACCTCGTTCCAGCGCAGCGCGTCCTTAAAGGCCGGCAGACGGGTATCATTATCAATTACCGCGATTTCGATATCGTGTATTTCTGCGAACTGGCGCATATCGTTCAGATCCAGCGCGTGGCTGAAGACGGTATGGTGCGCGCCGCCAGCCAGAATCCACGCTTCGGAGGCGGTCGGCAGATCCGGCTGCGCCTTCCACAGCGCGTTAGCTACCGGCAGTTTCGGCAGGGAGTGCGGCGTTTTTACGGTGTCAATGCAGTTGACCAGCAGGCGATAACGATCGCCGAGGTCGATCAGGCTGGCGACGATCGCCGGGCCGGTTTGGGTATTGAAAATCAAACGCGCCGGATCTTCCTTGCCGCCAATCCCGAGGTGCTGGACGTCGAGGATCGGTTTCTCTTCCACCGCGATGGACGGACACACCTCCAGCATGTGCGAGCCGAGCACCAGATCGTTGCCTTTCTCGAAGTGGTAGGTGTAATCCTCCATAAATGAGGTGCCGCCCTGCAGACCGGTTGACATCACTTTCATAATGCGAAGCAGAGCGGCGGTTTTCCAGTCGCCTTCGCCCGCAAAGCCGTAGCCCTGTTGCATCAGACGCTGTACGGCCAGACCCGGGAGTTGTTTCAGGCCGTGCAAATCTTCAAATGTCGTCGTAAAGGCGTGAAAGCCGCCCTGTTCCAGGAAACGCTTCATACCGAGTTCAATACGCGCCGCTTCTCGCACGTTCTGGCGTTTATCGCCGTGGATTTGGGTGGCGGGCGTCAGGGTATAGCTGCTTTCATACTCGTCAATCAGAGCGTTGATATCGCCGTCGCCGATAGAATTCACCACCTGCACCAGATCGCCGACCGCCCAGGTATTGACCGAAAAGCCAAATTTGATTTGCGCGGCCACTTTATCACCGTCAGTCACTGCGACTTCACGCATATTGTCGCCGAAGCGGCAGACTTTTAGCTGGCGGGTATCCTGTTTAGAGACCGCCTGGCGCATCCAGGCGCCGATACGCGTATGGGCCTCTTTATCCTGCCAGTGACCAGTGACGACCGCGTGCTGCTGGCGCATCCGCGCGCCGATAAAACCGAACTCGCGGCCGCCGTGCGCAGTCTGGTTCAGGTTCATAAAGTCCATATCGATGCTGTCCCACGGCAGGGCGGCGTTAAATTGGGTATGGAATTGCAGTAGTGGTTTGTTAAGAATACTCAGCCCGTTGATCCACATTTTGGCCGGGGAGAAGGTGTGCAGCCAGACCACCAGCCCTGCGCAGCGATCGTCATAATTGGCGTCACGACAAATGGCGGTAATCTCATCCGGCGAGGTGCCCAGCGGTTTTAATACCAGTTTACATGGCAGTTTGGCTTCGGTATTCAGCGCGTTGACCACATGCTCGGCATGTTGGGTGACCTGACGCAGGGTTTCTGTGCCATACAAATGCTGGCTGCCAATCACAAACCATACTTCATAATTATCAAAAATCGTCATTGTCGTGTCCTTAATGAGTCAGGATTGCCTGATTGGCCGGGGTCGTTGGCGCCGGCGCGGTAGTCGGAAGATAATGTTGTTCTGCGCTTAGCGCCCACTGCTGGTAGCGGCGGTAAAGCTGTTCGAAGCGTTGCGCCTGTTCAGGGTGGGGGCGCAGAGTGCGTTCTACCGCGCTCGCCATGCTTTGCTGGGCGGCTGGAATGTCGGCATGGACTTTCGCAGCGACGGCGGCAAAGATAGCGGCGCCTAATGCGCAACACTGGTCGGAAGCGACGATCTGCAACGGACGATTCAGTACGTCGCAGCAGACCTGCATAATGACCTGATTTTTACGGGCGATGCCGCCAAGCGCCATCACGTTATTGACCGCGATACCCTGATCGGTAAAACACTCCTGAATGGCGCGCGCGCCGAAGGCGGTCGAGGCGACCAGACCGCCAAACAGCGCTGGCGCGTCGGTGGCGAGATTGAGATCGGTAATGACGCCTTTCAGACGCTGATTAGCGTTTGGCGTGCGGCGACCGTTAAACCAGTCGAGCACCACCGGCAGGTGATCCAGGGACGGATTTTTCGCCCAGGCGTCGGTGAGCGCTGGCAGTAGCTGTTTTTGGCTGGCTTTAATCTGGGTTTTCAGTTCCGGGTGCTGCGCGGCAAGTTGTTCCAGCGGCCAGCTCAACACGCGGCTAAACCAGGCGTAGATATCGCCGAAAGCGGATTGCCCCGCTTCCAGACCGATAAAGTTCGGCACCACGCTGCCGTCAACCTGACCGCAAATGCCTTTCACGGCGCGATCCCCGACGCTCTGTTTATCCGCAATCAGAATGTCGCAGGTAGACGTGCCGATGACTTTTACCAGCGTATTGGACTGTGCGCCCGCGCCGACCGCGCCCATGTGGCAGTCGAACGCGCCGCCGGAAATCACTACGCTTTCCGGCAAGCCGAGGCGCTGCGCCCATTCGGCGCACAGGGTGCCCACGGGCAGATCGGCGGTGAAGGTTTCGCTAAATAACGGGTAGCGAAGATGACGGTTAATGCACGGATCGAGTTCATCAAAAAAGCTCGCGGGCGGCAGACCGCCCCAGCTTTCATGCCACAGCGTTTTGTGCCCGGCGCTGCAGCGGCCACGGCGGATATCTTGCGGGCGAGTGGTGCCGGAAAGCAGCGCCGGCACCCAGTCACACAGTTCAATCCACGAGACGGCGGCCTGCGCGACGGTGCTATCCTGGCGGGTGACGTGCAGAATCTTCGCCCAGAACCATTCGCTGGAGTAAATGCCGCCAATATAGCGGGAGTAGTCGACCTTGCCTGGCTTATGGCACAGACGAGTGATTTCGTCGGCCTCTTCCACGGCGGTGTGATCTTTCCACAGCACAAACATCGCATTCGGGTTCTCGGCGAACTCCGGACGCAGCGCCAGGACGTTACCGTCGGCGTCAATCGGCGCTGGCGTAGAGCCGGTGCTGTCAACGCCAATGCCAACGACATTTGCGCGTTGCGCGGCGCTTAATTGTGCCAGAACGGCTTTCAGCGCGGCCTCCATTGACTCCATGTAGTCGCGCGGATGATGACGGAACTGGTTGTTCGGGCCGTCGCAATAACGGCCTTCTTGCCAGCGCGGATACCACTCTACGCTGGTGGCGATCTCGTCGCCGGTGGCGCAGTCCACTGCCAGAGCGCGCACTGAATCACTGCCAAAATCGAGGCCAATTGCAATTGCCATCGTCTTACTCCATCCAGAAAAACAGGTATGGAGAAACAGTAGAGAGTCGCGGCAAAAACCGTCAGGCAGGATCCGCTAATCTTATGGACAAAAATGCTAATGCTTTGCAAAGTGTGACGCTGTGCAAATATTCAATGTGGACATTCCAGCCATAGTTATAGACACTTCTGTTACTTAATTTTATCGCCTGAACTGTACGCTTTTGTTACAAAGCGCTTTTCACAAGCGGGGTTGATACGTGCTTTCATCAAGCGCAAGGTCTTGCGGAGACGTAAGCACTGTCGTCCTGGTCAATATGGACAATTTGTTTCTTCTCTGAACATCGGGGGGTAGAGAAATCATGGCTGAAACGCAAAATGATCCGCTATTGCCGGGATATTCATTTAATGCCCATCTGGTCGCCGGACTGACGCCAATTGAAGCGAATGGATATCTGGATTTTTTTATCGATCGTCCGTTGGGCATGAAGGGATATATTCTTAACCTGACCATCCGCGGAGAGGGCGTCATTAATAATAATGGCGAGCAGTTTGTCTGTCGGCCTGGCGATATATTATTGTTTCCGCCGGGCGAGATTCATCACTATGGACGGCATCCGGACGCCAGCGAGTGGTATCACCAGTGGGTTTATTTCCGGCCTCGCGCCTACTGGCAGGAGTGGCTGACCTGGCCGACAATCTTTGCCCAGACAGGATTTTTCCGCCCGGACGAGGCGCGCCAGCCGCATTTCAGCGAACTGTTCGGACAGATCATCAGCGCCGGGCAAGGGGAAGGCCGCTATTCTGAGCTACTGGCGATCAATCTGCTGGAGCAGCTGTTGCTCAGACGTATGGCGGTAATTAATGAGTCGTTGCATCCGCCGATGGATAGCCGTGTGCGCGATGCCTGCCAGTATATCAGCGACCATCTCGCGGACAGCCATTTTGACATCGCCAGCGTCGCCCAGCATGTCTGCCTGTCGCCCTCCCGATTATCGCATCTGTTCCGCCAGCAGTTAGGCATTAGCGTATTGAGTTGGCGCGAAGATCAGCGTATCAGCCAGGCGAAACTCCTGCTTAGCACCACGCGAATGCCGATAGCGACCGTTGGGCGCAATGTTGGATTTGACGATCAGCTCTATTTTTCGCGGGTATTTAAAAAATGCACCGGGGCAAGTCCTAGCGAGTTCAGGGCCGGATGTGAATAAAAAGTGAATGATGTGTCCACAAAGATGTCATAAGCCGTAACTATTCGGATAATTGACGGCTTGACGAAGGGGGACGGGGTAAGCAGAATCCCTGCTTCATCACGCTGACGGACACACTATGCAAGCACTGCTGGAACACTTTATCACCCAATCCACTCTGTATTCGCTTATCGCTGTGTTGCTGGTCGCCTTCCTGGAATCGCTGGCGCTGGTGGGGTTGATTTTACCCGGCACGGTACTGATGGCGGGGCTGGGCGCGCTTATCGGCAGCGGCGAGCTCAATTTTTGGCATGCCTGGCTGGTGGGTATTATCGGCTGTCTGATGGGCGACTGGATTTCGTTCTGGCTGGGGTGGCGCTTTAAAAAGCCGCTACACCGCTGGTCTTTTATGAAAAAGAACAAGTCGCTGCTGGATAAAACCGAACACGCGCTGCATCAGCACAGTATGTTCACGATCCTGGTCGGACGTTTTGTCGGTCCGACGAGGCCGCTGGTGCCGATGGTGGCAGGGATGCTGGATCTTCCCGTAGCGAAATTTATTGGGCCGAACTTGATTGGCTGTTTGCTGTGGCCGCCGTTTTATTTCCTGCCGGGCATTCTGGCGGGAGCGGCAATCGATATTCCTTCCGATATGCAGAGCGGAGATTTCAAATGGCTGCTGCTGGCGACGGCGTTGCTGCTGTGGGTCGGAGGCTGGCTATGCTGGCGGCTGTGGCGCAGCGGCAAAGCGGCAGTCGATCGTTTAACCGCGTATTTCCCCCGCAGCCGTTTGCTGTATCTGGCGCCGTTGACGCTCGGGATCGGCGTGGTCGCGCTGGTGGTGCTGGTTCGCCACCCGCTGATGCCGGTATATATCGATATTCTGCGCAAAGTTGTGGGTTACTAACGATTCCTTTGCCGGATGGCAGCTTCGCCTTATCCGGCCTACAAAATATGGGATTTGATGCCCAATAGCGCTGAGGCGCTGGCCTGACCGCTTAGTAGCTCGTCTGTTTTGCCTTGCCACGCAATGCGTCCGTCGGCGACGACGATTGACCGGGGCGCAATTCGCGCCGCATCTTCCACGCTGTGCGAGACCATCAACAGCGTGAGCTGTCGCTCGCGGCAGATATCGCTGACCAACGTCAGCATCTCCTGGCGCAGCGCGGGATCGAGCGCGGAGAACGGTTCATCCAGCAGCAGTACCGGCTGTTCACGTACCAGGCAGCGCGCCAGCGCTACCCGCTGACGCTGGCCGCCGGACAGTTCGCCCGGTAAACGCGTCATCAGACTCTCAATGCCCATCTGATGTGCGATAGCGTCCCGTTTTTCCCGCTGGCTGGCGTTGAGCGTTAACCCAGGGTTTAGCCCCAGACCGATATTTTGCTGCACATTCAGGTGGCTGAATAAATTATTCTCCTGAAACAGCATTGAGACCGGACGGCGTGAGGGCGGCGTAAGCGTATGATCGTCGCCGGCAATCAGTAGCGTACCGCTGGCAGGCGCAAGAAAACCGGCAATTAAATTCAACAACGTGCTTTTCCCCGCGCCGCTGGGGCCAAGAATCGCCACCTGCTCGCCGCGTTCTACCGCCAGCGTAAAACGCATCGGCAAATGATGGTAAAGCCAGGTGATATCAATCAGTTTTAGCATGTCGGCCCGGTAGTTTCTCTATGAGGGTAAATAACGTAAAGCAGAGCAGCAATAGTATCAGCGCGGTCACCGCGCCGTCCTGGCTGCGGTAGGAGCCGATCTGCTGATACAGATAAAACGGCAGCGTGCGGAAATTGTCATTGCCGAAAAGCGCGACGACGCCAAAATCACCGATAGAAAGTACGCAGGCAAACGCCAGCGCCTGCGCCAGCGGACGTTTCAGCGCCCGCAGTTCCACGACCTTTAACCGCGACCAGCCTTCAATTCCTAATGACTGGCACAGCATTCCATAACGGGCGGTAATATCGCGCATTGGGTTTTCCAGGACTTTTAGCGCGTAGGGGATTGCCATCAGCGCATTGGTGAAAATCACGATGCCGTCGGCGGATTCCGGTAAGCCAACGCTGTTATTGAGCAGTAAAAAGAAGCCTGTCGCCAGCACGATCCCCGGCATCGCGAGGATCAACATCCCGCTGAGTTCCAGCGTTTGTCCGGCGAATAGTTGCTGGCGTTGGCGTAGCTCGCGGCTACTCCACAGCAGCATCATGGTCAGCACCACACACAGAACGCCCGCCGCCAGCGCAATGCGTAGCGATGTCCAGACAGCCTGCCACAGAATGGGTTGCGCCAGCACCTCCGGCAGGCTGCGGTTGACGCCATCGACCACCACGGCGACCAGCGGCGGAAGCAGCAGCAGCAGCGCCAGCACGATTAATAAGGCGTCAGTCAGACGGCTGTGGAGACGATCGTCAGGATCGCGCCAGCCCTGCGTCAGCGTCATCCCCGGCGCAATCGCTTTGCTCAACCGTTGGCTTAGCAGTACCAGCGCCAGGCAGCAGACCATCTGGATTAATGCCAGCATCGCCGCGCGGGCGGGATCGTAGTCATAACTGAGCGCCTGAAAGATAGCCAGCTCGATAGTGGTGGCCTGCGGGCCGCCGCCGAGCGACAGAACCGTTGCGAAACTGGCGAAGCAGAGCATAAAAATCAGCGCCGCGACGGGCGGAATTTGGCGGCGCAGCCACGGCCATTCGACAAAACGGAAAAAATGCCAGCCGCGCATACCGAGCTGGGCGGCGAGCTGGCGCTGCTCGCCGGGAATGCTTTCCAAAGATTGCAGCAACAAACGGCTCGCCATTGGCAGGTTAAAAAAGACGTGCGCCAGTAAAATGCCCTGCAAGCCGTAGGGGGAGAATGTCCACTGAAGCCCCAGCATCTGCCACAGCGAGGCCAGCCAGCCCTGACGGCCATACACGCTAAGAATACCGAACACGGCAACCAGTACCGGCAGAATCAGCGTCATGGCGCACAGACGCAGCAGCGCCAGACGTCCAGGAAAACGGCGTCGATAAAGCGCGCGGGCGAGAAAAACCGCCGGGACCACAGACAGCACTGCGGACAGAAACGCCTGCCAGAATGAGAAGCGCACCACATGCCACAGGTAGCTATCCCGCCAGATTGTCGACCACGCGCCCGACGGCGCGTTCAGCCAAAGCGCCAGAAAGGCCGCCAGCGAGACGGTTATCATCAGCGCGGCGGCGCACAGCCCCGGAATCAGCCAGCCGGGAATTAACGGCTGACGGCGCGTTGCCATTCGCTAATCCATGCCTGGCGTTGTGCTGCCACTTGTTGCGGCGTGAATTCCAGCGTTGTGGCGGGTTTTGCCAATGATTCAAACCCTGCTGGTAGGGCGACGTCCGCTACCGGGTACATCCAGTTGCCGGTGGGTATGGCGTTCTGAAACGCCGGAGAAACCATAAATTTGAGGAATTTCTCCGCCAGTTCCGGCTGCTTACTGGCGACGGTACGCGCCGCGACTTCTACCTGTAAGTAATGGCCTTCGCTGAAGTTCGCGGCGGCGTAATTGTCCTTCTTCTCTTCAATAATGTGATACGCCGGAGAGGTGGTGTAACTGAGCACCAAATCGCTTTCACCTTTCAGAAATAAGCCGTAGGCCTCGCTCCAGCCTTTCGTCACCGTCACCGTTTTGGCCGCCAGTTTTTGCCAGGCCTGCGGCGCGTTATCGCCATAGACTTTGCGCATCCACAGTAACAGCCCCAGCCCTGGCGTACTGGTACGCGGGTCCTGATAAATCACCCGCCATTTTTGATCGCTCTCGACCAGTTCTTTCAGGCTTTTCGGCGGATTTTTCAGCTTGCTTTTATCGTAGACAAAGGCGAAATAGCCGTAATCGAACGGCACAAATGTGTCGTTTTTCCAGCCGCCGGGCACCTTGACCGCTTCATTCGCCACGCCGCTTTTGGCAAAGAGTTTAGTTTGCGTGGCCGCTTCCAGCAGATTGTTGTCCAGCCCCAACACCACATCGGCTTTGCTGTTCTTCCCCTCCATCCGCAGGCGGTTGAGCAGCGAAACGCCATCCTCCAGCGCCACCAGTTTCAGCTCGCAGTTGCAATCGGCTTCAAACGCTTTTTTCACCGCCGGGCCTGGCCCCCAGTCGGCGGCGAACGAGTCGTAGGTATAGACGGTGAGAACGGGTTTGGCGAAAGCAGGCGCCGCGCACAGGAGTAAAAGCGGAAGATATTTTTTTAACACTTTGCACCTCAGTGAAAGAGTGGCAAAGGACTTGAGAGGTAACCTCAAATCCCTTCGCCGGCATTATCCGGATCAGGTTCGACGGGTATTTTCTCAGCGCGCGCATGAGCGCGGCACCCCGTTGAGTTCGGCGTTAGTGTAGTGATTTTGTTGCCGGGCAGCAATCAAGAGCTGGCGTTAAGGATCTGGCGGCGCAAACCACGCCGATTTAAAATCAAACCAGCCGAGGGTATTCATGCGCAGCCCGCGCATACTGCGCTGTCCCTGGATAATCAGCCAGTGGTGGATCAACGGCACAATCGCTTTGTTGACCAGCAGTTGCTGGCACCAGTTCGCCAGGTTCATCTCGCCAGCGCGCCACTGCGCGGCGTCGTCCTGCCAGTCGCGCGGAATGCAGTTCTGCAAGAGCGGTACTTCGCACAGGTGCGCGAACAGCGAGAAATCCAGCGGCAGCGTAAAGTTAGCGCTATTGAGCCAGATATCGCTTTCGATGTCGCCGGCGTGCCATTGATCGTAGTCGATCTCCTGAATATGCAGATGCACCTGATGTTCAGCCAGAAGCGCGCTCATGATACGGGCGATAACCCGGTGCTCAATGTGTTCGCGATAGAAGGTCAGCGTGAGGGTTTCCAGCCCGGCGGGTTTTTCGCCCGGGCCTGGACGGGCGTGATGCCAGCGCGGTAAAAGCCCATAGGCCGGGAACCAGAGCTGCTGTAGCGGTTCATCGGCATGATAGAGTAAATTGGTGGGGGAGAGGACGTGGCTTACCCATTCTCTGACCCGCGGATGCGCGCCGCGCGGCGTTCTGGCGTCGAATAGCAGGTAATAGCACCCCTCTTCCAGTCGGCTTTCTATCGCTTTTTCACCGCCTTGTATCGGCCCTTCCAGCATCAAGCCGCAGGCCGGTTCTTCACTGATATCCGGCAGTACCCAGACGTTCACTTCGTCTATCAACGCCCGATAGCCGAAGTAGTCATCAAAGGCGAGTATCTTGAGTTGGTTCGGCGTATTACGCCGCACGGCATAAGGCCCGGTGCCGATAGGGTGGCTGGCGAAATTAGCCAGTGTTTCCCACTCCCGCGGCAAAATCATCGCCGGGACCTGGCCCAGCAGCCACGGCAACCAGCGATCCGGCTGGGAAAGATGAATATCCAGCGTCCACGCGGTAGGGGAGTCTATCTTTGTGATGTGCGAGTAAAGCGGAAGCGTATTGATACGCGTCAGCGAGGCGATGACATCTTCCATCTCCAGCTCGCGGCCATGATGAAAATGAATGCCAGGGCGCAGGTAGAAGCGCCACAGTAAAGGGGAAATTTGCTGCCAGTGGTGGGCAATGTCCGCTTCCAGTTCCCCGTTTTCCTCATTTACCCGCGTGAGCGAACTGAAAATTTGCCGGGCAATATGGGTTTCCGAGCGACGTAATGCGGTTCCCGGCAGGAGATTGTGCATCGGACGATAGTAAAGAACCCGCAGAATATGCCGCCCCTGGCGGAAGCTGCGTCCCAGATGGGAAATCAGCATTTGCCTGACAGCGCTTTTATCGCCGACCAGTTGTACCAGTTGATCGATTCGATCTTGTTCCAGCAGGTCTTCCGCCCGCTGCTGTTGCAGCGCCAGTCCGGTATACAGGAACGTCAGACGCGAACGCTTTCCGCGTCCAACTTCGGCTTCCCATGTTAGCCAACCGCGCGCCTGCATCGTATTTAGCAGCGTACGCATATGGCGACGCGAACAGTTCAGCAGATCCGCCAGCTCATTAAGCGTGGTGTCTTGCGTTTTACCGTCACAACATTGCCAGAGACGGATAAATTGTTGTTGCAGGCGACCTGAGGGCATAAAAGGGGAACTCCGATGAAAAACTCAGCAATTTTATTATCCCTATATTAGGCCAATAATATCTTTCGATGAAGCAAGAGGAAGAGGTCACTATGCGCCAGTTCTGGTTGAGATATTTTGCCGCGACGGAAAAAACGTCCTGGCTGGCTTGCCTGAGCGCGCCGCAGCGCTTAAAAATGCTCGCGGAACTGATGCAGTGGGAGGCGACCGATTGAAGCCAATTGCAGACATCATGTGTGACTGAGTATTGGTGTAGGCGATAGCCTAAAATCACCCGCCAGCAGATAATATCTGCTGGCTTTTTTTATTTCGGCTGTTTCTGGATGACGACGATGGGACGGCGTCTCAACGGGATTTATGCGGCGGTTTCTGTGGTCACGCGGGGGTGAGCGGGCGAGTAAAAGACGTATAAAAAATGCCGGAGTATCCCCGGCATGAGCGACTGATGAGTAACCCGAAGTTTGATGGTACTACGCTTATCAGGCCTACAGGATATAGTGGCAACCTGGTGATATTGCATAACCTGTAGGCCCGGTAAGGCGTCAAGGGTTACCGCATAAATGCCGGTTGTTTATTTTCGTAGGCGGCAATCGCGTCTTCGTGCTGCAGCGTCAGCCCAATGCTGTCCAGACCGTTCAACATGCAGTGGCGGCGGAAGTCGTCGATTTTAAAGCTATAGGTTTTATCGCCTGCTTTCACCACCTGTGCTTCCAGATCCACTTCAAAATGAATCCCCGGATTGGCTTTCACCAGAGCAAACAGCTCATCGACCTGTGCGTCGCTCAGGGTTACCGGCAGCAGTTGGTTGTTAAAGCTGTTGCCGTAGAAAATGTCGGCGAAGCTTGGCGCGATCACCACTTTAAAGCCGTAATCGGTCAGCGCCCACGGCGCGTGCTCGCGTGACGAGCCGCAGCCAAAGTTTTCTCGCGCCAACAGAATCGACGCGCCTTGATATTCCGGAAAGTTCAACACGAATTCCGGATTTGGCTGTTGGCCCTTTTCGTCCAGGAAGCGCCAGTCGTTAAACAGATGGGCGCCAAAACCGGTGCGCGTAACCTTCTGCAAAAACTGTTTAGGGATAATTGCATCGGTATCGACGTTGGCGGCATCCAGTGGGACAACCAGGCCGGTATGCTGGGTAAATTTCTCTGCCATGGTAGTTTCCTTATTTGATGCTGCGAATGTCGGCGAAGTGGCCGGTAACGGCGGCAGCGGCGGCCATCGCCGGGCTGACTAAATGCGTGCGACCCCCGCGGCCCTGACGGCCTTCAAAGTTACGGTTGCTGGTGGATGCGCAGCGCTCGCCCGGGTTCAGGCGGTCATTATTCATGGCCAGGCACATGGAACAGCCCGGTAAGCGCCATTCAAATCCTGCTTCGATAAAGATCTTGTCCAGACCTTCCGCTTCCGCCTGCGCTTTCACCGGACCTGAACCCGGCACCACCAGCGCCTGTACGCCAGGCGCGACTTTGCGCCCTTTGGCGACTTCCGCCGCCGCGCGCAAATCTTCAATGCGCGAATTGGTACAAGAGCCGATAAAGACTTTATCGATAGCAACGTCCGTTAACGGTACGCCCGGCTGTAAGCCCATATAAGCCAGCGCTTTTTCGGCGCTGGCGCGCTCAACCGGATCGCTAAAGGAGGCGGGATCGGGGATGATGTCGGTGACGGAAATCACCTGGCCCGGATTAGTGCCCCAGGTCACCTGCGGCGCGATTTCTTCTGCCCGCAGGGTGACGACAGTATCAAAGGTCGCGCCGTCATCGGTTTTCAGCGTTTTCCAGTACTCGACGGCTTCGTCAAAATCGCGGCCCTTCGGCGCGTGCAAACGCCCTTTTACGTAGTTAAAAGTGGTTTCATCCGGGGCGACCAGACCGGCTTTGGCGCCCATCTCAATCGCCATATTGCACAGCGTCATGCGGCCTTCCATACTCAGCGCGCGGATAGCGTCGCCGCAAAATTCAACCACGTGCCCGGTGCCGCCGGCGCTGCCGGTTTTACCGATGATCGCCAGCACGATGTCTTTGGCGGTAATGCCCGGCGCGGCGTTGCCCGTGACTTCAATCTTCATGGTTTTAGCGCGCCCCTGTTTCAGGGTTTGCGTCGCCAGTACATGTTCTACCTCAGAAGTGCCGATGCCGAAGGCCAGCGCGCCAAACGCGCCGTGGGTGGCGGTGTGGGAGTCGCCGCAGACGATGGTCATGCCCGGCAGGGTGACGCCCTGTTCCGGCCCCATCACATGGACGATGCCCTGATACGGGTGATTCAGGTCATACAGTTCGACGCCGAACTCGTTACAGTTCTTAATCAGCTCCTGCATCTGGATACGCGCCATTTCACCGGAGGCATTAATGTCTTTAGTCTGCGTCGAGACGTTGTGATCCATCGTGGCGAAGGTTTTCCCTGGCTGACGTACCGGACGATGGTGCGCGCGCAGACCGTCAAACGCCTGCGGAGAGGTGACTTCATGCACCAGGTGGCGGTCGATGTACAGCAGCGGCGTTTCGTTTGGCGCCTCAAAGACCACGTGGGCATCAAATAATTTTTCGTATAACGTTTTGGCCATGATTACACCCCTTCTGCGACATAGCGGGCGATAATATCGCCCATCTCATCGGTACTGACTGCGGCAGCGCCCCTGGCTAAATCGCCGGTGCGAACGCCCTCTTCTAATGCGCGATTGATCGCCTGTTCAATGGCCGTTGCCGCATCGTTGGCATCCAGGCTGTAGCGCAGCAGCAGCGCCAGCGACAGGATCTGCGCAATTGGATTGGCGATATTTTTCCCGGCGATATCCGGCGCGGAGCCGCCAGCCGGTTCATACAGGCCAAATCCTTGCTCGTTCAAGCTGGCGGAGGGCAACATCCCCATTGAGCCGGTGATCATGGCGCATTCGTCGGACAGAATGTCGCCGAACAGGTTAGAGCACAGCAGTACGTCAAACTGCGACGGGTCTTTAATCAACTGCATGGTGGCGTTATCGATATACATGTGCGCGAGTTCCACATCGGGATACGTTTTCGCGACATCGTTGACGATCTCACGCCACAGGATAGAGCTTTGCAGTACGTTGGCTTTATCAATAGAGGTGACTTTACGGCGGCGTTTACGCGCCGATTCAAAGGCGATACGGGCAATGCGCTCGATCTCAAAGCGGTGATAAACTTCGGTATCAAAGGCTTTTTCGTACTGACCGCTGCCTTCACGGCCTTTTGGCTGTCCGAAATAGATCCCGCCGGTCAGCTCGCGCACGCACAGGATATCGAAACCGTTAGCGGCGATATCGGCGCGCAACGGGCAAAATGCTTCCAGTCCCTGATACAGTTTCGCCGGACGCAGGTTACTGAATAATTTGAAATGTTTGCGCAGCGGCAGCAGGGCGCCGCGCTCTGGCTGGCTTTCCGGGGGCAAATTTTCCCATTTCGGGCCGCCGACGGAGCCAAACAGAATGGCATCCGCCTGCTCGCACCCTTCAACGGTGGCTTTCGGCAGTGGATGACCATGATTGTCGATAGCAATACCGCCGACGTCATAGCGGCTGGTGGTGATACGCATATCAAAACGGCTGCGTACCGCATCCATAACTTTCAGGGCTTGCGCCATGACTTCCGGGCCGATACCGTCGCCCGGCAGTACGGCAATATGATAGTTCTTCGACATTACACGGTTTCCTTGTTGTTCTCTTTATTTTGAGCTTTGCGTTGCAATTCTTTTTCAACTTCGGCGGCGCGCCAGATATTGTTCAGTACGTGCACCATCGCTTTGGCGGAGGATTCGACGATATCCGTCGCCAGCCCGACGCCGTGGAAGCGGCGACCATGATGGTTCACGACGATATCGACCTGACCCAGCGCGTCTTTGCCCTGGCCTTTGGCGTTCAGGTCGTATTTAACCAACTCAACGTCGTAGCCAGTGATGCGGTTAATCGCCTGATAGATGGCGTCGACCGGGCCGTTGCCGTTCGCCGCTTCGGCCTTGATCTCTTCACCACAGGCCAGCTTCACGGAAGCGGTGGCGATATCGCTGGAGCCGGACTGCACGCTGAAGTAATCCAGACGGAAATGCTCTGGTTCTTCTTGCTGTTTATTAATAAACGCCAGCGCTTCCAGGTCATAGTCGAACACCTGGCCTTTTTTGTCCGCCAGCTTCAGGAACGCGTCGTACAGGTGGTCCATGTTGTAGTCTGTGTCCTTGTAACCCATCTCTTCCATGCGATGTTTCACGGCGGCACGGCCAGAGCGGGAGGTCAGGTTCAGCTGTATCTGGTTCAGACCGATGGACTCTGGCGTCATGATTTCATAGTTTTCGCGGTTCTTGAGGACGCCATCCTGGTGGATGCCGGAAGAGTGGGCGAAAGCGCCGCTGCCGACAATCGCTTTGTTGGCCGGGATCGGCATGTTACAGATCTGGCTGACGGTCTGGCTGGTGCGCCAGATTTCGTGGTGATTGATGTTGGTGTGTACGTTCATGATGTCTTTGCGCACTTTAATCGCCATGATCACTTCTTCCAGTGCGCAGTTACCGGCACGTTCTCCGATACCGTTCATCGCGCCTTCAACCTGACGCGCGCCCGCATGTACTGCCGCCAGCGAGTTGCCTACCGCTATCCCTAAATCGTCGTGGGTATGAACGGAGATGATGGCTTTGTCGATATTGGGGACACGTTCATACAGGCCGGAAATGATTCCCGCGAACTCAAACGGCATGGTATAGCCCACGGTATCGGGAATATTAATGGTTCTCGCGCCGGCGTTTATAGCGGCTTCCACCACGCGCGCCAGATCGTCAACAGGCGTCCGGCCAGCATCTTCGCAGGAGAACTCTACGTCATCAGTGTAATTACGCGCCCGCTTAACCATGTATACCGCGCGTT
The DNA here is from genome assembly GCF_043357055.1 of Salmonella sp. SJTUF15570. Taxonomy (NCBI): domain Bacteria; kingdom Pseudomonadati; phylum Pseudomonadota; class Gammaproteobacteria; order Enterobacterales; family Enterobacteriaceae; genus Salmonella; species Salmonella sp. SJTUF15570. Next base: position 146,765 of record NZ_JBEUKJ010000009.1, on the reverse strand, counting down.
CGATGACCTCATCCAGCGTGCTGCGCAGCTTGGTGGCGATGTGCATTGGCGAGGTGGCGATAAAAGTATGGATGCGAAACGCGTCGGCGACCTTCAGCGCCTGTGCCGCGACGTCGATGTCTTTTTCTACACAACGCGCCAGGGCGCAAACGCGGCTGTTTTTGATGGTGCGGGCGATGGTTTGGACAGATTCAAAATCACCCGGAGAAGAGACCGGGAAGCCTACTTCCATGACATCAACACCCATGCGCTCAAGGGCCAGGGCAATCTGCAGCTTCTCTTTCGCGCTCAGGCTAGCCTGTAACGCTTGTTCGCCGTCGCGTAAGGTCGTATCAAAAATAATGACTTGCTGGCTCATGATGTGGTCCTTGTCTCCAGGGGCGCCTTGCGTCAGGCATAAAAAAACCCGCGCAACGGCGCGGGTTTTGTTTGACTTCGAGCTGACTTAATGTTGAATGCCGCCCACCGGTCTACCGCGCACAATAAATGCGTTGAGTAGTAGTAGCCCAGTGAAACGAACGATATGTGACATTAATTCAGCTCCAGCGAATGCGTTATGCTTTTAGTGGTACTGGATATGCCGTTTAATGTCAACTCTATTTTCTGTCGCCATTGCATTTTGTTGACGATATCCGGATACGTACTTTAGCTAATTGTGCTGGGCTGCGCGTCCAATAAAGGATAAAAGAACGAGTGGACATTCATACTTTTCATTGTTTGAAATATTTAGGCATTTTTGTTTGCAAATTGGTTAGGGGAATGGCCTGTTAAAGGTATGCTAAAGGTTTGGTTTATCTTTTTGATTTGTTTTATATTTTAACAAATAACCTTGTTTACTTAATGGATAAGGATAAAGTTATTGATAAATTAATGTTAACTTTTTAGCTATTAATAATATAAACATTTAATTGAAACTTAAATGATCATTCACTTGGTGTATGATTGTGTATTCGCCATAGTTATGGTTATATTGCTTGCGTAATTTAAACATTATGAATCGCAATGGTGTGACTCAGGACACATTACGCTTGCGCTGGCATTCTATTTGTCTCTGTCAGCGTCTTTATGTTTTCCGAATTTTAACGCTTTCCCTTTTTCTTATTTTATATGCATGGTAAATCATATTTTCAGGAATTATTTCTGCCTTCAGCCAGAAAAAGGGAGTTAAGCGTGACAGTGGAGTTAAATATGCCAGAGGTCAAAACCGAAAAGCCGCATCTTTTAGATATGGGCAAACCACAGCTTCGCATGGTTGATTTGAACCTATTGACCGTGTTCGATGCGGTAATGCAAGAGCAGAATATTACGCGCGCCGCCCACACGCTGGGAATGTCGCAGCCTGCGGTCAGTAACGCCGTAGCGCGTCTGAAGGTTATGTTTAATGACGAACTTTTTGTTCGATATGGACGAGGAATTCAGCCGACTGCCCGTGCATTTCAGTTATTTGGTTCAGTCCGTCAGGCGTTGCAATTGGTGCAAAATGAATTGCCGGGATCGGGGTTTGAGCCGACCAGCAGCGAACGTGTATTCAATCTTTGCGTGTGCAGTCCGCTGGATAATATCCTGACGTCACAGATTTATAATCGTGTAGAAAAAATTGCGCCAAATATTCATGTCGTTTTTAAAGCGTCGTTGAATCAGAATACTGAGCATCAGCTACGCTATCAGGAAACCGAGTTCGTTATTAGTTATGAAGAATTCCGTCGTCCTGAGTTTACCAGCGTACCGCTATTTAAAGATGAAATGGTTTTAGTCGCCAGCCGAAAACACCCGCGTATTAGCGGCCCGCTACTGGAAGGCGATGTTTATAATGAACAACATGCGGTTGTTTCTCTCGATCGTTATGCGTCATTTAGTCAGCCGTGGTATGACACGCCGGATAAACAGTCGAGCGTGGCTTATCAGGGCATGGCGCTTATCAGCGTTCTGAACGTGGTTTCGCAGACGCATTTGGTCGCTATTGCCCCGCGCTGGCTGGCGGAAGAGTTTGCGGAATCGCTGGATCTGCAAATATTGCCGTTGCCTTTAAAACTGAATAGCCGGACATGCTACCTTTCCTGGCATGAAGCGGCTGGGCGTGATAAAGGGCACCAATGGATGGAAGATTTATTAGTTTCTGTTTGTAAGCGATAAAACCGGGCAGAATAAATCAGAAACAAATTCTGGTTTATTCTGCTTTTTTGCGTATATCAAAAATTTTATGCTGATTTAACGGTGAGCGATTCTTTTCGTCGTTGTGAAAAATAGATGAATTGCTGTAAGTCTGCATTTATAAGCGATTATTTATTACCTGGTGTGATTCAGACGGAGTATTTCTCCATTTCTTCTCTTCTTGCCTCCTGATTATTCTAACCTTCCCCATCTTTACGTCATTCCACCCAATTGCCAGGCGTGATAGCGAGCGGTTAAGGTGTCCGTCAAACCGTGATGACAGGTATAAAGTGGAGGCAAGCCGTGGAGATGTTGTCTGGAGCCGAGATGGTCGTCCGATCGCTTATCGATCAAGGCGTAAAGCAGGTGTTCGGCTATCCTGGAGGCGCAGTGCTTGATATTTATGATGCGCTACATACCGTTGGAGGGATCGATCATGTGCTGGTGCGTCATGAGCAGGCCGCGGTGCATATGGCGGATGGCCTGGCGCGAGCCACTGGCGACGTTGGCGTGGTGCTGGTGACTTCCGGACCGGGAGCGACCAATGCGATTACCGGGATTGCTACGGCCTATATGGATTCCATTCCGCTGGTGATTCTTTCCGGCCAGGTCGCCACCTCATTGATTGGCTATGATGCCTTTCAGGAGTGCGACATGGTGGGGATTTCCCGACCGGTGGTCAAACATAGCTTCCTGGTCAAACAGACGGAAGATATTCCCCAGGTGCTTAAAAAGGCCTTCTGGCTGGCGGCAAGCGGACGTCCTGGGCCGGTGGTCGTGGATTTGCCGAAAGATATTTTGAATCCGGCGAAAAAAATGCCGTATGCCTGGCCGGAGACGGTCAGTATGCGCTCTTACAATCCCACAACATCAGGACATAAAGGACAAATTAAGCGTGCCTTGCAAACGCTGGCGTCGGCAAAAAAGCCGGTGGTCTACGTTGGGGGAGGGGCGATAAGCGCGGCCTGCTATGCGCCGCTGCGCCACATCATTGAAACCTTTAACCTGCCGGTGGTCTCTTCATTAATGGGACTGGGCGCGTTTCCTGCTACTCATCGCCAGTCGTTAGGAATGCTGGGAATGCATGGCACTTATGAAGCCAATATGACCATGCATAACGCCGACGTGATTTTCGCTGTTGGCGTACGATTTGACGACCGCACGACGAATAATCTCGCTAAATATTGTCCGAACGCGACGGTATTACACATCGACATTGACCCGACGTCCATATCCAAAACGGTTAACGCTGATATCCCGGTGGTTGGCGATGCCCGCCTGGTACTGGAACAAATGCTGGAGCTACTGGCGCAGGATGCGCCGTCTCAGCCGCAGGATGATATTCGCGACTGGTGGCAGCAGATAGAGAGCTGGCGCGCCCGTCAGTGCCTGAAATATGACGCGGAAAGCGAAAGCATTAAACCCCAGGCGGTGATTGAAACCCTCTGGCGTCTGACGAAGGGCGACGCGTACGTGACGTCCGATGTAGGACAACACCAGATGTTTGCTGCTCTCTATTACCCGTTCGATAAACCACGTCGCTGGATTAATTCCGGCGGGCTCGGCACGATGGGTTTTGGCCTACCGGCTGCGCTGGGCGTTAAAATGGCCCTGCCGAAAGAAATGGTGGTCTGCGTGACCGGCGATGGCAGCATACAGATGAACATTCAGGAGCTGTCGACAGCCTTACAGTATGAACTGCCGGTACTGGTTCTGAACCTGAACAACCGTTATCTGGGGATGGTGAAACAGTGGCAGGATATGATCTATTCCGGTCGCCATTCTCAGTCTTATATGCAGTCGTTACCGGATTTTGTGCGCCTGGCGGAAGCATATGGCCATGTCGGGCTGCAGATTAACCGTCCGGATGAGCTGGAAAGTAAACTCAGCGAAGCCCTTGAGCATGTGCGTAATAACCGACTGGTGTTCGTCGATGTCACCGTTGATGGCAGCGAGCATGTCTATCCGATGCAGATTCGCGGGGGCGGGATGGACGAAATGTGGTTAAGCAAAACGGAGAGGACCTGATGATGCGCCGGATTTTATCGGTATTACTGGAAAACGAATCTGGGGCGTTATCGCGGGTTATCGGCCTCTTTTCGCAACGCGGATATAATATTGAAAGCCTGACCGTCGCGCCGACAGACGATCCGACGTTGTCGCGCATGGCTATCCAGACGGTAGGCGATGAAAAAGTGCTTGAGCAAATTGAAAAGCAGCTGCACAAGCTGGTTGATGTGCTGCGCGTCAGCGAGCTGGGACAGGGAGCGCACGTTGAGCGGGAAATCATGCTGGTGAAAATCCAGGCCAGCGGCTATGGACGGGAAGAGGTGAAGCGTAATACGGAAATTTTCCGTGGTCAGATTATTGACGTTACGCCAACGCTGTATACCGTTCAACTGGCGGGCACCAGCGATAAACTGGATGCTTTTCTGGCCTCGCTGCGCGACGTGGCGAAAATTGTTGAAGTGGCGCGTTCAGGCGTCGTCGGGCTTTCGCGCGGCGATAAGATTATGCGCTGAGCAGATTCGCCGGATGACGACGCGGTTGCGTTTTATCCGGTCTACAGGCTGATATCTGGCCCAGGTCCGATAAGCGTAGCGCCATCAGGCAGGTTTGCCGGATATCAGCCAACAGGAATTATCGCCCAACCCAATATCATCGGTTGGGCTTTTTTTTGCGAAATCCGTGGTAACCCGGAATAAAAGCGGTTGCCGGAGTGATCAAACTGCGCTTAGATGTTAACGATTTTAACCCATGCCGACATAAAGGTTATGGTTTGTACAATTTACACAAGGGGCAATTGTGAAACTGGATGAAATCGCTCGGCTGGCCGGTGTCTCGCGCACAACTGCAAGCTACGTTATAAACGGTAAAGCAAAGCAATACCGCGTGAGCGACAAAACCGTAGAAAAAGTCATGGCGGTAGTGCGTGAGCACAATTACCATCCTAACGCTGTGGCTGCCGGGCTGCGTGCTGGACGCACACGTTCCATTGGTCTGGTGATCCCGGACCTTGAAAACACGAGCTACACCCGTATCGCAAACTATCTTGAGCGCCAGGCACGCCAGCGTGGCTACCAACTGCTGATCGCCTGTTCTGAAGATCAGCCGGATAACGAAATGCGCTGCATTGAGCACCTTTTGCAACGCCAGGTGGATGCAATCATTGTTTCAACTTCGTTACCGCCGGAGCATCCCTTCTATCAGCGCTGGGCCAACGATCCGTTCCCCATCGTCGCGCTCGACCGCGCGCTGGATCGCGAACATTTCACCAGCGTGGTCGGCGCCGATCAGGATGATGCCGAGATGTTGGCGGAAGAGCTGCGTAAATTCCCGGCGGAAACGGTGCTTTATTTGGGCGCGCTGCCGGAGTTGTCCGTCAGTTTCCTGCGCGAGCAGGGGTTCCGCACCGCATGGAAAGACGATCCGCGGGAGGTGAATTTCTTATATGCCAACAGCTATGAGCGCGAAGCCGCCGCGCAGCTGTTTGAGAAATGGCTGGAAACGCATCCTATGCCGCAGGCGCTCTTTACGACATCATTCGCGCTATTACAGGGCGTGATGGACGTTACGCTGCGGCGCGATGGAAAACTGCCCTCGGATTTGGCGATTGCGACCTTCGGCGATCATGAGCTGCTGGATTTTCTGCAATGCCCGGTACTGGCGGTGGCGCAGCGTCATCGTGATGTCGCGGAACGCGTGCTGGAGATTGTGCTGGCAAGTCTTGATGAACCGCGTAAACCGAAACCCGGCTTAACGCGTATTCGGCGAAACCTGTATCGTCGCGGCATTCTGAGCCGTAGCTAGAGGACCGGCGGTAAAAGACTCTCTCTTCTGCCGCCGTCAAACAAATGCGTATCAGTAAAAATATCCCTTAAATAATTAAGATTATTCCTTAAAATTATCCGAAAATTCTTTTTTATTACCTTTCTTTTGTCCGAAATCGTCCATATTCCACTAATTAAGACGTAACGAGTCTTTTCCTTTGTCTTGTTTTGTTACAAGCAGGCAAGAAATCGTCGAATTAACAGCCACTTTTTGTCTTTGGCGCGACAGTCGCTCGTAGGCGCTGGTATAGCAGGCGCTGCACACGTTAAACAGGCACTGTTAACACGGTGCAATATGTCCTAAAATGCCGCTCGCGTCGCAAACTGACACTTTATATTTTTCTCGGATTATATTGAGTCCGTTTTAAACGGCGGTGGGTCTTTGGTTTTTTTCTTACAAATATTCATAACGTTAATTTGGCTTGCACGCTGGGTGGAAATTAATCAACGCAGATATTCGCCGTAAACATTGGCTTTTTTACTTAGGTAAGCGTTGTGACTTGCTTGACAAGCTTTTCCTCCGCTCCGTAAACTCCTTCGAGTGGGAATTTGTGGGATAAAGTGGTAAGAAGGGGTGAGACTGGCATGTTCCGGGGGGCAACGTTAGTCAATCTCGACAGTAAAGGGCGCCTGACCGTGCCGACCCGTTATCGGGAGCAACTGATCGAGAGCGCTACCGGTCAAATGGTATGTACCATTGACATCCATCACCCATGCCTGCTGCTTTACCCCCTGCCTGAATGGGAAATTATTGAGCAAAAGTTATCTCGTCTGTCGAGCATGAACCCGGTAGAACGTCGCGTACAGCGTTTACTGTTGGGCCATGCCAGCGAATGTCAGATGGATGGTGCAGGTCGATTACTGATCGCGCCAGTTCTGCGGCAACATGCCGGACTGACGAAAGAAGTGATGCTGGTTGGACAGTTCAACAAATTTGAGCTGTGGGATGAAACGACCTGGTATCAACAGGTCAAGGAAGATATCGACGCTGAACAGTCAGCTACCGAAACGTTATCGGAGCGGCTGCAGGACTTGTCTCTATAAGATGATGGAAAATTTTAAACACACTACGGTACTGTTGGATGAAGCCGTTAATGGGCTGAATATTCGTCCGGATGGTATCTATATTGATGGCACATTTGGTCGCGGCGGCCACTCGCGCCTGATCCTCTCGCAACTGGGCGAAGAGGGGCGCTTGCTGGCGATCGATCGCGATCCGCAGGCGATCGCCGTTGCGCAGGCCATCAATGATCCTCGCTTCTCCATCATTCATGGACCTTTTTCCGCGCTGGCTGATTATGTCGCCGAGCGCGAGCTTACCGGCAAGATTGACGGGATCCTTCTCGATCTTGGCGTCTCTTCTCCGCAGCTTGACGATGCGGAGCGCGGTTTTTCATTCATGCGTGACGGTCCGCTGGATATGCGAATGGACCCGACGCGCGGCCAGTCTGCCGCCGAGTGGTTACAAACGGCGGAGGAGGCGGATATCGCCTGGGTGCTGAAAACATTCGGCGAGGAGCGTTTTGCCAAACGTATTGCTCGCGCCATTGTTGAGCGCAATCGCGAACAGCCGATGACCCGCACCAAAGAGCTGGCGGAAGTGGTTGCGGCGGCGACCCCGGTAAAAGACAAATTCAAACATCCCGCGACCCGTACCTTCCAGGCGGTGCGCATCTGGGTAAACAGTGAACTGGAGGAGATAGAGCAGGCGCTAAAAAGCTCGCTCAGCGTACTGGCCCCAGGCGGGCGGCTTTCAATCATCAGTTTCCACTCGCTGGAAGACCGTATTGTGAAACGCTTTATGCGTGAGCAAAGCCGCGGTCCGCAGGTGCCGGCGGGATTACCGATGACGGAAGCGCAGCTCAAAAAACTGGGCGGTCGTGAGTTACGAGCGTTAGGCAAGTTGATGCCGGGTGAAAAAGAGGTAGCTGAAAATCCTCGGGCCCGTAGTTCAGTTCTGCGTATCGCAGAGAGGACGAACGCATGATCAGCAGAGTGACAGAAGCCCTAAGCAAAGTGAAGGGATCGATAGGAAGCAACGAGCGCCATGCCTTGCCTGGCGTGATCGGTGACGATCTTTTGCGGTTCGGGAAGCTGCCACTCTGCTTGTTCATTTGCATCATTTTAACGGCGGTGACGGTGGTCACGACGGCGCACCATACTCGTTTACTCACCGCGCAGCGTGAACAACTGGTTCTGGAGCGCGATGCATTGGACATTGAATGGCGCAACCTGATCCTTGAAGAAAATGCGCTCGGCGATCACAGCCGGGTGGAGCGGATCGCAACGGAAAAGCTGCAAATGCAGCATGTTGATCCGTCCCAAGAAAATATCGTAGTGCAAAAATAAGGATAAACGCGACGCATGAAAGCAGCGGCAAAAACGCAAAAATCGAAGCGCCAGGAAGAACAGACCAACTTCATCAGTTGGCGTTTTGCGTTGCTGTGCGGCTGTATTTTACTGGCGCTGGTTTTTTTACTTGGACGCGCGGCGTGGCTACAGATTATCGCCCCGGATATGCTGGTGCGTCAGGGCGATATGCGTTCGCTGCGTGTTCAGGAAGTCTCCACCTCACGCGGTATGATTACCGACCGTTCCGGGCGTCCACTGGCGGTCAGCGTACCGGTTAAGGCGATCTGGGCCGACCCGAAAGAAGTTCATGACGCCGGCGGCATCAGCGTTGGCGATCGCTGGAAAGCGCTTTCTACTGCGCTCAATATTCCGCTCGATCAGCTCTCCGCCCGTATCAACGCCAACCCGAAAGGGCGTTTTATTTATCTGGCGCGCCAGGTAAACCCTGACATGGCGGACTACATCAAAAAACTCAAACTGCCGGGGATTCATTTGCGTGAAGAGTCCCGCCGCTACTACCCGTCAGGAGAAGTAACCGCTCACCTCATCGGTTTTACCAACGTCGACAGTCAAGGGATTGAAGGCGTTGAAAAGAGCTTTGATAAGTGGCTTACCGGTCAGCCTGGCGAGCGAATCGTGCGTAAAGACCGCTATGGCCGCGTGATTGAGGATATCTCCTCCACTGACAGTCAGGCAGCGCACAACCTGGCGTTAAGCATTGATGAACGCTTACAGGCGCTGGTTTACCGCGAACTGAACAACGCGGTGGCGTTTAACAAGGCGGAATCCGGTAGCGCGGTGCTGGTCGATGTCAATACCGGTGAAGTACTGGCGATGGCGAATAGCCCTTCCTATAACCCCAACAACCTTGCCGGTACGCCGAAAGACGCGATGCGTAACCGTACCATCACCGACGTGTTTGAACCAGGTTCTACGGTTAAGCCGATGGTGGTGATGACTGCGCTTCAGCGCGGTATCGTCAACGAAAATACGGTGTTGAATACCGTTCCATACCGAATTAACGGCCACGAAATTAAAGACGTGGCGCGCTACAGCGAATTAACCCTGACCGGGGTTCTACAGAAGTCGAGTAACGTCGGTGTATCCAAACTGGCGTTAGCGATGCCGTCCTCAGCGTTAGTAGATACTTACTCACGTTTTGGGCTAGGAAAGGCGACCAATTTGGGGTTGGTCGGAGAACGCAGTGGCTTATATCCTCAAAAACAACGGTGGTCCGACATAGAGAGGGCCACCTTCTCTTTCGGCTACGGGCTAATGGTAACGCCGTTACAGTTAGCGCGAGTCTATGCAACGATCGGCAGCTATGGCATTTATCGCCCGCTGTCGATTACCAAAGTTGATCCGCCTGTACCCGGCGAACGCATCTTCCCTGAATCCACCGTACGCACCGTGGTGCATATGATGGAAAGCGTGGCGCTGCCGGGCGGCGGCGGCGTGAAGGCGGCAATTAAAGGCTACCGTATCGCGATTAAAACCGGTACGGCGAAAAAAGTGGGGCCGGACGGTCGCTACATCAACAAATACATTGCTTACACCGCAGGCGTCGCGCCTGCGAGTCAGCCGCGCTTCGCGCTGGTGGTTGTCATCAACGATCCGCAGGCGGGTAAATACTACGGCGGCGCCGTTTCCGCGCCGGTATTTGGTGCCATCATGGGCGGCGTTCTGCGCACCATGAACATCGAACCGGACGCGCTGGCAACGGGCGAAAAAAATGAATTCGTAATTAATCAAGGCGAGGGAACAGGTGGCAGATCGTAATTTGCGCGACCTTCTTGCTCCGTGGGTGGCTGGACTACCCGCGCGAGAACTGCGAGAGATGACGCTCGACAGCCGTGTGGCTGCGGCGGGCGATCTCTTTGTGGCAGTGGTGGGTCATCAGGCGGACGGGCGTCGATATATCCCGCAGGCGATAGCGCAAGGCGTAGCTGCCATTATTGCAGAGGCGAAAGACGAGGCGACCGACGGTGAGATTCGCGAAATGCACGGCGTACCGGTCGTCTATCTCAGCCAGCTCAATGAGCGTTTATCTGCGCTGGCGGGCCGCTTTTACCATGAGCCATCTGAAAACATGCGTCTGGTGGCGGTGACCGGCACCAATGGCAAGACCACCACCACCCAACTACTGGCGCAGTGGAGCCAGTTGCTCGGCGAAACCAGCGCAGTGATGGGAACGGTAGGCAACGGACTGTTGGGTAAAGTGATCCCGACGGAGAACACAACCGGTTCCGCTGTGGATGTTCAGCATGTGCTGGCCAGTCTGGTTGCGCAGGGCGCGACCTTCGGCGCGATGGAAGTCTCTTCTCACGGCCTGGTGCAGCATCGCGTGGCGGCGTTGAAATTTGCCGCCTCCGTGTTTACTAATTTGAGCCGCGACCATCTCGACTATCATGGCGATATGGCGCATTACGAGGCGGCAAAATGGATGCTTTATTCCACCCACCATCACGGTCAGGCAATCGTCAACGCCGATGATGAAGTTGGACGCCGCTGGCTGGCGTCGCTACCCGATGCGGTCGCGGTTTCAATGGAAGGGCATATCAACCCTAACTGTCACGGTCGTTGGCTGAAAGCGGAGGCGGTGGAGTACCACGACCGCGGAGCGACGATTCGTTTTGCTTCAAGCTGGGGTGAAGGCGAAATCGAAAGCTGCCTGATGGGCGCGTTTAACGTCAGCAACTTACTGCTGGCATTGGCGACGCTGCTGGCGCTGGGCTATCCGTTAACGGATTTGCTGAAAACCGCCGCGCGTTTGCAGCCGGTTTGCGGGCGTATGGAAGTGTTCACTGCGCCAGGCAAACCGACGGTGGTGGTGGATTACGCGCACACGCCGGATGCGCTGGAAAAAGCGTTGCAGGCGGCGCGCCTGCACTGCGCCGGAAAATTGTGGTGCGTCTTTGGCTGTGGCGGGGATCGTGACAAAGGTAAGCGCCCACTCATGGGGGCCATTGCCGAAGAATTCGCGGATATCGTCGTGGTGACTGACGATAACCCGCGTACCGAGGAGCCGCGCGCCATTATCAACGATATTCTGGCCGGAATGCTGGACGCCGGGCAGGTCAGGGTAATGGAAGGCCGCGCTGAGGCGGTAACCAATGCCATTATGCAGGCAAAAGACAATGACGTCGTGCTGATTGCAGGTAAAGGGCACGAGGATTACCAGATTGTCGGCACGCAGCGTCTTGATTATTCAGACCGCGTGACCGCAGCGCGTTTGCTGGGGGTGATCGCATGATTAGCGTAACGCTCAGCAAAATTGCCGATGTCCTTGGCGCCGAACACCGCGGGGCGGATCTCACGCTCGATACGGTCATTACCGACACACGGAAAGTGACGCCGGGATGCCTGTTCGTGGCGCTGAAAGGGGAACGCTTTGATGCGCATGATTTTGCTGATAAAGCAAAAGCGAACGGCGCTGGCGCCCTGCTGGTCAGTCGTCCTCTGGATATCGATCTCCCGCAGGTGATTGTAAAAGACACGCGTCAGGCATTTGGCCAACTGGCCGCCTGGGTACGTATGCAGGTACCGGCGCGGGTGGTGGCGTTAACCGGTTCGTCCGGCAAAACCTCGGTCAAAGAGATGACCGCCGCGATTCTTAGCCAGTGCGGAAATACTTTGTATACCGCAGGCAATTTTAACAACGACATCGGCGTGCCGATAACGCTGCTGCGCTTAAACCATGATTATGACTATGCGGTGATCGAGTTAGGCGCTAATCACCAGGGAGAAATCGCCTGGACCGTTAGCCTGACGCGCCCGGAAGCGGCGCTGGTCAATAACCTGGCGGCGGCGCATCTGGAAGGTTTCGGCTCGCTGGCCGGCGTGGCGAAAGCGAAAGGCGAAATCTATACCGGTTTGCCTGAGAACGGTATCGCGATTATGAATGCCGATAATAATGACTGGCTGAACTGGCAAAGCATTATTGGCGATCGTCAGGTGTGGCGCTTTTCGCCGAATGCGGCAAACAGCGACTTTACCGCTGCGAATATCCACGTGACGTCACACGGTACCGAATTTACCCTGCAAACGCCGATGGGCAGCATTGATGTGCTGCTGCCGTTGCCGGGGCGGCACAATATTGCCAACGCGCTGGCGGCCGCTGCTTTATCAATGGCGGTGGGGGCGACGCTGGCGGCGGTTAAAGCAGGGCTGGCGGCGTTAAAAGCCGTACCCGGGCGTCTGTTCCCGATTCAACTAAGTGAAAACCAACTGGTACTGGATGACGCTTATAACGCCAACGTCGGTTCGATGACCGCCGCAGTGCAGGTCCTTTCTGAAATGCCCGGCTACCGCGTGCTGGTGGTAGGCGATATGGCCGAGCTGGGCGCAGAAAGCGAAGCGTGCCACCTCCAGGTTGGCGAGGCCGCAAAAGCGGCGGGTATTGATCGCGTGTTAAGCACCGGAAAACTCAGTCAGGCTATCAGCCACGCCAGCGGCGTCGGCGAACATTTTGCCGATAAAGCCGCGCTCATTGCGCGTTTACACGCTCTGCTTCAGGAGCAACCGATGATGACTATTTTAGTGAAAGGATCACGCAGCGCCGCGATGGAAGATGTGGTTCATGCGTTACAGGAGAAAGGTTCATGTTAGTTTGGCTGGCCGAGCATTTGGTCAAATATTATTCCGGCTTTAACGTCTTTTCTTATCTGACGTTTCGCGCCATCGTCAGCCTGTTGACCGCGCTGTTCATCTCTTTATGGATGGGCCCGCGTATGATCGCTCGTCTGCAAAAACTCTCTTTTGGCCAGGTGGTACGTAACGATGGCCCGGAATCGCACTTCAGTAAACGCGGTACGCCGACGATGGGCGGCATCATGATCCTGACGGCGATTGTGATTTCCGTTCTGTTATGGGCTTACCCGTCTAACCCGTACGTCTGGTGCGTGCTGGTGGTATTGATTGGCTACGGCATTATCGGTTTTGTCGATGACTACCGCAAAGTGGTGCGGAAAGATACCAAAGGGCTGATTGCGCGCTGGAAATATTTCTGGATGTCGGTTATCGCGCTCGGCGTGGCCTTTGCGCTTTATCTCGTCGGGAAAGACACGCCCGCGACCCAACTGGTGGTGCCGTTCTTTAAAGATGTTATGCCGCAATTGGGGCTGTTTTACATTCTGCTGTCCTACTTTGTCATCGTCGGTACGGGTAACGCCGTAAACCTGACCGACGGGCTTGATGGTCTGGCGATTATGCCGACTGTCTTCGTTGCCGCCGGCTTTGCGCTGGTGGCCTGGGCGACCGGGAACATGAACTTCGCCAATTACCTGCATATTCCGTATTTACGCCATGCGGGCGAGCTGGTGATTGTCTGTACGGCGATTGTCGGCGCGGGATTAGGATTCTTGTGGTTTAACACCTATCCGGCGCAGGTTTTTATGGGCGACGTCGGATCGCTGGCGTTGGGCGGCGCGTTGGGCATTATCGCCGTGCTGCTGCGTCAGGAGTTCCTGCTGGTGATCATGGGCGGCGTCTTTGTGGTGGAAACTCTGTCGGTCATCCTGCAGGTGGGTTCCTTTAAACTACGCGGACAGCGTATTTTCCGTATGGCGCCTATCCATCACCACTATGAACTGAAAGGCTGGCCGGAACCGCGCGTGATTGTGCGTTTCTGGATTATTTCGCTGATGCTGGTGCTGATTGGCCTGGCAACGCTGAAGGTACGTTAATCATGGCTGATTACCAGGACAAAAACGTCGTCATTATCGGTCTGGGCTTAACCGGACTCTCTTGCGTGGACTTTTTTCTCGCCCGCGGCGTGACGCCGCGGGTGATGGATACTCGCGTGACGCCGCCGGGTCTGGATAAGCTGCCGCAAGATGTTGAGCGTCACGTTGGCGGCCTGAACGACGAGTGGCTCTTAGCGGCGGATTTAATCGTCGCCAGCCCTGGTATTGCTCTGGCGCATCCCTCTCTTAGCGCTGCCGCCAGCGCTGGAGTGGAAATTGTCGGCGATATCGAACTGTTTTGCCGCGAAGCGCAGGCGCCGATTGTGGCCATCACCGGCTCGAACGGCAAAAGCACCGTGACCACCTTAGTGGGCGAGATGGCGAAAGCGGCGGGCGTCAATGTCGGCGTTGGCGGCAATATCGGTCTTCCGGCGCTGATGCTGCTGGATGCCGATCGCGAATTGTACGTGCTGGAATTATCCAGTTTCCAACTGGAAACCACGTCAAGTTTGCAAGCGGCGGCGGCAACGGTGCTCAACGTCACTGAAGATCATATGGACCGGTATCCGTTTGGTTTGCAACAGTACCGGGCGGCGAAACTGCGCGTCTACGAGAAGGCGAAAGTGTGCGTAGTGAATGCCGATGACGCGTTGACGATGCCGGTACGCGGGGCCGATGAGCGCTGCGTCAGCTTTGGCGTCAATATGGGTGATTATCACCTTAATCGTCAGCAGGGCGAAACCTGGCTGCGAGTCAAAGGCGAGAAGGTGCTGAACGTGAAAGAGATGAAGCTTTCCGGGCAGCATAACTATACCAATGCGTTAGCAGCGCTGGCGCTGGCGGATGCCGTAGGTCTGCCGCGCGCCAGCAGTTTGAAGGCGTTGACGACATTTACCGGTCTGGCGCATCGCTTCCAGCTGGCGTTGGAGCATAACGGCGTACGTTGGATCAACGACTCGAAAGCGACCAACGTCGGCAGTACCGAAGCGGCGCTAAACGGTTTGCATGTGGACGGTACGCTGCATCTGCTGCTGGGCGGCGACGGTAAGTCGGCAGACTTTTCTCCGCTGGCGCGCTATCTGACCGGCGATCGTATCCGCCTGTATTGCTTTGGGCGCGATGGCGCGCAGCTTGCCGCACTGCGTCCGGAAATCGCCCAACAGACTGAGACGATGGAAGAGGCGATGCGTTTGCTGGCGCCGCACGTTCAGCCGGGTGATATGGTGCTGTTGTCGCCCGCCTGCGCCAGCCTCGATCAGTTTAAAAATTTTGAGCAACGGGGCGATGTCTTTACCCGTCTGGCGAAGGAGTTAGGTTGATGCGTTTATCTCTCCCCCGTCTGAGAATGCCGCGCGTACCAGGCTTTGGCCTCCTGGCCTGGCTGTTTGCGGCGCTTAAAGGCTGGGTGATGGCTTCGCGCGATAAAGACGCCGACAGTCTGATCATGTATGACCGCACGCTGCTATGGCTGACCTTCGGGCTGGCGGCGATTGGTTTTGTCATGGTGACGTCGGCCTCCATGCCAGTCGGGCAGCGCCTGGCGAACGATCCGTTTTTGTTTGCCAAACGTGATGCGCTCTATATCTTCCTGGCATTTTGTCTGGCGATGGTCACGCTACGTTTGCCCATGACCTTCTGGCAAAAATACAGCACGACGATGCTGATTGCGTCGATCATTATGCTGCTTATCGTGCTGGTCGTCGGGAGCTCGGTTAACGGGGCGTCGCGCTGGATTGCGCTGGGGCCGCTGCGTATTCAGCCTGCGGAGTTTACCAAGCTGTCGCTGTTCTGCTACCTCGCGAACTATCTGGTGCGCAAGGTTGATGAGGTGCGAAATAACCTGCGCGGCTTTTTAAAACCAATGGGCGTGATTCTGGTGCTGGCGGTGTTACTGCTGGCGCAGCCTGACCTCGGGACGGTGGTCGTACTGTTTGTCACCACGCTGGCGATGCTGTTTCTCGCCGGGGCGAAATTATGGCAGTTCATCGCCATTATCGGGATGGGCATCTCGGCGGTGATTCTGTTAATCCTCGCCGAACCGTATCGTATTCGCCGCGTTACCTCGTTCTGGAACCCCTGGGAAGATCCGTTCGGCAGCGGTTATCAGCTGACGCAGTCGCTGATGGCTTTTGGTCGCGGTGAGATATGGGGGCAAGGGCTGGGGAATTCGGTGCAGAAACTGGAGTATTTGCCGGAGGCGCACACCGATTTCATCTTCGCCATTATTGGGGAAGAACTGGGTTATATCGGTGTGGTATTGGCGCTTTTAATGGTATTCTTCGTCGCTTTTCGCGCGATGTCGATTGGCCGTAAGGCATTGGAGATTGACCACCGTTTTTCCGGATTTTTAGCGTGTTCTATCGGTATCTGGTTTAGTTTCCAGGCGCTGGTAAACGTTGGCGCGGCCGCGGGGATGCTGCCGACCAAAGGCCTTACGCTGCCGCTGATCAGTTATGGCGGGTCGAGTCTGTTGATTATGTCGACGGCCATTATGTTTTTATTACGTATTGATTATGAAACGCGTCTGGAAAAAGCGCAGGCGTTTACACGAGGTTCTCGATGAGTGGTCAACCGAAGCGGTTAATGGTGATGGCGGGCGGTACCGGCGGGCACGTGTTCCCGGGACTGGCCGTTGCGCATCATTTAATGGCCCAGGGCTGGCAAGTTCGCTGGCTGGGTACCGCCGATCGTATGGAAGCGGATTTAGTGCCGAAGCATGGCATCGATATTGACTTTATTCGGATCTCCGGTCTGCGCGGCAAAGGCGTAAAAGCGCTTCTGGCGGCGCCGCTGCGGATTTTTAACGCCTGGCGGCAGGCGCGGGCGATCATGAAGCGGTTTAAGCCGGATGTCGTGCTGGGAATGGGCGGTTATGTTTCCGGCCCCGGCGGTCTTGCCGCCTGGTCATTGGGTATTCCGGTCGTCTTGCATGAGCAAAACGGTATCGCCGGGCTAACCAATCAGTGGCTGGCCAAAATCGCGACCACGGTGATGCAGGCGTTTCCCGGTGCATTCCCGAACGCGGAAGTGGTGGGTAACCCGGTGCGTACCGACGTACTGGCGTTGCCGTTGCCGCAGGTGCGTCTGGCCGGTCGTGACGGCCCGATTCGCGTGTTGGTGGTCGGCGGTTCTCAGGGGGCGCGAGTCCTGAACCAGACGATGCCGCAGGTTGCCGCCAGACTGGGCGATACGGTTACAATCTGGCATCAAAGCGGAAAAGGCGCGCAGCTCACGGTAGAGCAGGCATATGCCGGGGCGGGACAACCGCAGCATAAGGTGACGGAATTTATCGATGACATGGCCGCCGCCTATGCGTGGGCGGATGTGGTGGTATGTCGTTCCGGCGCTTTAACGGTGAGCGAGATCGCCGCCGCCGGATTACCGGCGATATTCGTGCCGTTTCAGCATAAAGACAGGCAGCAGTACTGGAATGCGCTGCCGTTAGAAAACGCCGGCGCAGCTAAGATTTTTGAGCAGCCGCAGTTTACTGTAGAGGCTGTCGCCGACACCCTGGCGGGGTGGTCGCGCGAGGCGTTGTTAACCATGGCGGAGCGTGCCCGCGCGGTATCCATTCCGGATGCTACCGAGCGCGTCGCCAGTGAAGTCAGCCGGGTTGCCCGGACATAATTTGTGGCGGTGCCTTTTGCATCGCAGGGTTTTTCTACCCTCAATAATTTGGGTTGCAGGCAAGCCAACGCATCTGCAATTTGAAGTATGGCGGGTATTGGAGTTAATGGCGTAAAGAATGAATACACAACAACTGGCAAAACTGCGTTCCATCGTGCCCGAAATGCGTCGCGTTCGGCACATTCACTTTGTCGGCATCGGTGGTGCTGGTATGGGCGGTATTGCCGAAGTTCTGGCCAATGAAGGGTATCAGATCAGTGGTTCCGATTTAGCGCCGAATCCGGTGACCCAGCAGTTGACGAGCCTGGGGGCGACGATTTTCTTTAACCATCGTCCGGAAAATGTGCGTGATGCCAGCGTGGTCGTCGTTTCCAGCGCAATTTCCGCGGATAACCCGGAAATTGTCGCGGCGCATGAAGCGCGTATTCCGGTTATTCGCCGTGCGGAAATGCTGGCGGAACTGATGCGTTTTCGCCACGGCATCGCCATTGCCGGGACGCACGGAAAAACCACAACGACCGCGATGGTGTCCAGTATTTATGCCGAAGCGGGGCTGGACCCGACTTTCGTGAATGGCGGACTGGTGAAAGCCGCAGGCGTTCATGCGCGTCTGGGCCATAGTCGTTACCTGATTGCCGAGGCAGATGAGAGCGACGCGTCCTTCCTGCATTTGCAGCCGATGGTCGCGATCGTCACCAACATCGAAGCCGACCATATGGATACCTATCATGGCGACTTTGAAAATTTAAAGCAGACGTTTATTAACTTCCTGCATAACCTGCCGTTCTATGGTCGCGCGGTAATGTGCGTCGACGATCCGGTCATCCGCGAGTTGCTGCCGCGGGTGGGGCGTCAGACCACGACGTATGGCTTTAGCGAGGATGCTGACGTCCGCGTAGAAGATTATCAGCAGATAGGGCCGCAGGGGCACTTTACGCTGTTGCGCCAGGGAATGCCGGATCTGCATGTCACGTTGAATGCGCCGGGTCGCCACAATGCCCTGAATGCCGCCGCAGCAGTGGCGGTAGCGACCGAAGAAGGCATCGACGATGACGCTATCCTGCGCGCGCTGGAAAGCTTCCAGGGGACCGGGCGTCGTTTTGACTTCCTCGGCGAGTTCCCGCTTGAGCCGGTGAATGGTAAAGCCGGGACGGCGATGCTGGTGGATGACTATGGCCATCATCCGACTGAAGTAGACGCCACCATTAAAGCTGCGCGAGCAGGGTGGCCGGATAAAAACCTGGTGATGCTGTTTCAGCCGCACCGTTACACGCGCACGCGCGATCTGTATGACGATTTCGCCAATGTGCTGACCCAGGTCGATGCGCTGCTGATGCTGGACGTTTACCCGGCGGGCGAAGCGCCGATTCCGGGCGCGGATAGCCGTTCTTTATGTCGTACGATTCGTAATCGGGGAAAAATTGACCCGATTCTGGTTTCCGATCCGGCTCAGGTTGCGACAATGTTAGCGCCGGTGCTGACGGGTAACGACTTGATATTAGTGCAAGGCGCAGGAAATGTTGGCAAAATTGCGCGTTACTTATCTGAAATCAAGCTGAAGCCGCAAATCCAGGAGGAAGAGCAACATGGCTGATAAAATCGCGGTCCTGTTGGGCGGAACCTCTGCGGAGCGGGACGTTTCGTTAAATTCCGGCGCGGCAGTGTTGGCCGGGTTACGTGAAGGCGGTATTGATGCGCATCCCGTCGATCCGCAAGAGGTCGATGTCGCGCAGCTTAAAGCAATGGGCTTTCAGAAGGTCTTTATTGCGTTGCATGGCCGCGGCGGTGAAGATGGCACCTTACAGGGAATGCTTGAACTGCTCGGCCTGCCTTATACCGGTAGCGGCGTGATGGCCTCGGCGCTTTCCATGGATAAACTGCGCAGTAAATTGCTGTGGCAGGGCGCAGGCTTACCGGTTGCGCCGTGGGTCGCGCTGACGCGCGCTGAGTTTGAAAAAGGCCTTAGCGAAGAACAAAAAGCGCGAATTTCGGCGCTGGGTTTACCGCTGATCGTCAAACCCAGCCGTGAAGGCTCCAGCGTCGGTATGACGAAAGTAGTAGAAGAAAATGCTTTACAGGGTGCGTTATCATTGGCTTTTCAGCATGATGACGAAATACTGATTGAGAAATGGCTGTGCGGTCCGGAATTTACGGTGGCGATAGTTGGCGAAGAAATTTTACCGTCAATTCGTATCCAACCGGCAGGAACCTTCTATGATTATGAGGCGAAGTATCTCTCTGATGAGACTCAGTATTTCTGCCCTGCCGGTTTAGAAGCGTCCCAGGAAGCCGCGCTACAGTCTCTCGTCCTGCAGGCATGGAAAGCTTTAGGCTGCACGGGATGGGGGCGTATTGACGTCATGCTGGACAGCGATGGTCAGTTTTATCTGCTGGAAGCCAATACTTCTCCGGGGATGACCAGCCATAGTCTGGTGCCGATGGCGGCGCGTCAGGCGGGAATGAGCTTCTCGCAGTTAGTGGTACGAATTCTGGAGTTGGCGGACTGATATGTCGCAGGCTGCGCTGAACACGCGAAACAGTGATGAAGAGACGCCTTCTTCACGCCGCAATAATGGAACGCGTCTTGCAGGTATTTTATTTCTGCTGACGGTACTGTGCACCGTGTTTGTTAGCGGGTGGGTCGTGTTAGGGTGGATGGAAGATGCGCAGCGTTTACCGTTATCAAAGCTGGTATTAACCGGCGAGCGTCACTACACGCGTAACGATGATATCCGTCAGGCGATACTGGCTCTGGGCGCGCCGGGAACCTTCATGACGCAGGATGTGAACATTATCCAGAGCCAGATTGAGCGTTTGCCGTGGATTAAACAGGCCAGCGTCAGAAAACAGTGGCCTGATGAATTGAAGATTCATCTGGTTGAATATGTGCCGATTGCGCGTTGGAATGATCAACATATGGTCGATGCTGAAGGGAACACCTTCAGCGTGCCGTCAGACCGCATCGGCAAACAGGTTTTACCCATGTTGTATGGCCCGGAAGGCAGCGCGAGTGAAGTGTTGCAGGGATACCGCGAGATGGGGCAGGTGCTGGCTAAGGATAAATTCACTCTGAAGGAAGCGGCGATGACCGCACGTCGCTCCTGGCAATTGACGCTTAATAACGGCATTAAGCTCAATCTCGGCAGGGGCGATACGATGAAAAGGTTGGCTCGCTTTGTAGAACTCTATCCGGTTTTACAGCAGCAGGCGCAAACCGATGGCAAACGGATTAGCTACGTTGATTTGCGTTATGACTCAGGTGCGGCAGTTGGCTGGGCGCCGCTCCCCCCTGAGGAATCTAATCAGCAACAGAATCAGGCACAGGCAGAACAACAATGATCAAGGCGACGGACAGAAAACTGGTAGTAGGACTGGAGATTGGCACCGCGAAGGTTGCCGCTTTAGTAGGGGAAGTTCTGCCCGACGGTATGGTCAATATCATTGGCGTGGGCAGTTGCCCATCGCGGGGTATGGATAAAGGCGGGGTGAATGACCTTGAGTCAGTGGTGAAATGCGTTCAGCGCGCCATTGACCAGGCGGAATTGATGGCCGATTGCCAGATCTCCTCGGTATATCTGGCGCTTTCCGGCAAACATATTAGCTGTCAGAATGAAATTGGTATGGTGCCCATTTCCGAAGAGGAAGTGACGCAAGAAGATGTGGAAAACGTCGTGCATACTGCGAAGTCAGTGCGCGTGCGCGATGAACATCGCGTGCTGCATGTGATTCCTCAGGAGTATGCCATTGACTACCAGGAAGGCATTAAAAATCCGGTCGGTCTTTCCGGCGTGCGTATGCAGGCGAAAGTACATTTGATTACCTGCCACAACGATATGGCAAAAAACATTGTCAAAGCTGTTGAACGTTGTGGTCTGAAAGTTGACCAACTGATATTTGCCGGACTGGCGGCCAGTTATTCCGTGTTAACGGAAGATGAACGTGAACTGGGCGTCTGTGTCGTGGATATCGGCGGTGGTACAATGGATATCGCCGTTTATACTGGCGGCGCGCTGCGTCATACCAAAGTGATCCCTTACGCGGGGAACGTGGTGACCAGCGATATCGCTTATGCCTTTGGTACGCCGCCGAGCGATGCTGAAGCCATTAAAGTTCGCCACGGTTGCGCGCTGGGTTCCATTGTCGGTAAAGACGAAAGCGTTGAAGTACCGAGCGTAGGCGGGCGTCCGCCGCGCAGCCTGCAACGTCAGACGCTGGCGGAAGTGATTGAGCCGCGTTACACCGAGCTGCTCAATCTGGTCAACGAAGAGATATTGCAATTACAGGAACAGCTTCGCCAACAAGGGGTAAAACATCACCTGGCGGCGGGGATTGTGTTAACCGGCGGCGCGGCGCAAATCGAAGGGCTTGCTGCTTGCGCTCAGCGCGTGTTTCATACGCAGGTGCGTATCGGCGCGCCGCTGAATATCACCGGTCTGACGGATTATGCCCAGGAGCCGTATTACTCAACGGCGGTGGGATTGCTTCACTACGGGAAAGAGTCCCACTTAAACGGTGAAGCAGAAGTGGAAAAACGTGTTACGGCATCAGTTGGCTCGTGGATCAAGCGACTTAATAGCTGGCTGCGAAAAGAGTTTTAATTTTTATGAGGCCGCCAGATATTACGGCCTCAGGCGACAGGCACATGACGGAGAGAGATTATGTTTGAACCTATGGAACTAACCAACGACGCGGTGATTAAAGTCATCGGCGTCGGTGGTGGCGGCGGTAACGCTGTTGAACACATGGTGCGCGAGCGCATCGAAGGTGTTGAATTCTTCGCGGTGAATACCGACGCTCAGGCGTTGCGTAAAACGGCGGTTGGCCAGACCATTCAAATTGGTAGCGGCATTACCAAAGGTCTGGGCGCCGGCGCTAACCCGGAAGTCGGTCGTAACGCGGCGGACGAAGACCGTGAAGCGCTGCGTGCGGCGCTTGAAGGCGCAGACATGGTATTTATCGCGGCAGGCATGGGCGGCGGTACCGGAACCGGCGCGGCGCCAGTGGTTGCTGAAGTGGCAAAAGATTTAGGTATTCTGACCGTTGCCGTGGTGACTAAGCCTTTCAATTTTGAAGGTAAAAAGCGCATGGCATTTGCGGAGCAGGGTATCACTGAGCTGTCCAAGCATGTGGACTCGTTGATCACCATCCCGAACGACAAGCTGCTGAAAGTGCTGGGCCGTGGTATCTCCCTGCTCGACGCGTTCGGCGCGGCTAACGACGTGCTGAAAGGCGCGGTTCAGGGCATCGCAGAGCTGATCACCCGCCCGGGCCTGATGAACGTCGACTTTGCTGACGTGCGTACCGTGATGTCTGAAATGGGCTACGCAATGATGGGCTCCGGCGTGGCGAGCGGTGAAGACCGTGCGGAAGAAGCGGCTGAAATGGCTATTTCTTCTCCGCTGCTGGAAGATATCGACCTGTCCGGCGCGCGCGGCGTGTTGGTCAACATTACGGCGGGCTTCGACCTGCGTCTGGATGAGTTCGAAACCGTCGGTAACACCATCCGTGCATTTGCGTCGGATAACGCCACCGTGGTTATCGGTACCTCTCTGGACCCGGATATGAATGATGAACTGCGCGTGACGGTAGTGGCGACCGGTATTGGTATGGACAAGCGTCCTGAAATCACTCTGGTGACCAATAAACAGGTGCAGCAGCCGGTGTTGGATCGTTATCAGCAGCACGGTATGGCGCCGCTGACGCAGGAGCAAAAAACGGTCGCGAAAGTGGTTAACGACAATACACCACAGGCGGCGAAAGAGCCGGATTATCTGGATATCCCCGCATTCCTGCGTAAGCAAGCTGATTAAGAATTAGCTGGAATTTGGGATTCTGGGCTCTTTGTGCTAAACTGGCCCGCCGAATGTATAGTACACTTCGGTTGGATAGGTAATTTGGCGAGATTATACGATGATCAAACAAAGGACACTTAAACGTATCGTTCAGGCGACTGGCGTCGGTTTACACACCGGCAAAAAAGTCACCCTGACATTACGCCCTGCGCCGGCCAATACCGGGGTCATCTATCGTCGCACCGACTTGAATCCACCGGTAGATTTCCCGGCCGATGCCAAATCTGTGCGTGATACCATGCTCTGTACGTGTCTGGTGAATGAGCATGATGTACGGATTTCAACCGTTGAGCACCTGAACGCTGCTCTGGCGGGCTTAGGTATCGATAACATCGTTATTGAGGTTAATGCCCCGGAAATCCCGATCATGGATGGCAGTGCCGCTCCGTTTGTCTACCTGCTGCTTGACGCCGGTATTGATGAACTGAACTGCGCCAAAAAATTCGTACGCATCAAAGAGACTGTTCGGGTTGAAGATGGCGATAAATGGGCTGAATTCAGACCGTACAATGGTTTTACGTTGGATTTCACCATCGACTTTAACCATCCGGCGATCGATTCCAGCAGCCAGCGCTACGCGATGAACTTCTCTGCGGATGCGTTCATGCGCCAGATCAGCCGTGCGCGTACCTTCGGTTTTATGCGTGATATCGAATATCTGCAGTCCCGCGGCCTGTGCCTGGGCGGCAGCTTCGATTGTGCCATCGTTGTTGACGATTATCGCGTATTGAACGAAGACGGCCTGCGTTTTGAAGATGAATTCGTTCGTCACAAAATGCTCGACGCGATCGGTGACTTGTTCATGTGTGGTCACAATATTATTGGTGCGTTTACCGCGTATAAATCCGGTCACGCATTGAATAACAAATTGTTACAGGCAGTCCTGGCAAAACAGGAAGCCTGGGAATTTGTGACCTTCCAGGACGACGCAGAACTGCCGTTGGCTTTCAAAGCGCCTTCGACGGTACTGGCATAACGACATACACTGTCGTATAAAATTCGACTGGTTAACCTGGCACTCTCTCCGGCCAGGCGAGCCAGTCGTTTTTTTTACTATCCTTTATCTGCGCTTTCCTTAATACAGCCATTTTGACAGGGTTAAATGGAAACACGGCGCGTTCGCTGTTTTCTTAGCCGATTTTCACCTTAGCTTCTCGTCATTACTGCTGTAGCGCGTACGCTTTAATGATAAGATTTGTGCGCAAATTGTTTTGATTCCGTAAGCCCATGAGGGGCATATCAGGTGGCAATGACGTGAGTGGAATACTGACGCGCTGGCGACAGTTAGGCAGACGATACTTCTGGCCGCATCTCTTATTAGGGATGGTCGCGGCGAGTTTTGGTTTGCCCGCGCTCAGTAACGCCGCTGAAACCAATACGCCTGCAAGGACGACCGCCAGCACCGCGTCTAAAGTTAACTTTAGCCATCTTGCGCTGTTAGAAGCCTCTAACCGTCGTCCCAATTTCACCGTAGATTACTGGCATCAGCACGCTATTCGCACGGTGATTCGCCACCTTTCTTTTGCAATGGCGCCGCAAACGCTGCCCGTTGCCGACGCGCCGTCGCCATTACAGGCGCATCATATCGCCTTACTGAATACGCTCAGCGCGATGCTCACGCAGGAGGGCACGCCGCCGGCGATTGTTCGCCGCCTCTCCCTGGCGTATTTTGCGCCACAAACCGCATTTAGCATCCCGGCCTGGATAAGTCAGGCGCAGGGTATCCGCGCCGGTCCGCAACGTCTCAGCTAACGAAAAAAGACCCTTTTACTTTATTTGTAGCTCCGCGGCGCGGGGCATTTGAGACTTTATTATGCTAATCAAATTATTAACCAAAGTATTCGGTAGCCGTAACGATCGTACGCTGCGTCGTATGCGTAAGGCCGTCAGCCTTATTAATGCGATGGAACCGGAGATGGAAAAACTCTCCGATGACGAACTGAAAGCGAAAACCAACGAATTTCGCGCCCGTATTGAAAAAGGCGAAAGCGTAGAGAGCCTGATTCCGGAAGCGTTCGCGGTGGTGCGTGAAGCCAGTAAACGCGTCTTTGGGATGCGTCACTTCGACGTTCAGCTATTGGGTGGTATGGTGCTCAACGATCGCTGTATCGCCGAAATGCGTACTGGTGAAGGTAAGACGCTGACCGCAACGCTGCCAGCCTACCTGAACGCGCTGTCCGGCAAAGGCGTTCATGTGGTAACCGTGAACGACTATCTGGCGCAGCGTGACGCCGAAAACAACCGTCCGCTATTCGAATTCCTCGGTATGTCCGTTGGTATCAACCTGCCAGGTATGCCTGCGCCAGCCAAACGTGAAGCTTACGCTGCCGACATCACTTACGGCACTAACAACGAATACGGTTTTGACTACCTGCGCGACAACATGGCGTTCAGCCCGGAAGAGCGCGTGCAGCGTAAACTGCATTATGCGCTGGTGGATGAGGTCGACTCCATCCTGATCGATGAAGCGCGTACGCCGCTGATTATTTCCGGCCCGGCGGAAGATAGCTCGGAAATGTACAAAAAAGTGAACAAAATCATTCCGCACCTGATTCGTCAGGAGAAAGAAGATTCTGACACTTTCCAGGGCGAAGGGCACTTCTCCGTTGATGAGAAAGCGCGCCAGGTTAACCTGACCGAACGCGGTCTGGTGCTGATTGAAGAGCTATTGGTGCAAGAAGGCATTATGGATGAAGGCGAGTCGCTCTACTCGCCTGGCAATATTATGCTGATGCATCACGTCACCGCCGCGCTGCGCGCGCACGCGCTGTTTACCCGTGACGTGGATTACATTGTGAAAGACGGCGAAGTCATCATTGTTGATGAACATACCGGTCGTACCATGCAGGGGCGTCGCTGGTCTGACGGTCTGCACCAGGCGGTAGAAGCGAAAGAAGGCGTTGAAATTCAGAATGAAAACCAGACGCTGGCGTCTATTACCTTCCAGAACTACTTCCGTCTGTATGAAAAGCTGGCCGGTATGACCGGTACGGCGGATACTGAAGCCTTCGAATTTAGTTCTATCTATAAGCTGGACACCGTCGTTGTTCCGACCAACCGTCCGATGATCCGTAAAGATTTGCCGGATCTGGTCTACATGACCGAAGCGGAAAAAATCCAGGCCATTATCGAAGATATTAAAGAGCGTACCGCGAACGGTCAGCCAGTGCTGGTCGGGACGATTTCTATCGAGAAATCTGAAGTGGTCTCCAGAGAGCTGACCAAAGCGGGCATCAAACATAACGTCCTGAACGCAAAATTCCACGCCAACGAAGCAGGCATCGTTGCGCAGGCTGGTTATCCAGCGGCGGTCACTATCGCTACTAACATGGCGGGTCGTGGTACCGATATTATGCTGGGCGGTAGCTGGCAGGCGGAAGTCGCCGCGCTGGAAGCGCCGACGGAAGAACAGATTGCGCAGATTAAAGCGGACTGGCAGGTACGCCATGACGCGGTTCTGGCTGCCGGCGGTCTGCATATCATTGGCACCGAGCGCCATGAATCCCGCCGTATCGACAACCAGCTGCGTGGCCGTTCCGGTCGCCAGGGCGATCCGGGTTCTTCCCGTTTCTACCTGTCGATGGAAGATGCGCTGATGCGTATTTTCGCCTCCGATCGTGTCTCCGGTATGATGCGTAAACTGGGGATGAAGCCGGGCGAAGCGATTGAGCACCCGTGGGTGACGAAAGCTATCGCTAACGCGCAGCGTAAAGTAGAAAGCCGTAACTTCGATATTCGTAAGCAACTGCTGGAATATGATGATGTGGCGAACGATCAGCGCCGTGCAATTTATACCCAGCGTAACGAACTGCTGGATGTGTCTGACGTGAGCGACACCATTAACAGCATTCGCGAAGATGTCTTTAAGGCGACTATCGACGCCTACATTCCGCCGCAGTCGCTGGAAGAGATGTGGGATATCCCGGGTTTGCAGGAACGCCTGAAAAACGACTTCGACCTGGAGATGCCGATTGCCGAATGGCTGGATAAAGAGCCGGAGCTGCATGAGGAGACGCTGCGTGAGCGCATCCTGGCGCAGTCCATCGAGGTGTATCAGCGTAAAGAAGAGGTGGTTGGCGCTGAAATGATGCGTCATTTCGAAAAAGGCGTGATGCTGCAAACGCTCGATTCCCTGTGGAAAGAGCATCTGGCGGCGATGGATTACCTGCGTCAGGGTATTCATCTGCGCGGCTATGCGCAAAAAGATCCGAAGCAGGAATACAAGCGCGAATCCTTCGCTATGTTCGCCGCGATGCTGGAATCGCTGAAATATGAAGTGATCAGTACCCTGAGCAAAGTCCAGGTACGTATGCCGGAAGAGGTCGAAGCGATGGAAATGCAGCGTCGCGAAGAGGCGGAGCGCCTGGCGCAGATGCAGCAGCTAAGCCATCAGGATGACGATACCGCCGTGGCTGCCGATCTGGCCGCCCAAACCGGCGAACGTAAGATTGGACGTAACGATCCTTGCCCTTGTGGTTCCGGTAAGAAATACAAACAGTGTCACGGTCGCCTGAGCTGATGCGATAAACTTACCGGCCTGATAAGACATAATGTGTTGCCATCAGGTCGGTGCTGGCATTATTGCCGAAGGGCGCTACGCTTATTCGGCCTGGCATTGAACACAGATAAAAAGGCGCAGGCGACTGCGCCTTTTTTATGGATGCAACAAGATGAAAAAACTGCAAATCGCGGTTGGGATTATCCGCAACCCGAACGACGAAATTTTTATTACCCGACGCGCCGCTGATGCGCATATGGCGAACAAGCTGGAATTTCCCGGCGGAAAAATTGAAGCCGACGAAACACCAGAGCAGGCGTTGATCCGGGAGCTACAGGAAGAGGTGGGGATTACGCCAACACAGGTGACATTATTCGACACTCTGGAATATCAATTCCCGGACCGACACATTACGCTGTGGTTTTGGCTGGTTGAACGCTGGGAGGGCGAACCGTGGGGGAAAGAAGGGCAGCCGGGACGGTGGATCGCGCAAAACGCGTTGAATACGGACGATTTTCCGCCGGCCAATGAACCGATTATTCGTAAATTACGCCAATTTGCGCCTTAGTGGGGGATCGCAACACGATCCCCATCGATCTTATTAGCGATTTAATGTCGACATAATTTCCGGCCAGTAGCGGGGGCCGGCCGCGGCGTCGTGAGGAAAAACCGCCTCAATTGCCGCCAGCTCCTGCGGGCTTAGGGTCAGTGATAACGCGCCAGGGTTTTCTGGCGCAGTGGCGGCTACGTTTCTGTTATAGCCTAATCTCGCCGGTTTATTGGTATTATCCCGGCCGCGCGCATATGGCGCCAAAACTACGCGTATTTATTGATTATTTTTGTCATAAGGCGATATTGCCGTCTCAACAGAGCCATCACCGTTAGCGCTCTTCGCTCCAGTCGTCGCTATCAGACTGGTCGCCGCTGCTGGCGATTCGTTTCTCTTCGGCGGCCCATTCGCCCAAATCAATTAACTGACAGCGTTTAGAACAAAATGGGCGGAAGGGGCTAATTTCCCCCCAGACGACCGGTTTACCGCAGGTCGGACAGTTTACGACGGTCACGTCAGACATTTTTACTCCTTAGCAACAGGCCAGTTCAAAATCAAGACGCTCCGGCACCAGACCATTTTCACTATCCAGCGGCATAAAGCGAATGGCAAAACGGCTCTTATGGCCGGAAATTTGCGGATAAAGTTGTGAATCGAGCGTCAGCATAAGACGCAGCAAATCGGCGTCGTCCCCGTTATCCTGATAAAAACCGTTCAGGCTGGTTTGCTTACGGAAAGGCGCTGAATTACGGATCAGATCAAGCACCAAAGTCAGCGCCTGGGTGAGGGGATTCAGGCTGGCAAGCCAGCTTTCAATCTGGGCGTCGCGCTGCGCCTGTTGTAGGTGCAACCAGATATGCAGAGTGGGTAAATCGAAACTGCAACAGCCGCCAGGAATACTTAGGCGTTGACGCACAAGGGCAATCAAGCGATCTTCGCGTAGCTGCTGGCCAATCCTCGGGGCGGAGATTAGCACGCTGCCCGCGGATTTTAACTGCTGGCGCAGGGCTTCAATACGGTCTTGATCGACGCCGGGAACCTCAACCCAGGCCTGTAATTTACGCTGCTGGCGCTCCAGTTCTTTCAGCAGTTCGGTACGGACTTCGCCCCGTTCGAACACATCCAGTAGATCGCTGATGTTACGGAAAAAATGCAGTGCGCCAGCATGGTCTGCAATTGGCAGGTTGATGGAGAGCTGTTGGATCAAAAACTCTATGCGCAGCCACGTACGCATCTTCTCATTGAGAGGGTGTTCAAATAGGACCTGGGTGTGCATTACGGTTTTTCCTGTGAGACAAACTGCGACGCGAGCTTAAGATAACTGGCGTGCAGGCGGGCCACATCTGATGCGATAGCATCCGGTGCGCCGTTATTATCAATAACATCGTCCGCCACGGCAAGGCGCGCTTCACGCGTCGCCTGCGCAGCGAGAATGTGTTCAACATGCTCGCGCGTAACATCATCACGCTGCATTGTGCGTATGAGCTGCGTTTCGGGCGTCACGTCAACCACCAGTACGCGGTTGGCTTTTTGATACAGCCTGTTTTCAACCAGCAGAGGCACAACCCATAACACATAGGGCGACGTAGCCTGTTGAAACTGTCGTTGGGTTTCCTGCTGAATTAAGGGATGAAGCAGAGCGTTAAGCCAGGCTTTTTCTTCCGGATGCGAAAAAATACGCTCACGCAGCGCCCGGCGACGTAACGTGCCGTCGGCGGCGATAAGTTCAGAACCAAAATGTTCCGCTATTGCGTTCAGGGCGGGCTGCCCTGGCTCAACCATCTGGCGCGCGATAATATCCGCGTCAATGACGGTTATTCCGAGGTCAGCGAAGGCATCAGCGACGGTACTTTTACCGCTGCCAATACCGCCGGTTAAGGCTACGGTATACCTCATATCTCCAGCTTCCGGAATTTTAGTTTGACAATCAAAAGGTTAAATTTTAAACATACAAAGACGATGCGCTCTGAGCATTAACCTACTATTCGCCAGGTAAATTTATGGGATTGTAACGTAAAAAAAGAGAATTTCGCAGTCTTGTACGGCCATGATTAGTGCGTATGATAGCGTCACTGGAGTTGTGAGTTTCGATTTTTCGCCATTAACCCCAGGAATCCGCACATGCGTATTGAAGAAGATCTGAAGTTAGGTTTCAAAGACGTTCTTATCCGTCCTAAACGTTCTACCCTCAAAAGCCGTTCCGATGTCGAACTGGAACGTCAATTCACCTTTAAACACTCAGGTCAGACCTGGTCTGGCGTACCGATTATTGCGGCCAATATGGATACCGTCGGGACGTTTGAAATGGCGCAAGCATTGGCCGGGTTTGATATTCTGACTGCTGTACATAAACATTATACCGTTGAAGAGTGGGCAGCTTTTATCAACACGGCTTCGGCTGATGTTCTCAAGCATGTGATGGTTTCCACCGGGACCTCTGATGCTGATTTCGAAAAAACCGTGCAGATTCTGGCGCTGAATCCTGCGCTGAACTTTGTCTGTATTGATGTGGCCAATGGCTATTCAGAACATTTTGTGCAGTTCGTCGCGAAAGCACGTGAAGCATGGCCGACAAAAACAATCTGCGCAGGCAATGTGGTAACGGGCGAGATGTGCGAAGAGCTTATCCTCTCCGGCGCCGATATCGTGAAAGTGGGAATTGGTCCTGGCTCCGTATGCACGACGCGTGTAAAAACCGGCGTTGGTTATCCGCAACTGTCGGCGGTTATCGAATGCGCTGACGCGGCGCATGGCCTGGGCGGCATGATCGTCAGCGATGGCGGCTGCACCATGCCAGGCGACGTAGCAAAAGCCTTCGGCGGCGGCGCGGATTTCGTTATGTTGGGCGGCATGCTGGCGGGTCACGAAGAGAGCGGCGGCAGCGTGGTAGAAGAGAACGGCGAGAAATTTATGCTGTTCTACGGCATGAGTTCGGAATCTGCGATGAACCGTCATGTCGGCGGCGTTGCGAAATACCGCGCGGCAGAAGGTAAAACGGTTAAATTGCCGCTGCGTGGGCCGGTGGGCAATACTGCCCGCGATATCCTGGGCGGTCTACGCTCAGCCTGCACTTATGTCGGCGCGTCTCGCCTGAAAGAGTTGACCAAACGCACCACCTTTATTCGGGTGCAGGAACAAGAAAACCGCATTTTCAATAGCCTCTAATATTCTGGCTGGCGTAAATGTGCGCCAGCCTTATCCCATCCCGCTCATCGCGTCTCCCAGATGAAAAATCGGCAAATACATCGCCACCACCAGCGTACCGATAATTAAGCCGGTGATGATCAATAACGCCGGTTCCAACAGCGACGCCAGATTATCGGCCAGCGCCAGCGTAGTTTCACTGTGGTGACGGGCAAGGTTATGCAGCATGATATCGAGTGAGCCGGACGCTTCGCCCGTTCTGACCAGTTGCAGGCATAGCGGACTAAATTCCTGGGTATTTTTTAGCGCCAACCAGACCGGATTGCCCGCGGCGATCTCCTGATGTACCTGCGTTAAACGCTGTGACCAGTAAGGGCAGCCGAGACTCTCGATAGCGCTTTCCAGCCCCTGAAGAAAAGGAATGCCTGCGCTTTGGGTCAATGCCAGTACGGTGAATATTTGCGCTAGTTTCTGGCCTCTTATCAGGCGACCCATAACGGGAAGCCGTAGCAGAAGTCGTTGCCGCTGCGCTTGCCAGGACGGTTTTTGTTTTACCCTGCGGTGAGCGATAGCAATGAGCATCGTCAGGAACAAGATGAGCCAACCCCATGTCGACCCCCATTGCGCTATCGCGATAATACCGCGCGTCAGAAGAGGGAGCGGGGTATTGAAGCTACGGTAAATGGCGGCAAATTCCGGCAGAACAAAGTGCAGCATGGCGAAAACGACCAGGGCGGCCATTGTCAGAATAATGACGGGATAGCGCAGCGCCTTTTTCACGCTAACCGTAATCTGCCGTTGCGCTTTTTGCTGACGAGCCAGTTCAAAGCAGCATTCGGCCAGTTTGCCGGTCAGTTCTCCGGTGCGGATCATCGTCTGGTAGAGCGGCGGAAATACCTGCGGCCAGGAGACTAATGCGCTGGAAAAAGGGACGCCCTGTTCAAGCTCGTGAGCCAGCGTGCGCAACAGCGCTTGCCATTGTCGGTGTGGATGCTGTTGCGCAAGGAGTTCCAGCCCTTCAGAAAGCGTCAGCCCGGCATGAATGAGCGTGGCCAACTGATGAATAATTTCAGCGCTTTGCTCTTCTTTCCACAGTGCGGCGTTAACGCCCATGCGCTTGATACGAAGCGGCATAATGCGCTGATGTTGCAGGGTGATGATCAGCGCCAGACGATTGTCCACCCATATAACGTCTTGTTCCAGTTGACCTTTATCGTTAACGCCTTGCCAGCGCCAGAGCTGTTTAACGCTCATGGGGCATTCCCAGAACGCGCAGTATCTCTTCAAAGGACGTCATGCCTTGTTCAACGGCGCGACAGCCATTTTCAAAAAGCGTCCCTGTACCGGTCTGTTGGAGGTGGGCTTCCAGTGCTTGCGCCGATGCGCCGCTCGCAATTAACTGACGTAATGCCGGGGTAACGGTTAACACTTCGAATAACGCGGTTCGGCCATAAAAGCCGTGGTAGCAATGCTGACAGCCGTTTGCCTGCCAGCGCGGTAGCGCGCTGGGCCAAAGATTGGGCGATAGCACCACGGGATCGCTCAGACGCTGTTTGCAGTGCGGGCAAAGCTTCCTTACCAGGCGTTGCGCTACCACCAGCGTAAGCGCCGATGAGATCATCCAGCGTGCTACGCCCATTTGCTGCAAACGTATCAGGGTTTCGCTGGTGGAGTTCGTATGGAGCGTTGAAAGTACCAGATGGCCCGTTTGTGCCGCCTTAATGGCGATTTCTGCGGTGTCGCCGTCACGAATTTCACCTACCATGATGATGTCAGGGTCCTGGCGTAAAAGCGCGCGCAGCACATTTTGAAAGGTGAGCCCGGCGCGGGGATGGATCTGCGTCTGGTTAATCCCATCCAGTGGAATTTCTATCGGATCCTCAACGCTACAGAGGTTGATACCCGGCGTATTCCGGGTTTGTAGCGCGCTGTATAGCGTGACCGTTTTTCCGCTACCGGTGGGGCCAGTCACCAGTACCAGCCCCTGAGGTTGCTGTAGGGCTTGTCTAAAAGCGGTAAGTTGTGCCCCGTACATGCCCAGCGTGTCCAGATCCAGCGTTTGTTCAACCTGATGCAACAACCGTAAGACGACTTTTTCGCCTTCTTTACAGGGAAGCGTGGCGATACGAAAAGAGATGCTGTCTCCCGTCAGGTCAACGGTAAATTGCCCGTCCTGCGGCAGCCGATGTTCAGCGATGTCCAAATTTCCCAGGACTTTCAATCTGGCCGTCAGCGCAAGCCCCGTCTCTTTGGCGATGTCCTGCAGAATATGAAGAACACCATCGATGCGGAGCCTTATCCGGTAGCGGCTGGCGCCTGGTTCGAGATGGATATCAGAGGCGCGTTTCGCCATCGCCGAGCGTAATATCTGATTGAGAAGCTGGGCCGCGGTTTCTCCGCCTTTCGCGGCGTTTGCCGAGGGTGCCTGATCCGGCTTATGCCGATGATTTTCCATTTGCTGGCGAGTCCAGCACACAATATCAATCTGTTTTTGCGTGGCGAAATGCAGAGCGTCCAGTAACGCATGAGAGGGCGCGTCGACCACCGCAACAGTGATACTGTTGCTGGCGCTATTGATCAGTACAGCCTGATGACGTTGACACAAGGTATTGAGCTGAGCGTCTTTCATCTTGTCTCCTTAGTTGGCGTCAAAACGGAAGACATCTTCACAAGCCTGTTGTAACGCGCTGTCGCTTTGAATATTGCAGTTACGCGTCCAGCCGGTAATGCCGTTAGCATTGTCCCAGGCGGGCGTCATGATGACGCTAAGCCCGCTCAGACTCTCCTGGCCGGTAAGCGTGATGACGCCTTTTTCCACGCTCATGCCCGAAACATAACGGGTGATAACGGGCGAGGGGATACCGTTGACGCCCGCATCGCATGTGCTCGTCCCTCCATGTTCCAGAGCGCAGAGTTCGACGGCGGTACGGTAGGGGACAAACGTTTGCAACATATCCGTCAGCGCCGCTTTACGCAGATAGTTCTGGTAAGCCGGAATGCCAATGGCGCTTAAAATGGCGATGATGCCAATAACGACCATCAGTTCGATAAGCGTGAAACCGCGTTGTTTTTCCATTGTTCGCTCCTTGAGTTAGCTGGCGCTACTGTGGCAAACGAGGAAAGAGCAGGCGAGCGGCAAAAGGTAAAATGGGAAGGCGGATTCTGAAGATTTTCGCTGCGTTACATGACACGGCAACGTTATTGCGAGGCGCTACGAATATTTTACCGAATCACGACGCGGATCTACGGACAGGTGATTTATAGACCCGACGGCGCAGCGCCATCGGGTGGAGAGGATCAGCGAAAACGCATGGAGAGATCGAGCGCGCGTACGTGCTTGGTCAGCGCGCCAACGGAGATGAAATCCACCCCGGTTTCAGCAAATTCGCGTAAGGTTTCCGCGGTGACGTTGCCGGATACTTCCAGCCGCGCCTGGCCGTTGACGCGTTTCACCGCCTCGCGCATCTGGTCGGTGTTGAAATTATCCAGCATGATAATATCCGCGCCTGCTTTCAGCGCATCGTCCAGTTCATCCAGATTTTCGACCTCGACTTCTACCGGCACGTCCGGATGTAGCCAGAACGCTTTTTCCACCGCCTGACGAACCGAACCGGAGGCGATGATATGGTTTTCTTTAATCAGGAACGCGTCAGTGAGGCCCAGACGATGATTGGCGCCGCCGCCGCATAAAACCGCATATTTGAGCGCGGTGCGCAGACCCGGCAGCGTTTTACGCGTGTCGAGCAACTGGGTTTGGGTGCCAGCCAGCAGTCCAACGTAGCGGCGTACTTCACTGGCGACGCCGGAAAGGGTCTGGACAAAGTTTAGCGCCGTGCGCTCGCCGGTCAGCAATACGCGAGCGGGACCGTTCAGTTCAAACACTGTTTGGTTGGCATGAATGGCGTCGCCGTCATCGACATGCCAGGTGAGGCGCACATCATCGCCCGCCAGTTGGATGAAGACCTCTTCAACCCAGCGCTTGCCGCAGAAAACGCCGTCTTCACGAGTGATCACCGTGGCATGGGCTTGCGTATCTGCCGGCAAAAGTTGCGCGGTGATATCGTTGCCAGCATCGACTTCTCCACCTAAATCTTCACGCAGCGCCTGAGCAACGGCGGCAGGGATATCGAGATTAATGCGTTCCAGTAGCGCGTCACGTCGGTCGTCTGGGTTATAACGGCGAGGCGGCATGATAAAACTCCAAATTGCTAACGAATCATAAGGTAGAAACATGCTACTCTGAAGCAGCTATAAGCACCACTCAAAAGGAGACTCTGCATGTTGCCAGATAAGGGTTGGTTGGTAGAGGCGCGACGCGTCCCTTCTCCGCATTATGATTGCCGTCCGGATGACGAAAAACCGTCCTTGCTGGTGGTGCATAATATTAGCCTGCCCCCCGGCGAGTTTGGCGGTCCGTGGATCGATGCATTATTCACCGGAACGATAGATCCAGACGCCCATCCTTTTTTTGCAGAAATCGCTCATCTTCGTGTTTCGGCCCATTGTCTGATTCGTCGCGACGGTGAAATCGTTCAGTATGTGCCTTTTGATAAGCGTGCGTGGCATGCGGGCGTGTCAAACTATCAGGGGCGGGAACGTTGTAATGATTTCTCCATTGGTATTGAGCTGGAGGGGACGGATACGCTGGCTTATACCGATGCGCAGTATCAGCAGCTAGCCGCCGTGACGCGCACGCTTATCGCTTGCTATCCGGCGATCGCCGACAATATGACCGGACACTGCAACATTGCGCCTGACCGCAAAACGGACCCTGGCCCTGCCTTTGACTGGCCGCGCTTTCGCGCTTTGGTAGCCCTCTCGTCGCACAAGGAGATGACATGACGCTGTTTACGACATTACTGGTGCTGATTGTCGAGCGCCTGTTTAAGCTGGGCGAGCACTGGCAGCTCGATCATCGGCTGGAGGCGCTATTCCGTCGGATTACGCATTTTTCGATGTTGCGCACGATGGGAATGACGGCGATCGCGATGGTGGTGACTTTTCTACTGCTCCAGGCGTTAAAAGGGCTGCTATTTAACGTGCCGACGCTGGTGGTGTGGATTCTCCTGGGCGTGCTGTGTATCGGCGCGGGCAAAGTGCGAGTACATTATCACGCCTGGCTGAAAGCGGCGTCCCGTAACGATCCGCATCCTTGCGAGGCGATGGCCAGCGAGCTTACGCTGATTCACGGCGTGCCGCCGGATTGTAATGAGCGTGAATTTTTGCGTGAGCTGCAAAATGCGTTGTTATGGATAAATTTCCGTTTTTACCTCGCACCGCTATTTTGGTTTATCGTTGGCGGTCCATGGGGGCCGGTAACGCTGGTGGGCTATGCGTTTTTACGGGCCTGGCAGACCTGGCTGGCGCGCTATCAGACGCCGCACCAACGTTTGCAATCCGGCATTGACGCTATTCTTCATGTGCTGGACTGGATTCCGGTACGTCTGGCGGGCGTAGTGTATGCATTACTGGGGCATGGCGAGAAAGCGTTGCCGGCCTGGTTTGCCTCGCTGGCGGATCTGCATACTTCGCAATATCAGGTGCTCACACGTCTGGCGCAGTTCTCACTGGCGCGCGAACCGCATACTGACAAAGTAGAAACCCCCAAAGCGGCGGTGTCGATGGCGAAGAAGGCCTCGTTTGTGGTGGTGGTGATTATTGCGTTGCTCACCATTTATGGGGCATTAGTGTAGCGTTGTGCCGATGGCACTAACGCTTATGCTGCCTACAATGGAAAAATCTGTAGGCCCGGTAAGCGTTAGCGCCACCGGGCAGTGCAACGGCTTAGATCGTATCGGCTGGCGGCACGCCAAAATCAGGCATCCCGTTTTCGTCCCAGCGCACCCGTTTCAGACGCGTATGGCGGTTGGGATCGTACAACGGATCGCCTTCAATTTCGGTGTAATTTCTCGCGTGGTACACCAGTACATCTTCACCTTCCGGCGTTTGCGTAAAGCTGTTATGTCCCGGCCCATACTGGCGATTTTCATAGCTGGTGGTAAAGACCGGGCGCGGTGATTTATGCCAGTTGGCCGGATCGCGCGGATCGTCGTTTACGTTAATCCACAGTAACCCCATACAGTAGTTTTCATCGGTGGCGCTGGCCGAATAGCTGATAAACAGCTTGTCGCCATGCACCACGACGGCCGGACCTTCGTTAACCCAAAAACCCCGACACTCCCAGTCGTACTCTGGCTTACTGAGTCTTACCGGCTCGCCTTTAAGAGTCCACGGGTTTTCCAGTTCAGCCAGATAAATATTTGAGTTACCGGCAATATCCGGCGCTTTTTGCGCCCACAGATACCACTGCTTTCCCTGATGATAAAAAGTGGTGGCATCGAGGGCGAAGGTATCAAACGGTGTTTTAATCTGACCTTTCTCCGTCCACTTGCCGGTGAGAGGGTCGGCATCGGCGCACTCCAGGGCAAACATACGGTGCTGGAACATTCCCAGCTTATCAAGCGCTTGAGTATGGGTAGCGGCAAAATAGATGTACCACTTGCCGTTGATGCGGTGCATTTCCGGTGCCCAGATGAGCTGGCTCATCGGGCCGCTTTCCGGTTTGCGCCAGACGACAACGGGGTCGGCGGCGCGCAACCCTTCCAGCGAATCAGCCCGGCGGATTTCCAGCCTGTCATATTCCGGTACGGAGGCAATAAAGTAGTAATCGCTGCCGTCGCGTAAAATAAACGGATCGGCACGTTGTTCAATAAACGGGTTTGGCCAGTTTGCCATCAGGCTTTCCTTACGCTTTCAGCGGCTTTGAGCTCCTGCAACTCACTCAATTCGCGGTAATTAGTGCGACGTTTTTCCAAATCGTCCTGGATTTTTTTCATCAGTTCACGGTCAACTTTCAGCAGACGTACCACGCCTGCGGTAATCAGATATCCAACGCCGGGGATAACGGTAAACAACAGCATAATACCGTTCATCGCCGAGGCGCTTTGCGCTTTGGCGCTGGCGTCATAACCGTACCAGGAGAGCAAAAAGCCGACCATCGCCCCGGCAATCGCCAGGCCCAGTTTCAGGAAGAACAGATTACCGGAGAAGCTAATACCGGTAATGCGTTTGCCGGTTTTCCATTCGCCGTAATCATCGACGTCCGCCATCAGCGACCAGTGCAACGGGGAAGGGATCTGATGCAGAATATTGAGCAGAAAGTAGAGCGCCACTATCATCACGGTAGCTTTCGGATCAAAGAAATAGAACGCGCAGGAGAAAATCGCCAGCGCGATATTGGTCCAGAAAAATACCTTCAATTTACACCAGCGATCGGTTAAGACTTTTGCCAGCATACTGCCGATCATCATACCGACCACGCCAAGGCTAATAAAAAGCGTAGCGAAATGGGTGCTTTGTCCCATCACCCAGGTGACGTAATACATGGTCGCCGCCATACGGATAAACCCCGGGCAGACGTTACATAAGGTCAATAGCAGAATGCGTACCCACTGATCGTTTTTCCACACGTCTTTGAAATCATTCTTCATATCATCGTGCGTCGGAACGGCAGGGCGAACGCGTTCGCGGACGCTGGCAAAGCAGAACAGAAACATACCCATGCCGATAATCGCCAGCACGGTCATCGCCAACTGATAGCCTTTGGCTTTGTCGCCGCCGCCAAACCAGTCCACCATCGGCAATAGCGTTAACGATAGCAACAGCGTCGCGATGCCGACTAACACGAAGCGATAAGCCTGACAGGCCACGCGCTCTTTTGGATCATTGGTGATCACGCCGCCCAGTGAGCAATAGGGAATATTGATGGCGGTGTAGGTCACAGAAAGCAGAAAATAGGTGACGAAAGCATAGACAACTTTGCTGTTATAGCCCCAGTCCGGCGTCGTGAACATCAGCACGCTGAACAGCGCGTAGGGAAATGCAATCCACAGTAGCCAGGGGCGGAAACGACCATATTTACTTTGGGTACGATCGGCAAGCGCGCCCATCACCGGATCGGTAACGGCATCGATAACGCGTACTGAAAGGAGTAAAACACCGACTAACGCCGGGGCAAGACCAAAAATATCCGTATAAAAATAATTAACAAACAGCATGATAGCGCCAAAAATAATGTTACATCCGGCGTCGCCCATGCCATACCCGATTTTCTCTCTTACCGAAAGTCTGCCCTTATCCATTGAGACTTCTCCCCATCAGATGATGGCGGTAATTATTCGCCTGCGAGCTTTTATTTGCGTAGCAGGATCACGCCGCTGATATGGATAAAATGGTTATACGTGGGAAACTGTGAGGCAGATAACACCCTCCCCGGACGGGGAGGGCGGAAAAGTAATGCCACGATCAGTGGGCTTTCACCGTTTTTGCCGTTTTTTCTTTACACAGGTAGCCGACGCCCAGGATGAGCAGCCATACCGGAATCAGCCACACGGAGATCGCCATACCTGGCGTCATCAGCATAATGATCAATACCGCCGCCATAAACAGCAGGCAGAGAACGTTGCCGAACGGATAAAACAGGGCCGGGAAGCGGGTTTTCACGCCTTGCTGCTGTTTCGCGCGACGGAACATCATATGGGCAAGGCTAATCATCGCCCAGTTAATGACCAGCGCGGAGACCACCAGCGCCATCAGCAGTCCGAATGCGGACTCTGGAGCCAGGTAGTTGAGCAGCACGCACAACGCCGTCACGACGGCGGAAACCAAAATGGAGCTCACCGGCACGCCGCGTTTATCGACGTTCAGCAGCGCTTTCGGCGCATTTCCCTGCTGGGCCAGACCGAACAGCATACGGCTGTTGCAGTAAACGCAGCTGTTATAAACCGATAGCGCGGCGGTGAGAACCACGATATTCAGCGCATTGGCGACAAACGTATCGCCCAGCTCATGGAAGATAAGAACAAACGGGCTGGTATCGGCGGTGACGCGAGTCCATGGCAGCAGCGAAAGCAGAACCGCCAGCGAGCCGATATAAAAAATCAGGATGCGATAGATAACCTGATTGGTGGCTTTGGGAATGCTCTGTTCCGGGTTATCGGCTTCAGCGGCGGTGATCCCTACCAGCTCCAGTCCGCCGAACGAAAACATAATAATGGCCATCATCATCACCAGCCCGGTCCAGCCATGCGGCAGAAAGCCGCCCTGTTCCCACAGGTTGCGCACGGTGGCCTGCGGACCAGCGGTATCGCTGAAAAGTAACCACGCGCCGAACAGAATCATAGCGATGACGGCGATCACTTTAATAATGGCGAACCAAAACTCCATCTCACCGAACACTTTAACGTTGGTCAGGTTGATGGCGTTGATAATCACAAAGAAGGCTGCCGCAGAAGCCCAGGTGGGGATCTCCGGATACCAGAACTGGATATATTTACCCACTGCGGTCAGTTCCGCCATGGCAACTAATACGTACAGCACCCAGTAGTTCCAGCCGGAAGCGAATCCGGCAAAGCCGCCCCAGTATTTATAGGCGAAGTGGCTAAAAGAGCCAGCGACCGGTTCTTCAACCACCATCTCTCCCAGCTGGCGCATAATCAGAAAGGCAATAAAGCCTGCAATCGCATAGCCCAGGATAATTCCTGGCCCCGCCGACTGAATAACGGAGGCGCTTCCCAGGAACAAGCCTGTCCCTATCGCGCCGCCCAATGCGATAAGCTGAATATGGCGGTTTTTCAGGCCGCGCTTGAGCTGCTCGCCGTGCTGCTGACTGTCCATCATAAAACCTCGTGTATCGGGCGCGGTTTATTCATAACGCGCTTATTTTGAACGATGCAGTAGTGCGTGTGTAAGTTTGCAATTCCGCTTTTTGTATTGATTTATTTACAGGTTCGTTTTTTTAAATGTCACTTCAACTCTTTCGTCTTGATCAGAATAATGGTATGTGGCCGCGAATGCACCTGCTTTGTGCAGGGGTGATGACGAGTTGCGTAAAAAGAAAGCACTTGTAAATACCTCCTTTTATTTTCCCTTACAAAGGTTGATTTATTTTTATTCATTATTTATGCATAAAAATGCATTTAATCTGCTGCTGAATCGGTTCAGATGAGATTTTTTATCGTTTCAAATACGTTAAATCTACCTCCTGGTGGGTAAATTTAACATTTGTGCACAGTTACAGTTTTGAAACATGATTTCTGTAAAATTGTTAAAATGTGCCTCCTTTACTGATTTCAATCAAAACCTGTATGGACAGAAGGTGAATACTTTGTTACTTTAGCGTCACAGACATGAAATTGGTAAGACCAATTGACTCCGGGCAAATGGCTTAAGACAGGAAATCATGGCCTACAGCAAAATCCGCCAACCAAAACTCTCCGATGTGATCGAGCAGCAGCTGGAGTTTTTAATCCTTGAGGGAACATTGCGTCCCGGAGAAAAACTCCCACCGGAACGTGAACTGGCAAAACAGTTCGACGTCTCCCGTCCCTCCTTGCGCGAGGCGATTCAACGTCTCGAAGCGAAGGGATTGTTGCTTCGTCGCCAGGGCGGCGGAACCTTCGTGCAGAGCAGCCTGTGGCAGAGCTTTAGCGACCCGCTGGTGGAACTGCTCTCCGATCACCCTGAA
Source organism: Salmonella sp. SJTUF15570 (assembly GCF_043357055.1). Classification (NCBI taxonomy): domain Bacteria; kingdom Pseudomonadati; phylum Pseudomonadota; class Gammaproteobacteria; order Enterobacterales; family Enterobacteriaceae; genus Salmonella; species Salmonella sp. SJTUF15570. The sequence continues at coordinate 104,552 of NZ_JBEUKJ010000009.1, read as the reverse complement.
TCCCAGTTTGACCTGCTCGAAACGCGCCATGCGCTGGAAGGCATTGCGGCTTATTACGCGGCGCTGCGCAGCACCGACGAAGATAAAGACCGTATTCGCGAGCTGCACCATGCCATTGAGCTGGCGCAAGAGTCCGGCGATCTGGATGCCGAGTCCGAAGCCGTGCTCCAGTATCAAATCGCCGTCACCGAAGCGGCGCACAACGTGGTATTGCTTCATCTGCTAAGGTGTATGGAGCCGATGCTGGCGCAAAATGTGCGGCAGAACTTCGAATTGCTGTATGCGCGTCGGGAGATGCTGCCGCTGGTGAGTACGCATCGCACCCGTATATTTGAAGCCATTATGGCCGGAAAACCAGAAGAAGCGCGTGAAGCGTCACACCGACATCTGGCGTTTATCGAAGAGATTATGCTGGACAGAAGCCGTGAGGAGAGCCGTCGTGAACGCGCTTTACGCCGCCTGGAACAGCGCAAGAATTAGTTTTTTCTGGCAGAACGTTAACCAGAAGATGTTGTGAATAAAGCGCAAAAATGTGCGCGGCAACTAAATGCCAGGCCCATAAGGCTATTTTATTTGCCATTTTGGTCCTGGGCAGTGCTCACAATCCTCACGTACTACGTGTACGTTCCGGTTGTTCCGCGCTGTCCGTGACCAAACTGGCTGCAACAATTACACCTTATGGGCCAGGCAATAAACGCAGAACCTGTCTTATTAAGCTTTCTGACGAAAGTTTAATGGGACAGGTTCCAGATAACTCAACGTATTAGATAGATAAGGAATACCCCCATGTCAGAACGTTTCCCAAATGACGTGGATCCGATCGAAACTCGCGACTGGCTACAGGCGATCGAATCGGTCATCCGTGAAGAAGGTGTTGAGCGCGCTCAGTATCTGATTGACCAACTGCTTTCTGAAGCTCGTAAAGGCGGCGTGAAAGTCGCGGCAGGCGCAGGGGCCAGTAATTACATCAACACTATTGCCGTTGAAGACGAACCGGAATACCCGGGTAATCTGGAGCTGGAACGTCGCATTCGTTCTGCGATCCGCTGGAACGCCATCATGACCGTGCTGCGCGCGTCTAAAAAAGACCTTGAGTTGGGCGGCCACATGGCGTCCTTCCAGTCTTCCGCCACGATCTATGATGTCTGTTTTAACCATTTCTTCCGTGCGCGCAACGAACAGGATGGCGGCGACCTGGTGTACTTCCAGGGCCACATCTCTCCGGGCATCTACGCTCGCGCGTTCCTGGAAGGTCGTCTGACCCAGGAACAGATGGATAACTTCCGTCAGGAAGTTCACGGCAATGGCCTCTCTTCCTATCCGCACCCGAAACTGATGCCGGAATTCTGGCAGTTCCCGACCGTCTCTATGGGTCTGGGCCCAATCGGTGCTATCTACCAGGCGAAATTCCTGAAATATCTGGAACACCGCGGCCTGAAAGATACCTCTAAACAGACCGTTTACGCCTTCCTCGGCGACGGCGAGATGGACGAGCCGGAATCCAAAGGCGCGATCACCATCGCCACCCGTGAAAAACTGGACAACCTGGTCTTTGTTATCAACTGTAACCTGCAGCGTCTTGACGGTCCGGTCACCGGTAACGGCAAGATTGTTAACGAACTGGAAGGCATCTTTGCAGGTGCTGGCTGGAACGTTATTAAAGTCATGTGGGGCGGTCGTTGGGATGAACTGCTGCGTAAAGACACCAGCGGTAAACTGATCCAGCTGATGAACGAAACCGTTGACGGCGACTACCAGACCTTCAAATCCAAAGACGGCGCTTACGTGCGTGAGCACTTCTTCGGTAAATACCCGGAAACCGCCGCGCTGGTGGCCGACTGGACTGACGAGCAGATTTGGGCGCTGAACCGCGGTGGTCACGATCCGAAGAAAGTCTACGCGGCACTGAAAAAAGCGCAGGAAACCAAAGGCAAAGCGACCGTAATCCTGGCCCATACCATTAAAGGTTACGGCATGGGCGACACCGCGGAAGGCAAAAACATCGCTCACCAGGTGAAGAAAATGAACATGGACGGCGTGCGTTACGTCCGCGATCGTTTCAACGTGCCGGTTGCTGATGCTGATCTCGAAAAACTGCCGTACATTACCTTCCCGGAAGGTTCTGAAGAACACAAATACCTGCATGAACGCCGTCAGGCGCTGCATGGCTACCTGCCGAGCCGTCAGCCGAACTTCACCGAGAAGTTAGAGCTGCCTCAACTTTCAGATTTCGGCGCGCTGCTGGAAGAGCAAAGCAAAGAGATTTCCACTACGATCGCTTTCGTGCGTGCCCTGAACGTGATGCTGAAGAACAAGTCGATCAAAGATCGCCTGGTACCGATCATCGCCGACGAAGCGCGTACTTTCGGTATGGAAGGTCTGTTCCGTCAGATTGGTATCTACAGCCCGAACGGCCAGCAGTACACCCCGCAGGACCGTGAGCAGGTTGCTTACTACAAAGAAGACGAGAAGGGCCAGATTCTGCAGGAAGGTATCAACGAGCTGGGCGCAGGCGCATCCTGGCTGGCTGCGGCGACCTCTTACAGCACCAACGATCTGCCGATGATCCCGTTCTACATCTACTACTCTATGTTCGGGTTCCAGCGTATCGGCGACCTGTGCTGGCAGGCTGGCGACCAGCAGGCTCGCGGCTTCCTGATCGGCGGGACTTCCGGTCGTACTACGCTGAACGGCGAAGGTCTGCAGCACGAAGATGGTCACAGCCACATTCAGTCGCTGACTATCCCGAACTGTATCTCTTACGACCCGGCTTACGCTTACGAAGTGGCTGTCATCATGCATGATGGTCTGGAGCGTATGTACGGTGAGAAACAAGAGAACGTTTACTACTACATCACCACCCTGAACGAAAACTACCACATGCCGGCCATGCCAGCAGGTGCCGAGGAAGGTATCCGTAAAGGTATCTACAAACTCGAAACCCTTGAAGGTAGCAAAGGTAAAGTTCAGCTGCTGGGCTCCGGTTCTATCCTGCGTCACGTGCGTGAAGCGGCAGAGATCCTGGCGAAAGACTACGGCGTAGGTTCTGACGTGTACAGCGTAACCTCCTTCACCGAACTGGCGCGTGATGGTCAGGATTGTGAACGCTGGAACATGCTGCACCCGCTGGAAACCCCGCGCGTACCGTACATCGCTCAGGTGATGAACGACGCTCCGGCAGTGGCATCTACTGACTATATGAAACTGTTCGCCGAGCAGGTTCGTACTTACGTACCGGCTGACGACTATCGCGTACTGGGTACGGATGGCTTCGGTCGTTCCGACAGCCGTGAGAACCTGCGTCACCACTTCGAAGTTGATGCTTCTTATGTGGTTGTCGCAGCGCTGGGCGAACTGGCTAAACGTGGCGAAATCGACAAGAAAGTGGTAGCGGATGCGATTACCAAATTCAACATCGATGCAGATAAAGTTAACCCGCGTCTGGCGTAAGAGGTAAAAGAATAATGGCTATCGAAATCAAAGTACCGGACATCGGGACAGATGAAGTTGAAATCACCGAGATTCTGGTCAAAGTGGGCGACAAAGTGGAAGCTGAACAGTCGCTGATCACCGTAGAAGGCGACAAAGCCTCTATGGAAGTCCCGTCTCCGCAGGCTGGCGTCGTGAAAGAGATTAAAGTCTCTGTCGGCGACAAAACCGAGACCGGTGCACTTATCATGATTTTCGATTCCGCCGACGGTGCAGCCGACGCTGCACCTGCTAAGGCAGAAGAGAAGAAAGAAGCGGCTCCGGCAGCAGCACCTGCTGCGGCAGCGGCGAAAGACGTTCACGTTCCGGATATCGGCAGTGACGAAGTTGAAGTGACTGAAGTGATGGTGAAAGTAGGCGACACCGTTGAAGCTGAACAGTCGCTGATCACCGTCGAAGGCGACAAGGCCTCTATGGAAGTGCCGGCGCCGTTCGCGGGCACCGTGAAAGAGATCAAAGTGAACACCGGTGATAAAGTGTCTACCGGCTCTCTGATTATGGTCTTCGAAGTGGCGGGTGAAGCGGGCGCAGCAGCACCAGCGAAAGCGGAAGCCGCTCCGGCTGCGGCTGCTCCAGCAGCAGCGACGGGCGTGAAAGACGTTAACGTACCGGATATCGGCGGCGACGAAGTTGAAGTCACCGAAGTGATGGTCAAAGTCGGCGATAAAGTTGCCGCTGAACAGTCGCTGATCACCGTCGAAGGCGACAAAGCCTCCATGGAAGTGCCTGCGCCGTTCGCGGGCACCGTGAAAGAAATCAAAATCAGCACCGGCGATAAAGTGAAAACCGGTTCTCTGATTATGGTCTTCGAAGTAGAAGGCGCAGCGCCTGCGGCCGCTCCGGCTAAACAGGAAGCGGCGGCACCGGCTCCGGCGGCGAAAGCTGAGAAGCCTGCTGCCCCGGCTGCCAAAGCGGAAGGCAAGTCTGAGTTCGCTGAAAACGACGCGTACGTTCACGCTACTCCGCTGATTCGCCGCCTGGCGCGCGAGTTTGGCGTAAACCTGGCGAAAGTGAAAGGCACCGGTCGTAAAGGCCGTATTCTGCGCGAAGACGTTCAGGCGTACGTGAAAGACGCAATCAAACGCGCGGAAGCTGCGCCGGCTGCTGCGGGCGGTGGTATCCCGGGTATGCTGCCGTGGCCGAAAGTGGACTTCAGCAAGTTTGGTGAAGTTGAAGAAGTGGAACTGGGCCGTATCCAGAAAATCTCTGGCGCGAACCTGAGCCGTAACTGGGTGATGATCCCGCACGTTACGCACTTCGACAAAACCGATATCACCGATCTGGAAGCGTTCCGTAAACAGCAGAACGCCGAAGCTGAGAAGCGCAAACTGGATGTGAAATACACGCCAGTGGTCTTCATCATGAAAGCGGTTGCCGCTGCTCTGGAACAGATGCCGCGCTTCAACAGCTCTCTGTCCGAAGACGGTCAGCGTCTGACCCTGAAGAAATACATCAACATCGGCGTGGCGGTTGATACCCCGAATGGCCTGGTGGTTCCGGTCTTTAAAGACGTGAATAAGAAGAGCGTGACCGAGCTGTCTCGTGAACTGACCACCATCTCCAAAAAAGCGCGTGATGGTAAGCTGACTGCTGGCGAAATGCAGGGTGGTTGCTTCACTATCTCCAGCATCGGCGGCCTGGGAACTACCCACTTCGCGCCGATTGTTAACGCGCCGGAAGTGGCTATCCTCGGCGTTTCTAAGTCGGCGATGGAACCGGTGTGGAATGGGAAAGAGTTTGTGCCGCGTCTGATGATGCCTATCTCTCTTTCCTTCGACCACCGTGTGATCGATGGTGCTGATGGTGCGCGTTTCATTACCATTATCAACAATATGTTGTCTGACATTCGCCGTCTGGTGATGTAAGCGAAAAGCCGGCCCGACGGCCGGCTTTTTTTTGATAATCTCATGGAGTTTGTGAGGTTATTAGCGAAAGCGATAATTCGTGATCCGTTTGTTGTTTCAAAATTGTTAACAATTTTGTAAGATACGGGCGGATAGAACGACCCGGTGGATGATGGGCGATCAAGTACCCCGGACCGCCGGATACAAATAAAGAGGTCATGATGAGTACTGAAATCAAAACTCAGGTCGTGGTACTTGGGGCGGGCCCGGCAGGCTATTCTGCCGCTTTCCGTTGCGCTGATTTAGGTCTGGAAACCGTAATTGTAGAACGCTACAACACCCTTGGCGGTGTTTGTCTGAACGTCGGCTGTATCCCTTCTAAAGCGCTGCTGCACGTAGCAAAAGTTATCGAAGAAGCCAAAGCGCTGGCTGAACACGGTATCGTCTTCGGCGAGCCGAAAACCGATATCGACAAGATTCGTACCTGGAAAGAAAAAGTTATCACTCAACTGACCGGCGGTCTGGCGGGTATGGCCAAAGGCCGTAAGGTGAAAGTGGTCAACGGTCTGGGTAAATTCACCGGGGCGAACACCCTGGAAGTTGAAGGCGAAAACGGCAAAACCGTGATCAACTTCGACAACGCGATTATCGCGGCAGGTTCTCGTCCGATCCAATTACCGTTTATTCCGCATGAAGACCCGCGCGTATGGGATTCTACCGACGCTCTGGAACTGAAAGAAGTACCGAAGCGTATGCTGGTCATGGGCGGCGGTATCATCGGTCTGGAAATGGGTACCGTATACCACGCGCTGGGTTCAGAGATTGACGTGGTTGAAATGTTCGACCAGGTTATCCCGGCGGCTGATAAAGACATCGTTAAAGTCTTCACCAAGCGCATCAGCAAGAAATTCAACCTGATGCTGGAAACCAAAGTGACTGCCGTTGAAGCGAAAGAAGACGGTATCTACGTTTCGATGGAAGGCAAAAAAGCCCCGGCTGAAGCGCAGCGTTATGATGCGGTTCTGGTGGCGATTGGTCGTGTGCCGAACGGTAAAAACCTCGACGCGGGCAAAGCTGGCGTGGAAGTTGACGACCGTGGCTTTATCCGCGTGGACAAACAGCTGCGCACCAACGTGCCGCACATCTTCGCTATCGGCGATATCGTCGGTCAGCCGATGCTGGCGCATAAAGGCGTTCACGAAGGCCACGTTGCCGCTGAAGTTATCGCCGGGAAGAAACACTACTTCGATCCGAAAGTTATCCCGTCTATCGCGTACACCGAGCCAGAAGTGGCATGGGTTGGCCTGACCGAGAAAGAAGCGAAAGAAAAAGGCATCAGCTATGAAACCGCCACCTTCCCGTGGGCAGCTTCTGGCCGTGCTATCGCTTCTGACTGCGCAGACGGTATGACCAAACTGATTTTCGACAAAGAATCTCACCGCGTGATCGGCGGGGCGATTGTCGGCACCAACGGCGGCGAGCTGCTGGGTGAAATCGGTCTGGCGATCGAAATGGGCTGTGACGCGGAAGACATCGCGCTGACCATTCATGCGCACCCGACTCTGCACGAGTCCGTCGGTCTGGCTGCTGAAGTGTTCGAAGGTAGTATTACCGACCTGCCGAACCCGAAAGCGAAGAAGAAATAATCTTCTGTAGGTGGCAATGCGCCACCCGATACAAAAAAGCGGCTTTACAGCCGCTTTTTTTATGCATGGCAAATCAGATGTGTCAAATGATGGCGAAGGATAACGAAACCGCAAAATTTATCTTTTCCGCAGCAGTACGTTTTTCAAAGCTTATGCCGTCGGTAGTGCCTTTGTCTGTCATTTTCGACCAACTAATTGTTTCATAAGAAATACCTTTCCTTACTTTGTCATCACCCTGAAATTAGTAACGCTATAAAATAATAGGGAGCTAATTATGAGGTTTGATATATGAAACTTTTTCTGACAACAGCAGCGCTAACTGCGACGTTGATTTCCGGCATGGCATTTGCCAGCGATCCCGTCATCCCCTGGGCGACTAACAGCGGCGGTACGGAAAGCACGCATATTGCGGCAATGGGCGAGGATTTGAATGCGCAGCATCAGCAGATCACCCACACGCATGAAGGCGTATGGGCGGCCAATTCCGGCAGCATTCAGGCTGATGAAGCCGCGCTGACCAGCAACAAGCCGCCGGTACAAGGCCACCCGGAATTAATGCCGCATCAGGGCTAATGATCATGGCCTGGCGATAACGCCAGGCGCTTACGGGTTATTCGGCGACCTGCCACTGCGCGTCTGGCGCAAAACGCGTGATAGCCTGAACTTTACTCTCCGTCTCCTTGCCTAAATCCGCCTGATAAATACGATCGTCCTGGTTGACCATAAAACTCATCACCCCGGTTTCGCCGTAATGCATCGGCCAGGCCAGAAGCGCCGCGCCGTGACCGTCGTTATCGCTGATAATACGGAAATGGTAGCCGTGGTAACCCTCGTCTGGCGCTGCGGGGCTAAAGTTTGGGCCTAACGGACTGGGGACGTCGCCTGCTTTGGTTGGCCAGTACAGGCCATCTTTTTGGCCTTCGCTACTGATTATCCTGTGCGCCCAGCGATGATTTTGTAAGTAATAATCCTGCTGCGCATCAACGTAAGCATGCATGGCCTGTAAGGTAGAAAGTTCATTTCGCCCAATAGTACGGGTGAGGATCTCATTCCCGGCTGCCGCCATATCAAAGCGCCAGCCGCCAGTCTCTTTCACCATGGGCACCGGGAGCTGCCAGTCTTCTCGTCCGACATTCAGGTGCGCCGTATTGTCTTTCTGTACAATGCGATGGCCTTCGCGCCAGTCACGATTGAAGCGGGCCACGGCCTCGGGATCGGCACCTTCCGGCGGCAGAAATTGCCGCCAGTCATCGCCCAGTAGCGCGGTAAGCTGCGTTTCGTTTTTTCCGGCTACCGCCGCGGCGAAGGCGCTGGCGGCCGCTTCCGGGGAGGGGAACCGTTCCTGCGCGTAGCCCAGCAAGGGTAACGACAGTAACAGAGCGCTTAACATAACCTTTTTCATTATCTGCTCCGGTTAACGGCGATGAAATTCATGATGTTCAGAAAAATGTTCCCGCGCGGCGGCGCGTTGCTCGGTGTTTAAGTGACTGCCGCGACGGCTTTCCAGGCCGCGTAGCTGTTGCGATTGCCATGACGGCGATCGACTGTCGTTCCCGCTAAACACATTGGCGTGCATATTCTGGCGAAATGCCTGACGCTGCTGCGGCGTAGAGGATTCAATACGCTGGCGGGCGGTGTCTCTCTGCTGTTGTGAAACAGGGTGCTGCTGGGCTTTAGCCTTCAGCTCGGAACGATGCTGCTGCGTGGTGGATTTATTCAGTGTCTGCTGCGCCGCCTCGCGACGACTGCTGTTTTGTGTTCCGTCATAGCCACGGTAATTATTACGCTGGGCAATTTGATTTAACTGCTGCGATGCCGCCTTACGCTGGGCATCGCGGGTGCCTGGCGCTGGCAAAGAAGCGTTGGCCGTATGGCTGCGCTGTTGAAATTGCGCCATGGCCGCCTGGCGCTGACTGTCGCGAGACACTGGCGCTTGCTGCGTTGCGCTTAACCCGCCGCTAACATTGGTGGGATGGAACCGTTGCGCAACGGTATTATTCGGATAGGGGACGCCATTGCGCCAGGCGGGATTATGCTGCCAGCCTATCGTTTGGCCCGGCAGGTTTTGCCCGGATATCCGGTTGAAATTATTGACATTGATGTTGATATTATCGCCATTGTGTTGATAACCGTTACCACCATGATGGTAATCATCATCATGATAGTCGTCGTCATGGTGGTGATGATCGTCGTCATCCCAGTCTATGCTGCTGAACAACGCATAGGTGGTGGCGACGCCCAGACTATAACCAAAACCTTTAACAAAACTATCGGCAAACTGCTGCCCCGGAGGGGGCGGTAAATACACCGGCGGATAAGCGGTATTGGGCCAGGCGCCATACACCGTCGCGGGGTTATAGTTCGGCACGTACACCACCTGCGGATTCGCGGGTTCAATTTTGATGACGGTCGACGGTGTCGCTGGCGTACTGGTGGATGTGGTGGTTGTCGTCGTGACGGCGGTAGAAGCGCTGGACTTCGGCACGCTGGTAACGGTTTGCTGCGGCGTTGATTTTAGCGAACCTGTTTGTTGAGCGAGTAGACGCAACTTTTGCACCGCATCCATCACATCCTGTGGCTGGGCTAAGAACGCATCGCCCAGGTTTTGCACCCATTGCGGATTCTCGCCCATAAGCGCCATCAACTGGGGAAAGGCGACCAGCGATTTGACGCTGGGGTCCCACGGTTGGCTGGTCACCGCCTGAATAGCGGCATCGCCCTGCAGCGTGGGGTTATCTCGCGACCACTGGACGGCCTGAACCACGTTCGCCGGGTAGGTGGAGGCCATGAGCACCTGCGAAAGCAGGGCATCGGGATAAAGCGCGACAGGCGCGACCCATTGATCGATTTGCGCAGTGGTAAAGGTCGTTTTCGCGACAGGCGCGGGCACAGCGGTCTGCGTTGGCTCAGGGGCGGGAGCCGCCGCCTGCGCGGGCGCTTCGGGAGCGCGGCTTTTAACATACAGTACGCCCGAAGCGGCAAATAACCCGGCACTGCACACAAGGGCAATGAGATGGGGTTTAAAGGGCAACGTCATTTTATCTCTCCCGATTCCAGAGAATCGCTATGGTCATTATGCCTGCCGCCGACGGGGTGCAGTTTCGCGTGAGTATAAAGGGACGATAGTTTAATTTTTAGCTAATGTTGGGATCGGTAACGTTACGTGACGATCAAAGCACGAAATGAGGTAAGCATTTATGGCTGCAGCTCCCGCCTCAGTAGAGCATTAGACCATCCTTAACGATTCAGCCACTTTTTTATGTTGCTTTTTTGTAAACAGATTAACACTTAAAGAAAATCCTGTTATTGTGCCTTATGCGGTACCGGGCATTTACCCTACTAACTACTGTCTCACAGGAGCGTGAAGAGAATCGCCCATCAACAAAAGCGCCGCATTATGACAATGAGAGCGAGGAGATATCGTCGTGCTAGAAGAATACCGTAAGCACGTAGCTGAGCGTGCTGCCCAGGGGATTGTGCCAAAACCTTTAGACGCAACCCAAATGGCTGCGCTTGTCGAGCTGCTGAAGACCCCGCCTGTGGGCGAAGAAGAATTCCTGTTAGACCTGTTGATCAACCGCGTTCCTCCTGGCGTAGATGAAGCCGCTTATGTTAAAGCCGGTTTTCTCGCTGCTGTCGCGAAAGGCGACACCACCTCCCCGCTGGTCTCCCCAGAAAAAGCCATTGAACTGCTGGGCACCATGCAGGGTGGTTACAACATTCATCCGCTGATTGATGCGCTGGACGATGCGAAACTGGCGCCGATTGCGGCCAAAGCGCTGTCTCACACCCTGCTGATGTTCGATAACTTCTACGACGTAGAAGAGAAAGCCAAAGCGGGCAATGAATACGCCAAACAGGTGATGCAATCCTGGGCCGACGCCGAATGGTTCCTGAGCCGTCCGCCGCTGGCGGAAAAAATCACCGTCACCGTATTCAAAGTGACCGGCGAAACGAATACCGACGATCTCTCTCCGGCGCCGGATGCGTGGTCGAGACCGGATATCCCGTTACATGCGCAGGCGATGCTGAAAAACGCCCGTGAAGGCATTGAGCCGGATCAGCCAGGCGTTGTCGGCCCGATCAAACAAATCGAAGCATTGCAGAAAAAAGGCTACCCGCTGGCTTACGTGGGTGACGTGGTGGGCACCGGTTCTTCCCGTAAATCCGCGACCAACTCCGTGCTGTGGTTCATGGGCGATGACATCCCGAACGTGCCGAATAAGCGCGGCGGCGGCCTGTGCCTCGGCGGCAAAATTGCGCCTATCTTCTTTAACACTATGGAAGATGCGGGCGCGCTGCCGATTGAAGTTGACGTTTCTAACCTGAATATGGGCGATGTGATTGACGTCTACCCGTACAAAGGCGAAGTGCGTAACCACGAAACCGGCGAGCTACTGGCAACCTTCGAACTGAAAACCGACGTGCTGATCGACGAAGTGCGTGCCGGTGGTCGTATTCCGCTGATTATCGGCCGTGGCCTGACCACCAAAGCGCGTGAAGCGCTGGGGCTGCCGCACTCAGACGTTTTCCGTCAGGCAAAAGACGTGGCGGAAAGCAGCCGTGGCTTCTCTCTGGCGCAGAAAATGGTCGGTCGCGCCTGCGGCGTGAAAGGTATCCGTCCGGGCGCGTACTGCGAACCGAAAATGACCTCCGTCGGTTCTCAGGATACTACCGGCCCGATGACCCGCGATGAGCTGAAAGACCTGGCCTGTCTGGGATTCTCCGCCGATCTGGTCATGCAGTCGTTCTGTCACACCGCAGCCTATCCGAAGCCGGTTGACGTCACCACGCACCACACGCTGCCAGACTTCATTATGAACCGTGGCGGTGTCTCCCTGCGTCCGGGCGACGGAGTGATCCACTCCTGGCTGAACCGTATGCTGCTGCCGGATACCGTCGGTACCGGCGGTGACTCCCATACCCGTTTCCCGATTGGTATCTCTTTCCCGGCGGGTTCTGGTCTGGTGGCGTTTGCCGCCGCGACCGGCGTGATGCCGCTGGATATGCCGGAATCCGTGCTGGTGCGCTTCAAAGGCAAAATGCAGCCGGGCATCACCCTGCGCGATCTGGTCCATGCCATCCCGCTGTACGCCATCAAACAGGGCCTGCTGACCGTTGAGAAGAAAGGCAAGAAAAACATCTTCTCTGGCCGCATCCTGGAAATCGAAGGTCTGCCGGATCTGAAAGTTGAGCAGGCGTTTGAGCTGACCGATGCGTCCGCCGAGCGTTCCGCTGCGGGTTGTACCATCAAGCTGAACAAAGAGCCGATCATTGAATACCTGACCTCCAACATCGTCCTGCTGAAGTGGATGATTGCGGAAGGCTACGGCGACCGTCGTACGCTGGAACGCCGTATCCAGGGCATGGAAAAATGGCTGGCGGATCCGCAGCTGCTGGAAGCCGATGCTGACGCAGAGTACGCGGCGGTGATCGACATCGATCTGGCGGATATCAAAGAGCCAATCCTGTGTGCGCCGAACGATCCGGACGACGCGCGTCTGCTGTCTGACGTGCAGGGCGAGAAGATCGACGAAGTGTTCATCGGTTCCTGCATGACCAACATCGGCCATTTCCGCGCGGCTGGTAAGCTGCTGGATAACCACAAAGGCCAGTTGCCAACCCGCCTGTGGGTAGCGCCGCCAACCCGTATGGATGCCGCGCAGCTGACCGAAGAAGGTTACTACAGCGTGTTCGGTAAGAGCGGCGCGCGTATTGAGATCCCTGGCTGTTCCCTGTGTATGGGTAACCAGGCGCGTGTGGCTGACGGTGCGACGGTCGTCTCGACTTCAACCCGTAACTTCCCGAACCGTTTAGGTACCGGTGCGAACGTCTTCCTGGCCTCTGCGGAGCTGGCGGCGGTTGCGGCGCTTATCGGCAAACTGCCGACGCCGGAAGAGTACCAGACCTACGTGGCGCAGGTGGATAAGACGGCGGTGGATACCTACCGTTATCTGAACTTCGACCAGCTCTCTCAGTACACTGAGAAAGCAGATGGGGTGATTTTCCAGACTGCGGTGTAAAAGTGACTGGCCCGGATTTCCGGGCCAGTTTTTACAGCGAAGAATCGTAATAAAAATGGATATCCAGGTTTTCATCGGGCTTGAAGTTTTTTTGTTTAAACTCCAGGGTTAACGGATCAATTTGTTTTAGCGGGTAATTAAAGCAGGGGACAACCACTTCAGTCTCATCCTTCTTATGAATGCGCAAGGTAAAGTCGCCAATGACACCCTCTTTCCAGTTAGCGCCAGTTTTCAGAATATAGCCCAGATAGCCCCAGCCGATATTCGCGCTACCGTCTTCGTTTTTATATTTTATTCCTGCATCCAGCTGTTTTAACGCCTTGCGAGTGGCGGCGGTCAGGCATTGATCGCCGAGCTCATCACCAAGAAGACTGTCAAGGCTGTCAGGCACGCCGGTGGATTTACTGGGCGTGTATGAGTGGTGAATAACGATCTCCTTGCCCGCCGGAAAACGTTGTTGCCAGATAAAATATTGTTGAACGGCAATATTCAGATAGCCGTCATCAAACCACTCTGACGGTAATTGCTGTTTTCCCTCTTTATATCCTTCTTCAATAGAGGCTTTGCCCTCGCGATTGAGGACATGGCGTAGCTGTGGGATCGTCCAGCCGGTTTGCAGTAGTTTCGCCGTAATGTCTTCTTCACCTTTACCGCCTAAGTCATGGATGACTCGCCAGCGGGACTCGCTTTTAACCGGTTTACCGTCCACGCTGATCTTAAAGTTGGCAATACCTTCTGTGCGATCTCCCATATATTGTTGGGAAATAGCCGGCATCGGAAAGGCTACCGGAACGGTAATATCCTGCGCCGAATGATTAATAAATACATAATCGACATTGATACGATCGCTGGCAATCAACAATCGCTCTTTCGCCATGCTGATCTCATTTTGTTGCAGAAATTCAATGGAACCATTGGTTTCCCCGACCGCCGAGTCGTTTGCATAAGCATGATAACTGGTAATAAAACACAGGAGTACGCTCAGCCACTTAAAATATGTCATACCGGTGCATTCCATGTCCGAAACATAATCATTATCATAATCCGGCGAGTGCCGTTTTTCGAGGGAAGAAAAATGCGGTATTATTTATTTTTATTATTAATAATTTGCCAAAATATATTTGCCGAAGAAATAAAACCATTGCCACAAGGTGATACCTGGCGCAAATATATTGCCCTGTCGCTGCGCGATGAAGAAGGGCTTGAGGATGGGCTGTTTAACCTGCGGCGGATTGAAGCAAACAGTAGCATTGCTTACGTTTGTGGCTTAATAAAAGACAAAAACGATAATTTTCTGACGGATGGGCAAAATCAATATCATCTTTATGACCGCGTGATGGCGATAGGTTATCGCTGGAGTTGGGGCAGCGTTGTGCGCTTTGATAAAACCATTGCTTCGCCGCAGGATGTTCACTGCCATTATGGTAAAAACGTACCGTTAACGTCTGCGCTCTTACGTGAGCAGGTCGCCGCGCAAGGGCGCAAAAATATTTGCCAGCCGGTAAAAGCCAGCGACCCGCTGCGAAGCGATATTCTGAACGGCCTGCGCGCCAGTTATATTGGCGACAGCAATAGCTTAACCCTTAACGGCCCGCTGCCGACGGTAAAATTTATCGTCGAAGACCTTTGCGCCACGGAAGATTATGCTTACTTTTTGGGTAAGGCGACGGGAGATAAAACGAGTTTTTTTATCCATGATGACGCCAATAATCGGCTTCGCGTCGTGTTGAAAAAATCCCCGGATGGCGTGTGGCGCCCGCAGCCGGAAAACAACCTGCTGACACAACAATCTAAAGTGAGCGGCGGGTACTATAGCGATGGCACGCTGCGAGAAACCGATTTAGCGCAACTGGCGCAGGCGTGCAGGGTGGAGGGAGACACCGTTAACCTCACCGGCACGCTTCGCCAGCAGGGTGACGGCGAGTCCGCTTACTGGACCCTGACCCCGGATAACCCCCTTGCCTGCGTGCGCGATGCCAATAAGCAGCAGCCTGGCTGGAACCAGACGATGCAACTGGTGCTAACCCCACAAGAGCGGGAAGGGCTCAACAATTTGGTCGGTAAAAAAGTCAGCGTCGGCGGCGATATTTTTCTGGCGCTGAGCGCCTCGCATCATACGCCGCTGTTACTGGATAATATTTTTCGCTTAACGGAAATAAAGTGAATGAGAAAGTTATGGGGTTATAGGAATGCTATTGATGCTATGCGGCAACGCTGATGCGGCGGCTAAATTACAGTATTTACACGTTACTAACGGCGGGATGATGGCATTTTACGATGACGGTAACGCAAAAATGTGCGCGCGCTGCGAACCCGTGGCATTGAATCTCAAATTAATGGATAACAATGTACCTTATGCCCGTTGGAAACAGATGGGGGAGGTGATAAAACTGAAGTCGCCAAATGGCGAGAGTGATTATGAATTTTACCAGCAGGGTGAAATTCTTTCTACCTGGTGGATTTTTAATTATAAGACGCTTCATGCGCTCGTGGATTTGAGTGAGTAAAGCGTTTTATGCCATCATTCGTACATGGATGATAAAGAATAAAACGTCACTGCCAGATTTTTCGCAGGCCGGAAATTTTTCTGCTTAAATTCCAGCGTAGTGGCGTTAATCCGCGTCAGCGGCGGCTGAAAGCAGGTGGTGATCGCATCGCCGTGAAGGCGCAGCGTAAACTCGCCGATGTCCCCCTCTTTCCATGCGGGATCACCGGTTAGCACTACATCCATCCGGTTTTGCCCCAAAGCGCCTGCCGGGCCTTGCGTCGCCATTAACTGATCCAGCGCTTGCTGTATTTGCTGGCGGTTTTCCGCCGTCGGGCAGGTGTTGTCATTGTCCAGCTCATCCGTTGACATTAGCGCGCTGAGTGACACGCTCGGGGTGTAAACCTGGTGGATAGTCACCGCTTTCCCCGCCGGAAAGGTCTGCTGCCAGATGAAGTTGCGCTGGATAGTAAACTGCGGCTGATTATCCTTAAACCATTCCGGCGGCAGCGCCGGGAGATCCGCCGGAGGCGAAAATTCACCGTCGCTTAGCGCGGCGATCAGTTGCTCCACCGTCCAGCCAGCCTGCTGAAGTTTATCGGTGATCTCTTCCTGCGGAGCATTCAGTACTACGGTCCAGCGTGGTTGCGGGGTCACGATCTGACCATCGACGCGGATTTTAATGTTGCGGATGCCGGGGATGTAATCTTCACCGGCTTCGTTAACGTCGCTAAATGACAGCGGCGGCATGGGGAAAACGACAGGAACGGTAATATCCTGCGCGGTCGGATTCACAAACAAATAATCGGCATTAATCCGATCGCGTTCAATTAACAGACGCTCTTTCGCCAGTTGAATATCGCTCTGTGCCAGTAAATGTAATGAACTATTCGCCACGGCCTCATTGGCTTGCGCCGGATGAGGCAATACTGCCAGCAATAACGGGAAACCGAACGCGATCTTTTTCATGAGCAAATGATTACTGATAATAACGCAAAGCGCTATTATGGCACCCTCAATGCAATTTTTCGACGGTCACGTTCATGCGTTATTTTTTATTGGTGTTGATGATGATTTGTTGCAATTTATATGCATCAGATATGTTCCCGCTGAAGCCTGATGAAAATCCACGCGGCGCTATTGCATTAACGCTACGCGAGGAGGTTGGGCTATTAAACGCCCGCTTCGATATCAAGCGGATTGAAATCAACGAGACGCGCGAACTGGCCTATTTTTGCGGCCTGCTAAAAGATACTGACGGTCAGTATATTAAAGATGAAGATGATAAATATTATCTCTTCGATCGTATTCTGCTGGACAGCGGTACCGAAGGGTGGGTGAGTACGGTTTACCTGGATGAAGAGTTTAGCGCGCCGGAGCAAGCAAAGTGCCACTTTGCCGGGAATGTTGACCTGAAGTCACAGGAATTACGCGCGCTGGTGAAACAGTACGGGCGCATCGCAGCTTGCCTGCCGGTAGAAAAAGGCGATCCGTTGCGCACGCAACTGCTTGACGCGGTACGTGAAAACTACGTTGGCGATCTTAATCGTAAAACAACGCTGAATAATACGCCTGTGCCATCCTTCGTGGTGACGCAGCTATGCGCGGCGCAAAAATATGCCTATTTTTGTGGCGAACCAGCCAATGCCGATGCTGACTGGTATAGTCAGGATAGTAAAAAGTTGGATGTGGTATTGGTATTGCAGAAAGACGCTAATAATACATGGTGGTTGCCCGTTCCTCAATTTCAGGGCATTAGTCGCCAAAGCTCACTGGCCTGGTGTAACCACAGCACCGACATTTTGCCAGTCAAAACGGTTGAAGAAATGGCGAAAAAACGGCAACAGCGCTGCGTGCGGGAAGGCGATACCGTGTCATTGCGCGGAATACTGGCAGAGCAAAAAAGCGGCGCGCAGCGTTATTGGGTGGTTAAACTCGAAGAACCGTTAACCTGCGTCCAGGATGCCGACATGCAGACAGCCGACTGGAATGGGCAAGTGCAACTCTTGTTGAGCGATGAGATCATAGAAAGAGTTAAAGTACAGTACGGCGACGATTTGTTAAACCAAGAAATTGTTGTCACAGGTGATGTTTTACTGGCATTAAGTTCAGATCACCACACGCCACTGGTACTGGAGAATATTGTGGAACTCATGCCCGTGATGGGGGGGCCGGGCTGGTGATGTGAGACTCTCCATTTTTAATGACTGCGCTCTTCCGGCGCATAATAAAAGGTCATCGACAGATCGTTTTCCGGCTTCTGCGGAGCTGGCGGCGGTGGATACTTACCGTTACCTGAACTTCGACCAGCTCTCTCAGTACACTGAGAAAGCGGACGGCGTGATTTTCCAGACTGCGGTGTAACAGAGACGGGCCCGGATTTCCGGGCCCGAATGGCGCTTCTTATTTATTATTACGCTTCACTTCCCGTAGCCCCGGCAAATACGTAATTACCCCGCCCATTATTGCCCCGGCTACAATCGCTGGAATAAGCATAATCAATACTTCACCATATATTAATGGTAGTATGCTTATGTCAAAACCATATCGCGCAAAATTAAACAGCGTCGTGATCAGACCACCTGCAATGGCGCAAAGGATCATCCTGTTAATTATTTTTTGATATAATTTCAGGGGTATCAGCGCGCAGGCGACACCGGTTAACCATGCGGGGAGGAGACTGTATATCCAGCCGGTAATAATCACTAATTCTGGTATTGTTCTGCAGAAATACAACAAAAATGAGTCTGGTCCGCCAATAATGGCGGGTAAAAAGTTTATGATACCTATCGCGATGGCTGCGCCTATTAACGGCCCAAACAGAATAAACCAACCGCTATGATAAATTATTCGTCGAAATACAGACATAATGTATCCTTCCTGAATTTTCCTTCAACCGTCTGACAAAAAATACAACTCACTACGGCTTCTCTGCTGATATCGCCCATTGCTGGAGCTTAGTTGAAAAGCGCTTATCAAGTAGCCAACAATTTCATGACAACGACCCGGATGATAAGGAAGCGTCTGAAAGACTAGCAGGCGTCGGCGTGGGCAGGGTATTGATGATTTCTGAAAAAACGCCAGAGGGACACCGGGCTGGTAATGCTATAACTGGATGAGGGGCAGCCATTTTTAATGACTGCGCTCTTCCGGCACATAATAAAAGTTCATCTAAACGGCGCGCTGCCTGATGTGAAATTTGTCGTCGAGTTTTCGCTTAACGAAGATTAAGTGAATGTAAGCGTGATGGATGATGGACATTTCCTTGCGGCAACGCCTATATCCCCAGCACTTCCGGCACCAGCTCTTCCAGTTGCCTGACCAGCTCAGGGTCCATGTAGCGGTAGTCGTCGGGGATATCGAGTACGTGCAGGGGCTTATTTTCAATAATACGACGATATTCAGCCATCAACCGGTCTTTATGTTTCTGCTCCATAACGCAGATAACGTCAGCCCACTGAAGTAACCCGCACGACACGCTTTTTTTGGCGTTGCGGCTGGTGCCGGCGGAACGGACGCTAAGGCCGGGATAGCGGCGGAACACCTGCTCCGCCGTGGGGCTGCGCCATTGATTACGGCTGCATATGAAAAGCACATTCATTAAATAAATACTCTTCCAGATCGCGCTTCGCTAACGGCGAGTTTGTCAGTCGTGGAGACTCAATACCCCACGGTGCGGCACGTAGCACTTTGTCGGAGCGCGTGTAGATATATTGAAGCGCTAGAGTGACTTTCTGTATGAATAATAAACCGTTTTGGCATTTTTATTTTATCTTTTGTGCGCCCCGCTGTTTTTCTTTCACCGTGCTGCGATAATTACCTCAAGGCGCAATGCGGTATTGGCGCATTGCCAGGGCAGAGGAAAACAATTATGGATTACGAATTTCTGCGCGACGTTACCGGAGGGGTAAAAGTACGAATGTCGATGGGCCACGAGGTGGTCGGTCACTGGTTTAATGAAGAGGTTAAAGACAATCTCTCGCTACTGGATGAAGTAGAACAAGCCGCGCGTACGGTCAAAGGCAGCGAACGCTCCTGGCAACGAGCAGGGCATGAATACACGATCTGGATGGACGGCGAAGAGGTGATGATTCGCGCCAATCAGCTGGATTTTTCCGGCGATGAGATGGAAGAGGGGATGAGTTATTACGATGAAGAGAGTTTATCCCTGTGCGGCATGGAGGATTTTCTACGGGTCGTCGCCGCGTATCGGGAATTCGTCAGTAAAGCCTGACCCTCTCTTCGTTATTGTCCCGCAACGCCAGTCGACGGACAGTTGGGGGCGGTAGTGGAAACGAAATCACCACACATTCCAGCCGGGAGTATCCCGGCTTTTTTATTGCAGAATGATTTTTTGATTTTTATTAATCATTTTAAAACTGTGATCTGACGCGTTTGTGATCTTAATTTGATTGAATATAATCGTTATGATTTTATTCAATCACAACAAGCAACAGGCGGTAAGACCATGAACATCAAAAAAGCAATAGAGCGCGTACCCGGCGGCATGATGGTCGTACCGCTCGTTATTGGCGCAGTCATTAATACCTTCGCTCCACAGGCGCTTGAGATCGGCGGTTTTACCACCGCCTTATTTAAAAACGGCGCGGCGCCGCTGATTGGCGCTTTTCTGCTGTGTATGGGAGCCGGTATCAGTGTGAAAGCCGCGCCCCAGGCGTTATTGCAGGGCGGGACGATTACGCTCACTAAGTTGCTTGTCGCCATCGGCATTGGCCTGGGCGTGGAGCATCTTTTCGGCGCGGAGGGTATTTTTGGCCTGAGCGGCGTGGCGATTATCGCGGCGATGAGCAATTCAAATGGCGGACTTTATGCTGCGTTGGTAGGCGAATTCGGCAATGAGCGCGACGTCGGCGCTATCTCTATTTTGTCTCTTAATGATGGCCCTTTCTTTACGATGATTGCGCTGGGCGCGGCAGGGATGGCGAACATTCCCATTATGGCGCTGGTGGCGGTGCTGGTTCCGCTAGTTGTCGGCATGATCCTCGGCAATCTTGATCCTCATATGCGCGATTTTTTGACCAAAGGCGGCCCGCTGCTCATTCCTTTCTTTGCTTTTGCGCTGGGGGCGGGCATCAACCTGGAAATGTTACTGCAAGGCGGACTTGCCGGAATTCTGCTCGGCGTGCTGACAACGTTCGTTGGCGGTTTCTTTAATATTCGCGCAGATCGTCTGGTTGGCGGAACTGGCATTGCCGGGGCGGCGGCCTCCAGCACCGCGGGTAATGCCGTTGCGACGCCGCTGGCTATTGCGCAGGCCGACCCTTCGCTCGCCGAGGTGGCCGCTGCTGCCGCTCCGCTGATTGCCGCCTCGGTGATCACCACGGCAATCCTGACGCCAGTGTTGACCTCCTGGGTTGCAAAAAAACAGGCGCGTCAGGCTTCTTTGGAGAAAAACGCATGAAAATGATGGTTATCGCCGATGATTTTACCGGATCGAATGATACCGGCGTCCAGTTGGCGAAGAAGGGGGCGAGAACGGAAGTCATGTTGAGCGCGTCGCAAAAACCGTCCCGCCGCGCCGATGTGTTAGTCATTAACACCGAAAGCCGGGCGATGCCCGCAGATCAGGCGGCATCTGCCGTTTATGCCGCGCTTTCCCCGTGGTGTGAGACATCGCCAGCGCCGCTGGTGTACAAAAAAATCGACTCCACATTTCGCGGCAATATCGGCGCCGAAGTGACGGCGGCCATGCGCGCCAGTCAGCGAAAACTGGCCGTTATCGCCGCCGCGATCCCTGCGGCCGGACGCACGACGCTTGAAGGAAAATGTCTGGTTAATGGCGTCCCGCTACTGGAAACCGAATTTGCCAGCGATCCGAAAACGCCCATTGTCTCTTCCCGTATTGCCGAGATAGTGGCGTTGCAAAGTGAGATCCCTGTGTATGAAGTCTTTTTGCAGGATGTCCGACGCGGCGGGTTAAGCGCCTTACTTACGGCTTATGCGGCTGAGGGCGAAGGGATTATCGTCGTGGATGCGGTGGAAGAGCGGGACCTGACGTTGATTGCGCAAGCGGCGTGTGAACAACCGTCGATGCCGCTGCTCGTCGGCGCAGCGGGTCTGGCGAATGCGTTGCCGGTTGAACTTTTTATGCAAGACCGGCAGCGGCTGCCGGTACTGGTGGTGGCCGGTTCGATGAGCGAAGCCACGCGACGTCAGGTGGATAATGCGCTGTGCCGGGGACGTGCGGAGGTCGTGGATATTGATGCCGCGCGCATGGTGTCGGATAGCGCGGAGCAGGAAATCGCGTCTGTCGTAGAGCAGGCCTGCGCGCTGTTAAGTCAGCATCGACATACGATTTTACGCACCAGCCGTCGCGCAGAAGATCGACAGCTAATCGACGCGCTGTGCGAAAAATCCGCGATGAGCCGTCAGCAATTGGGCGAGCGACTGAGCCAGCGGCTTGGCGTCGTCACGTTAAACATTATCGAGCAGGCGCGGATTGGCGGGTTGTTTCTGACCGGCGGCGATATCGCTACCGCCGTCGCCGGCGCGCTTGGCGCTGAAGGTTATCGCATTCAGAGCGAGGTGGCGCCCTGTATTCCCTGTGGAACGTTTGTAAACAGCGAAATTGACGATCTGCCGGTCATTACCAAAGCGGGCGGATTCGGTTCAGACAGTACGTTGTGTGACGCGCTTTATTATATTGAGGAGATGTATTGTGGAGACTAAAACCGTTGCCATTACCATGGGCGATCCAGCGGGCATTGGGCCGGAAATTATTGTTAAAGCGCTAAGCGAAGACGGTCTCAACGGCGCGCCGCTGGTGGTTATTGGATGCCTCGCAACGTTGAAACGTTTACAGGCGAAGGGCATCACGCCGAACGTCGAGTTACGGGCCATTGAACGGGTCGCCGAAGCGCGTTTTGCGCCCGGCATCATTCATGTGATTGATGAGCCGCTGGCGCAGCCGGAGGCGCTGGAGGCCGGGAAAGTTCAGGCGCAGGCGGGGGATTTAGCGTATCGCTGCGTGAAGCGCGCCACCGAGTTAGCGTTACGGGGCGACGTACAGGCTATCGCTACCGCGCCGCTGAATAAAGAGGCGCTGCACCTGGCGGGGCACAACTATCCGGGCCATACCGAGCTGCTCGCGACCCTGACCCATAGCCGCGATTACGCGATGGTACTTTACACCGATAAACTAAAAGTGATTCACGTTTCAACGCATATCGCGCTGCGTAAATTCCTTGATACGTTAAGTACCGCGCGTGTCGAAACGGTGATTGGCATTGCTGATACTTTCCTCAAGCGTGTGGGTTACGTTAAACCGCGTATCGCCGTGGCAGGCGTGAATCCTCATGCGGGCGAGAATGGCCTGTTTGGCGATGAAGAGACGCGTATCCTGACGCCAGCCATTACCGATGCCCGCGCAAAAGGTATGGACGTTTATGGGCCGTGCCCGCCGGATACTGTATTTCTCCAGGCTTATGAGGGACAGTATGATATGGTGGTGGCGATGTATCATGACCAGGGGCATATCCCGTTGAAATTGCTTGGCTTTTATGATGGCGTGAATATCACCGCAGGGCTGCCGTTTATCCGGACTTCTGCCGATCATGGCACCGCATTTGATATCGCCTGGACGGGAAAAGCAAAATCTGAGAGCATGGCCGTATCGATCAAACTGGCAATGCAACTGGCATAATTCCCTGTTATGAAAGGACAACACCGTCTGGATCTCATTGTGGCGTATCTGAAAAACCATACGCTGGTTACGGTAGAACAGCTGGTTGAGGCGGTTGACGCATCGCCAGCCACTATCCGTCGCGATTTGATCAAGCTGGATGAGCAGGGCGTGATCAGCCGTAGTCATGGCGGCGTGGCGCTGCGGCGTTTTGAACCCGCCCAGCCCACCACCAATGAAAAACAACTGCGATCGCCCGCTGAAAAACGGGCGATCGCACGCGTTGCCGCATCGCTGGTCAATGCTGGCGATGCCGTCGTGCTGGATGCCGGTACGACAATGATGGAACTGGCGAAATGCTTAACCCATCTTCCGCTGCGGGTCATCACCGTCGATCTGCATATTGCGCTGTTTTTAGCTGAGTTCCGGCAAATTGAAGTGACGATTGTCGGCGGTCGTATCGATGACAGCAGTCAGTCCTGTATCGGTGAGCATGGGCGCAAGCTGTTACGCAGCGTTTACCCGAACATCGCGTTTATGAGCTGTAATTCATGGGGGGTAAAAACGGGCGTGACGACCCCAACGGAAGATAAGGCCGGGCTTAAACAGGAGATTATTGCTAATGCGCAGCGCAAAGTGTTGCTGGCGGACAGCAGTAAGTATGGCGCGCATTCGCTCTTTAATGTGGTGCCGCTTGAGCGCTTTAATGATGTGATTACTGACGTCAATCTGCCGCCGTCAGCGCAGGTTGAACTGAAAGGGCGCGCTTTTGCGCTAACGCTGGTGCAGCCGGAGTGACAGCGCCGTCAGGCGCTGCCAGTGGTGAATCAGACCGCAGAAATATTGCGGCCGTAGTAAATCTCGCGCATCTCTTTCCACAGCGCGGCGGTGATCTCCTGGCGTTCGGTTTCAGTGAGATCTTCCGGTTTGGTGTGAAACATGTAGTGCTTAAGATCGAACTCTTTAAGCAGCATCTTGGTATGGAAAATATTTTCCTGATACACGTTTACATCCACCATGTCATACAGCGACTTCATATCTTCCGACATAAAATTCTGAATAGAATTAATCTCATGATCGATAAAGTGCTTCATACCGTTGACGTCGCGGGTAAAGCCGCGCACGCGGTAATCGATGGTGACAATATCGGACTCTAGCTGGTGGATCAGGTAATTGAGCGCTTTTAGCGGTGAAATCACCCCGCAGGTTGACACTTCGATGTCGGCGCGAAAGGTGCATAGCCCGCCTTCCGGATGGCTTTCCGGATAGGTATGCACGCAGATATGGCTCTTATCGAGGTGCGCCACTACGGTTTCCGGCAGCGGGCCGGGATGTTCGGTTTGATCGATAAGTTTCGGGTCGACTGGCTCTTCGCTAACCAGAATCGTGACGCTGGCGCCCTGGGGTTCATAATCCTGACGGGCGATGTTCAGGATGTTTGCGCCGATAATGGAGCAGGTCTCCGACAGGATCTCGGTCAGTCGGTTGGCGTTATAGAGTTCATCGATATAGGCGATATAGCCATCGCGCTCTTCTGCGGTTTTGGCGTAGCAGATATCGTAAATACAAAAACTCAGGCTTTTCGTCAGATTGTTAAAGCCATGCAGTTTCAGCTTTTTCAATTTTTATCACCTCCTTAACGTCACTGTGCGGACAGTGCGTCATGTAGATATTGCGGTAGCGCAAATGCAGCGGCATGAATAGCCGGGTTGTAATAGCGACATTTGAGGCCGGCGGCATGAAAACGCGCCTGAATAATTTCGCTCGACAGGTGACGAAGAGCATCGTTGTCCGTCGCCCAGGCGAAGGTCATAATGCCGCCGTAATAGGTCGGAATCGCCGCCTGGTAGAAGCCGACATCGCTGAAGTAATGACTCAGCTTGCGGTGGCTATCGAGCGCTTCATCCTGTTGCAGGAAGCACACGCCGTTCTGGGCGACAAAAATGCCGCCCGGATTCAGGCAACGCTTACAGCCTTCATAAAAGGCGGAGGTAAACAGGCTTTCGCCGGGGCCTATCGGATCGGTACAGTCGGAAATGATCACATCAAAGGTCTGATGGGTCTGATTGACGAAATTCACGCCGTCGTCGATTACCAGCGTAAAGCGCGGATCGTCGTAGCTGCCGGCATTGTGGTTAGGTAAATACTGGCGGCAAAACGAGACTACGCCAGCGTCGATCTCCACCATGGTGATGGTTTCGACGTTTTTATGCCGGGTAACTTCACGTAGCATTGCGCCGTCGCCGCCGCCGATAATCAGAACGTGTTTCGCATGACCGTGCGCCAGCAGCGGGACGTGGGTCATCATTTCATGATAAATAAACTCGTCGCGTTCGGTGGTCTGTACCACGCCGTCCAGCGCCATCACGCGGCCAAAAGCGGCGTTTTCAAAGATGATTAAATCCTGGTGATCGGTTTTTTCATGATACAGAACGTTGTCTACGGCAAAGTACTGACCAAACTGGTCGTGTAGCGTTTCATGCCACATCGTATTTTCGGCCATTGGCTGATACCTCCATTGTTAACACCCGTAAAAAAAGGGCGCAACATCATAGCTAACAATGACCGTGGATGCACGGTCATTATTTCAGCAATAGGATCGCGGAGGATTATTTAACGTAGGCTAACAGGCTCAGAGAATCGCGGGCCAGAGCTTTGCATTTTTTAGCGACCGGAATACCGATGCCGCTAAGATCGCGGTAGCTGTCTTCGCCCAACGATTTCATATCGAAGGTGTCGTAGTTACTCAGGTCCCACTGATTTTGCTGGGCAAAAAAGACCAGCGCACGGCGAATCTGACTATTGGGTAAATTTTGGTAACCACAGTCATTTTTCAGAAAAACGAAAACTGCCGTTAAATCGGCCATATCTTCAGCTTCGGATTCAGTAAGCGCATAGCTATTTGCGCATAAGGCCATCAGGCTGCCAAACAACACGGGTCTGAAAAACGTCTTCATTGCTTCTACCACGGCATCAGGGAAAGTCAACGTTAGCATACTGAGAACGTAGCGACGACTTTTATTATCAGGATTGGTCGCGGCGTTTTCATTCTTATTGTATTGCTGTCAGGAATGGTAAAGACGTGTTGCTGGCTTGACCTTCCCGTTAGGGCAGGGTCTAAGCTTAGACACCCGCCTGTTCATTATAAGGAAATGATTATGTTACGCCGTGATTTCTTAAAATATTCAGTGGCGCTGGGGGTTGCATCAGCGCTGCCGCTGTGGAGCCGCGCCGCTTTTGCCGCCGAACGTCCCGCGTTGCCTATTCCTGACCTGTTAACGGCAGATGCGAGCAACCGTATGCAGTTAATTGTTAAAGCCGGACAGTCGACATTCGCCGGTAAGAACGCGACAACCTGGGGCTACAACGGTAATTTGCTGGGGCCAGCGGTACAGCTTCACAAAGGAAAAAGTGTGACCGTTGATATCCATAACCAACTGGCCGAAGACACGACGCTTCACTGGCATGGTCTGGAGATTCCGGGCATCGTCGACGGCGGCCCGCAGGGGATTATTCCCGCAGGCGGAACCCGCACGGTGACGTTTACGCCGCAGCAACGCGCCGCGACCTGCTGGATTCATCCGCACAAACACGGCAAAACCGGGCGCCAGGTGGCGATGGGCCTTGCCGGACTGGTGCTGATTGAAGATGACGAGATTCGCAAATTGCGCCTGCCGAAACAGTGGGGCATCGACGATGTGCCGGTGATCATTCAGGACAAACGTTTCTCCGCCGATGGCCAGATTGATTATCAACTGGATATTATGACCGCCGCCGTCGGCTGGTTTGGCGATACGCTGCTGACCAATGGCGCGATCTATCCGCAGCATTCCGCGCCGAAAGGCTGGCTACGTCTGCGCTTGCTAAATGGCTGTAATGCGCGTTCTCTGAATATCGCCGCCAGCGATAATCGCCCGCTTTATGTGATCGCCAGCGACGGCGGCCTGCTGGCGGAGCCGGTGAAAGTCACCGAACTGCCGTTATTAATGGGCGAGCGTTTTGAAGTGCTGGTGGATATCAGCGACGGGAAAGCCTTTGACCTGGTGACCCTGCCGGTCAGCCAGATGGGAATGGCGATCGCTCCGTTTGATAAACCGCATCCGGTGATGCGTATCCAGCCGCTGCGGATTACCGCCTCCGGTACGCTGCCGGATACGTTGACGACGATGCCGGCGCTGCCGTCGCTGGAAGGGCTGACGGTGCGCAACCTGAAACTGTCGATGGACCCGCGTCTTGATATGATGGGGATGCAAATGCTGATGAAGAAATATGGCGCTCAGGCGATGAGCGGCATGGATCATGACAGCATGAACGCGCATATGCAGGGCGGCAATATGGGGCATGGCGAGATGGATCATGGCAACATGGATCACAGCGGGATGAATCATGGCGCGATGGGCAATATGAATCACGGCGGAAAATTCGACTTCCATAACGCTAACTTTATCAACGGCCAGGTCTTCGATATGAACAAACCGATGTTCGCGGCGCAAAAAGGCCGACATGAACGTTGGGTCATTTCCGGCGTGGGCGACATGATGCTGCATCCTTTCCATATTCACGGCACGCAGTTCCGTATTCTGTCAGAGAACGGCAAAGCGCCAGCAGCGCACAGAACGGGCTGGAAGGATACGGTACGCGTTGAGGGCGGTATCAGCGAAGTGTTGGTCAAGTTCGATCACGACGCGCCGAAGGAACATGCCTATATGGCGCACTGTCATCTGTTAGAACATGAAGATACGGGAATGATGTTAGGATTTACGGTCTGACCGATGTCTGTGACGCAGGCCGGGTAAGGCGAAGCCGCCACCCGGCACAATGCCCGGCATACGCCGGGCATTAATGGTTATTTCGCGTCGTCAGGCAAAGCATAGGCCACGATATAGTCGCCCATCTTCGTACCAAACGAACCGTGGCCTCCGGCAGAAACGACCACGTACTGCTTACCGTTTACCTCATAGGTCATCGGCGTTGCCTGGCCTCCGGCGGGTAAACGTCCCTGCCACAGTTTTTCCCCGTTGCTCATGTTATAAGCGCGCAGGTAGTTGTCGGCGGTCGCGGCAATGAACAGCACGTTACCGGCGGTTGAGATTGGCCCGCCGAGCATGGGCATCCCCATGTTGAACGGCACCGGAACCGGCATCGGGAACGGCATACTGTCGCGCGGCGTCC
The DNA here is from genome assembly GCF_043357055.1 of Salmonella sp. SJTUF15570. NCBI lineage: Bacteria > Pseudomonadati > Pseudomonadota > Gammaproteobacteria > Enterobacterales > Enterobacteriaceae > Salmonella > Salmonella sp. SJTUF15570. Next base: position 76,251 of record NZ_JBEUKJ010000009.1, on the reverse strand, counting down.
CTATACGTTTCTTCCATACGATTTCATTGGTCTTCAGATCCAACGCGGAAATATAGCCCCAGGCCGGTTGTTTACACGGCAGGCCAAACGGCGAAAGGAACGGATTCAGCGTGACGCCGAACGGTACGCCGTACTGTGGCTGAATACCCGCTTCTGTTCCGGTACCTTTCGCGTCTTTCGGCGGCTCCATTGGATTGCCAGGGCCGCGTGGGATCAGCTTCGAGACAAACGGCAGCGCCATCGGGTTAGCGATAGCAACCTGACGGTCTGGATCGACGGAAATACCGCCCCATTCAAACATCCCCAGGTTGCCAGGGAATACCAATGTCCCCTGCTCGGACGGCGGGGTGAAGATACCTTCATAGCGCAACTGGTGGAACATAACGCGGCACACCAGTTGGTCGAACATGGTCGCGCCCCACATATCCGCGCCGGAGAGATCTTTTTTCGGGCGGAAGGTTAAATCAGAGAACGGCTGAGTTTTGGCGACGTAATCGCCTTTTGCCGCGCCCTGTGGGACCGGTTTTTCCGGGGCGGGCACGACCAGCTCGCCATTACGTCTGTCGAGCACAAAGATATTACCGGTTTTCGCTGGCGCATAGATAACCGGAACGGTAGTACCGTCAACGGTAATATCTGCCAGCGTCGGCTGTGCCGGCAGGTCCATATCCCACAGATCGTGATGGACGGTCTGATAACTCCAGGCCAGTTTCCCGGTGGTGGCATTCAGCGCCAGGATGGAGCTGGCATAACGTTCCTGCTCCGGCGTGCGGTTACCGCCCCAGATATCCGGCGTGGTCACGCCCATCGGCAGATAGACCAGATCCAGTTTCGCATCATAGGCGGCAGGCGCCCAGGAGTTCGGCGAGTTAAAGGTAAAAGAGTGCTCATCGGCTGGAATCGCGTTCGGATCTTTCGCCCCTGGATCGAAGGCCCACAGTAGTTTACCGGTATTAACATCAAAACCACGGATAACGCCGGACGTTTCGCGGGTAGAGAAGTTATCCGTGACCGAACCGGCAATGACAATCGTTTTATCGGTGATAATCGGCGGCGACGTCGGTTCATACAGTCCCGGCGTGGTGTCCGGCATATTGGTTTGCAGATTCAGGACGCCTTTATTGGCGAAGGTTTCACACAGCTTGCCGGTTTCGGCATTCACCGCGAAAAGGCGACCGTCATTGACCGGGAGGATAATGCGGCGCGGACAGTCGGCGATGACCTCCGGCGAGGCGGTATCCGCTTTGGCCTCATGATAAGAGACGCCGCGGCAGGTCACATGCTGGAAAGACGAATCGGTCTTCAACTGAGGATCAAAATGCCACTTCTCTTTACCGCTGGCGGCGTCCAGCGCGAACAGTCGCTGGTGAGCTGTACACAGATAAAGCGTATCGCCGACTTTAATCGGGGTCACTTCGTTGGTGATTTCGCCCGGATCGTTGGGTTGTTTCAGATCGCCGGTGCGGAAGACCCACGCTTCTTTCAGTTGGTGAACGTTATCCGCAGTGATCTGTTTCAGCGGCGAATAGCGTTGGCCTTCCTGATTACGTCCATAGGCCGGCCAGTCTTCGTCGGCGATCGACGAGCTTGTTGCGGCGGGCGTGGCGTCGGCGCGAAGCGTACCGTTGATCTCCTGCGGGTCGTTGAAGCCAGCCCAGGTCAGAATGCCGCCGCTAATCAGCAGCGCCACGACCAGCGCCGCTACTGCGCCGCTGGAAGGAACCACCAGCCGATGCCAGACAAACGGCAATATTAGCCAGATGCCGAAAAACACCAGGATATCGCTACGCGGCGTGAGCGCCCAGAAGTCGAACCCGACTTCCCACACGCCCCAAATCATTGTCGCCAGCAGCAGGGCGGCATACAGCCACAGTGCGGCACGTTTACTGCGCCATAGCAATCCGGCCACAACCAGCATCACGAGGCCCGCGATGGGGTAGTACCAGGAACCGCCAATAGCAACCAGCCAGACACCTCCGATAAGAAGATACAGCCCACAAAGTGCTGCAAAGAGGGCCGTCAGCGTCACGAGTAATCGTGGCGATCGTGCGTTATTTTCTGCCATAAAAAGACACCATCCCAAATTGTTAATTTTTTAGTAGCAATTAAGTATAGGAATTAACATGTGTGATCGTAATCACAAAATGAGCTTTCTTATCAAATGCCGCGAATGAATACGTTTGCTGTTATACTGCGTGCCTTGCGCGTCAATGCGGCGTTATTAGTCACCGGCATTGAGTGATTTGTTTTTAAATCATATGGTTATAAATATGAAACATACTGTTGAAGTCATGATCCCCGAAGCGGAGATCAAAGCACGTATTGCCGAGCTGGGTCGTCAGATTACCGAACGTTATAAAGACAGCGGCAGTGAAATGGTGCTGGTAGGTCTGTTGCGTGGCTCATTTATGTTTATGGCGGACCTGTGCCGTGAAGTTCAGGTTCCTCATGAAGTCGATTTTATGACCGCCTCCAGTTATGGTAGCGGTATGTCCACCACCCGCGACGTGAAAATCCTCAAAGATCTGGATGAGGATATCCGTGGTAAAGACGTGCTGATTGTCGAAGACATTATTGATTCCGGTAATACGCTGTCGAAGGTCCGTGAAATCCTGGGCCTGCGCGAGCCGAAATCGCTGGCGATTTGTACGCTGCTGGATAAACCGTCTCGTCGCGAAGTGGACGTGCCGGTTGAGTTCGTTGGCTTTTCGATTCCGGACGAATTTGTAGTCGGTTACGGTATCGACTACGCTCAGCGTTATCGCCATCTACCGTATGTTGGTAAAGTGGTGCTGCTGGACGAGTAAGCGCAGAAATGCCGGATGGCGTCGCTAAAGCGACTTATCCGGCCTATAGCTAATGGCTTATTGGTGGGGAATGTATTTCAGACTTAGGGCGGAAATACCCTTATGATAGCCGTTCTCCAGCGTTTCTCTGTTGGTGGCGGTGACGTCAAGATCGCGCAGCAGGCCATCATTGATACTGTACGCCCAGCCGTGAATGGTCACATTCTGACCGCGTTTCCACGCTGACTGCATAATGGTGGAATGCCCCAGGTTATAGACCTGTTCCATGACGTTCAATTCATAGAGCGCGTCCAGACGTTGCTCTTCGGGCATTTTTCCCAACAGCGAGCTATGTTTAAGCCAGATGTCGCGGATATGCAGCAGCCAGTTATTAATCAAGCCCAGCTCAGGGTTTTCTACCGCAGCCTTGATACCGCCGCAACCGGAGTGGCCGCAAATGATAATATGCTCAACTTCCAGAACATCTACCGCATACTGAACCACGGAGAGACAGTTCAGATCGGTGTGAATAACCAGGTTAGCCACATTACGGTGAACAAACAATTCGCCCGGTTCAAGCCCGGTTAAACGCTCTGCGGGAACGCGGCTGTCGGAACATCCAATCCATAGAAAGCGCGGTTTTTGCGCTTGCGCCAGTTTCTCAAAAAATCCGGGGTCCTCTTCCACCAGCATTTTTGACCATAGTGCATTGTTGCTGATGAGTGTATCTATGTCTTTCATGGAAGTTAACGACCTGTAACCAAATAAGTGCGTTGGGCTAATATAGGGCAACTCCGTAATTATTTAAACCATATATAAAGTGTAAGAACGTAAAGTAAGTGAGAATTTATGACCATTGCGCTGGAACTTCAACAACTTAAAAAAACCTATCCCGGCGGCGTTCAGGCGCTGCGCGGCATAGATTTGCAGGTCGAAGCGGGGGATTTTTACGCGCTTCTGGGGCCAAATGGAGCAGGGAAATCGACCACCATCGGTATTATCAGCTCATTGGTTAATAAAACGTCCGGGCGCGTTAACGTTTTTGGTTACGACCTGGAAAAAGACGTGGTTAACGCCAAGCGACAGCTTGGACTGGTGCCACAGGAGTTTAACTTTAACCCGTTTGAAACGGTGCAGCAGATCGTAGTGAATCAGGCCGGTTACTACGGCGTGGAACATAAAGAGGCGGTTTTACGTAGCGAAAAGTATTTAAAACAGCTCGATCTGTGGGAAAAACGTAGTGAACGTGCGCGGATGCTCTCCGGTGGGATGAAACGCCGCCTGATGATCGCCCGCGCGCTGATGCATGAGCCTAAGCTATTGATTCTCGATGAGCCGACGGCGGGCGTCGATATCGAATTGCGTCGCTCGATGTGGGGATTCCTGAAAGACTTAAACGCCAAAGGCACCACCATTATTCTCACCACCCACTATCTGGAAGAGGCGGAAATGCTGTGCCGCAATATCGGTATTATTCAGCACGGCGAGCTGGTGGAAAATACCTCCATGAAAAATCTGCTTTCAAAGCTGAAATCGGAGACGTTTATTCTGGATTTAGCGCCAAAAAGCCCGCTACCTAAGCTCACGGGTTATCAATATCGTCTGGTGGATACCTCGACTCTGGAGGTGGAAGTGTTACGCGAGCAGGGGGTTAACAGTGTCTTTAGCCAACTGAGCGAGCAGGGGGTTCAGGTATTAAGTATGCGTAATAAAGCCAACCGTCTGGAAGAACTGTTTGTGTCGCTGGTGCATGAAAAACAAGGAGATCGCGCATGATGCAGCTTTACTGGGTTGCCCTTAAAAGCATCTGGGCGAAAGAGATCCACCGCTTTATGCGGATCTGGGTGCAAACGCTGGTGCCGCCTGTCATCACCATGACGCTCTATTTTATTATTTTCGGTAACCTGATTGGTTCGCGCATCGGCGAAATGCATGGTTTTAGCTATATGCAATTTATTGTGCCGGGCCTGATTATGATGGCGGTCATTACTAACTCCTACGCGAATGTCGCGTCGTCATTTTTTAGCGCCAAGTTTCAGCGCAATATTGAGGAACTGCTGGTCGCGCCGGTACCAACGCACGTGATCATCGCCGGATTTGTCGGCGGCGGCGTAGCGCGCGGGCTGTGCGTGGGGATTCTGGTGACGGCGATTTCGCTCTTTTTCGTGCCTTTCCAGGTGCATTCCTGGGTATTTGTCGCGCTAACGCTGATTCTGACCGCGATTCTGTTCTCGCTGGCCGGACTGCTGAACGCCGTGTTTGCGAAAACTTTTGACGATATCAGCCTGATTCCCACCTTCGTGCTGACGCCGCTGACCTACCTCGGCGGGGTATTTTACTCGCTTACGCTGCTGCCGCCGTTCTGGCAAGGGCTGTCGCACCTGAACCCGATCGTCTACATGATCAGCGGCTTCCGCTACGGCTTCCTGGGTATCCATGATGTGCCGCTGGTGACGACGTTTGGCGTACTGGTGATCTTTATCGCCGCTTTCTACCTGCTGTGCTGGTCACTGATCCAGCGTGGGCGCGGGTTGCGCAGTTAAGCGTTGACAGGGGCGTTGGGTTGCGCTTCGCTTCACCCCATCTACGGGCCCGTAATATCAATGGGTTACGGGGCTGTAGGGGGGAGGCTTGCTGAAACCCAACGCTTCTCTCAGCGAATCTGAATCTCCAGCGTGGCGGTAGCCTGGTATTCTCCTGTGTGGGGGACATGTCCGGTGGTATTGACCGGCGCGGCGGTGAACTCGGTGCTGCCTTTACCGTCTGTGTAATCTTCAATCGGCAATTCGGCGCTGCCGCCGGGAACGATGGTCTTATCGTATTTATCGGAAATCCGTATCCCTAAATTCTCATTGTCGGTTTTCAGGTATTCCGGGTTGTGCGGATCGGTTTCTCCGTTCAATGACATTGACAGGTTGGTGCCGTCCGCCACGTTGCTACAGGTAAAGTTTACCTGAGTGGTGACGTGCGAGTTCTGCGGACTGTCGCCGAGATTACGAATATCTTTGCCCTCAATATCCGGCAGCCTGACCTCGATAACCTGCCCGGCGTTGATGGAACAGGACTGCGGCACGGTAATAGTTCCGGACATGGTGACGTGCGCGACAGGGGGAACGGCGGGGGGAATATTATCTCCGCTGCTGCCCGGCGTTTTTGATAAATAGAGATTCATGATCGTTGTTTGCGGGATCGAGATTTCGCCGACCAAAGGATGAGTAATATAAATCCTTACCGTGCCTTTATTGCCCGCTGTCATTGATTTCATTTCTGCATCGCCACAGCCGCCTGCGGAACTATCCTCATTGCTGATTGAGGAAAACGGGACAGGAATATTCTCGTTCAACTTCCCGGCTACATACGCTTCGGTGCCAATTTCCAGTTTGCCTGCCACGAGGACATAGTAATCCATATGTCCGTAGTATCGCGTCTCGCTGTGCGTGCCTTTCTGCGTCAGATCGCCGGTGGTCGCGGTGAAATAGTTGTACCCGCGATAATCACTGTTATCGCAGTCGCATTTAGCCGAATATTCTCCGCCAGCTGACCAGTGCTCTTCAACGATGGTTCCCGTCTGGTTCCCATCCGTATCGGTAATGGTTTGATTAAAACTAAAAGGAAAAGTATGCGTGCCGTTGGTGGGTTGACACCAGCCGCTTCCGTTGCCCATCGTTCCTTCTGCCAGCGCATGGCCTGAAAATAGCGACAGCGCCAGCAGCATCCATAAATTCTTCATTGTGTTCCTCACTGGCAGACGGCGTTCGCCATCACGATGCCGTTCATATTTTTGCTGATATCAAGGCGGTAATCCGCGCGGCAAGAGGCGCTTCCCCAGTTCACCAGCAGCAGGCCCTCTTCCGGCAGGCCGCTGAGGAAGACCTGGCCTTTATCGCCGACGATACTGGCCAGGTTCGCATCCTGCCCATCGACGCTTGCCGTCGCGCCAAAGGGCACGGGCTCGCCATTGCTGCGCGTCAGCGTTAACAGCACGCGATAGCCCTTATGCGTGTCATACGCCGCACGCACCACCGCATTACGCGTCGGGTAGACGGTCTGGTTGTTGAGCGGAATATCCACGTTGTCGGCAAACGTGCTGCTGTCGAGCGAGATATCGTAGCGATAATACGGCGTGACGTTGGGGATCACCGTATAACCCCGGAAGTCGGTGGCGACGCCGGTCTGGTTTTCAACCGAAACGCCGCTGGCGCCGGGCGCTTTAATTAAAATCGCCGCGCCGGTAATCGGCTGGCTCAGGGTAATACCGTTTTCGTGCGCCAGAATGCCGCCGCTGATGCCGTAGCTGACCTGTTGGCTATCTGGCGACTGATTGTAGCCGGCGTTGAGGTTGGCATAAGTGCCTTTGTAGCTGGCGTTTACCCCGCCGGAATCACCGTCTTGTGTACTGTGGCTCTGCTGTAACGACCAGTTCAGGTTTCTGTCACGCAGCGCGGTGCCGCTAAGGGTGGTGCTGTTCACCGTGGCATCGTGCTTACGCGTGTTCAGCATATAGCTGGCGTATAGCCTGGAATCGAACACCGTAAACGGAACGTGCAGCGACAGCGTGAACAGCCGATCGTTCTGGTTATAACGATCGTCGTCGTTATCATCATCGTCATTGTCCGAACGGTACTGGTAGGTGTTTTTGTTATAGCTGTAGCTCAGCGTATAGCTCACCGGACCCCAGCTATTGTTGTAGCTGGCGCTCAGAGATTCCATCTGCTGCGCGCTGTGCCAGTAATCTTCTTTGACCCAACTTAGCGTTAAGGAACCGAGCGTATTGCTAATTTGCTGGTTGACCGAGGCTTCGAAACGATTATGGCGTTTGCCGTAGTTATCATAAAAATCGTCGTCCGGGTTGATCACCTCGCTCAGTGAATTGTAGTTTTCGCTGGCGTAACGATAGCCAGCCAGCGAAAACGTGGTGCCCGTACTGACGACGCCCTTGCTGTAGCGGACGCGCCAGGATTGCCCGATTTCTTTGCGGCCATCGTCAAATTTGGCGTGCGACCAGATGCCGTCCAGGGAAATGGCCCCCAGCATCTGCATATTTTGCCCGACGCCGAAGGCGACGGACTGGTATTTATCGCCGGCAATCTGGCTGCCGCCGTACAGGGTGATGCCCCACGGCAGGCCGTACAGCAGGGTCGCCTGGCCGAAGTCGTCCAGCGTGTGGTTGTTATAATCGCGATATTTACCCACGGTCACGCTGTATTTTGCCCGTCCGGTGCGCTGCAGAATCGGCAGCGAAGAGTAGGGCACGATAAAATGCTGTTCGCTGCCGTCGGCTTCTTTTACCGTTACGTCATAGTCGCCGTTGCTGCCGGTGGGAAACATATCGTTGATTTCAAATTCGCCCGGCGAAACGGCGGTCTGATAGGCGATATAGCCGTTTTGCCGCACGATAACCTGCGCGTTTGAGCGGGCAATGCCGCGAATCGTCGGGGCGTAACCACGCTGGCTGTTGGGCTGCATTTGATCGTCAGAGGTGAGCTGGAGACCGCGAAAAGGTACGCTGTCGAACACATCGGATGGCGTATTGCTGTCTCCGGCGGTGAACTGGCTTTTCAGCGCGATAATGTCGCGCTGTAAATAGTTATAAACGCTGTTCCAGCTACCGCTCTCGCCGTTATTTGAACTCCAGTTACTGTAGTTGCGAAAACGCCACGGCCCGAGGTTAAAACCCGGCTGGAGAGCGAGATACTTCGATTCCGCATCGTCGGAATCCTCGCTGGAACCGTACTCTTTATAGCCGCTGAAGCTGTAGTTCAGCATTAGCGCGGTAATCCCCTCCTGCCACTTTTCCGGCGGCACGTAGCCGCGCGCGTTGTTGGCGATGTAGAGTTGCGGGATGCTTACTGATAATGCCTGTCGCTGAAAATCAAACTGCTGGCTGGCGCCGGGGATAACGTTGAGATCGACGCAGCCTTTTTCACTCTCCAGGGTTGGAAAAAGGTCGGTTTTGACGCCGTTATCTTTTAGTTCCTGAAGCCGTAAACAGCCCTGTAATGCCTGTTGACCGTCACTGAGCGTCGTGAGTTGAAAATCAACGTTTCGCGCGCCGATTTCTGTTTTATTGATATTGATAGTGACGTAATAGGTGCCAGGCAGCTGGCTTTTGTCGTTATCAAATGTCGACAGATCGACGCTTGTGTGATTCGCCTGCCCATGGTTTTCAATAAATGCCGGATTGAAATAGTCGCGCGCCCATGCAACGTGTGTGAACGTGCTGCCCAGCGCGATACACACAGCGCAGCGCGATAAATAAAATACCCGGTGTTGCCTTTTGCGCATCGGCACTCTCATCCCTGTCACTCTTCTCAAGGCGTTTGTTTATGTTCGGGGCCAGTACCGCCAAAATCGTTGATGATAGACCAGACAATTGGGCCGCTGGCGGCGGCAGGCAGCGTGTACTGCGCGTTGCCGAAAGGCGCCACATAGCGCGGGGCTTTCACTTTTTGACTGCCAACGGAAAGGGTGGCGAAGTTCATATAATAGGGCGTGGGGTTCTTCACGGTGAGTGTGCGACCCTGACGCGACCACGTTAACCGATCGGCAACTTCTTCTGGTTTTTGGGTTAACGCTTTTGGCCGGTAAATCAGCTTAAATTCCGCTTTAACGGCCAGCATGAGTGTGTTGTGTTTATTGTCCGGATTGCTGCTGGGAATCGATTTAATATCCAGCCAGTACAGCGACTCGCGATCTTCCGGCAAATTGCCGCCGGTACGGATAATTCGTAGTACGTTCTTTTGCCCGCCATTAAGGCGAAAAAGCGGCGGGGTGACCATAAACGGCGCATCGCCGCTCGCCCCGGTTTCGCTGATCGATTGCGCCCAGGACTGAATTAAATAGGGAACGTTGTCGCTATTGCTTATCGATATGGACGCATCTTTGGCATCGCCGTGAAAAATAACCCGCGTTGTGCCGATGTTTATCCCTGCGGCATGCGCCAGCGAACCGCACAACAGGCAACAAAGCAACCCTGCTTTAGCCAATGAATTCATTGATGACCTCAATAAACAAAGGGGCCAGCCGACGCTGGCCGCCAGGATCAGTTATATTGCAGATAGAATGTTGCGGTTGCATCGACCGTTCCCGACTTAACGGGAACCGCGGTGGAGATATAGCGGGCGGTGAAAGGCATTGAGAGTGACGTCACCCCCTCTGCTGTAGGGAGGTTGACTGGGGCAGACCATGCCTGAAGATCGTTAAAGGTCATAGTGGTGCCAGCGTTATCAAGAATCTGCACGCCAATATTCTCAGCATCAGCGTCATTTTTCAGGATGGTCGCATCGGTTCCGTCGAGCGTACCTTCAAAGCGCGCCTGTACACTGCTGTAGATGTTTGCGTCGCAGTTTTCGAGTTCGATGGTGAAGTCTTTATCCCCTGCCGTCTGCCCTGCGGCAGTGAAAAGAGAGGCAAATTCGTCCTGTAATGTCACATCTATTGAATCCGTTGTTACCGTACAGGCGTTTTGCTTAATGAGGCCGGTGATATGTACGGTGCCGTCTTTGGCGGTGTCTGCCAGCGCGGCGGGGGAGAGGGTGATGGCAGCCAGTGCCACAGTGAGTGTTTTTAAGGTGAGTTTCATTATCTTTGATCCTTTAAGATATTATAAATATTGACATAGTAACAATATCTATAGTGTGGGAAGTTATTGTTCTTTTTATTGCCGAATGAGTAAATATAATGTCCGATGATTTTGGCGGCGCGAAGAAAAATTCAGAATACATAAATATGAAATATCTATAATATATATTTAATCAATTATTTTGGTGAGTGTTTGTTTAATTGAATCGCCGTGATTACCCTTTAATGGGCCAGATTCTATGAAGGCTGCTAACAATTTTAAAAATAATGCAAAATTTTTTGAATAAAAAATGATCGTGGTCATAGTGTGTTGTCGGCCAAAAAAACATGCTGACATCATGCAGGATTGGAGCTCAATGGAGGAGAAGTTATGCTGGGATGGGTCATTTCCTGTCATGACGATCGGGCGCAGGAAATGCTCGAAGGTCTTGAAAAGAAGTATGGGCCATTGGCGCAGTGTCGGGCGGTCAATTTCTGGCGTGGGCTAAGCGTAAATATGCTCAGCCGCATGATGTGTGACGCCCTCCATGCCACCGACTCCGGTGAAGGCGTGATATTTTTAACCGACATTTCCGGCGCGGCGCCTTATCGTGTCGCGTCGCTGATGAGCCATAAACATTCTCAATGTGAAGTTATTTCAGGTGTCAGCTATTCATTGATGGAAGAAATGATTCCCTGGCGAGAGTCAATGAGCAGTTCAGCATTTCGCGACCAGATTGTCGCGCTTGGCGCGCCGGATGTCACCAGTCTCTGGCATCAGCAGCAGAAAAATCCACCTTTTGTATTGCTGCATGATTCGTATGAGTTTTGATCAATACCATTGACGACGCTTTTGCTACAATGACGGCGTTTTTTCGCCTCGGTTATGATATATGGTTATGCGCGTTGTTCTTATCTTGCTGTTCTTTTTCGCCGGTAATGTGTTGGCTGCCTTGCCCGCTCGTTATATGCAAACGACGAAAGATGCCGCCATCTGGTCGCAGATTGGCGACAAAATGGTGACCGTAGGGAATATCCGCGCCGGACAAATTCTTTCCGTAACGCCTGTTGCGGCTGATTATTATGCCTTTAAATTCGGCTTCGGTGTGGGCTTTATCGATAAAGGCCATCTGGAATCCGTGCAGGGAAAACAAAAAGTGGAAGATGGCCTGGGCGATCTTAACAAGCCGCTCAGCAATCAGAATCTGGTGACCTGGAAGGACACGCCGGTGTATAACGCGCCGGACATCAGTAGCGCCCCGTTTGGCGTATTGGTGGATAATTTGCGTTACCCCATTATTAGCAAGCTGAAAGGCCGGCTACATCAAACCTGGTATCAGATCCGTATTGGCGACAGGCTGGTTTATGTCAGCGCCATGGATGCGCAGGAAGACAACGGCATTCCGATTTTGACCTATCATCACATCTTACGTGATGAAGAGAATACTCGTTTTCGCCATACGTCCACCACGACTTCGGTTCGGGCATTCAGCAACCAAATGACCTGGCTTCGCGATCGCGGCTATGCCACGTTGACGATGTACCAACTGGAGGATTACATCCATAACCGCGCCAATTTCCCGGCGCGCGCGGTGGTTATCACCTTTGACGATGGCCTTAAATCGGTGAGTCGCTATGCGTATCCGGTATTAAAGCAGTACGCTATGAAAGCGACGGCATTTATTATCTCATCGCGTATTAAGCGCCATCCGCAAACATGGAATCCCAGGTCGCTGCAATTTATGAGCGTGTCCGAATTGCGCAAGATAAGCGATGTTTTTGATTTTCAGTCGCATACCCATTTTTTACACCGGGTAGACGGGCACCGTCGCCCGATTTTATATAGTCGCAGCTACCATAATATTCTGTTTGATTTTGAACGCTCGCGGCGGGCGCTCGCACAGTTTACTCCGCACGTATTTTATCTTTCTTATCCCTTTGGCGGTTATAACGCGACCGCGATCAAAGCAGCAAAAGACGCCGGTTTCCATCTGGCGGTCACTACGGTGAGAGGGAAGGTGAAGCCGGGGGATAATCCGATGCTGCTCAAAAGGCTGTATATTCTGCGCACGGATTCGCTGGAAACCATGTCGCGGCTGATCAGCAACCAGCCGCAGGGATAAGGACTATCAGGCAACCTGTACCGGAATAGCTTTCGCGGTGCGCTTCATTTCGTTGTCGCCTTCAAAATAGGCCACTTTCGGACGCCATGTACGCGCTTCTTCATCAGACATGGTGACGAAGCTGGCGATAATCACAATGTCGCCAACTTCAGCGCAGTGCGCCGCCGCACCGTTCACCGAGATGATTCTGGAGCCGCGTTCAGCCGCAATCGCATAGGTTGAGAAACGTTTCCCATTGGTCACGTTCCAGATATCAATCGCTTCGTTTTCCAGAATACCGGAGGCATCAAGGAAATCCTGGTCAATGGCACAGGAACCTTCGTAGTGCAGGTCCGCCTGCGTGACTTTTACGCGGTGGAGCTTGCCTTGCAGCATGGTGCGAATCATAACTTCTTTACCCTGTCGTTTACCTTGACTAAGCAGGCGCTTGTGGCCTGCTTTGGAAATTCTCAGGCAGTATTGCCCGATTTTTAACCCCTGTCTACTGGGCTAATGTAACGCTTTGATTATCGATCAGACGCGCCTGACCCAGCCAGGCGGCGGCCAGAATCACTGCGCGTTTGCTGGTTTCCGTCAGCTCCTGCAGCGTGTCGGCATCACGGATTTGAATGTCGTCGGCACGGAAGCCTTTTTCATTCAGTTCCTGTTCGGCAATGGCAATAATCTCTTGCAGCTCACGATTACCCGCGATCAGTTTTTCAGCGATGCTATTCATCACGTTGTGTAGACCCGGCGCAATTTTGCGCTGCTCTGCGGTCAGATAACTGTTACGTGAGCTGAGCGCCAGACCGTCTTTGGCGCGAATAATCGGCACGCCGACGATCTCAATGTCATAACTCATATCCGCCACCATTTTGCGGATCAGCGCCAGTTGCTGGAAATCCTTCTCGCCAAAGCAGGCGATATCCGGCTGGATCAGGTTGAACAGCTTGCTGACGATAGTCGAGACGCCGCGGAAGTGGCCCGGACGGCTGGCGCCTTCCAGCATGGTAGAGAGGCCGGGAACATCAACGTACGTCTGGCCTTCCAGCCCCTGCGGGTAGATTTCCTCAACGGCTGGCGCAAAGACATAATCGACTTTGCGTTTGTTCAGCTTTTCACAATCTTCCTGCAGCGTGCGCGGATAACGCACCAGATCGTCCGGCCGGTCAAACTGCATCGGGTTGACGAAAATGCTGACGATCACCACATCAGCCCGGGCTTTTGCCTCATCGACCAGCTTCATATGGCCGTCGTGCAGGTTGCCCATGGTGGGAACCAGTGCGACGCGTTTACCTTCCTGACGCAGACGACGAATATGCTGGCGCAGCAGCGGCAGGGTTTCAATGATTAGCACAACAAAACTCCTTGAGTTGCTTGATGATCCTGCCCGATGGCGCTGCGCTTATCAGGCCTACATCCGTTGAGGATCTGTAGGCCGGATAAGACGCGTCGCGTCGCCATCCGGCACGGTCAGAAAAATTAGTGAAAGCTGTGTTCTTCGCCCGGATAAACGCCGGACTCCACTTCAGCCATATACTGCCGTACGGCGGCGCGCATGTCGCCCGCCTCGGCAAGGAAATTTTTCGCGAATTTGGGAATATGGCCGCCGGTGATGCCAAACGCATCGTGCATCACCAGGATCTGACCGTCGGTGACGTTGCCCGCGCCGATGCCGATCACCGGAATCGACAGCGCTTCCGTGACGCGCTTCGCCAGCTCAACCGGCACGCACTCCAGCACCAGCAGTTGAGCGCCAGCGGCTTCTAAAGCCAGCGCGTCATCCAGCAGCACTTGCCCTGCATCTCCGCGGCCCTGAATTTTATAGCCGCCGAAGATATTCACCGACTGTGGCGTTAGCCCCAGATGACCACAAACCGGCACGGCGCGTTCGGTGAGCATTTTCACCGTATCAACCAGCCAGGCGCCGCCTTCAATTTTGACCATATTGGCCCCCGCACGCATCACGATAGCCGCGTTTTCACATGCCTGTTCCGGGGTGGCGTAAGCCATAAACGGCAGGTCGGAGAGCAATAGACAGTTGGGCGCGCCACGTCGCACGGCACGAGTGTGGTAAGCGATATCTTCCACGGTGACCGGCAGAGTGGAGTCATGCCCCTGAATCGTCATGCCCAGCGAGTCGCCAACCAGCATCACATTGATACCTTCGTCGGCAAATAACTTAGCGAAGCTGTAGTCGTAGGCGGTAATTGTCGCGAAGCGTTTTTTCTCTTGCTTGCATTTCTGCAGCAGTGAAATAGTGGTGGGTTTCATAACGTTTCCTGATGGTAAAAGTTATATTTCCCGGCATTCTAACAGTCATATTCAGGGGGGCAATTGATTTAAGCAATCGTTTGGCGCTAAAGCAATAAACGCTAAAGGGGAGGCGATGTTTTACCAGTGGGCGGGTTTTGCAGCACCAAGATGGGTGAGATGCTGATGCAGGCTGATACCATCCGGAAAGATCAGATCAGGAGCGATTTCGAATAACGGCCACAGCATAAAACCGCGGTTTTTCATGTCGTAGTGCGGTACGGTCAGACGGTCGGTGTTAATGACTTCATCGCCAAACAGCATAATGTCGAGGTCCAGCGTGCGCGGCCCCCAGCGTTCGGCTTTGCGCACCCGGCCCTGTTGCAGCTCAATGCGCTGGGTATGGTTAAGCAATTCTTCGGGGGCGAGGGCGGTATCCAGCGCCACCGCGGCGTTCAGGTAATCGGGCTGATCCTGTGGGCCAAGCGGCGGCGTGCGGTAAAACGAAGACACCGTGACGATACGGCTATCGGGAATGTCGGCGATAGCCTTCAGGGCGGCATTGACCTGCTCCAGCGGAGAGGCCAGATTACTGCCAAGCGCGATATACGCGATCGTCATACGGAGCCCTCGCGGCGCGGCGCGCGTTTGCGCGGACGTGAACGGCGGCGGCGTGGAGCAGGATCGTCGTCCAGCTCGTTGAGCATCCCTTTTTGTTCCGGCGGCGCGGAAGCCTGAAACTCGGCCCACCACTGCGCCAGACGTTGCAGTTCAGTATTATTTTCCACCTGAGCGCGCAGCTCCAGTAAATCAAACGCGGCGCGGAATTTGGGATGTTCCATCAGTTTCCAGGCGCGTTTGCCCTGGCGTCGCGACATCCGTAACTGAAGCTGCCAAATATCACGGGTAAGCGTGGTCAGACGTTTCGGGATCGCCAGTGAACGGCAGGCCTCATCCAGCACATCATTCATGGCCAGCGCGAAAGCGTCGTAATAGGCCAGACCGCTCTCCTGAGCGATTTTTTGCGCCATCTCCAGCAGCGGATACCAGAACATGGCGGCAAACAAAAATGCCGGATTAACGCGCATCTCGTTACGGATGCGGTTATCCGTATTCTTCAACACCTGCGCAATGATGCGTTCCATTGCGCTGTCGCCGTTTTCGGTGAAATAACGCGTAATGGTAGGAAACAACGGCTGGAAGAGGTTGTATTCCCGCAGTTGTTGATAGGTTTCAAAACCGTTCCCCGCCTGCAACAGCTTCAGCGACTCTTCGAACAGGCGCGCGGGAGGAATGTCGTTTAGCAAGGTTGCCAGACGCGGGATTGGCTCAGCCGTTTCAGGGCTGATACGCATATTGAGCTTCGCAGCGAAACGCACGGCGCGCAGCATTCGAACCGGATCTTCGCGGTAGCGCGTTTCCGGATTGCCGATCAGGCGAATCACGCCTTCTTGCAGATCCTGCATCCCGCCGACGTAATCGCGCACGGTAAAATCCGCTACGCTGTAGTAAAGGCTGTTGATGGTGAAATCGCGGCGCTGGGCATCTTCTTCGATAGAACCGAAGATGTTGTCGCGCAGCAGCATACCGTTTTGCCCACGCTGGGAGGTCGTACGGTCGCTTTCACTGCCTTCATGATGACCACGAAACGTTGCCACTTCGATAATTTCCGGGCCAAACATCACGTGAGCCAGGCGGAAACGACGCCCCACCAGACGGCAATTGCGGAATAATTTCCGTACCTGATCCGGTGTTGCGTTGGTGGTCACGTCGAAATCCTTCGGCTTTTTGCCGAGCAGGAGATCGCGGACGCCGCCGCCGACCAGGTAGGCTTCATAGCCCGCTTTGTTCAGCCTGTACAGTACCTTGAGGGCATTTTCACTGATATCTTTGCGGGAGATAGCGTGCTGTTCACGCGGGATAATCGTCATATGTGGACGGGCGACGGCTTGTTCTGCCTCGCTCTCCTCGCGGCTTAACACCTTACGGCAAAAATTAGCGACTCGGGTAAAAATAGCGCACCTCGGTAGTGTCATACATTAATAAGATCAACTTACTCTATGTCTTTCGCATTACGGCAGACGGGCGTAAGAGAGCAACGCGACCTGGGCTGTAAGCATCATTAACGCCGCAGCAATGCGAAAGACGATGAGCAAAAATAGCGGCTAATCATAGCTCAGCGAGACGCATTTGAGAATGCCGGATTTACATTAGCCGATGTGGGTACGGCTGTAAGCCTCCAGTGCGTCACCGCAAAGCGCAGCAACTCCTCAACAGACATCTCCTGCCACGCTACGACGTCGCGTTGGCCTAAAAAGCGCAATGCCTGGACCAGTACCGGGCGCGGATCGCCTGTCGCAAGCGCAGGGGCATGATTTTGCTTGGAAAGTTTAGCGCCTTGTTCGTTGAGCGCCAGCGGAAGGTGCACGTAACCAGGCGCACGCCAGCCAAACTGTTTATACAGAGAAAGTTGTCGGACAGTGGGTTCGATTAAATCTGCGCCGCGGACGATCTCCGTCACCCCCTGAAAATGATCGTCGACCACCACGGCCAGATTATAAGCAAACAGTCCGTCGCGGCGGTGGATAATAAAATCTTCGCTCGCCAGCTGTGGGTCAGCCTGGATGTCGCCGCGCAAGGCATCATGGAAACGCATCAC
This sequence comes from Salmonella sp. SJTUF15570, assembly GCF_043357055.1. NCBI lineage: Bacteria > Pseudomonadati > Pseudomonadota > Gammaproteobacteria > Enterobacterales > Enterobacteriaceae > Salmonella > Salmonella sp. SJTUF15570. Next base: position 58,891 of record NZ_JBEUKJ010000009.1, on the reverse strand, counting down.
CGGATGCTGCTGTTTAATTCTGACGGCGGCATTCTCCGGCCTGTGGCATAACGTCCGGCAATGGCCGTCGTAAATACCGCCCAGACGCTGAATGCGCGAGCGGGGGCAAGTGCAGTAGTAGCTCAGTCCCTGCTCATGAAGCCAGGCCAGCGCCTCGCGATAAGCCTCATGACGCTGTGATTGCCATAAGACCTCGCCATCCCAGTGCAGGCCGTAATGTTCCAGCTGGCGCAGAATGGTCGCTGCGGCACCGGGAACTTCACGTGGGGGGTCGATATCCTCTATGCGAACGCGCCAAATTCCGCGTTGCGCACGGGCTTGTAGATAGCTGCCGAGGGCGGCGATTAACGAGCCGAAATGCAGTTCGCCGGATGGCGACGGCGCGAAACGGCCAATATAGTGTGAGTCAGTCATGCTGCGGGCAATAAAGAATAAGGCGGGAAAACTCCCGCCTGTCATAAATAGGGTAGAAACGAACGGGATTAACCCGCCATCTGTTTTTCGCGAATTTCAGCCAGCGTTTTGCAGTCGATGCACAGATCGGCTGTTGGACGCGCTTCCAGGCGGCGGATACCAATCTCCACCCCGCAGGACTCGCAATAACCGAAGTCTTCATCTTCCACTTTCTTCAGCGTCTTCTCGATCTTTTTGATCAGTTTGCGCTCACGGTCACGATTACGTAACTCCAGGCTAAACTCCTCTTCCTGCGCGGCGCGATCGACCGGATCGGGGAAGTTGGCGGCTTCGTCCTGCATGTGCGTCACAGTGCGATCGACTTCATCCCGGAGTTGATTACGCCATGCTTCAAGAATACGCTTGAAGTGCGATAGCTGGGCTTCGTTCATATACTCTTCGCCCGGTTTCTCCTGGTACGGCTCCACCCCAGCGATGGCGAGAATACTCAGGGACGATGTTTTACGGTTTTGCCCTTCTTGCATGTTGCTTCTCCTTAACACGCACTATCGATCCCCATGTTCGGGGGAAAATCAGGTCGCTATAAATAGCAGATGCTTTTCCGGATAGCAATTATCTAAACGTAACACTTGACAACCCTGTGAGGAAAAGCGTATTTACGCACGCGGCCAGAATACTTAATAATCAGGCTGTTATTCCACTACAACGTTATGGGTACTGGTTCGTTCAGTTCCATTTTTTGGGCTGAAAGTTCTGCTTTATAAGCTAAAACTTCCACGCCTTTATTCTGAGCCTCGCTCAATAGCTGCGCGTATTTTATATCGATATGACGTGCGGGTGAAAAACGTGTAATGGCGGAGTGCAGCACCGCGAACACCACCACCGCGCGATGACCTGCCGCCGCAACGCCCATCAACTCCCGAAGATGTTTTTGCCCTCGTTCGGTGATGGCGTCGGGAAAATAACCGTTTTCTTTTTCCGCTAACGTGACCGATTTCACTTCAATATAGCAGTCCGGGCGGAAATCTGCCTGTAACATAAAATCTATACGGCTGCGCTCGGCGCCATATTTGACTTCACTTTTCAGAATATTGTACCCCGCCAGCGCCGGCAGGCGATTCTCCTGAATCGCTTCTTTCGTTAGCTGGTTCGCCCGCAGCGTATTCACGCAAATGAATGCGCCGAATTGCGTTTCAGTCAATTCCCAGGTATGCGGATATTTGCGTTTAGTATTTTCTGATGTCGAATACCAGACGGTATCGCCAGGCGTGGCGCAGCCGGTCATCGCGCCGGTATTAGGACAGTGCAGCGTAAGCGTTGTACCGTCAGGGGTGATCACATCGGCTAAAAAACGTTTATAGCGCTGAATCAGCGTAGCGCGTTGTAAAGGGGGTGAGAATAGCATCGACATTCCTTCATTATTATTCGCCCAGCGTCCAGCGCTGCAGCTCGGCATAGCGGGTACGGCCTTGCCCATACGAAGAGGCGTAAAGCGCAAACGACGTGACCGGAAATGACCAGCAAAAGCCCGGCGGCGGGATAGCCACCGCATGGCTGGCGTCGCGCAGCAGCGTAATATGCGGGTTAAAAGGCTGCGGGCTTTGATAACAACCGCTGCGGGCGGCCTGCGCGCGCAGCATATTAGCCAACTGCAACAACCCGCGCGGCGGCTGGCGCATCCCCAGCCACACCACGCGCGAACGCAGCCACTGACCGGCGTCATCCAGATGTAGCGTAAAGCCCGGCTGGCGAATTCGTCCGGCCAGTTGCGCAAGCGCGCGCTGCTTATCGTTACTGACGTCGCCTAAAAAGGCCAGCGTCAGGTGCAGGTTCGCCGCTGCCACGGGGCGTCCGTCTTCAGACGCAAAATGGGCGGCGCGCCAGGCGATAATTTGCGCGCGCGCGTCGTCGGGTAAGTCAATCGCAAAAAACAGCCGTTTTGGCTCAGACATAGGGATACTCGGTTATGGATTAACACGATGCTACAATGCGGCGCAAAGAAAGTTAACCCCGTGGAGCCGTTTGTGACGTCATTGCCCGTTGCCGCCGTATTGCCTGAATTGTTGACAGCCCTAAAAACCGCGCCGCAGGTTTTGTTGTCCGCGCCTACCGGGGCGGGGAAATCCACCTGGCTGCCGTTGCAACTCCTGCAACAGGGGCCGGTTGCTGGAAAAATTCTCCTGCTTGAACCGCGTCGTCTGGCGGCGCGTAATGTCTCCCAGCGTCTGGCGGAAGCGTTGAATGAAAAGCCTGGCGAAACGGTAGGTTACCGGATGCGCGCGCAAAGCTGCGTGGGGCCGCGTACCCGGCTGGAAGTGGTGACCGAAGGCGTATTGACCAGAATGATTCAGCGCGATCCCGAATTACGCGGCGTGGGGCTGGTGATACTGGATGAATTTCATGAGCGCAGTTTACAGGCGGATTTAGCGTTGGCGCTGTTGCTGGATATCCAGCAAGGGCTCCGTGACGATCTCAGGCTGTTAATTATGTCTGCGACGCTGGATAACGACAGGCTTTGTCAGCGACTGCCTGATGCGCCGACGATCGTCTCGGAGGGGCGAGCGTTTCCCGTGGAGCGACGTTATCAGCCGCTCGCGGCGCATTTGCGTTTTGATGAAGCCGTCGCGATGGCGACAGCGGAACTGCTGCGCAATGAAAACGGTTCGCTGCTGCTATTTTTACCCGGTGTAGGCGAAATACAGCGCGTTCATGAACATCTGGCGTCGCGGGTAGGCAGCGATGTCCTGCTTTGTCCGCTGTATGGCGCATTGTCACTGGAGGCGCAACGCAAAGCGATTGTTCCCGCCCCCGCCGGGATGCGTAAAGTAGTGTTGGCGACTAACATTGCCGAAACCAGTTTGACGATTGAAGGGATTCGTCTGGTCGTCGATAGCGCTCAGGAGCGCGTGGCGCGATTCGACGCGCGAACGGGACTGACGCGGCTGGTTACGCAGCGTATCAGTCAGGCGTCAATGACGCAGCGCGCGGGGCGCGCCGGACGACTGGCGCCGGGAATCTGTTTACATCTGCTGGCCAAAGAACAGGCGGAGCGGGCGGCGGCGCAAAGCGATCCGGAAATCTTACACAGCGACCTCTCCGGTTTGTTGATGGAAGTGTTGCAGTGGGGATGTCACGATCCGGCATCGCTTTTCTGGCTGGACAGGCCGCCGGAGGTGAATCTTCAGGCCGCCCGCCGTTTATTATTGATGTTAGGCGCGCTGGAGGGCGAGCGGTTAAGCGCGCGGGGGCAAAAAATGGCGGCAATGGGTAACGATCCGCGCCTGGCGGCGATGTTAGTCAACGCCGACGAGGGCGATAGCGCCGCTACCGCCGCCATGCTCGCGGCCATCCTTGAGGACCCGCCGCGCGGCGGCGGTACGGATTTAAGCGTGCTATTTTCGCGGCGACAGCCGGGCTGGCAGCAGCGTAGCCAGCAGCTTTTAAAACGGCTGCAGGTGCGTAATGGCGAGCCGGATAGCGCGCTTATTATGCCGCTGTTGGCCAGAGCATTTAGCGACCGCATCGCGCGGCGTCGTGGTCAGGAAGGGCGCTATCAGTTAGCCAATGGTATGGGCGCGATGTTAGATGCGGATGACGCGTTGGGACGTCATGAATGGCTGATCGCGCCGCTGTTGCTGCAAGGTAGCGCCTCGCCGGACGCCCGAATATTGTTGGCGCAGCCGCTGGATATCGCCTCGCTGATTCAGGCGTGTCCTGATTTACTGCGCCAGTCTGACACGGTTGAATGGGACGAAGCGCAGGGAACGTTGAAAGCGTGGCGCAGAATGCGTATTGGACAGTTGACGGTTAGTGTTCAGCCACTGGCGAAACCGTCTGAAGAGGAGCTTCATCAGGCGATGCTGAACGGCATCCGCGATAGAGGTCTGTCCGTCCTTAACTGGACGCCGGAAGCGGAGCAGTTCCGTCTGCGTCTACACTGTGCGGCGAAATGGCTGCCGGAATATGACTGGCCTGCCGTGGATGAGGCGTCGCTGCTGGCGACTCTGGAAAACTGGTTGCTGCCGCACATGACAGGCGTACAGTCGTTACGGAGTCTGAAATCTCTGAATGTGACTCAGGCGTTACGGGGACTGCTTGACTATGCCATGCTGCAACGTCTGGATAGTGAACTGCCTGGGCATTACACTGTGCCGACGGGAAGCCGAATAACGATTCGTTATCATGAAGATAACCCGCCCGCTCTGGCGGTCAGAATGCAGGAAATGTTTGGCGAAGCGAAGACCCCAACCATCGCTCAGGGCCGCGTGCCGCTGGTGCTGGAACTGCTTTCGCCTGCGCAGCGACCGCTACAGATTACACGCGATTTAAGCGCTTTCTGGCAGGGGGCGTATCGCGAAGTGCAAAAAGAGATGAAGGGCCGTTACCCCAAACATGTCTGGCCGGACGATCCGGCGAATACGGCCCCAACGCGGCGCACGAAGAAGTATTCGTGACGTGTTATACGTTGCCTCCAGGCCGGATAAGGCGTTAATCGCCATCCGGCAAAGGGTAAATTGAGAGATTTCTTCTTCTGTCGTCTGGCGGAAGAATAGAGAATCGGGCCTTTGCGCCTGTATGTTGCGGAGAAAAAGCATGGCGGGGAATGACCGCGAGCCGATTGGACGTAAGGGGAAACCGTCACGTCCTGTGAAACAAAAGGTGAGCCGTCGTCGGCAGCATGACGACGATTATGATGATGACTATGAGGATGAAGAACCGATGCCGCGTAAAGGTAAGGGCAAAGGGCGTAAGCCTCGTGGCAAGCGCGGCTGGCTGTGGCTATTGCTAAAACTGTTTATCGTTTTTGTGGTGCTGTTCGCCATTTACGGCGTCTATCTGGATCAAAAAATCCGCAGCCGTATTGATGGCAAGGTCTGGCAGCTTCCGGCGGCGGTATATGGCCGGATGGTGAACCTTGAGCCAGACATGCCTGTCAGCAAAAACGAGATGGTGAAATTGCTGGAAGCGACGCAGTATCGTCTGGTGACGAAGATGACCCGTCCCGGCGAATTTACCGTGCAGGCCAATAGCATTGAGATGATCCGTCGTCCGTTTGACTTCCCGGACAGCAAAGAAGGGCAGGTGCGCGCGCGGCTGACGTTCAGTGACGGGCGTCTGGAAACCATCGTCAATCTGGATAACAACCGCCAGTTTGGCTTCTTCCGCCTCGATCCGCGGCTTATCACCATGCTTTCTTCGCCAAATGGCGAGCAGCGTTTATTCGTCCCGCGCAGCGGTTTCCCGGATCTGCTGGTCGATACGCTGTTGGCGACGGAAGACCGTCATTTCTATGAGCATGATGGCATTAGTCTTTACTCTATCGGGCGTGCGGTACTGGCCAACCTGACGGCGGGACGCACGGTGCAAGGGGCCAGTACGCTGACCCAGCAGCTGGTGAAGAACCTGTTCCTCTCCAGCGAAAGATCATACTGGCGTAAAGCGAATGAAGCCTACATGGCGCTGATCATGGATGCCCGTTACAGTAAAGATCGTATTCTTGAGCTGTACATGAACGAGGTCTACCTCGGTCAAAGCGGGGATAATGAAATTCGCGGTTTTCCGCTGGCGAGCCTGTATTACTTTGGTCGTCCGGTAGAGGAACTGAGCCTCGATCAGCAGGCGTTACTGGTGGGGATGGTAAAAGGGGCGTCGATTTATAACCCGTGGCGCAACCCGAAACTGGCGCTGGAGCGTCGTAACCTGGTGCTACGCCTGTTACAGCAGCAGAAAATCATCGATCAGGAACTCTATGACATGCTGAGCGCGCGTCCGCTTGGCGTACAGCCGCGCGGCGGCGTTATTTCACCGCAGCCAGCGTTTATGCAGATGGTTCGTCAGGAACTGCAGGCGAAGCTGGGGGATAAAATTAAAGATCTCTCCGGCGTGAAGATCTTCACCACCTTTGACTCCGTGGCGCAGGATGCCGCAGAAAAAGCCGTTGTCGAAGGCATTCCGGCGTTGAAGAAGCAGCGTAAATTGAGCGATCTGGAAACCGCGATGGTGGTGGTGGATCGCTTTAGTGGCGAGGTGCGCGCGATGGTTGGCGGGGCGGAGCCGCAGTATGCCGGCTATAACCGTGCCATGCAGGCGCGCCGTTCCATCGGGTCGCTGGCGAAACCGGCGACCTATCTGACCGCGTTAAGTCAGCCGAACTTATACCGTCTGAACACCTGGATTGCCGATGCGCCGATTTCTCTGCGCCAGCCGAATGGTCAGGTCTGGTCGCCGCAGAACGACGATCGTCGCTACAGCGAAAGCGGGAAAGTGATGCTGGTGGATGCGTTAACTCGCTCAATGAACGTACCGACGGTCAATCTGGGGATGGCGTTAGGTTTACCGGCGGTAACCGATACCTGGACGAAGCTCGGCGTGCCGAAAGATCAGCTCAATCCGGTTCCGGCGATGCTGTTAGGGGCGCTGAACCTGACGCCGATCGAAGTGGCGCAAGCGTTCCAGACTATCGCCAGCGGTGGAAATCGCGCGCCGTTATCAGCGCTGCGTTCGGTTATTGCGGAAGATGGTAAGGTGCTGTACCAAAGTTATCCGCAAGCTGAACGCGCCGTACCGGCACAGGCGGCTTACCTGACGCTCTGGACAATGCAGCAGGTCGTCCAGCGTGGTACGGGGCGTCAGCTTGGCGCGAAATATCCGGGTCTGCATCTGGCCGGTAAAACCGGGACGACAAACAACAATGTCGATACCTGGTTTGCCGGTATCGACGGCAGCCAGGTGACTATCACCTGGGTAGGCCGTGATAACAACCAGCCGACGAAATTGTACGGCGCCAGCGGCGCGATGGCGATTTACCAGCGCTATCTGGCGAACCAGACGCCGACGCCTTTAGTTCTGACGCCGCCGGAAGATGTGGTGGATATGGGCGTTGATTACGACGGTAATTTTGTCTGTAGCGGCGGTATGCGCACTCTGCCGGTCTGGACGGACGATCCAAATACGCTGTGCCAGCAGGGCGAGATGATGCAGCAGCAACAGCAGCCGTCAGGCAATCCGTTCGATCAGTCGTCTCAGCCGCAGCAGCCTGCGCAGCAACAGCCGCCGAAAGAAGAGAAGAGCGACGGCGTTGCCGGCTGGATTAAGGAGATGTTCGGCGGCAATTAATCACGGTAATAGTACCGGGTGGCGCTGTGCTTACCCGGTCTACACCGTTACGACCCCATTATGTGCGACGTAGGCCGAATAAGGCGCTTACGTCGCCATCCGGCAAATCCCCTATAAATAACATTTCAGTCTAATTTATTAACCCTTCCTTTTCATCTGGTTATTTCTTAACCCCTTAGTTTTCGTAGGGCCGCGTATCGCTTGCCATTGCGACGATATTTCGCCTATCATGCTGCGGTTATAATAATAATTATCGTTTACGTTATCATTCACTTTCATCAGAGATATACCAATGGCGCGTCTTAAAACTGCTCAGCCAAACTCCTCACTGCGTAAAATCGCAGTTGTAGTAGCCACAGCGGTTAGCGGCATGTCTGTCTATGCACAGGCGGCGGTTCAACCGAAAGAAGAAACCATTACCGTAACCGCAGCGCCTGCCGCGCAGGAAAGTGCCTGGGGACCGGCGGCAACCATCGCTGCAAGACAATCCGCCACGGCAACCAAAACGGACACGCCGATTCAAAAGGTGCCGCAGTCTATTTCCGTTGTTACCGCCGAAGAGATGGCGTTGCATCAGCCAAAGTCGGTTAAAGAAGCGTTGAGTTATACCCCTGGCGTTGCCGTGGGCACTCGTGGCGCGTCCAATACTTACGACTACCTGATCATTCGCGGTTTCGCCGCTGATGGCCAAAGCCAGAATAACTATCTGAATGGCCTGAAAATGCAGGGCAACTTCTATAATGATGCGGTGATAGACCCGTATATGCTGGAACGCGCGGAAGTGATGCGTGGTCCGGTTTCCGTTCTGTACGGGAAAAGTAGCCCTGGCGGTTTGCTGAATATGGTTAGCAAGCGCCCGACGACGGAGCCGCTGAAAGAAATTCAGTTCAAGATGGGTACTGACAGCCTGTTCCAGACTGGTTTTGACTTCAGCGACGCGCTGGATGAAGAGGGCGTATATTCTTATCGTTTGACCGGTCTGGCGCGTTCCGCCAATGCGCAGCAGGATCGCGCGGAAGAGCAGCGCTATGCGATTGCGCCAGCGTTCACCTGGCGTCCGGATGACAAGACAAACTTTACGTTTCTCTCTTACTTCCAGAATGAACCAGAGACGGGTTACTACGGCTGGCTGCCGAAAGAGGGAACGGTTGAGCCGCTGCCAAACGGTAAACGTCTGCCAACAGATTTCAACGAAGGGGCGAAAAACAATACCTATTCTCGTAATGAGAAGATGGTAGGGTACAGCTTCGATCATGAATTCAACGACACCTTTACCGTGCGCCAGAATTTGCGCTATGCCGAGAATAAAGTCTCGCAAAATAGCGTCTATGGTTACGGCGTTTGTTCCGATCCGGCAAACCGTGACAGCAAGCAGTGCGCGGCATTAGCGCCAGCGGACAAAGGTCATTATCTGGCTCGTAAATATGTTGTTGACGACGAGAAACTGCAAAACTTCTCCGTTGATACTCAGTTGCAAAGTAAATTTGCCACCGGTGAGGTGGATCACACGCTGCTGACCGGCGTCGACTTTATGCGTATGCGTAACGATATTAATGCCTGGTTTGGCTACGACGACTCCGTACCTCTGCTTGACCTCTATAACCCGGTGTACACTGATTTCGACTTTGCTTCGCGAGATCCAGCAACATCCGGCCCGTACCAGATTTTGAATAAGCAAAAGCAAACGGGTCTGTACGTCCAGGACCAGGCACAGTGGGATAAAGTCCTGGTAACATTGGGTGGACGTTATGACTGGGCCGATCAAGAGTCTCTTAATCGCACTACTGGCATCACATCTAAACGTGATGATAAGCAGTTTACCTGGCGTGGTGGTGTTAACTATCTGTTTGATAATGGAATAACGCCTTACTTCAGTTATAGTGAGTCGTTTGAGCCGGCTTCACAGACGGGAGAGAACGGGAAAATATTTGCACCTTCGAAAGGTAAGCAGTATGAAGCGGGGGTTAAATATGTACCGAATGATCGGCCGATAGTCATTACCGGTGCGGTCTATCAGTTGACCAAAACCAACAACCTGATGGCTGATCCGGCGGGGTCTTTCTTCTCGGTTGAAGGCGGTGAAATTCGCGCCCGCGGCGTGGAACTAGAAGCGAAAGCGGCGCTTTCTGCAAGCATCAACGTCGTGGGTTCTTACACCTATACTGACGCCGAATACACGACGGATACGACTTATAAAGGTAATACTCCTGCACAGGTACCAAAGCATATGGCGTCGTTGTGGGGCGATTACACTTTCTTTGATGGTCCATTGTCCGGTTTAACGCTGGGGACTGGCGGGCGTTTCACGGGGTCAAGCTATGGCGATCCGGCAAACTCCTTTAAAGTAGGGAGTTATACGGTTGTCGATGCATTGGTACGTTATGACCTTGCGCGCGTAGGCATGGCAGGCTCCAACGTTGCCCTTCATGTTAATAATCTGCTCGACCGCGAATACGTCGCCAGCTGCTTCCAGACCTACGGCTGTTTCTGGGGCGCAGAACGTCAGGTCGTTGCAACGGCAACCTTCCGTTTCTAATTTCTCTTTGGGCACGGCTTGCCGTGCCCGTTTTACAAGTTGGCTGCGATGCAGGAAAACCACATTCATTCCGATACCACCTTTGCGCTGCGAAGCGTCGCCTTTCGTGTGCCGGGCCGCACGCTTTTACACCCTCTCTCGTTAACGTTTCCCGCAGGTCGCGTCACCGGACTTATCGGTCATAATGGTTCCGGTAAATCCACGCTGTTAAAAATGCTGGGCCGCCATCAGCCGCCTTCCGAAGGGGATATTCTGCTCGACAATCAGCCGCTGGCGAGCTGGAGCAGCAAGGCGTTTGCCCGCAAAGTTGCCTATCTGCCTCAACAATTGCCGCAGGCGGAAGGAATGACGGTGCGCGAACTGGTGGCGATTGGCCGCTATCCATGGCACGGCGCGTTGGGACGCTTTGGCGTCGCGGACCGGGAAAAAGTAGACGAGGCGATTACGTTGGTCGGCTTAAAACCGCTGGCGCATCGTCTGGTAGACAGCCTTTCCGGCGGCGAGCGCCAGCGCGCGTGGATTGCCATGCTGGTCGCGCAGGACAGCCGTTGTCTGCTGCTGGATGAGCCGACGTCAGCGCTGGATATCGCCCATCAGGTGGACGTGCTGGCGCTGGTGCATCGCTTAAGCCAGCAGCGCGGGCTGACGGTGGTTGCGGTGCTGCACGATATCAACATGGCGGCCCGCTACTGTGATTATTTAGTCGCGCTACGCGGCGGTGAAATGATTGCGCAAGGAACGCCTGCGGAACTGATGTGTAGTGACACGCTGGAACAGATTTACGGTATCCCGATGGGTATCCTTCCGCATCCGGCGGGCGCGGCACCTGTGAGTTTTGTGTATTAATGCGTGATTTATATCCTCTTACTCGCCGCCGTTTATTAACGGCGATGGCGCTCTCGCCGCTACTTTGGCAAATGAATACGGCGCAGGCTGCCGCTATCGATCCCCGCCGGATTGTGGCGCTGGAGTGGCTGCCGGTTGAGCTGCTGCTGGCGCTCGGTATTACGCCTTATGGCGTGGCAGACGTGCCAAATTATAAGCTGTGGGTTAGCGAACCGCCGTTGCCGGATTCGGTGATTGATGTGGGTCTTCGCACTGAACCCAATCTTGAACTGCTGACGGAGATGAAGCCGTCGTTTATGGTCTGGTCGGCAGGGTACGGACCCTCGCCGGAGAAACTGGCGCGGATCGCGCCGGGGCGCGGGTTCGATTTTAGCGACGGCAAAAAGCCGCTGGCGGTAGCCCGACGCTCGCTGGTTGAACTGGCGCAGACGCTGAATCTGGAAGCTGCGGCAGAAAAACATCTGGCGCAATACGATCGCTTCATCGCCAGCCAGAAGCCGCATTTTATCCGCCGCGGGGGGCGTCCGTTACTGATGACGACGCTTATCGATCCGCGGCATATGCTGGTGCTCGGCCCGAATTGCCTGTTCCAGGAGGTGCTGGACGAGTATGGCATTGTCAATGCCTGGCAGGGTGAAACCAACTTTTGGGGCAGTACGGCGGTTAGCATCGATCGGCTGGCGATGTATAAAGAAGCGGATGTGATCTGCTTCGATCACGGGAATAACACCGATATGAACGCGCTGATGGCAACGCCGCTGTGGCAGGCCATGCCGTTTGTCCGCGCCGGGCGCTTTCACCGGGTGCCCGCCGTTTGGTTCTATGGCGCGACCCTCTCCACGATGCACTTTGTCCGCATCCTGAATAACGTGTTGGGAGGCAAAGCGTGAGCAGAAAACGTGAAATGCCGGATGGCGGCGCGAAAAGCGTCTTATCCGACCTACGGTTCGGGCGCTTTGTAGGCCGGATAAGGCGAAGCCGCCATCCGGCGTTGCTGTTATTGGCGCTGTTTGTTGCCGCCTGCTGGCTGACATGGGTTAACTTCTCCGTTGCGCTACCGCGCAGCCAGTGGCAACAGGCTATCTGGTCACCGGATATCGACATCATTGAGCAGATGATTTTTTATTACAGCCTGCTGCCAAGACTGGCGATTTCGCTACTGGTGGGCGCGGGGCTTGGGCTGGTAGGCGTCCTGTTCCAGCAAGTATTGCGTAACCCGCTGGCGGAACCGACCACGCTGGGCGTGGCGACCGGCGCGCAATTGGGGATCACGGTGACTACGCTATGGGCGATTCCCGGCGCGCTGGCGACGCAGTTTGCCGCCCTGACGGGAGCCTGTATCGTCGGCGCGCTGGTGTTCGGCGTGGCGTGGGGCAAACGCCTGTCGCCGGTAACCCTGATCCTCGCCGGGTTGGTGGTCAGCCTCTATTGTGGCGCAATCAACCAGTTACTGGTGATTTTCCACCACGATCAGTTGCAAAGCATGTTTTTATGGAGCACCGGAACGCTGACGCAAACCGACTGGAGCGGCGTGCAGCGTCTGTGGCCGCAGTTGCTGGGCGGTGTGATGCTCACGTTATTGTTGTTACGCCCGATGACGCTGATGGGGCTGGATGACGGCGTTGCGCGTAATCTGGGTCTGGCGCTGTCGTTAGCGCGTCTGGCGGCGCTGTCGCTGGCGATTGTGTTGAGCGCGCTGCTGGTCAACGCGGTGGGCATTATCGGTTTTATCGGCCTGTTTGCGCCGCTGCTGGCGAAAATGCTTGGCGCAAGACGTCTGCTGGCGCGCCTGATGCTGGCGCCGCTCATTGGGGCGCTTATTTTGTGGCTATCCGATCAGATTATCCTTTGGCTCACCCGCGTATGGATGGAGGTCTCCACCGGTTCAGTAACGGCGTTAATCGGCGCGCCGCTGCTCCTGTGGCTGCTGCCGCGGCTTAAAAGCATGAGCGCGCCGGATATGAACGCCAGCGATCGTGTGGCGGCGGAGCGTCGGCATGTCCTCGCTTTTGCCGTTGCCGGTGGCGCGCTCTTGCTGCTGGCAACATGGGGCGCGCTCTCTTTTGGTCGCGACGCGCACGGCTGGACGTGGGCGAGCGGAACGCTGCTTGAAGAACTGATGCCGTGGCGCTGGCCGCGGATACTGGCGGCGTTAATGGCGGGCGTCATGCTGGCGGTGGCGGGCTGCATTATTCAGCGTCTGACCGGTAATCCAATGGCCAGCCCGGAAGTGCTGGGGATCAGTTCCGGAGCCGCGTTTGGCGTGGTGTTGATGCTGTTTTTGGTGCCGGGGAATGCTTTCGGTTGGCTACTGCCCGCCGGAAGCCTGGGCGCGGCGGCGACACTGCTGATTATTATGTTAGCCGCCGGGCGCGGCGGTTTCTCGCCGCAACGGATGTTGCTGGCGGGGATGGCGCTCAGCACCGCGTTTACCATGCTGCTAATGATGCTCCAGGCGAGCGGCGACCCGCGGATGGCGGAAGTATTGACCTGGATCGCAGGATCTACCTATAACGCCACTGGCGGGCAGGTTACGCGAACCGCGATCGTGATGGTGATTTTGCTGGCCATTGTGCCGTTGTGTCGCCGCTGGTTAACGATTTTGCCTCTGGGCGGCGATGCTGCGCGCGCGGTGGGCATGGCGCTTACGCCGTCGCGTATCGCGCTGCTGGCGCTGGCGGCTTGTTTGACGGCAACCGCGACGATGACCATTGGGCCGCTGAGTTTCGTTGGACTGATGGCGCCGCATATTGCGCGGATGCTTGGTTTTCGCCGGACGATGCCGCATATGGTCATCTCGGCGCTGGCAGGGGGCGTTTTACTGGTCTTTGCCGACTGGTGCGGCAGGATGGCGCTATTTCCGTATCAGATCCCGGCGGGACTGCTTTCAAGCTTTATTGGCGCGCCGTACTTTATCTATTTGCTACGTAAACAGAGCCGGTAAAAAAGCTGTGCCACATTTATGTCGGGTGGCGGCCATGCTCAACCCGACCTACAAATTACACAATATCAATATGTTGTGGCAATATTTTGTAGACCTAAAAATAGCTGAACGCTATCAGCGTGCGAAAGCTGTCCTGTCACGTTTTATCGAGGGAACTCTGCTTTTATTTTCAGCAAGAAGCAGGTGTTATTTCTGTATCGATAAGTCATGTGCTATTTCAGTGGCGTGCCGCTGTCTCCTGAACAGGGTGACTAATTTCAACATATCCAGGCCCGAAACGTTGATGATAAATTGCGGCATGATCTATCCAATAATAAGAATTACCGGTTTCGGTATTAAGCCTTTTTAAATATTAAGATGTGGATGCCGCATCTTTAATGCATCCCGTAAATCAATTTTAATTTAATAATAAGTTTTCATTATAAAACTTCGATAATAAAATATTGTTTTTTTATCGAAGTAATAAAAAACAACTCTATTAAAATAAATTAATTGCCACGAGTAAACAAAAAAAATGTAACTTAGCATTTTTTGATTTTTTTGATGGAATTTATACCAAAAATAAATCTTATGCATCATTGCTATACACTCAGTACTGTAATTCTGATCTTTTTTTATTCATTTTGACATGTTTATTGTTTTTTTGGCTCTCCCGTCTTGCTTGTTTTGTTTGTTTTTTGAACGGTAAAAAATATTTATTATTTAATGCTGATGATCCTTTAAATAAAAAACACTTGTCTTTGGGTTTTTAATGGAAAATACTTTGCCGCGCCTAAGGGATATTATTTATTAACGTGTTGTTTGCTTCTTTTGAATGTTGCATCGGGAATTTCATAACTCGTCATATAATATATATCTACCCATATAAACATGGGGTATTGAGTATAGCTCCGTGTGAATAGCGTAAAAATACTCACCAACTTTTAATAAGGATGAAAAATGAATACAGCAGTAAAAGCTGCGGTTGCTGCCGCACTGGTTATGGGTGTTTCCAGCTTTGCCAATGCTGCGGGCAGTAATACTGGTACGGTTACTTTTACCGGTACTATTGAAGATTCACCGTGTTCAATCGTGGTTGGCGACGAACACCAGACCGTTAACCTGGGCCATATCGGTACCGGTTCTCTGATGGGCGGTAAAGAATCTTCAAAAGTCGATTTCCATATCGGTCTGGAAAACTGCGCATTCACCACTGAGAAAGAAGCGTCTACCGTTTTCTCTGCCATCGGTAACGAATCCAGCGCTAATCCGGGCAGCGTTGCGCTGATGCGCATCGGCGGCGGCGAAATGGCGGGTTCCAGCATTGTCATCGGCAACCACCTGGGTTCCGCGATCAAATTGGGCGACGCTTACAGCGAAAACCTGACAATGAACGGCAGCGTGGCGGCGGCGAAACAGACTCTTAACTTCAAAGCCTGGGTGAAAGGCGATTCCGCTGCCACCACTATCGATACCGGCGAATTCAGCAGCACCGTAAACTTCACGATCAGCTATCTGTAAGTGAAATATCATCCTGCGGCAGTCTGCCGCAGGATAATGCTCAAAGTAAAAAAATAGATTATATATTTCAGGGATAGATTGTCTGATGGCTCACTATAAAAAATTTCGTCTGAGCACGCTTGCGGCCGTGGTGGGTATTGTTCTGGCTGTCGGTCCGGAAAATAGCTATGCGGAAGCGCCCATTCAATTTAATACCCGATTTCTTGATGTTAAAGATGATGCCAGCCTGGATCTCTCCCGTTTTTCCCGTAAAGGCTACATTATGCCGGGGAGCTATCATCTCCAGGTGCTGGTCAATCAAAGTCAAATTGCCCAGGATAATGTTATTACGTATTCCGTTGATAATAACGATCCTGATAATACATATCCCTGTTTATCGCCTGAACTGGTATCGCTGCTGGGGTTAAAACCTGAAATAGCAGATAAAATGATCTGGATAAATGCCGGTCAGTGTCTGCAACCAGATCAACTGGAAGGGATGGAAACCCAAACGGATTTAAGCCAGTCAACGCTGACGGTGATTATTCCTCAGGCCTATCTGGAATACAGCGATGAAGAGTGGGATCCACCTTCCCGCTGGGATGAAGGGATTCCCGGCGTATTATTTGACTACAACGTTAACAGCCAGTGGCGACATGCTGAACATGATGACGGCGATGAGTATGACATCAGCGGCAACGGCACGGTGGGTGCCAACCTCGGCGCGTGGCGTTTGCGCGCGGACTGGCAGGCTAACTATCGTCACGAAAATGACAGTGAAGATAAAGACAACTTTGGCTCCAGTTCCGAACAGAACTGGGACTGGAACCGCTATTACGCCTGGCGGGCGATCCCACAGCTCCGGGCGCAGCTAACGCTGGGCGAAGGATCGCTGGAATCCGATATTTTTGACGGCTTTAACTATGTTGGCGGCAGCCTTATCACCGACGATCAGATGTTACCGCCTAATCTGCGCGGCTACGCCCCGGATATATCAGGCGTGGCGCGCACCAACGCCAAAGTCACCGTGACCCAGCGCGGGCGGGTGATTTATGAGTCGCAGGTCCCGGCAGGGCCGTTTCGCATTCAGGATATTAATGAAACGGTATCCGGCGATCTACACGTCAAAATTGAAGAACAAAGCGGTCAGGTGCAGGAATATGACGTCAGCACCGCCTCCATTCCGTTTCTGACCCGTCCCGGCCAGGTGCGCTACAAGTTGGCAGCCGGGCGACCGCAGGACTGGGATCACAATATGGAAGGCGGCTTTTTCACCTCAGCCGAAGCCTCCTGGGGGATCGCTAACGGCTGGTCGCTGTACGGCGGCGCCATCGGCGAGCAGGATTATCAGGCGCTGGCGTTAGGGCTGGGGCGCGATCTGGCGCTGCTGGGCGCGTTTTCCGTCGATGTCACCCATTCCCGTGCGACGCTGCCTGAGGGTAGCGCCTACGGCGACGGCACCATTCAGGGTAACTCGTTCCGTGCCAGCTACGCTAAAGATTTTGATGATATAGACAGCCGTCTGACGTTTGCTGGTTATCGCTTTTCCGAAGAAAACTACATGACGATGGACGAGTTTATCGATACGCATAATGACGATAACGATCGTCAGCGTACCGGCCACGATAAAGAGATGTATACCCTGACGTACAGCCAGAACTTTTCGGCAATAAACGTCAACGCCTATATCAACTACACCCATCGCACCTACTGGAACCAACCCAACCAGGACAGCTATAACCTGACGCTGTCGCACTATTTCGATGTCGGCGAGGTGCGCGGGATCAGTCTGTCGGTGAACGGTTTTCGCAACGAATATGACAATGAACGTGATGACGGCGTGTACGTCTCGCTCAGTATTCCGTGGGGCAACAACCGCACGCTGAGCTACAACGGCTCCTTTAGCGATGACAACAACAGCAATCAGGTCGGCTATTACGAGCGCATTGACGATCGCAATAACTACCAGATCAACGCTGGCCGCGCGGATAACGGCGCGACTCTCGACGGCTATTACCGTCATCAAGCGAGCTATGCCGACATTGACGTCAGTGCGAACTATCAGGAAGGCGACTATACCTCCGGCGGGCTGAACATCCAGGGCGGCGCGACGCTGACTGCTAAAGGCGGGGCGCTGCACCGTACCAGCGTCAACGGCGGCTCGCGGCTGATGGTGGATGTCGGCGATGAAGCGAACGTACCCATCTCCGGCTACAGCACGCCGGTATATACCAACGCGTTTGGTAAAGCCGTCATTGTCGACGTCAACGACTACTACCGCAACCAGGTGAAAATAGACATTACCCAGTTGCCGGAAGACACGGAAGCAACCCTCTCCATCGCTCAGGCGACCCTGACGGAAGGGGCGATCGGTTATCGCCGCCTGGAGGTGCTCAGCGGTAAAAAAGCCATGGCCAGTATCCGCCTGCGCGATGGCGGCACGCCGCCCTTCGGCGCGGAGGTTTACAACAGTCGCCAGCAACAGTTAGGGATCGTAGGTGAAGACGGCAGCGTTTATCTGATCGGCATTAACCCCGGCGAGCGGTTGCAGGTGACATGGGAAGGTAAAACGCAGTGTGAAGCGGCGTTGCCCGACCCGCTGCCGGGCGATCTGTTTAGCGGCCTGCTGCTGCCGTGCATCGGCGACGCTTCATCACCTGAGGCAACGCAGCCCGCAGAGAAACCATTACTCCAGCTTCATACGCAGCGGCTGACGTCTTCAACGCAACCCGAAGCGCTCTCTTCTCGTTATCCAACACATTGATTCAGGAAATCGCATTCATGATGCCATTAAAACGTTATAACCTGGCCGCTGTTTTGCTGCTTTTGCTGGGCGGCTACGGTAGCGCTCAGGCCGCCATCGCGCCCGATCGCACCCGCCTGGTGTTTCGCGGCGAAGATAAATCGATAAGCGTCGATCTGAAAAACGCCAACAGCAAACTGCCCTATCTGGCGCAGTCCTGGGTGGAAGATGAGAAGGGCGTCAAAATCACCTCACCTTTAATCGTCGTCCCACCGGTCCAGCGCATTGAGCCGTCGACAATCGGACAGGTCAAAATTCAGGGGATGCCGGCGCTGGCGTCGCTCCCCAAGGATCGGGAAACCCTTTTTTATTACAACGTGCGCGAAATTCCGCCGCAAAGCGACAAGCCCAACACGCTGCAAATCGCCCTGCAAACGCGCATCAAAGTTTTTTACCGCCCGCAGGCGCTATCGAAAATCGATATGCAGCATCCCTGGCAATACAAGATCACCCTTCAGCGTCAGGGCAATGGCTATCAGGTGAGCAATCCGACCGGTTACTACGTGGTGTTAAGCAACGCCAGCAGCCGCATGGACGGCACACCGGCCAGAGGCTTTAGCCCATTAGTGATTGCACCAAAAAGCAACGTGACGCTGGGAGGGGACGCCAGTGAATTAGGTCACTCGCCTGTGCTGACTTACGTCAACGATTATGGCGCGCGGTTACCGCTGATTTTTAACTGTACTGACAATAGTTGTGCGGTAGATGAAGCAAAAAGCAGAAAGTCGTAACCGACAAGGAGACGCAAGATGAGGCAATGGCGGTTACGGCTGGGCACGGTAACGTGTGCGGCCATGCTGAGTGCGGTCAGTATGCCGCTGGCAGCGGGAAGTAAGACGGTCAACATGACGCTGACGATAGTCGTTAATGCCGCGCCGCCCTGTACTGTGACCGGCGGTGAGGTGGAATTTGGCAATGTGTTGACGACGAAAGTGGATGGGGTGAATTACCGGCAGGCGGTGGGCTATCGCCTGAGCTGTAACGGCAGAGTGAGCGATTACCTGAAGTTACAGATTCAGGGGAATGCGGTGACTATCAATGGCGAGTCGGTATTGCAAACCGATGTCGATGGATTGGGTATCCGTCTGCAAACCGCCACGGATGGCGCGCTGATTTCACCCGGCAATACGCAATGGTTGTCATTTCAATACAGCGGCGGCAGCGGTCCGGCCATCGAGGCAATTCCCGTCAAAAATAATGGCGTAACGTTAACAGGTGGCGCGTTTAACGCAGGCGCCACGTTGGTGGTGGATTACCAATGAAAAAAATAGTTTTGACGATGTTAATGGGGGGCAGCCTTGCCGCACAGGCAGCCGATAATCTTAAGTTCCACGGCACATTAATTTCGCCGCCGAATTGTACGATTAACAATGATCAGACGATCGACGTTGAGTTCGGTAACCTGCTGATTAATAAAATAGATGGTACGCGTTATGCGCAGAATGTTCCGTATGAGATCACCTGTGATTCAACGGTGCGCGATGAGGCGATGGCGATGACCCTGACGCTAAGCGGTTCCGTGAGTGATTTTAATCCGGCGGCGGTAAACACCAGCGTGGCGGGACTGGGGATTGAACTCAGGCAGAACGACCAACCGTTTACGTTGGGGTCCACCATTACTGTAAATGAGCAGTCGGCACCTGTTCTGAAAGCCATACCGGTTAAAAAGAGCGGCGCTTCGCTGAAAGAAGGCGGCTTCGATGCGACGGCAACATTACAGGTGGATTATCAGTAATGGCTAAAAGACAGGCGTTATTACACGGCGCGGCCTGCATCCTCTGTGGGGCGCTGATATTGCCGGTCTCAGCGGCAGATAACCTGCATTTTTCCGGTAGCCTGGTGGCCAGTCCTTGCACGCTCACGATGCAGGGGACGGGGATTGCCGAAGTCGATTTTTCGTCGCTTGACAGTTCTGATTTCACTCCCGACGGCCAGTCTGCTCGTAAGCCTCTGGTGTTTGAGCTCACGGATTGCGATTCGGCGCTGAGTAACGGGGTGCAGGTGTCTTTCACTGGAACCGAAGCGACCGGAATGCGCGGTATCCTGGCCATCGATAGCCATTCAGGTGCTTCCGGGATCGGGATTGGTATTGAAACGCTATCCGGCGTTCCCGTGGGCATGAACGATGAAGAGGGAGCGATATTCACGCTGGTGACGGGGAATAACGCGCTAAGCCTGAATGCCTGGGTACAACGCTTTCCTGGCGAAGATCTGGTTCCGGGAACGTTCTTCGCAAGCGCACTAGTTACATTTGAGTATTTATGATGAGAAGCATACGGATTTTATTTTTGTTGTTGGTTGCCATTTATTGTAATTCGGTAGTGGCTAAACCCATGCTGAAAGCGACGTTTCCAAGTACCACGATGTATTATGGTATTGGCCCTAATAGCGACAAATCTATTGTGGTGGAGGTGACGATAGCGACCCCGGAGGGAATATACTATGGCTCCTGGAACCTTGGGGGACATCGTAAAGGAGATACGCTACCCGCCAACTCCTGGTCTGGGCCAGAACCTGCGCCGAAGGTTGTATTGAAGGATTTTGATAACACTGTTTCGCGATCTGCGTGCAAGAATCTTCCCTCGAACTGGAGGGGGTGTGGTTCTTTTACCCTGGAGATTACGGTACAAAGCGATGATTATGGTTGCCCCTGGCTGGCGTCGAGCCATATCGTTGCTACCGCTTTTATCACTAACGAAACGTATTCTCCGCCGGATACGCGCAGCTCAGTTTGCCCGAAAGTTCCCGTTGATACCTTTGATATCTCCTGGGATGCGAACGTTTCGAAACAGAAAACAACCCTCATGCTTGATGCCACCGGTGGCACGGTGAATCGCACGTTACATACCTATTTGATGGAGGGGGGGAAACTGTGCGATGGCAGCAAATTTGACGACCGTGGCGCTTATTGCCGTTTTGTCTCATCGGGTATTACGCTCAATGTGCTGGGCTGCGACCAGTCGAACGTCACGACCAGCGCCGTTGATCATCCGATAACCGATGTTGAGCTTCATGACATTAATGTGGCGGTGAACACCCGCAACATTGGCTCCGGGCAGTTCACGTCGACCTGTAGCTTTCAGTATATTATTGATGAGCTTTAGGGTGTCTGGTGCGGTTCAGGCTAACCTGCGATGAACCAAAAAAAAGCCGGGTGGCGGCTTCGCCTTACCCGGCCTACGTTGTTTCTGGACGTTCTCTTTTACAATTTCGCAAACACCCGACGCGCGGCGTCAATAGTATTATTAATGTCGTCCATGCTGTGTGCGACCGACATAAAGCCCGCCTCAAACGCCGATGGCGCCAGATACACGCCTTCCTCCAGCATCAGGTGGAAGAAACGCTTAAAGCGTTCCACGTCGCACGCCATCACGTCCTGATAGCAGGTTACGCTCTCAGCGTCGGTGAAGAAAATCCCGAACATGCCGCCGACATGGTTAACCACCAGCGGAATATTCGCTTCTTCGGCAGCTTCCAGCAAACCTTCCGCCAGGCGGGTGGTGAGTTCATCCAGCGTTTCATGAATGCCGGGCTGGGCGACTTCATTCAGGCAGGCGAAACCGGCCGCCATCGCAATCGGGTTGCCGGAAAGGGTGCCCGCCTGGTAAACCGGGCCCGTCGGCGCCAGCGCATCCATTACATCGCGACGACCGCCAAACGCGCCTACCGGCATCCCGCCGCCGATGATTTTACCCAGACAGGTCAGGTCAGGCACGACGCCGTAGTAATCCTGGGCTCCGGCCAGCGCTACGCGAAAACCGGTCATCACTTCGTCGATAATCAGCAGCGCGCCGAACTCATCGCACAAGGCGCGCAGGCCCGGCAGGAATTCCGGCAGCGGCGGGACGCAGTTCATATTGCCCGCCACGGGTTCGACGATGATACAGGCGATTTCCTGCGGATATTGTTCAAACGCCGCGCGTACTGACGCCAGATCGTTATAAGTGCAGGTCAGCGTATGTTTCGCGAAATCTGCCGGCACGCCCGGCGAGTTCGGCTGACCGAGTGTCAGCGCGCCAGAACCGGCTTTGACCAGCAGACAGTCTGCGTGGCCGTGGTAGCAGCCTTCGAATTTGATAATCTTATCGCGGCCAGTAAAACCACGCGCCAGGCGAATCGCGCTCATCGTCGCTTCGGTGCCGGAGTTCACCATGCGCACCATGTCCATGGTCGGCACCAGGTTGGTCACCAGTTCCGCCATTTTTACTTCCATTTCGGTTGGCGCGCCGAAGCTTAAACCGCGCTCCGCAGCTTCGATCACCGCATTGCGGATAGCCGGATGGTTATGCCCCAGTACCATTGGCCCCCAGGAACCGACATAGTCGATATATGCTTTGCCATCGACATCGTACAGATACGCGCCGTCCGCTTTTTCGATAAACAGCGGGGTGCCGCCCACGCCAGTGAAGGCGCGAACAGGGGAGTTCACGCCGCCGGGGATCAGCTCGCGGGCCGCGCTATAGAGATTTTCAGACTTACTCATGGAAAGATTCCTGGTTCGTAGAAAAAGTGAATACCCGCTATTCTAAGTTATTCAGAGAAGGTTATGAAAGTTTTACGCATTTGAAACAATACGATTTGCAGGGGATTTTCACGGCGTTGGCGAGTAGAATGCCGACTTTAGATTTGTATTACCAATTAATGATCTTCTGATGAAAACAGACACTTCCACCTTTTTAGCTCAGCAAATTGTGCGCTTACGGCGCAGAGATCAGATTCGCCGGTTAATGCAGCGGGATAAAACGCCGCTGGCCATCCTGTTAATGGCGGCCGTTGTCGGCACGCTTACCGGACTGGTTGGCGTCGCCTTTGAAAAGGCGGTTTCCTGGGTACAAAACATGCGCATTGGCGCGCTGGTTCAGGTCGCGGACCATGCGTTTTTGCTTTGGCCGCTGGCTTTTATCCTTTCGGCGTTACTGGCGATGGTCGGCTACTTTTTGGTGCGAAAATTTGCGCCGGAAGCCGGCGGCTCGGGTATCCCGGAAATTGAAGGCGCGCTGGAGGAGCTACGTCCGGTGCGCTGGTGGCGCGTGTTGCCGGTGAAGTTTATCGGCGGGATGGGAACGTTGGGCGCAGGAATGGTATTAGGGCGCGAAGGGCCAACGGTGCAAATCGGGGGCAACCTGGGGCGCATGGTGCTGGATGTTTTTCGTATGCGCAGCGCCGAAGCGCGGCATACGTTGCTGGCGACCGGCGCGGCGGCGGGGCTCTCTGCGGCGTTTAACGCGCCGCTGGCGGGTATCCTGTTTATTATTGAAGAGATGCGCCCGCAGTTTCGCTACAACCTGATTTCGATTAAAGCGGTGTTTACCGGCGTCATCATGTCGAGCATTGTGTTCCGCATATTTAACGGCGAAGCGCCAATTATTGAAGTCGGCAAACTGTCTGATGCGCCGGTTAACACACTGTGGTTATACCTTATCCTCGGCATTATTTTTGGCTGCGTCGGGCCGGTATTTAATTCGTTGGTGCTGCGTACCCAGGATATGTTTCAGCGCTTTCATGGCGGCGAAATTAAAAAATGGGTGCTTATGGGCGGCGTGATCGGCGGCCTGTGCGGTATTCTGGGGTTAATTGAGCCGGAAGCGGCAGGCGGCGGATTTAACCTTATTCCTATCGCCGCGGCAGGTAATTTTAGCGTCGGGCTACTGCTGTTCATCTTTATTGCCCGGGTTGTCACGACGCTGCTTTGCTTTTCTTCCGGCGCGCCGGGGGGCATTTTCGCCCCGATGCTGGCGTTGGGAACGCTGCTTGGTACGGCCTTCGGTATGGCGGCGGCAGTGCTTTTCCCGCAGTATCACCTGGAGGCCGGTACCTTTGCGATTGCCGGGATGGGGGCGCTGATGGCGGCGTCGGTGCGCGCCCCGCTGACGGGGATTGTGCTGGTGCTGGAGATGACCGATAACTACCAGCTCATTTTGCCAATGATTATCACCTGTCTTGGCGCGACACTATTAGCCCAGTTTTTGGGCGGGAAACCGTTATACTCAACCATCCTGGCGCGCACTCTGGCGAAGCAGGATGCGGAACAGGCGGCGAAAAGCCAGAATGCGCCTGCGGGCGAGAATACTTGAACGAATTACCAGGGTATTAGATAATGACTGCCAATATTGGGTGAAAATTTATCCAATTACCGATGTCGTTTGGAGCAAAATATGAGTGATGACGTAGCGCTGCCGCTGCAGTTTACCGACGCAGCAGCGAATAAAGTAAAAAGTCTTATCGCTGACGAAGATAACCCGAATCTGAAATTGCGCGTGTATATCACCGGCGGTGGTTGCAGCGGCTTCCAGTATGGTTTTACCTTTGACGATCAGGTTAACGAAGGGGATATGACCATCGAAAAACAGGGCGTTGGCCTGGTGGTTGACCCGATGAGTTTGCAGTATCTGGTGGGTGGTTCGGTAGATTATACCGAAGGTCTGGAAGGTTCCCGCTTCATTGTAACCAACCCGAATGCGAAAAGTACCTGCGGGTGTGGCTCTTCCTTCAGCATTTGATCGCTGTTCGTTGTGCCGGATGGCGACGCGAGCGTCTTATCCGGCCTACAGGAAAGATGTTCCAGGCCCGATAAGCGTAGCGCCATCGGGCAAAACAATATCAACGTCCATTTTCATCCAGGGCAAACGTCGGCAATTTCAAATGCCAGCGAATGGCCGCCAGCCGAATGAACAGCGTGACGACCATACCCATCATGCTGGCGCTTTCCAGCGGTACTGAAAACGTATAAAACGCGGTGGCGTGAACAATCCCGCCGATAATACAGGCCGTGGCATAGATTTCGGTGCGTAGGATCATGGGGATCTCGCGTGCCAGAACATCGCGAATAATCCCGCCGCCGACGCCGGTAATCACGCCCATACAGACGGCCACTAATGGCCCCGTTTCAGCGAGGAAGGCTTTATTCACCCCAATGCCGACAAACACCGCCAGCCCGACCGCATCCAGTACCGGCAACATCCATTTCGGTAGACGTCTTGGCTGGCGAACCAGCAGGATGGTCAGCATACTGGTGACCATGGCGACGACCAGATCGGTAGGATCTTTAACCCAGAATACCGGGCCGTTATCCAGCGCCATATCGCGGATTGTCCCGCCGCCGACGGCAGTAACGACGCCGAGCACCAGGACGCCGAACGGGTCCATACGTAATTTCCCGGCCAGCAACACGCCAGAGATAGCAAATACAGCCGTGCCTACAATATCCAGCCAATAGACGAGCATTGTCGAATCCCCACTGGGAGCCTGGTAAGACAGGCTCTAATTCACCTGTGAAAGCGCATTACAGAGTTGTTTTGCGGCGAGGATAATACGCGGGCTTGCGCGTTCAAACCAGTCGCTGTTAAGCGGAATAACCGGAATTTTTAACAGGTTTCCCCAGTATTGTTCAATTTTGAGAATTTCGCCCGCTTTTCCGGCCACGATAATGGCCTGGGGATGCCTTGCCAGCACCTGTTCACGGCTGACTTGCGGCCACGGCACGCGGCTGTCAGCAAAGACGTTTTCTCCGCCGCAGGTCGTCAAAACCTGATGTTGAATAGACCCTTTACCACTGGTAAACAGAGGATTCATGCCAAACTGAAGAAAGACGCGCTTTTTAGCTTTACCGGCATACTCGACTTTGAGCGCGGCGTACTCGTTTAGCAATGTCTGCGCTGCCTGCTGAGCCTTTTCCGGCTGCGGGCTCCAGGCGGCCAGTTGACGGAGCGTGTCGGCGATCTGTTCGATGGTTACCGCGTCCACCCACATGACCTTAATACCTAATGACGTCAGTTGGTTTACCTGGCGTTCCGCATTACCGCCGCGCCAGGCGACGACCAGATCCGGCTTCAGCGCCACAATGCGTTCCAGATTCATTCCCTGCCAGGTAGAGACCTGTTCTATTTTTTGCGCTTCGGGCGGGTAGTCGGAATAGCTGCTGACGCCAACGGGCGTAATTCCGGCGGCAAAAGCGAGCTCCGTATTGGCGGGAGAGAGGGTAATTACGCGCGGCGCAGCGTAAAGCCACACCGGGAGCGTAAGCAGCAGGGCGACCAGCGCCCTGAACATTTGCTTAGCCATGCGCCAGTTTCTGTACCAGCGTTTCGACCATCAGAGTCGACTGTTTCGCCGCCACCGCGAGGAATTCGTCAAAGCTGAGGTGCGATTGCTGATCGGCTACGTCAGAAATAGCGCGTACCACCACGAACGGCACGTTGAAGTTATAGCAGACGTGTGCGATAGCGGTGGCTTCCATCTCTACGGCGACCGCGTCGGGGAAGTTATGCCGGATTTTCGCCAGCCCGACGGAGCCGTTAATAAACGCGTCGCCGCTAACAATAAGGCCGCGTACCGCGTTCAGATTCAGCTCTCTGATGCAGGATTCCGCGGCGGCGATCAGTTTGTCATCGGCCTTAAATCCGGCCGGACAGCCCGGTAATTGCCCGTATTCATAGCCGAAAGCGGTCACATCAGCGTCGTGGTAACGCGCTTCGTCAGAGACGACGATATCGCCGACCTTCAGCGTGGACGCCAGACCGCCTGCGGAACCGGTATTGATGATCACGTCCGGCTTGCAGTGCTCCAGAAGCAACGTTGCGCCCAGCGCCGCCGCGACTTTACCGATACCGGATTTCAGCAACGCCACTTCGGTGCCGTTCAACTGGCCAGTGTAAATTTCGCAGCCGCCCAGCGTAATCGTCTGACGGTTGTCAATTTTGTCACGCAGCAGCGTAACTTCTTCTTCCATTGCGCCAATGATGCCGATTTTCATAGATTTACTCGCGATAAGTCAGTTTTGGGGGCATAGTTTATCATGCGCTTATGGGGAAGCGCATTTCTCAGGCGGGGAGAGGATATGGCATCGATCGATTTCCGAAATAAAATTAACTGGCATCGTCGTTATCGTTCACCGCAGGGCGTAAAGACGGAACATGAGATCCTGCGGATTTTTGAAAGCGATCGCGGGCGGATTATCAACTCTCCGGCTATACGCCGTTTGCAGCAAAAAACGCAGGTTTTCCCGCTGGAGCGCAATGCCGCAGTGCGTACTCGCCTGACGCATTCAATGGAGGTGCAACAGGTAGGGCGGTATATCGCGAAAGAGATTTTAAGCCGCCTGAAAGAGCAAAACCGGCTGGAGGAGTACGGTCTGGATGCGCTGACCGGTCCCTTTGAAAGTATTGTAGAAATGGCCTGCCTGATGCACGACATCGGTAATCCGCCGTTTGGTCATTTTGGCGAGGCGGCGATCAATGACTGGTTTCGTCAGCGGCTGCATCCGGAAGATGCGGAAAGTCAGCCGCTCACGCATGATCGCTGTGTGGTTTCCTCGCTACGGTTACAGGAAGGCGAAGAAAATCTGAACGATATTCGCCGCAAGGTACGTCAGGATATCTGCCATTTTGAAGGCAATGCACAGGGAATTCGTCTGGTGCATACGCTCATGCGGATGAATCTTACCTGGGCGCAGGTTGGCGGAATTTTAAAATATACCCGTCCGGCATGGTGGCGAGGGCCGGTGCCGGATTCCCATCGCTATTTAATGAAGAAACCGGGCTATTATCTTTCTGAAGAGAAGTATATTGCGAGGTTACGTAAAGAACTTCAGTTAGCGCCTTACAGTCGCTTTCCATTAACGTGGATTATGGAAGCCGCAGATGATATTTCTTATTGTGTCGCCGATCTTGAAGACGCGGTAGAGAAAAGAATCTTTAGCGTTGAGCAGCTTTATCACCATTTATATCACGCGTGGGGCCACCATGAGAAGGATTCGCTGTTTGAGCTGGTGGTAGGAAATGCGTGGGAAAAATCACGCGCCAATACATTAAGCCGCAGTACCGAAGATCAGTTTTTTATGTATTTACGGGTAAATACATTAAATAAACTGGTGCCCTATGCCGCTCAGCGTTTTATTGATAATTTGCCGCAGATTTTTGCCGGTACCTTCAATCAGGCGTTGCTGGAAGATGCCAGCGGTTTTAGCCGCCTGCTTGAACTCTATAAGAATGTGGCGGTTGAACATGTGTTTAGCCATCCGGATGTAGAACAGCTTGAACTACAGGGATACCGGGTGATCAGCGGGTTATTAGATATCTATCAGCCGCTATTAAGCCTGTCGCTTAACGACTTTCGCGAGCTGGTGGAAAAAGAACGGTTGAAACGCTTCCCCATAGAATCGCGCTTATTTCAGAAACTTTCTACGCGCCATCGTTTGGCCTACGTGGAAGTCGTCAGTAAATTACCCACGGATTCGGCGGAGTACCCGGTACTGGAATATTATTATCGCTGTCGGTTGATTCAGGATTATATCAGCGGGATGACTGACCTTTACGCATGGGATGAATATCGGCGTTTGATGGCGGTCGAACAGTAAATGGACTTTTGTAAAGATGGACAATAAATTTTTACTTTTTCCAGAAACTTTATTCCGGAACTTCGCGTTATAAAATGAATCTGACGTACACAGCAATTTTGCGTTACCTGTTAATCGAGATTGAAACACATGAAAAAAACCACATTAGCAATGAGTGCACTGGCTCTGAGTTTAGGTTTGGCATTGTCGCCTCTGTCTGCCACGGCGGCTGAAACGTCCTCTTCAGCAATGACTGCCCAGCAGATGCCAAGCCTGGCACCGATGCTCGAAAAAGTGATGCCATCGGTGGTCAGTATTAATGTAGAAGGTAGCACCACGGTGAATACGCCGCGTATGCCGCGTAATTTCCAGCAGTTCTTTGGCGATGACTCCCCGTTCTGCCAGGACGGTTCTCCGTTCCAGAATTCTCCATTCTGCCAGGGCGGCGGTAACGGCGGCAACGGCGGTCAACAACAGAAATTCATGGCGCTGGGCTCTGGCGTAATTATTGACGCCGCGAAGGGCTACGTCGTCACCAACAACCACGTGGTTGATAACGCCAGCGTGATTAAAGTACAGCTTAGCGATGGGCGTAAATTCGATGCTAAAGTGGTAGGCAAAGATCCGCGTTCTGATATCGCGCTGATTCAAATTCAGAATCCGAAGAACCTGACGGCGATTAAGCTGGCGGACTCCGACGCGCTGCGCGTGGGGGATTATACCGTCGCTATTGGTAACCCGTTTGGTCTGGGCGAAACGGTGACGTCAGGTATCGTTTCGGCGCTGGGGCGTAGCGGCCTGAACGTAGAAAATTACGAGAACTTTATTCAGACCGACGCCGCGATTAACCGTGGTAACTCCGGCGGCGCGCTGGTGAACCTGAACGGTGAGCTGATCGGTATTAACACCGCGATTCTGGCGCCGGACGGCGGCAACATCGGTATCGGCTTCGCTATCCCCAGTAACATGGTGAAAAACCTGACGTCGCAGATGGTGGAATACGGCCAGGTGAAACGCGGCGAACTGGGGATCATGGGGACTGAGCTGAATTCCGAATTGGCGAAAGCGATGAAAGTCGATGCCCAGCGTGGCGCGTTCGTCAGCCAGGTGATGCCGAATTCGTCCGCGGCGAAAGCGGGTATCAAAGCCGGGGATGTCATTACCTCGCTGAACGGTAAACCGATCAGCAGCTTTGCGGCGCTGCGCGCTCAGGTCGGCACTATGCCGGTCGGCAGCAAAATCAGCCTCGGTCTGCTGCGTGAAGGTAAAGCGATTACGGTTAATCTGGAATTGCAGCAGAGCAGCCAGAGTCAGGTTGATTCCAGCACCATCTTCAGCGGGATTGAAGGCGCTGAAATGAGCAATAAAGGCCAGGATAAAGGCGTTGTGGTGAGCAGCGTGAAAGCGAATTCACCCGCCGCGCAAATTGGCCTCAAAAAAGGTGATGTGATTATCGGCGCTAACCAGCAGCCGGTGAAAAATATCGCCGAACTGCGTAAGATTCTCGACAGCAAGCCGTCGGTTCTGGCGCTGAATATTCAGCGTGGTGATAGTTCTATTTATTTGCTGATGCAGTAATCACCTTTGTCCCCCTTCCGCCATGGAAGGGGGCAACACTTTTCTGTGAAACCCCCCACAACTCCATACTTATTTGCACCGTTTTGTGCATTTGCACAATGTCGAGACCTGTCATCTTCCTTATGCTTGTGCTCTGCTCACAGGAGGGATTTATGGCTGGCTGGCATCTTGATACCAAAATGGCGCAGGATATCGTGGCGCGCACTATGCGCATCATCGATACCAATATCAACGTAATGGATGCCCGCGGGCGTATTATCGGCAGCGGCGATCGGGAACGTATTGGTGAATTGCACGAAGGCGCGCTGTTAGTGCTGTCGCAGGGCCGGGTTGTGGATATCGACGACGCCGTGGCGCGACACCTGCACGGGGTACGTCAGGGGATTAATCTTCCCTTACGCCTTGAGGGCGAAATTGTCGGCGTGATCGGCCTCACCGGCGAACCAGAGCACCTGCGTAAATATGGCGAACTGGTGTGTATGACTGCCGAAATGATGCTGGAGCAGTCGCGGTTAATGCACCTTTTGGCGCAGGATAGCCGCTTGCGCGAAGAGCTGGTGATGAACCTGATTCAGGCCGAAGAAAATACGCCGGCGCTGGTGGAATGGGCGCAGCGTTTGGGGATCGATTTGAACCAGCCGCGTGTGGCGGCGGTGGTGGAAGTCGACAGCGGCCAGCTTGGCGTCGATAGCGCAATGGCGGAACTTCAGCAGTTGCAGAATGCGCTTACCACGCCGGAGCGTAACAACCTGATAGCCATTGTTTCTCTCACCGAGATGGTGGTACTCAAACCCGCCTTAAACTCGTTTGGTCGCTGGGATGCTGAAGATCATCGTAAGCGCGTAGAGCAGCTTATCTCGCGCATGAAAGAGAATGGTCAGCTACGTTTTCGCGTGGCGCTGGGCAATTACTTTACCGGGCCGGGCAGTATTGCACGCTCATACCGCACGGCGCGCACTACGATGATGGTCGGCAAACAGCGGATGCCAGAAAGCCGCAGCTATTTTTATCAGGATTTGATGCTGCCGGTTCTGTTAGATAGCCTGCGTGGCGGCTGGCAGGCCAATGAGCTGGCGCGCCCGCTGGTAAAACTCAAAGCGATGGATAACAACGGGTTATTACGTCGGACGCTGACGGCGTGGTTTCGCCATAATGTCCAGCCGCTGGCGACCTCTAAGGCGCTGTTTATTCATCGTAACACGCTGGAATATCGGCTAAATCGTATTTCGGAACTGACCGGGCTGGATTTGGGAAATTTTGACGATCGGCTGTTGCTGTATGTGGCGCTACAATTGGATGAACAGCGTTAAGCCGGCGGCGCTACGCTTATCAGGCCTACGGGGATATATCTGTAGGCCGGATAAGGCGTAACACGTCGCCATCCGGCAACAACACAGCTTACTTACGAGTAAGCTTGTCCAGATCGGCTTCGATTTCACTGATCTTATTCGCGACGACGCTTTCCAGATGGCGCAAGTCGTCGAGGATCTTACGTTTGAGATCGAGTTCTGAGCGGTCGCGCTGGCAGATTTGGTCCAGCTCGTCAATCACATAGCGTAGGTTAGGGCTAATCTCCTGTACTTCTTTATAACCCTGACCGATGCCATCGGCCACCACCGTTTTACGCTGGCGTGGATACTTAAACTTCACGCTTTTAGCAAAGAATTCACCTCTATCCTTTTGAAAATAGATTTTCAGGATATCGTTATTGGCTTCTTGCCGCAGGCTGTAACGATCGATTTCCTCAGGATTGGTAATGCCCAGACTTTTTAGATTGTCATACATAGCGGTATCCTTCATCACACTATAACTTTTGAATAATTAACGAAAAATTGGTTTTTCGCCACCAGTGTATACAAAAAAAGCGCGGTTGATCGCAGAAGACGTCTCAGCAACGTCATGAGGAAAAGGGCGGCGGTTATTGATAGCTTAAGTAATTCAACGTGATATTCCGTTTATAGAGAAAGCGTTTGAAGTCAGTGTGGGAAATTGACCGGAGGCAGTGGTCGATAACCTTGAGAGGCGGAGTCTATGTCCGGAACGTATAATGCTACTATTCGCCGGGTGGTGGTTTCCGCCTGGATAGGAAACTCCATTGAATATTATGATTTTCTATTATACGGCCTGGCAAGCGCGCTGGTATTTGGCCCGCTTTTTTTCCCTGGCGCCAGCCCATTGACTGCAACGTTATCTTCTTTTGCCAGTTTCGGCGTGGGATTTATCTCCCGACCGCTGGGCGCGCTATTTTTTGGCAACAGGGGAGATACGCTTGGGCGTAAAAACACGTTATTAATCACGTTAGGGGGGATGGGCGCGGTCACGTTTCTCATCGGTTGCCTGCCTTCTTACGCCAGTATTGGCGCGCTGGCGCCTGCTTTACTGGTTATTCTGCGTTTTCTACAGGGATTTATGGTTGGAGGCGAATGGGGAGGCGCCATGTTGATGGTCGTGGAATATGCTGCTGGAAAGCACCGGGGGCGGTTAAGCGCGCTATCGCAAACAGGAGGACTCACGGGACAATTATTGGCGACAGGCGTATTTATAGTCGTGACCCAATTACCGAAGGGGGCGTTGTTATCGTGGGGATGGCGTATTCCTTTTCTGCTCAGTGCGCTTTTGGTGTTGCCTGGATTATATATGCGTCATCGTCTGGATGAGATGCCTGTCTTCCGTGCGTTTAAAAAGCAGCAGGCCATTAATCATAGGCAGCAAAGAGAAGAAAGGCCGGTGGTCAAAGTAGTACGAGAACAATGGCGCAGCATTTTGCTGATTATAATTCTGCGTTTTGCGGAAAGCGTTCCCTTTTTTCTTGCTACCGTCTTCGCGGTTTCCTGGGCGACAACGCAGCTTGGGATTGCCAGCCTGACTATTCTGTACATTGTAATGTTCACCTGTCTGCTGGCGTATCCCATGCACGTGCTATTCGGCATCATGTCGGATCGGCGTGGCTGCCGTCAGGTGTATATTTTCGGCGCGCTTTTTGTCGCGGCAATGGCTTTTCCCTTTTTCTGGCTGCTGGAAAGCCGTTCGCTCATACTGATGACAATGGGCTACGTTCTGCTTATTAACATTGGTCATAATTCACTGAATGCCGTGCAACCTTCTTTTTTCGCCGGACTGTTTCATCCGCCTGTACGCTACAGCGGTTCATCAATTGGCGCTCAGTTGGGGGCGGTTGTGGCAGGGGGATTCACGCCGTTTATCGCTAAAGCGTTAAGCGCAGTCTATGATAACAGTTGGACGTTGGTTGCCGGTTATGTCGTTTTGACTGCGTTGGCTTCGGCGTTTGCAGCAAAGATTGCGCCGGAAACCGTGTTACCGCATTCGCCGTAATGCAAAGGGGGGCTGTCGCCCCCACTTTTCACTCGCTTAATCAATAGTGCGCAATAATTCGTTAATGCCCACTTTACCACGCGTTTTGGCGTCGACTTTTTTCACGATCACCGCGCAGTACAAACTGTACTTACCGTCTTTTGACGGCAGGTTGCCGGAAACGACCACGGAGCCCGCCGGTACGCGGCCATAGTGAACTTCACCGGTTTCGCGATCGTAGATTTTGGTGCTCTGGCCGAGGTATACCCCCATGGAAATGACGGAACCTTCTTCGACAATGACGCCTTCCACGACTTCAGAACGTGCGCCAATAAAGCAGTTGTCTTCAATGATGGTCGGGTTAGCCTGCAACGGCTCCAGTACGCCGCCGATACCTACGCCGCCGGAAAGGTGAACATTTTTACCAATCTGCGCGCAGGAACCCACCGTCGCCCAGGTGTCAACCATGGTGCCTTCGTCAACGTAGGCGCCGATGTTAACGTAAGACGGCATCAACACGGTGTTGCGGGCGATAAATGCGCCCTGACGAACGGCCGCAGGCGGAACGACGCGGAAGCCTTCTTTCTGAAAACGCGCTTCGTCGTAATCAGCGAATTTCATCGGGACTTTATCGAAGTAGCGGCTTTCCGCACCGTCGATAACCTGGTTATCGTTAATACGGAAAGAGAGCAGAACCGCTTTCTTCAGCCACTGGTGAGTGACCCACTGACCGTCGATTTTTTCTGCGACACGCAGCGCGCCGGAATCAAGTAGAGAAATGACCTGGTTTACCGCCTCTCGGGTCACGGTATCTACATTAGCCGGCGTAATATCGGCGCGGCGCTCAAAAGCGGTCTCAATAACGTTCTGTAGCTGCTGCATTGTTAAACTCTTTCATATAAATAAACACACTACCCTTTATCGTTTGGATTGAGGGCCGCTGTCAACCGTTGTTGCACCTCAAGTTGCAGCACATTATTAAGTGCGCGCCGATCCGCTGTGGCGATTATGAATAAATCTTCTACTCGTTCACCAATGGTTGTAATTCGGGCGCCATGAAGCGAAATTCCCAGATCGGCAAAAATTTGTCCGACCCTGGCCAGCAGACCAGGTTGATCGAGCGCGATCAATTCCATGAATGATTTTCTGTCGGTATGGGTGGGCAGAAAATTGACTTCCGTTTCGACCGTAAAGTGCCGTAACTTTGCCGGTTGCCGACGCGGCTGCGGCGGCTGCCAGCTACGCTGCGTAATGGTTTGTTCAAGACCGGTGCGAATAACGTCATGGCGATCCGCCGCCAGCGGGCTGCCGTCTGGTTCCAGAACGATAAACGTATCCATTGCCATGCCGTCGCGAGTGGTAAAGATCTGCGCGTCATGGACGCTTAAATTACGCCTGTCCAGCTCGGCGCAGACGGCGGCAAACAGATAGGGTCTGTCCGGACTCCAGATAAAAATTTCGGTTCCGCCGCGCGTGGCCTGCGGACTGAGCAACACTAACGGTTGGCGCAGATCGTGCTGCAATAAATGGCGTGCGTGCCAGGCGAGCTGATTTGGACTATGACGAACAAAATAGTTAGCGCGACAGCGGGTCCAGATTTTGTGCAGCGCGGCTTCATCAATATTGTCCATTCGCAGCAGCGCCAGCGCCTGAAGCTGATGGTGACGCACGCGCTCACGCATATCCGGCGTATTTTGCATTCCACGTCTGAGCTGTTTTTCAGTGGCGAAGTACAGCTCGCGCAGCAGGCTCTGTTTCCAGCTATTCCACAAGGTTTCGTTGGTCGCGCAGATGTCCGCGACGGTCAGGCAGACCAGAAAACGCAGCCGTGTTTCGGTTTGCACCTCTTCGGCAAACTGCTTGATGACTTCCGGATCCTGGATGTCGCGGCGCTGGGCGGTGACTGACATCAGCAGGTGTTGGCGCACCAGCCAGGCGACCAGTTGCGTTTCGCGTGAGTTCAAACCGTGCAGTTCGGCGAAGGTGAGTACATCCTGCGCGCCCAGTACCGAATGGTCGCCACCGCGTCCTTTCGCAATATCGTGGAACAGCGCGGCGATCAGGATCAGTTCCGGATGGGGAAGCCGCGGCCAGAGATCGACGCATAGCGGATGGCGCTGGCGTGTCTCTTCTTTCGCAAAGCTCTCCAGTTTGAGCATTACGCGGATGGTGTGTTCATCCACCGTGTATGCGTGGAACAGGTCAAACTGCATTTGTCCGACGATGTGTGACCACTGCGGCATATAAGCCCACAGTACGCTGTGGCGATGCATGGGCAGCAGGCCGCGGCTGACCGCGCCGGGATGGCGCAGCATACTCAGAAACAGAGTGCGCGCCTCCGGGATGTAACACAGCGGTTGGCTCAGGTGGCGGCGGGCGTGGCGCAAATGGCGTAACGTCGTAGAGTAGATGCCGGTGATCGCGCTATTGCGCACCATCATATAAAACATCCGCAGGATCGCTTGCGGTTCGCGGATAAACAGCGTGTCGTCACGCAGATCAATGAGCGTGCCGCGCAGTTGAAACTCATCGTCAACAGGACGTGGTTTTTCATCCGCAGGCAGCGCCAGAATCGCCTCGTCAAATAGCTGAAGCAGCATCTGATTAAGTTCGCTCACCCGACGCGTAACCCGGAAGTAGTCTTTCATCATCCGCTCAACCGGATCATTGCCCTCGCCGCTGTAGTTAAGGCGTTGAGCGACGCTTAACTGGCGGTCGAACAGCAGGCGGTTATCGTAGCGGCTGACCACCAGATGTAGCGCAAAGCGAATGCGCCACAGGATATGCAGGCACTCGTTGAGCTCCGCGCGCTCAGCCGGGGTTAAAAAGCCGAATCCCACCATCTCATCGAGCGAGGTGGCGCCGAAGTGACGTCGGGCGACCCACTGCAATGTATGGATATCGCGCAGGCCGCCGGGGCTGCTTTTAATATCCGGCTCCAGATTATAGCTGGTACCGTGATAGCGCTGGTGGCGCTGGTTCTGCTCTTCTACTTTGGCGGCGTAAAATTTGTCGGACGGCCAAAAACCTTCGCTGAAAATATGTTTTTGCAGTGCCAGAAACAGAGCGACATCACCGATCAGCAGGCGCGTTTCGATGAGGTTTGTCGCAACGGTTAAATCAGACAGACCTTCCAGCAGACACTCTTCCAGCGTACGTACGCTATGCCCGACATCCAGCTTGACGTCCCATAATAAAGTCAGCAGCTCGCCGACCTTTTGCGCCTGTTCATCGGGCAGCTTTTTGCGGCTTAAAATGAGCAGATCAATATCGGAAAGCGGATGCAGTTCGCCGCGTCCATAGCCGCCGACGGCGACCAGCGCCAGATCGGCAATCTGACCGAAACCGGCCTCAATCCACAGGCGTTGCAACAACTGGTCGATAAATTCGGTTCGGGCTTCAATAAGCTGTTCAGCACAAATGCCGCTGTCAAATGCCTCTCCCAGCCAGTGTTGAAAGATGTCGATGCGGGCTTTGATACCGGCGACGGTCAGTTCAGCGCGCGGCCAGACGCCAGGGTTTTGCGGCTGGTCCGGGAGGGTGGGGAGTGCGGTATTCGCGTGCTGTTCAGGAAGAGTATTCATATGCGCCACCCATTAAAAAGCCGGATGGTGGCGTGAACGCCTTATCCGGCCTACGTATTTACTCTTCATCCTTCAAGTTGCTTCTACGTTGGCTGCGCTCGTTCACTCCAGTCACGTACTTATGTACGCTCCTGAAGATTCACTCTCTTGCCGCCTTGAGGCAACTCGAATGATTTTGAGTAAAGGTGTAATTTGTAGGCCTGATAAGATGCGAAGGCATCGCCATCAGGCAAAACATTATTCGTCGTGTGTGATGATCGCCGGGATGGTGTCATCTTTACGCAGCGTCAGAATTTCACAGCCGTTTTCCGTTACCACAATAGTATGCTCGTACTGAGCAGACAAGCTGCGGTCTTTGGTTTTTACCGTCCAGCCGTCTTTCATGGTGCGGATACGGTAATCCCCGGCGTTCAGCATCGGTTCAATGGTAAAGGTCATGCCAGGCTGCAACACGACGCCGCCATCGTCTGCATCATAATGCAGCACCTGCGGTTCTTCATGGAAGCCGCGACCAATACCGTGTCCGCAGTATTCACGTACCACGGAGAAACCTTCGCCTTCGGCATATTTCTGGATGGCGGCGCCAATGGTGCGCAGGCGGATGCCCGGTTTCACCATTTTGATGCCCAGATACAGGCTCTCTTGCGTGACGCGGCACAGACGCTCGCCGAGAATGGTCGGTTTGCCGACGATAAACATCTTCGAGGTATCGCCGTGGAATTCATCTTTAATCACGGTCACGTCGATGTTGACGATATCACCATCTTTCAGATGTTTAGCGTCATCCGGAATGCCGTGGCACACCACTTCATTAATAGAGATACAGACGGATTTCGGATAGCCGTGGTAGCCGAGGCAGGCGGAGATCGCGTGTTGTTCGTTAACGATGTAATCGTTACAGATACGGTCCAGTTCGCCGGTGGTGACGCCCGGTTTGATATACGGTTCGATCATTTCCAGCACTTCGGCTGCCAGACGGCCCGCGACGCGCATTTTTTCGATGTCTTCAGATGTCTTGATAGAGATAGCCATGAATTCTGTCCATCAGTGCCGATGATTTCGGCAATAATTGTGTAAGTGCTGACAATGGTATCAGTCAGGGGTGTACCCTGCCAAATTGAGAATCATTCTGAACTTCGCCTTTCGTGCCACAGGTGCGTTGGCGACATTTTTTCACCCCAGTCACTTATTGGCCGTAAGCTCCCGGGGATGCAAAAATTTGCCGCCTGCTTGTAACACGAAATTCATCGTTCAATTCAGCATTGAGTGCCAACAATTATTGGTGTCGGTGGCGTATTTGTGGTATAAAGCGCGCCGGACTTCCGATCCATTCGAAGACTACACACGATGGACGGGAGCGACAAATCTCACTTTGTGTAACAACACACACGTATCGGCACATATTCCGGGGTGCCCTTTGGGGTCGGTAATATGGGATACGTGGAGGCATAACCCCAACTTAATCTATAGAGGTTTTAAATCATGGCAACTGTTTCCATGCGCGACATGCTCAAGGCTGGTGTTCACTTTGGTCACCAGACCCGTTACTGGAACCCGAAAATGAAGCCTTTCATCTTCGGCGCGCGTAACAAAGTTCACATCATCAACCTTGAGAAAACTGTACCGATGTTCAACGAAGCTCTGGCTGAACTGAACAAGATCTCTGCTCGTAAAGGTAAAATCCTTTTCGTTGGTACTAAACGCGCTGCAAGCGAAGCGGTGAAAGAAGCTGCTAACAGCTGCGACCAGTTCTTCGTGAACCATCGCTGGCTGGGCGGTATGCTGACTAACTGGAAAACAGTTCGTCAGTCCATCAAACGTCTGAAAGACCTGGAAACTCAGTCTCAGGACGGTACTTTCGAAAAGCTGACCAAGAAAGAAGCGCTGATGCGTACTCGTGAGCTTGAGAAACTGGAAAACAGCCTGGGCGGTATCAAAGACATGGGCGGTCTGCCGGACGCTCTGTTCGTTATCGATGCTGACCACGAGCACATTGCTATCAAAGAAGCGAACAACCTGGGTATCCCGGTATTTGCTATCGTTGATACCAACTCTGATCCGGACGGCGTTGACTTCGTTATCCCGGGTAACGATGACGCAATCCGTGCTGTTAGCCTGTACCTGGGCGCTGTCGCTGCAACCGTTCGTGAAGGCCGTTCTCAGGATCTGGCTTCCCAGGCGGAAGAAAGCTTCGTAGAAGCCGAGTAATAAGGCTTGATAACTCCCTAAAATAGTTCGAGTTGCAGGAAGGCGGCAAGCTCGAGAATTCCCGGGAGCTTACATCAGTAAGTGACCGGGATGAGCGAGTGAAGGCAACGCGCCTGCGGCTCGAAATATGAAGGGGAGAGCCCTTATAGACCAGGTAGTATCACGTTTGGTTAGGGGGCCTGTATATGGCCCCCTTTTTCACTTTTATATCTGTGCGGTTTGATGCCGGGCAGATCAAATCTTTCGAGGATTTTAGAATGGCTGAAATTACCGCATCCCTGGTAAAAGAGCTGCGTGAGCGTACCGGCGCAGGCATGATGGATTGCAAAAAAGCGCTGACTGAAGCGAATGGCGACATTGAGCTGGCAATCGAAAACATGCGTAAGTCCGGCGCTATCAAAGCGGCGAAAAAAGCAGGCAACGTGGCTGCTGACGGCGTAATCAAAACCAAAATCGACGGCAACGTCGCTTTCATTCTGGAAGTTAACTGCCAGACTGACTTCGTGGCTAAAGATGCTGGCTTCCAGGCATTTGCTGACAAAGTGCTGGACGCCGCTGTTGCTGGCAAAATCACTGACGTAGAAGTCCTGAAAGCGCAGTTCGAAGAAGAGCGCGTTGCTCTGGTTGCGAAAATCGGCGAGAACATCAACATTCGTCGCGTCGCTTCCCTGGAAGGCGACGTGCTGGGTTCTTACCAGCACGGTGCGCGCATCGGCGTTCTGGTTGCCGCTAAAGGCGCTGACGAAGAGCTGGTTAAGCAGCTGGCGATGCACGTTGCGGCAAGCAAGCCGGAATTCGTTAAGCCGGAAGACGTGTCTGCTGACGTGGTAGAGAAAGAGTACCAGGTACAGCTGGACATCGCGATGCAGTCCGGTAAGCCGAAAGAAATCGCAGAGAAAATGGTTGAAGGCCGCATGAAGAAATTCACCGGCGAAGTTTCTCTGACTGGTCAGCCTTTCGTCATGGAACCGAGCAAATCTGTTGGCCAACTGCTGAAAGAGCACAACGCTGACGTGACTGGCTTCATCCGCTTTGAAGTGGGCGAAGGCATTGAGAAAGTCGAGACTGACTTTGCAGCAGAAGTTGCTGCGATGTCTAAGCAGTCCTGATTTTCCTGAGGAGCCGCCTGAGGGCGGCTTCTTTTTGCGCCTCTCTTGTAAAATCAGCCGACGCCTGGCGTCTGCGCTGAAATGCGACGTACAATGTCGCCGGAATTAACTCATATCAATCGTTGACAGTCTCAGGAAAGAAACATGGCTACCAATGCAAAACCCGTCTATAAACGCATTCTGCTTAAATTAAGCGGCGAAGCTCTGCAGGGTACGGAAGGCTTCGGTATTGATGCAAGCATACTGGATCGTATGGCTCAGGAGATCAAAGAACTGGTTGAACTGGGTATTCAGGTTGGTGTGGTGATTGGCGGTGGTAACCTGTTCCGTGGCGCGGGTCTGGCAAAAGCGGGGATGAACCGCGTTGTGGGCGACCACATGGGCATGTTGGCCACCGTCATGAACGGCCTGGCAATGCGTGATGCGCTTCACCGCGCCTATGTGAACGCCCGCCTGATGTCGGCAATTCCTTTAAACGGCGTGTGCGACAACTACAGTTGGGCCGAGGCGATTAGCCTGCTGCGTAATAACCGTGTTGTGATTCTGTCTGCAGGTACGGGTAACCCGTTCTTCACTACCGACTCTGCGGCCTGTCTGCGCGGGATCGAAATTGAAGCGGATGTCGTACTGAAAGCGACCAAAGTGGATGGCGTATTCACTGCCGATCCGGCAAAAGATCCTTCCGCGACCATGTACGATCAGCTGACCTACAGCGAAGTGCTGGATAAAGAGCTGAAAGTGATGGATCTGGCGGCGTTCACGCTGGCTCGTGACCACAAACTGCCGATTCGTGTTTTCAACATGAACAAACCAGGCGCGCTGCGTCGTGTGGTGATGGGCGAAAAAGAAGGGACGTTAATCACGGAATAATTCCCGTGAGCGCCAAATACGGGTAAGATTCTGTTCTATTGACGGGTCTTATTACCTGGCAGAAATTAAACGAGACTATACTTAGCACATCTTTGTATTGTGTGACCGTCTGGTCTGACTGAGACTAGTTTTCAAGGATTCGTAACGTGATTAGCGATATCAGAAAAGATGCTGAAGTACGCATGGAAAAATGCGTTGAAGCGTTCAAAACCCAAATCAGCAAAGTGCGCACGGGTCGTGCTTCTCCCAGCCTGCTGGATGGTATTGTCGTAGAATACTATGGCACTCCGACCCCGCTGCGCCAGTTGGCAAGCGTAACGGTAGAAGACTCCCGTACCTTAAAAATTAACGTGTTTGACCGTTCTATGGGGCCAGCCGTTGAAAAAGCGATCATGGCGTCAGACCTCGGTTTGAATCCAAGCTCTGCGGGCACCGACATTCGCGTTCCGCTGCCGCCGCTGACCGAAGAACGTCGTAAAGATCTGACGAAAATTGTCCGTGGCGAAGCGGAGCAGGCGCGTGTCGCCGTTCGTAACGTCCGCCGTGATGCGAACGATAAAGTAAAAGCTCTGCTGAAAGATAAAGCGATCAGTGAAGATGACGATCGTCGCTCTCAGGAAGAAGTACAGAAAATGACCGACGCGGCAATTAAGAAAGTTGATGCGGCGTTGGCAGATAAAGAAGCAGAACTGATGCAGTTCTGATTGATCTGTACGCAGATATAAACTCATTCCACCGCTAAACCTGGCGGATGAGTGGTGTACAAAGCGCCGCGCAGAAGACATTATCAGGTCTCCTGTGCGGCGCTTTGCTTTTTATTCCGTTTCAACACTTCTGGACGTTTCATGAAGCAATTAACCATTCTGGGCTCGACCGGCTCTATTGGTTGCAGCACACTGGACGTGGTGCGCCATAATCCTGATAGCTTCCGCGTTATCGCGCTGGTGGCGGGTAAAAATGTCGCCCGCATGGCGGAGCAGTGCCTGGAGTTCTCGCCGCGTTATGCCGTGATGGACGATACGTCGAGCGCAGAACAGCTCAAAATAATGCTTCAGCAGCATGGCAGCCGCACCGAGGTTCTGAGCGGTCAGCAGGCTGCCTGTGAGATGGCGGCGCTTGATGAGGTCGGGCATGTGATGGCGGCCATTGTGGGCGCGGCTGGTTTACTGCCGACCCTGGCGGCGATTCGCGCAGGGAAGACGATTCTGCTGGCGAATAAAGAATCGCTGGTGACCTGCGGGCGGCTGTTTATGGACGAAGTAAAACGCAGCAACGCCCGGCTTTTACCCGTCGATAGCGAACATAACGCGATTTTTCAGAGTTTGCCGCAATCTATTCAGCATAATCTGGGATACGCTGACCTTGAGCAAAATGGCGTAACGTCGATTTTGCTTACCGGGTCTGGTGGCCCGTTTCGTGAAACGCCAATGTGCGATCTGGCAGCGATGACGCCGGATCAGGCATGTCGTCATCCGAACTGGTCGATGGGGCGAAAAATCTCCGTCGACTCCGCCACCATGATGAATAAAGGTCTGGAATACATTGAAGCGCGTTGGTTATTTAATGCCAGCGCACGTCAGATGGAAGTGTTGATCCATCCGCAATCGGTCATTCATTCGATGGTGCGTTATCAGGACGGCAGCGTCCTGGCGCAGCTTGGAGAACCTGACATGCGTACGCCTATTGCGCATACGATGGCATGGCCGAATCGCGTCACGTCCGGCGCGCAGCCGCTTGATTTTTGCAAACTCAGCGCGCTGACGTTTAGCGCGCCAGATTATCAGCGTTATCCGTGCCTGAAGCTGGCGATGGAGGCGTTTGAGCAAGGTCAGGCGGCAACGACGGCGCTTAATGCGGCAAACGAAATCACCGTTGCCGCGTTTCTGGCGCAACAGATTCGTTTTACCGATATCGCCGGGCTCAATTTAGCGGTGCTGGAGAGGATGGATTTACAAGAACCGGCAAGCGTTGATGACGTATTGCAGGTTGACGCCATCGCGCGTGAAGTAGCCAGAAAACAAGTGATACGGCTCTCACGCTGACGATTATCCCGCGACAGAAGATCGTGCTATTTGTTAGCGTTGGGCTTCGGTGATATAGTCTGCGCCACCTGATCGCAGGTTTTTGGCTTTTTTCGGTCAGGTTAGCCGTGGTTTTACACGGCTTTTTTGTGGATACACAAAATCATTCAGGACGCATCGGGACGGCAGGCGAATACGTTCCCGGCGTGCGTAGACAGCGCACGACAGGGGCGATGACGCGCGGTCATCCGCGAAGCGAACCGAAGAGAATGTGTATAAAGGCTTCAGTATTCCTGAGTACCGCTAAATCCTTTCAGGGACAAAAAACGCGTTATGTTGTCTGCAACTCAACCAGTAAGCGAAAATTTGCCAGCACATGGCTGCCGTCATGTTGCCATAATTATGGATGGCAATGGTCGCTGGGCGAAAAAGC
Organism: Salmonella sp. SJTUF15570; assembly: GCF_043357055.1. Classification (NCBI taxonomy): domain Bacteria; kingdom Pseudomonadati; phylum Pseudomonadota; class Gammaproteobacteria; order Enterobacterales; family Enterobacteriaceae; genus Salmonella; species Salmonella sp. SJTUF15570. The sequence goes on along the minus strand of NZ_JBEUKJ010000009.1, from coordinate 15,305 downwards.
AAGGGAAGATCCGGGCCTTTGGGCATAAAGCCGGGGCGAAGTCCGTCCGGCGAGCGGTCTCTTTTGCTGCCAATAACGGTATTGATGCGTTAACGCTGTATGCCTTTAGTAGTGAAAACTGGAACCGACCGGCGCAGGAAGTGAGCGCGTTAATGGAGCTGTTTGTGTGGGCGCTGGATAGCGAAGTCAAAAGCCTGCACCGCCATAACGTTCGCCTGCGTATTATCGGCGATATCAGCCGATTTAACTCACGTTTACAAGAACGTATTCGCAAATCAGAAGCGCTTACCGCCCATAATACGGGTCTAACGCTGAATATCGCTGCGAATTACGGCGGACGTTGGGATATTGTCCAGGGAGTCCGACAACTGGCGGAACAGGTGCAGGCTGGAGTGCTGCGCCCCGATCAGATTGATGAAGAGAGACTAGGCCAGCAAATCTGTATGCATGAGCTGGCGCCTGTGGATTTAGTAATTAGGACTGGGGGAGAGCATCGCATTAGTAACTTTTTGCTTTGGCAAATTGCCTATGCCGAACTTTACTTTACGGATGTTCTTTGGCCCGATTTCGATGAACAAGACTTTGAAGGTGCGCTGCATGCCTTTGCTAATCGAGAGCGTCGTTTCGGCGGTACCGAGCCTGGTGATGACAAAGCCTGATGGGGGTTGCTTTTGCTGAAGTATCGCCTGATTTCTGCTTTTGTGTTAATACCCGCGGTCATCGCTGCGCTTTTTTTATTGCCGCCGGTGGGGTTCGCCATTATTACGCTGGTTGTCTGTATGCTGGCCGCGTGGGAATGGGGACAGTTAAGCGGTTTCGCCGCGCGTTCACAGCGGGTTTGGCTGGCGGTGCTGTGTGGTCTGTTATTGGCGCTGATGCTATTTTTGTTGCCTGAGTATCATCACAACATTCGTCAACCGCTGGTTGAGATGTCGCTTTGGGCATCGTTAGGATGGTGGGTTGTCGCGCTACTGCTGGTGCTATTTTATCCCGGTTCGGCGGCAATCTGGCGCAACTCAAAAACATTGCGTCTCATTTTCGGTTTGTTAACTATTGTGCCATTTTTCTGGGGAATGCTGGCGCTGCGCGCCTGGCACTATGACGAGAATCATTACAGTGGCGCAATATGGCTACTCTATGTCATGATCCTGGTCTGGGGAGCGGACTCTGGCGCGTATATGTTTGGTAAATTGTTTGGCAAACATAAGTTGGCGCCGAAGGTTTCCCCGGGTAAAACCTGGCAAGGGTTTATCGGCGGGCTTGCTACGGCTGCCGTGATCTCATGGGGTTACGGTATGTGGGCGAATCTGAATGTTGCGCCTGTTATCTTGCTGATTTGCTCTGTGGTGGCGGCTCTGGCTTCTGTACTGGGCGACCTCACCGAGAGTATGTTTAAGCGCGAAGCAGGAATTAAGGATAGCGGCCACTTGATTCCAGGCCATGGCGGCATTCTGGACCGAATTGACAGCCTGACGGCTGCCGTACCGGTCTTTGCTTGCCTGTTGTTACTGGTGTTCAGGACGCTCTAACGGAAGGTTTTATGCTGAGTATTCTCTGGAATCTGGCTGCATTCATCATCGCACTGGGCGTGCTGATCACTGTGCATGAATTTGGTCATTTCTGGGTTGCCCGGCGCTGCGGTGTGCGAGTTGAGCGCTTTTCCATCGGTTTTGGCAAAGCGCTCTGGCGTCGTACCGATCGGTACGGCACCGAGTATGTCATCGCCCTGATCCCGCTGGGCGGCTACGTCAAAATGCTGGATGAACGCGCCGAACCGGTAGCGCCGGAATTGCGTCGTCACGCCTTCAATAACAAAACGGTGGGCCAGCGCGCCGCAATTATTGCCGCAGGTCCGGTTGCGAACTTCATTTTTGCTATCTTTGCTTACTGGCTGGTCTTTATCATCGGCGTCCCTGGCGTTCGTCCGGTCATTGGCGAAATAACGCCCAACTCGATTGCTGCGCAGGCGCAAATTGCGCCTGGTACGGAACTTAAAGCCGTTGATGGTATCGAAACCCCTGATTGGGATGCCGTGCGTTTACAACTGGTGTCCAAAATTGGCGATCAGCAGACGACGGTGAGCGTCGCGCCGTTTGGTAGCGACCAGCGGCAGGACAAAACGCTTGATTTACGTCACTGGGCATTTGAGCCTGATAAGCAAGATCCTGTATCTTCTTTAGGGATTCGGCCCCGCGGGCCACAGATTGAACCGGTACTGTCAGAAGTGCAGGCGAATTCCGCAGCCAGTAAAGCGGGTTTGCAAGCGGGCGACAGGATCGTTAAAGTCGATGGTCAGCCGTTAACGCAGTGGATGAAATTCGTGACGTTTGTACGCGATAATCCCGGTAAGCCGTTAGCGTTAGAGATTGAAAGGCAGGGGAGCGCCTTGTCGTTGACGTTAACGCCGGATACGAAATCGGTTAACGGAAAGGCGGAAGGGTTTGCAGGCGTGGTGCCTAAAATTATTCCTCTGCCGGAAGAGTACAAGACTATACGCCAGTATGGGCCTTTTAGCGCCATCCTCGAAGCCACGGATAAGACGTGGCAGTTGATGAAGCTGACGGTCAGTATGCTGGGTAAATTGATAACCGGTGATGTGAAACTGAACAACCTCAGTGGGCCGATTTCTATCGCTCAGGGGGCTGGGATGTCAGCGGAGTTCGGGGTGATTTATTACCTGATGTTCCTTGCGCTAATCAGCGTGAACTTAGGGATAATTAACCTGTTTCCGCTGCCCGTTCTTGACGGGGGGCATCTGCTGTTCCTGGCGATTGAAAAGCTTAAGGGCGGGCCGGTATCCGAGCGGGTTCAAGACTTTAGTTATCGCATTGGCTCGATTTTGCTGGTGTTGTTAATGGGGCTTGCACTTTTCAATGATTTCTCTCGGTTGTAAGAGAGTTAGTTAGGAAGAACGCATAATAACGATGGCGATGAAAAAGTTGCTCATAGCGTCGCTGCTGTTCAGCAGCGCCACCGTATACGGTGCTGAAGGGTTCGTAGTGAAGGACATTCATTTCGAAGGCCTGCAGCGAGTCGCCGTTGGTGCGGCTCTCCTCAGTATGCCGGTGCGCACAGGCGACACGGTTAATGATGAAGATATCAGTAACACCATTCGCGCTCTGTTCGCCACCGGCAACTTTGAGGACGTCCGCGTCCTGCGCGATGGTAATACCCTTCTGGTTCAGGTAAAAGAACGTCCGACCATTGCCAGCATCACTTTCTCCGGGAACAAGTCGGTGAAAGATGACATGCTCAAGCAAAACCTCGAAGCGTCTGGCGTACGTGTTGGCGAGTCTCTGGATCGCACCACGTTGTCTGATATCGAAAAAGGTCTGGAAGACTTTTACTATAGCGTAGGTAAATACAGCGCCAGCGTTAAGGCGGTCGTCACGCCGCTACCGCGCAACCGTGTTGATCTTAAACTGGTGTTCCAGGAGGGCGTATCGGCGAAGATCCAACAGATCAACATCGTCGGTAACCATGCCTTTAGCACCGAAGAACTCATTTCTCATTTCCAGTTGCGTGACGAAGTGCCGTGGTGGAACGTCGTCGGCGATCGTAAATACCAGAAACAGAAGCTGGCGGGCGACCTTGAAACCTTGCGCAGCTACTATCTGGATCGCGGCTACGCGCGTTTCAATATTGACTCCACGCAAGTGAGTCTGACGCCGGATAAGAAAGGGATCTACATCACCGTCAATATCACCGAAGGCGATCAGTACAAGCTTTCCGGGGTTCAGGTGAGCGGTAACCTGGCCGGACATTCCGCTGAAATTGAGAAACTGACGAAAATTGAACCGGGCGAGCTCTATAACGGCACCAAAGTGACCAAAATGGAAGATGACATCAAAAAGCTTCTGGGTCGCTATGGTTACGCCTATCCGCGCGTGCAGTCACAGCCTGAAATTAACGATGCTGACAAAACCGTAAAACTGCGCGTAAACGTCGATGCGGGCAACCGTTTCTACGTGCGTAAGATCCGCTTTGAAGGCAACGACACCTCAAAAGATTCCGTTCTGCGCCGTGAAATGCGCCAGATGGAAGGGGCGTGGCTGGGCAGCGACCTGGTTGACCAGGGAAAAGAGCGTCTGAACCGTCTCGGCTTCTTTGAAACCGTCGACACCGACACGCAGCGCGTTCCGGGTAGCCCGGATCAGGTTGATGTGGTGTACAAGGTGAAAGAGCGCAACACCGGTAGCTTTAACTTCGGTATCGGTTACGGTACAGAAAGCGGCGTTAGCTTCCAGGCCGGCGTTCAGCAGGACAACTGGTTAGGTACCGGTTATTCCGTGGGGATTAACGGTACCAAAAACGACTACCAGACCTACAGCGAACTGTCCGTTACTAACCCATACTTTACCGTTGACGGCGTGAGCCTCGGTGGTCGTATTTTCTATAACGACTTTGAAGCGGATGATGCCGACCTGTCCGACTATACCAACAAGAGTTACGGTACGGATGTGACGCTTGGCTTCCCCATCAACGAGTACAACACGTTGCGTGCTGGTCTGGGTTATGTCCATAACAAACTGTCCAACATGCAGCCGCAGATTGCGATGGATCGTTATCTTGAGTCGATGGGCGACCCTGATGCCAGCGATTTTGCCGCCGACGACTTCACCTTTAACTACGGCTGGACCTATAACAAGCTTGACCGTGGTTATTTCCCGACGGACGGCTCGCGAGTCAACCTGACGGGTAAGGTGACGATTCCAGGTTCCGACAACGAATACTACAAAGTGTCGCTGGATACCGCGACCTATGTGCCTATTGATAACGATCACAAGTGGGTGGTTCTGGGGCGTACTCGTTGGGGTTACGGCGATGGTTTAGGCGGCAAGGAAATGCCGTTCTATGAGAACTTCTATGCCGGTGGTTCCAGTACCGTGCGTGGTTTCCAGTCGAATACTATCGGCCCGAAAGCGGTCTATAAAAACGGCGCCCGCACTAGTGGGGGCGATAATGATGATTACGAAGACTGTACTCAGGAATCAGGCTGTAAATCAGATGATGCGGTAGGTGGTAATGCCATGGCTGTCGCCAGCCTGGAATTTATTACCCCGACGCCGTTCATCAGCGAAAAGTATGCCAACTCGGTTCGTACCTCCTTCTTCTGGGATATGGGTACCGTTTGGGATACGAACTGGGATCCGTCATCTGCGCCGTCAGATGTACCGGATTACAGCGATCCAGGCAACATCCGTATGTCCGCGGGTATCGCATTACAATGGATGTCCCCATTGGGGCCGTTGGTCTTCTCCTACGCCCAGCCGTTTAAAAAGTACGATGGAGACAAAGCCGAGCAGTTCCAGTTTAACATTGGTAAAACCTGGTAATTGTTCACTGCAAAGGAATGCATTGGTAGTGTAGCGATGACTTTTGGCGATGCCCCCGGGGATCGCCAGGCCACGCAAAGAGCTGTACCTTCGGGTGCAAATGGGATGGTAAGGAGTTTATTGTGAAAAAGTGGTTATTAGCTGCAGGTCTTGGTTTGGCGATGGTAACGTCCGCACAGGCTGCTGACAAAATTGCAATCGTCAACATGGGTAATCTGTTCCAACAGGTTGCGCAGAAGACGGGTGTATCCAATACACTGGAAAACGAATTTAAAGGCCGTGCGGCTGAACTGCAAAAAATGGAAACCGATCTGCAATCTAAAATGCAGCGTCTGCAATCCATGAAAGCAGGTAGCGATCGTACTAAGCTGGAAAAAGACGTGATGTCTCAGCGCCAGACTTTCGCGCAAAAAGCGCAGGCTTTTGAGAAAGATCGCGCTCGTCGTTCCAACGAAGAACGCAACAAACTGGTGACTCGTATCCAGACTGCGGTGAAAAAAGTGGCTAACGACCAGAGTATCGATCTGGTGGTAGACGCAAACACCGTTGCTTACAACAGCAGCGATGTGAAAGACATCACCGCTGACGTACTGAAACAGGTTAAATAAGTAATGCCTTCAATTCGACTGGCTGACTTAGCAGAACAGTTGGATGCAGAATTACACGGTGATGGCGATATCGTCATCACCGGCGTTGCGTCCATGCAATCTGCAACAACAGGCCACATTACGTTTATGGTAAATCCTAAGTACCGTGAACACTTAGGTATATGCCAGGCTTCTGCGGTTGTCATGACGCAGGACGATCTTCCTTTTGCCAAGAGCGCGGCGCTGGTAGTTAAAAATCCCTACCTGACCTACGCGCGCATGGCGCAAATTTTAGATACTACGCCGCAGCCCGCGCAGAATATCGCGCCAAGCGCCGTGATTGATGCGACGGCAACGCTGGGTAGCAATGTTTCAATCGGCGCGAATGCGGTGATTGAATCTGGCGTACAACTGGGCGATAACGTGGTTATCGGCGCAGGCTGTTTCGTCGGAAAAAATAGCAAAATCGGGGCGGGTTCACGCTTGTGGGCGAACGTAACGATTTACCACGACATTCAGATCGGTGAGAATTGCCTGATCCAGTCCAGTACGGTGATCGGCGCGGACGGTTTTGGCTACGCTAACGATCGTGGCAACTGGGTGAAGATCCCACAACTGGGCCGGGTCATTATTGGCGATCGTGTCGAGATCGGCGCTTGTACCACCATTGACCGTGGCGCGTTGGATGATACTGTTATTGGCAATGGCGTGATTATTGATAATCAGTGCCAGATTGCACATAACGTCGTGATTGGCGACAATACGGCAGTTGCCGGTGGCGTCATTATGGCGGGTAGCCTGAAGATTGGCCGTTACTGCATGATTGGCGGCGCCAGCGTGATCAATGGGCATATGGAAATATGCGACAAAGTCACGGTAACTGGCATGGGTATGGTGATGCGTCCCATCACGGAACCGGGCGTCTACTCCTCAGGCATTCCGCTGCAACCCAACAAAGTATGGCGTAAAACTGCTGCACTGGTGATGAACATTGATGATATGAGCAAGCGTCTCAAAGCGATTGAGCGCAAGGTTAATCAACAAGACTAACGTTCCGCCTTGTAGTTGCCATTCTTTTCCGGCCTGTCACATTCATACGATTGCGGCAGGCCGTGTTATTATTGCCTTTTTGTATATTTGGACAGGAAGAGTATTTTGACTACTAACACTCATACTCTGCAGATTGAAGAGATTTTAGAGCTTCTGCCGCACCGTTTTCCGTTTTTACTGGTCGATCGCGTGCTGGACTTTGAAGAAGGTCGTTTTCTGCGTGCGGTGAAAAATGTCTCCGTCAACGAGCCGTTTTTCCAGGGACACTTCCCGGGCAAACCGATTTTGCCAGGCGTGCTGATTCTGGAAGCGATGGCGCAGGCAACCGGTATTCTGGCGTTTAAAAGCGTTGGTAAACTGGAACCTGGCGAACTGTATTATTTCGCGGGTATTGATGAAGCGCGCTTTAAGCGTCCGGTGGTGCCAGGCGATCAGATGATCATGGAAGTCACTTTCGAGAAAACGCGCCGTGGCCTGACCCGCTTTAAAGGGGTTGCGCTGGTCGACGGTAAAGTTGTGTGCGAAGCAACCATGATGTGTGCTCGTAGCCGGGAGGCCTGATTCGTGATTGATAAATCCGCCTTTATTCATCCTACCGCCATTGTGGAAGACGGCGCTGTAATTGGCGCTAATGCCCACATTGGTCCCTTTTGTATTGTTGGGCCGCAGGTCGAAATTGGTGAGGGAACCGTACTGAAGTCTCATGTGGTCGTGAATGGTCAAACCAAAATCGGCCGCGACAACGAGATTTATCAGTTTGCCTCCATCGGTGAAGTGAACCAGGATCTGAAATATGCGGGTGAGCCGACCCGTGTGGAAATTGGCGATCGTAACCGCATCCGCGAAAGCGTCACCATTCATCGTGGTACAGTGCAGGGCGGTGGGTTGACGAAGGTGGGTAGCGATAACCTGCTGATGATCAATGCGCATGTCGCACATGATTGTACGGTAGGTAATCGCTGTATCCTCGCCAACAACGCCACGCTGGCGGGGCACGTATCAGTCGATGATTTTGCGATTATCGGCGGTATGACGGCAGTTCATCAATTCTGCATTATCGGTGCGCATGTGATGGTCGGCGGCTGCTCCGGCGTGGCGCAGGATGTCCCTCCGTATGTGATTGCGCAGGGTAACCATGCGACGCCGTTCGGGGTAAATATCGAAGGGCTGAAGCGTCGCGGCTTTAGCCGTGAAGGGCTGGTGGCGATTCGTAATGCCTACAAACTGTTGTACCGCAGTGGTAAAACGCTCGATGAAGCGAAGCTGGAAATCGCTGAACTTGCTGAAAAGCATCCGGAAGTGAAGGCGTTTACCGAGTTCTTTGAGCGTTCAACGCGCGGTCCGATTCGTTAATGGCGGCACAGCGTCCTTTAACGATTGCCCTGGTCGCCGGTGAAACGTCCGGCGATATTCTTGGCGCAGGCTTAATTCGTGCGCTGAAAGCGCGCGTACCCAACGCCCGTTTTGTGGGCGTTGCGGGGCCGCGTATGCAGGCCGAAGGGTGTGAAGCCTGGTACGAAATGGAAGAGCTGGCGGTCATGGGCATTGTTGAAGTGCTCGGACGTTTACGCCGTTTGTTGCATATCCGCGCCGATCTGACCCGCCGTTTTACCGAGCTCAAGCCCGATGTCTTTGTCGGGATTGATGCCCCTGATTTCAACATTACCCTCGAAGGTAATCTGAAAAAGCAAGGGATTAAGACCATTCATTATGTCAGCCCGTCCGTTTGGGCCTGGCGACAGAAACGCGTTTTCAAAATAGGCAGATCCACCCATATGGTGCTGGCTTTTCTGCCTTTCGAAAAAGCGTTTTACGATAAATTTAACGTCCCGTGCCGCTTTATCGGTCACACCATGGCGGATGCCATGCCGCTGGACCCGGATAAAAATGCGGCGCGCGACGTGCTGGGTATCCCGCATGACGCCCATTGTCTGGCGCTACTGCCAGGCAGCCGTGGCGCGGAAGTGGAAATGCTCAGCGCCGACTTCCTGAAAACCGCACAATTGCTGCGACAGCGCTATCCCGATCTGGAAGTGGTAGTGCCGCTGGTGAACGCGAAACGCCGCGAGCAGTTTGAAAAAATTAAAGCGGAGGTTGCGCCGGATCTCGCCGTTCATTTGCTGGACGGCATGGCGCGCGAGGCGATGATCGCCAGCGACGCGGCTCTGCTGGCCTCGGGTACGGCGGCGCTGGAGTGTATGCTGGCAAAATGCCCGATGGTAGTGGGGTATCGTATGAAGCCCTTCACTTTCTGGCTGGCGAAACGTCTGGTGAAAACGGAGTATGTGTCTTTGCCTAACCTGCTGGCGGGAAGAGAATTAGTCAAAGAGCTGTTGCAGGAAGAGTGCGAACCGCAAAAACTCGCCGAAGCGCTGTTGCCGCTACTGGCGAACGGTAAAACCAGCCATGCGATGCACGACACCTTCCGTGAACTGCATCAGCAGATCCGCTGTAATGCCGATGAGCAGGCGGCAGATGCCGTCCTGGAGTTAGCACAATGATCGAATTTGTTTATCCACACACCCATTTAGTGGCGGGTGTGGATGAAGTGGGCCGTGGCCCGCTGGTGGGCGCCGTAGTGACCGCCGCCGTGATCCTCGATCCGGCTCGTCCGATCGTCGGTCTGAATGATTCCAAAAAATTGTCTGAAAAGCGTCGTCTGTCATTGTATGACGAGATTAAAGAAAAGGCGTTAAGCTGGAGTCTGGGACGCGCGGAAGCGCATGAAATTGATGAGCTGAATATTTTGCACGCCACCATGCTCGCCATGCAGCGCGCTGTCGCTGGTCTGCATATTGCGCCAGAATATGTGCTGATCGACGGCAATCGCTGTCCGGCGCTGCCTGTGCCGTCAATGGCCGTGGTGAAAGGCGACAGTCGCGTGGCGGAGATTAGCGCGGCGTCTATTCTGGCAAAAGTCACCCGCGACGCAGAAATGGCGGCGCTGGATATCGTTTTTCCTCAGTATGGCTTTGCGCAGCACAAAGGCTATCCAACCGCTTTTCATCTGGAAAAGTTGGCCCAGTATGGCGCGACGGCGCACCACCGACGCAGTTTTGCGCCTGTTAAACGCGCTCTGGGACTTGTGTCCTGATTCTTGTATCGAGAAATCTGAAGATGTCTGAACCACGTTTCGTTCACCTGCGGGTGCACAGCGACTACTCTATGATCGATGGGCTGGCGAAGACCGGGCCGCTGGTGAAAAAGGCGGCCTCATTAGGTATGCCTGCGCTGGCGATCACCGATTTTACCAACCTCTGCGGTCTGGTGAAGTTCTACGGAGCGGGTCATGGCGCGGGCATTAAACCCATCGTCGGGGCGGACTTTAACGTTCACAACGAACTGCTGGGAGATGAGCTGACTCATCTGACGGTACTGGCGGCGAATAATACGGGATACCAGAACTTGACGTTGCTGATCTCGAAAGCGTATCAGCGCGGCTACGGCGCGGCAGGCCCGATTATCGAGCGCGACTGGCTGGTAGAGCTTAAAGAAGGTTTGATCCTGCTTTCCGGCGGGCGCATGGGCGACGTAGGCCGCTGTCTGCTACGCGGCAACCAGGCGCTGGTGGAGGAGTGCGTTGCTTTCTATGAAGCGCATTTTCCCGATCGCTACTTCCTGGAACTGATCCGTACCGGCAGACAGGATGAAGAGACCTATCTCCATGCTGCGGTTGAGCTGGCTGAGGCACGTGGTTTGCCGGTTGTCGCGACAAACGATGTCCGTTTTCTTGAAAGCGATGATTTTGACGCCCATGAAATTCGTGTCGCGATCCACGACGGTTTCACCCTTGACGATCCTAAGCGTCCACGCAATTATTCACCGCAGCAGTATATGCGCAGTGAAGAAGAAATGTGCGAGCTGTTCTCCGATATTCCGGAGGCGCTGGAAAATACGGTGGAGATTGCCAAACGCTGCAACGTAACGGTGCGTCTGGGTGAATATTTCCTGCCGCAGTTCCCGACCGGCGATATGACCACCGAAGATTATCTGGTCAAAAAATCGAAAGAGGGGCTGGAAGAGCGTCTGGCTTTCCTGTTTCCGGACGAAGAAGAGCGCAAAAAGCGTCGCCCGGAATATGACGAGCGTCTGGATATTGAACTACAGGTTATCAACCAGATGGGGTTCCCTGGCTACTTCCTCATCGTGATGGAGTTTATCCAGTGGTCAAAAGATAACGGCGTGCCGGTAGGGCCGGGACGTGGTTCCGGGGCTGGTTCGCTGGTGGCCTACGCGCTGAAAATTACCGACCTTGATCCGCTGGAATTTGACCTGCTGTTCGAACGTTTCCTGAACCCGGAACGTGTCTCGATGCCTGACTTCGACGTTGACTTCTGTATGGAGAAACGCGACCAGGTGATTGAGCACGTCGCAGACATGTACGGGCGTGATGCGGTATCGCAGATTATCACCTTCGGTACGATGGCGGCGAAAGCCGTTATCCGCGATGTGGGCCGCGTGCTGGGGCATCCGTACGGTTTTGTCGATCGTATCTCGAAGCTGGTGCCGCCCGATCCGGGCATGACGCTGGCAAAAGCCTTTGAAGCGGAACCGCAACTGCCGGAAATTTACGAGGCGGACGAAGAGGTCAGAGCGCTGATCGATATGGCGCGTAAGCTTGAAGGCGTCACGCGTAACGCCGGTAAACACGCTGGCGGCGTGGTCATTGCGCCGACCAAAATTACCGACTTTGCGCCGCTGTACTGCGATGAAGAGGGCAAGCATCCGGTTACCCAGTTTGATAAAAGCGACGTGGAATATGCCGGACTGGTGAAGTTCGACTTCCTCGGTTTGCGTACGCTGACCATCATCAACTGGGCGCTGGAGATGATCAACAAGCGGCGCGAGAAAAACGGCGAGCCGCCGCTGGATATCGCCGCCATTCCGCTGGACGATAAAAAAAGCTTCGACATGCTGCAGCGCTCGGAAACCACGGCGGTCTTCCAGCTTGAATCGCGCGGCATGAAAGATCTGATCAAACGTCTGCAGCCAGACTGCTTTGAAGATATGATCGCACTGGTGGCCCTGTTCCGTCCCGGCCCGTTGCAGTCAGGGATGGTAGATAACTTTATCGACCGTAAGCACGGTCGTGAAGAACTCTCTTACCCGGACGTTCAGTGGCAGCATGAAAGCCTGAAGCCGGTACTGGAGCCGACCTACGGCATCATTCTGTATCAGGAACAGGTGATGCAGATTGCCCAGGTACTTTCCGGGTATACTCTCGGCGGCGCGGATATGCTGCGTCGTGCGATGGGTAAGAAAAAGCCGGAGGAGATGGCCAAACAGCGTTCCGTTTTTGAAGAGGGCGCGAAAAAGAACGGTATCGACGGCGAACTGGCGATGAAAATCTTTGACCTGGTGGAGAAATTCGCCGGTTACGGGTTTAACAAATCGCACTCCGCCGCTTATGCGCTGGTTTCTTACCAGACGCTATGGCTAAAGGCGCACTATCCGGCTGAATTTATGGCGGCGGTGATGACTGCCGATATGGATAACACCGAGAAGGTCGTCGGCCTGGTGGACGAGTGCTGGCGGATGGGACTGAAAATTCTGCCGCCGGATATTAACTCCGGATTGTACCATTTCCACGTTAACGATGAGGGCGAGATCGTCTACGGCATCGGCGCGATCAAAGGCGTCGGCGAAGGGCCGATCGAAGCGATCATCGACGCGCGTAATCAGGGCGGCTATTTCCGCGAGCTGTTTGATCTGTGCGCGCGGACCGACACCAAAAAGCTCAACCGCCGGGTGCTGGAAAAGCTGATCATGTCCGGGGCGTTCGACCGCCTGGGGCCGCACCGCGCCGCGCTGATGAACTCATTGGGCGATGCGCTGAAAGCCGCCGACCAGCACGCCAAAGCGGAAGCTATCGGTCAGGCGGATATGTTCGGCGTACTGGCGGAAGAGCCGGAGCAAATCGAGCAATCCTATGCCAGCTGCCAGCCGTGGCCGGAGCAGGTGGTGTTAGATGGGGAACGTGAAACGTTGGGGCTGTACCTGACGGGCCACCCCATCAATCAGTATTTAAAAGAAATTGAGCGCTATGTCGGCGGGGTAAGGCTCAAAGACATGCATCCGACAGAACGTGGTAAAGTCACCACGGCTGCGGGGCTCGTGATTGCCGCAAGGGTTATGGTCACCAAGCGCGGCAATCGTATCGGCATCTGTACGCTGGATGACCGTTCCGGGCGTCTGGAAGTGATGTTATTTACCGACGCGCTGGATAAATACCAGCAGTTGCTGGAAAAAGACCGCATACTTATCGTCAGCGGACAGGTCAGCTTTGATGACTTCAGCGGGGGGCTTAAAATGACCGCCCGCGAAGTGATGGATATTGACGAAGCTCGCGAAAAATACGCTCGCGGGCTTGCTATCTCGCTGACGGACAGGCAAATTGATGACCAGCTTTTAAACCGACTCCGTCAGTCTCTGGAACCCCACCGCTCGGGGACCATTCCAGTACATCTCTACTATCAGAGGGCGGATGCGCGTGCGCGGCTGCGTTTTGGCGCAACGTGGCGTGTCTCTCCGAGCGATCGTTTACTTAACGATCTGCGTGGCCTCATTGGTTCGGAGCAGGTGGAACTGGAGTTTGACTAATACAGGAATACTATGAGTCTGAATTTCCTTGATTTTGAACAGCCGATAGCAGAGCTGGAAGCGAAAATCGATTCTCTGACTGCGGTAAGCCGCCAGGATGAGAAACTGGATATTAATATCGATGAAGAAGTCCATCGCCTGCGCGAAAAAAGCGTAGAACTGACGCGCAAAATCTTCGCCGATCTCGGCGCATGGCAGGTAGCCCAACTGGCGCGCCATCCGCAGCGTCCGTACACCCTGGATTATGTCCGTCTGGCGTTTGATGAGTTTGATGAGCTGGCGGGCGATCGCGCCTATGCTGATGACAAAGCCATCGTCGGCGGTATCGCGCGTCTGGAAGGGCGGCCGGTGATGATCATTGGTCATCAGAAAGGTCGTGAAACCAAAGAAAAAATTCGTCGTAACTTTGGCATGCCAGCGCCGGAAGGCTACCGCAAAGCGCTGCGCCTGATGGAAATGGCTGAACGCTTCAACATGCCGATTATCACCTTCATCGACACCCCGGGCGCTTACCCTGGCGTGGGCGCGGAAGAGCGTGGTCAGTCTGAAGCCATCGCCCGCAACCTGCGTGAGATGTCTCGTCTGAACGTACCGGTCATCTGCACCGTGATTGGCGAAGGCGGCTCCGGCGGCGCATTGGCGATTGGCGTGGGTGATAAAGTGAATATGCTGCAATACAGCACCTATTCCGTTATCTCCCCGGAAGGTTGCGCCTCTATTTTGTGGAAGAGCGCCGACAAAGCGCCATTGGCTGCTGAAGCAATGGGCATCATCGCGCCGCGTCTGAAAGAGCTGAAGCTAATCGATTCCATCATTCCGGAGCCGCTGGGCGGCGCGCACCGTAATCCGGAAGCGATGGCGGCATCGCTAAAAGCGCAGCTGCTGGAAGATTTAGCCGATCTCGATGTGTTAAGCACCGATGATTTAAAAAACCGTCGTTACCAGCGTTTGATGAGCTACGGTTACGCCTAATCATTTACCTCATTTTTCCCAGGAGGCCGGATAATCCGGCCTCTTTTTTGTCTATGGAAAACCCCCAGCTAGGCTGGGGGTTCCGGAAAGCTTTCAGCTTTAAGCCAGTTATTAAAACCCCTTTTGATTTGTTAAAACATCTTGCGGTCTGGCAACTGCAAAAGTTCAACAAGAAATCAAAAGGGGGTCCCAATGGGGGACGAAAAGAGCTTAGCGCACACCCGATGGAACTGTAAATATCACATAGTTTTCGCGCCCAAATACCGAAGACAAGCGTTCTATGGAGAGAAGCGTAGGGCAGTAGGCAGCATATTAAGAAAATTGTGTGAATGGAAAAACGTACGAATTCTGGAAGCGGAATGTTGTGCAGATCATATTCACATGCTTCTGGAGATCCCGCCGAAGATGAGTGTGTCGAGCTTCATGGGATATCTGAAGGGTAAAAGTAGTCTGATGCTTTACGAGCAGTTTGGGGATCTAAAATTCAAATACAGGAACAGGGAGTTCTGGTGCAGAGGGTACTATGTCGATACGGTGGGTAAGAACACGGCGAAGATACAGGACTACATAAAGCACCAGCTTGAAGAGGATAAAATGGGTGAGCAATTATCGATCCCTTATCCGGGCAGCCCGTTTACGGGCCGTAAGTAACGAAGTTTGATGCAAATGTCAGATCGTATGCGCCTGTTAGGGCGCGGCTGGTAAGAGAGCCTTACAGGCGCATCTGAAAAACCTCCGGCTATGCCGGAGGATATTTATT
>NZ_JBEUKJ010000008.1:0-240453 GCF_043357055.1 Salmonella sp. SJTUF15570 | reverse complement strand
GACGACGACGTTGATAGGCCGGGTGTGTAAGCGCAGCGATGCGTTGAGCTAACCGGTACTAATGAACCGTGAGGCTTAACCTTACAACGCCGAAGATGTTTTGGCGGATGAGAGACGATTTTCAGCACTGATTCAGATTACATCAGAACGTAAAAACGGTCTGATAACAGAATTTGCCTGGCGGCACTAGCGCGGTGGTCCCACCTGACCCCATGCCGAACTCAGAAGTGAAACGCCGTAGCGCCGATGGTAGTGTGGGGTCTCCCCATGCGAGAGTAGGGAACTGCCAGGCATCAGACAAGTGAAGAAGCCCATCCTGACGGACGGGCTTTTTTGCGTGTGTGGTAACTGTAAAAATGTAGGCCTGATAAGCGCAGCGCCATCAGGCAACCTGCACCGCCGGATGGCGGCTCCACCTTATCCGGCCTACAGGAATTATCCCGCCTACGAAGCTGGTGCTCTTGTAGAACCGATAAGAGCACAACCCACCCAATCGTTAACGATGAACTATCCTTTACACGTGCTTATATAAGCAGTGAGGATTTTCATTGGCTATCAAACCTTTTAACTACCAGCAGGACTTTTCCAGCATCGACTTCCGCCAGCAGCCTGAATTGTATCAGGTTGGACGAGGCGAGCAGGGGGTGCTACTGGTTGAACCCTACAAAAGCGAAATTCTTCCTTTCTGGCGCTATAAAGATGAAGCATCGGCGATGAAATCCGCAGAGCAGATCTACCAGTTGTTCGAAGCTTACCGGCAGCAGGATGATTTCGTTGGTATGGACATGGCGCGTAAATTTATTCAGATGGGATACACCCGCGCCAGGCGATACGCTAACTATAAAGGCGGTAAAAAGTATGCCGAAGACGGCAGCCTGAATACACGGGGTAATGATCCTATTAAGGCCGCGGCGGCAACGGTTTTCAAAGGTTGGTGGGATAAAATTCGTCAGGACGAAGACTATCTGAAACGGAAACGCCAGCATCAGGCACGGTGGGGATAAAAATTAGCAAACAAATAATTAACACTTTATTTACTTTTTGGTCTCGCGTAATCTGAATCTCCAAAATAAAAGGCCGATTAAGCCTGGCAACAAGGAGAACAGTATGGCAGAAATTATTCAGCGTATAGATAAAAACAACGCTGAGGCTCCGGAGATGCGGCGACGCATATGGGCTATCGTGGGGGCCTCTTCCGGAAACTTAGTGGAATGGTTTGATTTCTACGTCTACTCTTTCTGCTCGCTCTATTTTGCACATATCTTCTTTCCTTCTGGTAATACCACCACTCAGCTTTTGCAAACGGCAGGCGTCTTTGCCGCCGGTTTTTTAATGCGGCCTATCGGTGGTTGGCTGTTTGGACGCATTGCCGATCGACGCGGGCGCAAAGCCTCAATGTTGATTTCGGTGTGCATGATGTGCATGGGGTCGCTGGTGATTGCCTGCTTACCTGGTTACGATACCATCGGCACCTGGGCACCGGCGCTGCTACTTATTGCAAGGTTATTTCAGGGGCTCTCGGTAGGGGGAGAGTATGGGACCAGCGCGACATATATGAGTGAAGTTGCGCTTGAAGGTCGTAAGGGATTTTTCGCCTCGTTTCAGTATGTTACGCTTATCGGTGGCCAACTACTGGCATTGCTGGTCGTTGTGATTTTGCAGCAGGTTCTGGAG
Source organism: Salmonella sp. SJTUF15570 (assembly GCF_043357055.1). NCBI lineage: Bacteria > Pseudomonadati > Pseudomonadota > Gammaproteobacteria > Enterobacterales > Enterobacteriaceae > Salmonella > Salmonella sp. SJTUF15570. Next base: position 238,779 of record NZ_JBEUKJ010000008.1, on the reverse strand, counting down.
GATGCTGAGCTTCGTGCCTGGGGATGGCGTATTCCCTTTGCGCTGGGCGCCGTGCTGGCGGTTGTGGCGTTATGGCTACGTCGCCAGCTGGATGAAACCTCGAAGCATGAGACTCGCGCATTAAAAGAAGCCGGTTCGTTGAAAGGTTTGTGGCGTAATCGCAAAGCCTTTTTGATGGTGCTTGGTTTCACCGCGGCAGGCTCGCTGTGCTTTTATACTTTCACCACCTATATGCAGAAATATCTGGTAAATACAGCAGGTATGCATGCCAATGTCGCCAGCGGCATTATGACGGTCGCGCTGTGTGTTTTCATGTTGGTGCAGCCGTTATTCGGCGCGTTATCCGATAAGATTGGCAGGCGCACCTCTATGCTATGTTTTGGCGCACTCGCGACGCTTTTCACCGTTCCAATTCTCTCCGCGTTGCAGAATGTGACGTCGCCTTATGCCGCATTTGCTTTAGTGATGTGCGCGCTATTGATTGTGAGTTTCTATACCTCGATTAGCGGGATCCTGAAAGCGGAGATGTTTCCGGCGCAGGTTCGCGCCCTGGGCGTCGGTTTATCTTACGCGGTAGCAAACGCGTTATTTGGCGGCTCTGCGGAATATGTCGCGCTGTCGCTAAAATCTGTCGGTATGGAGAGTTCGTTCTTCTGGTATGTTACCGCGATGGCCGTTCTGGCTTTCCTGGTTTCGTTGATGTTGCACCGTAAAGGAAAGGGCTTACGCCTTTAGTATCGCGCCATTTGCCAGATAGCGTAACCGGTTGTCGCGCCAGCGACATCCCAGACAAAATCTTTCCAGCTCCAGCCGCTGCCTTCCGGGCGGCTGTCCCAGAGTTCTTTTGAGGCTCCGAGACTCAAAGAAAACATCAGCCCTATCGCTGCGCTGCGGTCAGGGCTTACTCCCTGGTGACGCGCATACTCATTACCGGCTGCCGATAGCATCGCTGATGCCATAAAATGTTGGGCTTTATCCTGACCGCTCCAGTGGTCGTTAGCCAGATGGCTGCACCCGGAGAGAAACAACACCGTAAAAGGAATCAACACGCGCACCAGTTCACTCCTAAGAGAAAACCCCGTACAGGACGGGGCTTCGATTACAGGATACGGCTAATTAATCTGTCGATGCGGATCCGGCGCAGGCGGCGAATCAATTTACGCACTTTTATCGGATAGTCGGCAATGCTCTGCAGGTCACGATAATGTTTTACGATGGTTGTGTGCGTTCGGATAAGTTCCAGCTCTTTTTCCCGCTGAGGGGCAAGCTCCTGCTTAGGGTCGTGGATCAGAATGGCGTTTTCCAGATCCAGACGCCAGGCGCGGGGATTCAGATTGTTGCCGGTGAGTAGCATCCATTTATCATCTACCCACATCCCTTTCAGATGATAGGTATTGTCGTCATCTTTCCACAGACGCACCACAAGTTGATCGGTATTGACGTAATACTGTAAACGGCTCAGGAAGCGGCGCAGGTTAATCTCATAGAGATAGGGCAGCGCGCCAATGATCTTGAACGGTTCATCTTCCGGAATGTAAAAATCATTCGCGGTTTTATCGCCAACAATGATTTCGACTTTTTTTCCGTCGCGCAGTAGCTGAATAATATTCCGCACCAGCACCGCTGGTAGATTGAAGTAAGGGGTACAAATGGTGAGCTTATGCTCCGCACAGGGCATGAGATGGAAAATGGTTTTGTTCAGCAGACTAGATTTTCCAAGCCCGACCAGCGGCGTAACGGAGAGTTGCTCGTCATTAGCGTCACCCTGAAAATGATATGACGCATCCCGCAGCTCCTGACGGTATAAGCGGATATCATTTTTAATCTCCGGGCTTTTCGGACGCTGGGTATTATCCAGACGATTCACACCACGGCCATTCATCAGATTTTGCGTCACCCAGTCAAACATGATGTCTGCCATTTGCCGATTGCGAATCAGCTGGTAGCGATCGTAGCGATATTTGTCATGCTGATGGAGATAGACATCGTTCAGGCTGGCGCCGCTGTACAGGACGCTATCATCAATGATAAAGCCTTTAAAATGCAGTACGCCAAGCGCTTCTCTCGTATTAATCGGTACGCCGTAAACCGGGACATCAATGCCGGGGTTTTCCTGCGCCAGTCGGCAATACCAGTCTGCATTGGTATTCGAGGCCGCTGCGCCAATGCGCCCGCGTTGCGCGCGATGCCAGTCGACCAGCACCCTCACGTCCAGTTCAGGACGCTGCCGTTTAGCCGCATAGAGCGCGTCGAGTATACCTTTACCCCCATCGTCCTGTTCCAGATACAGGGCAACGATACAAATACGCTGCGTCGCGCTGGCGATTTTCTCCAGCAGTGTCTCCCGAAAAGTAGCAGGAGTATAAAAGAAATCTACATCATCAACTGACTGAGAAATCTTAGGGAGTTGGGCAAGGTGTTGTTGATGTTTATTACGCTTAAATTTTGACAACATCACAGTGCATTTCTTCTCTGTTCATTGAAGGGTCCTCTGTGCTATGCAGACGACATAAGCGAGCAATAATAACATCAGTACCCGTTAAAGTGGTCAACATTTCCAGTACATTACTCACGATTCATCACATTTGGCCAGATTTAGCGTCAATCCCACGATGCCCTCTTCGAGCTGGATATCGACCTGAAATCCCAGTTTTCTGGCCAGCGCGACCATGCCGCGATTGTTCGGCATCGTAATACCGTTCAGCCGCTTCAATCCGTGATCGCGAGTATAGGCAATCAATTTCTCCATTAAACGGCGTCCTAAACCCAACCCTTTGAGATCTGAACGTACCAATACGGCAAATTCGGCATCTACGTTGTCAGGATCGGAAATCGCGCGCGTTACGCCGAGGATCTCTTCAGCGTTGTCCATCCGCCTCACGGCCACAAAGGCCATTTCTCGATCGTAGTCGATCTGCGTCATGTTGGCTAAATCTTCATGGGTGAATTCGTTGATCTCGCTGAAATAACGGTAGTAAAGATCCTCTTTGGTGACCTGGGCGATGAATTGTCGCAGTTGGGGCTCATCTTCCGGCAGGATCGGACGGAACAGGCAGCGATCGCCATTTTTCATCTCCACCCACTCTTCAAGCTGGTGGGGATAGGGGCGTACCGCAAGTCGACTTTCGTTATCGCCATCAAACGGGGCAATATCCAGCGTCACATCCAGCGCGGTAAACTCACTGGCGGAAGCCAGCAGCGGATGGATATCCAGACGCTGAATTTCCGGGCAGTCGACAATCAGGTTTGAAACCTGGACCAGCAATTGGCTTAAACCGACAATATCCAGCGGACGCAGCGCGCTACGGGCGCGAATTTTCCGCTGTTTAATGCCCTGAATCACCAGATAGCGCGCCAGATTCATGTTGAGCGGCGGCAGCGCGACGACAGCCTGCTCTTCCGGACGCCACTCTACGCCGCCTTCACCCAACATAATCAAAGGACCAAACACCGGATCGTGCTCGACCACCACTCGAAGCTCCTGCGCGCCGGCGCGGTTAGCCATGCTTTGTACCAGCAAACCGTGAATCCGCGCCTGCGGCCAGGCCATCTTTACGCGATCGAAAATGGCGTTCGCGGCCTGTTGTACCTCGCTTGCGGTCCGCAGGTAAAGCATGACCCCCTGAACTTCAGATTTATGCGGAATGTCGGGCGAGCGCAGCTTGAGAGCTACCGGATAGCCTATCTGTTCGGCGATATGCACCGCTTCAGCGCTGTCGCTGGCAATCCAGGTTGGGAGCGTGTGCAGCCCATAGGCGTGTAAAATCGGCTGTACCTCATGGGTATCCAGTGAGGTGGCGCCTTCCGCAATCGCCCGCTGTAACAGATTATGCGCCTCAGCGGTATTGGACGTCAGGTTACTCGGCAGCGCTGGCGTTTCCCGCAGTTGCTTCTGGTTACGCCGGTATTCCACCATATGCATAAACGCGGTAATCGTGCCTTCCGGCGTGCGGTAGGTTGGTAAGCCGGCTTCGCTGAATAGCCGTCTTGCTTCCTGAGACGAGAACTCGCCGCACCAGTTTGTCAGCAGCGTAACAAACTTGCCTCTGGGGTGGCGCTTAATCGTCTCGATCAGAGCATGGGCGCTTTCCGTACCCGGCGCGGCAGCGCTGGGAGAGTGGATAACCATAAGCGCGTCAAAATCCTGACTGGCGAGCAGGATATCCAGCGTTTTGACGTAATGTTCGCTGCTGGCGTCATCACACAGATCCAGCGGATTGGCAATATCTATGTGCGCGGGAAGCGCCTGCCGTAGTTGCAGGCAGGTCTCTTCGCTCAACGTCGCCAGCTTGCCGTTACGCGACCACAACTCATCTAACGCCAGCGCGGCAGGCGCGGCGCCATTGCTGATGATCATCAGTCTGTCGCCACGTAGCGGACGCATATGGCTCAGTGTTTCGACGGCGGAAAAAAGCTCGTGCGTATCCTGGACTCGCAGCAGGCCTGCGCGCTGGATGGCCGCATCCCACGCAGGGTCCATTCCCGCGCTGGTATTAAGTAAACGCTGGGCTGCCGGGCTTCGGCCGCTTTTAATCACCAGAATCGGTTTGTTACGTGAAGCGCTACGGGCGGCGGAAACAAAACGGCGGGCGTCGCTTAACTGTTCCAGATAGAGCAAAATTGCGCTGGTCTTGCTATCGCGCGCCAGATAATCCAGTAGTTCATCGACATCAATATCCAGGCTATCGCCCAGCGCGATAAAGTAGGAAAAGCCCATTTCACGCTGTTGCGCCCAGTCAAGAATAGTATTGGAAACTGCGGCAGACTGGGAAATAAAAGCGAGCTTGCCCTGTTTAATCGGGACGGGAGAAAAGCTGGCATTCAGCCCTTGCCACGGCGCGAGGAGCCCAAGACTGTTTGGACCCAGCAGACGCATTTTATAATGCCGGGCACAGGCAAGAAGTTCTTCATGTTGCGACGTGGGAGCAGAAAGGATAATGCACGTTTTACAACCTTTCGCGCCAAGCGCGTCCAGTAACGCCGGGTTACGGCTGGCGTTAGTGCATAAAATAGCCAGATCGGGAGTAAAAGGAAGACTGGCGATATCCGGCCAGGCCATGACGCCTAAAACGGCTTTCCAGGCGGGCGTCACGGGAAGGACGGGGCCATTGAATCCGCCCGCCAACAAGTTACGCATCATCAGGTAACCCGCGCGGTGGGGCTTCATTGATGCGCCAATCACCGCGATCGATTTTGGTCGCAGTAGCGCTTCCAGTCCTTGCTGGCTCATACCGGTTTCCCTTACACAGAAGTGACCGGATAATTTTAAACGCTTTCGCTATTTTATGCTGTGACGTTTCCCGGATGTTGCGTTTTTCCTGCCAGATAGCGCGTTTTGAAACGGGTGAAATGTTCACCTAAACTGGTTGCCGCCTCGGTATCTCCCGCCAGATCTAACAACGCTATGGCGACTTCGGCGGTACAATATTGCCCTTCGGCATGGATTTCACGCAGACGATAAGCTGAAAGACGCGATAAATCGACGGAAATGACCGGCAGATGATCCAGATAAGGGCTTTTACGAAACATTTTACGTGCTTCGGGCCAGGTGCCGTCCAGCATAATAAACAGCGGCGTTTTCCCGGCGGGCGGGGTGGAAATGACCTCGCGCGCTTCGCCGGCGTAGGACGCAGGAAAGACCACTATCGGCTGATAATCCGGATGCTGTACCAGCTCCAGCAACGCCTGCGGCGGCTCGGTACGCGACCACTGAAACGCCGCGGTATCCGGCAAAATATCGGCTATCAGCCGGCCGGTATTGCTGGGTTTCATCGGTTCAGTGTCAAACATGACCAGACAAAAACGGCTTTTCGCCTGAGAAGGCGTTAACGTATCACACAGGCAAGATTTTAGCGGCAGCAGGCAGCGTTGACAGCGGCGAACCCGATTGCCTCTGGCAAGAAAAGGGCGAGTAGCGCGCGCAAGCCGTTCGGCGCGTAACTGAAGGACAGCGTTATTGGTCATAGAAAGCGTTTGCGGAGAAAAACGCTATTGTGGCAGAGGTGAAAACGGGGCACAAGATGCGCCCCGTGGCGTTTACAGCGCTTCGTTCAGCCAGCTGTCGAAAGGCGCTTTAGGCACTGCGCCATTAAGCATATCGACCACCTGTCCATGTTTAAAAATCATAATCGTCGGGATGCTGCGGATACCGAAACGGGCGCTGAGTTCCCGTTCCGCCTCGGTATTCACTTTGACGAAACGGACTTTACCGCTGCGCTCTTCTGCGACATCCTCGAAGATTGGCGCAAAGTTACGGCAAGGGCCGCACCAGGGGGCCCAGAAGTCGATCACCACTGGAAGATCGTCCTTCAACAGTTTGTCCAGCGTTTCGCCGGTCGCATTAATGACTTCTCCGTCAAACAACTCATGACCGCAGCGTCCACATTTTGCCGCGTCCTGAAGCCGATCGTCGGGGATGCGGTTAATGGCCTGACAATGGGTACAAACGGTGTTCATAGCTAACCTCTGAATACGTCGGAAGACGTCCCGCTACGCGCGGGATGTTTCTAGAATGTTACATATTATCGAGGAGTCTGTGCTAAACAACAATGTGTTTTATTCAATGAGTACAATAGTCGCAAGCTTTTAAACGAAATCATGGCTAACCGGATGCACATCGGGTAATCTTCGCGCTTCGCGCAGCGCTGGTGGAGAAAAGCATGAACGATGAATTAAAAAACAAAAGCGGCAAAGTCAAAGTGATGTATGTCCGTAGTGATGATGACTCTGATAAACGCACCTATAACCCGCGTACCGGGAAAGGGGGAGGCCGCCCAGCAAAGTCTCGCACTGACGGTGGACGTCGCCCCGCCCGTGATGAGCGAAATAATCAGAGCCGTGACCGTAAACATGAAACTTCGCCGTGGCGCACCGTGTCCCGCGCGCCAGGCGATGAAACGCCTGAGAAAGTCGATCATGGTGGTATTAGCGGTAAAAGTTTTATCGACCCTGAAGTTTTGCGTCGCCAGCGTGCGGAAGAGACGCGCGTCTACGGCGAAAATGCCTGCCAGGCGCTATTCCAGAGCCGTCCTGACGCCATCGTGCGCGCATGGTTTATCCAAAGCGTAACGCCGCGTTTTAAAGAGGCGCTGCGCTGGATGGCGGCGAATCGTAAAGCCTACCATGTGGTGGATGAAGCCGAACTGGCAAAAGCTTCCGGGACTGAGCACCACGGTGGCGTGTGTTTCCTGATTAAAAAGCGTAACGGTACGACCGTTAAGCAATGGGTAAAGCAGGCGGCGGATCAAGACTGCGTGCTGGCGTTGGAAGATGTCGCTAACCCGCATAATCTGGGCGGCATGATGCGTAGCTGCGCGCACTTCGGCGTGAAGGGCGTGGTGGTACAGGATGCGGCGTTGCTGGAGTCCGGCGCGGCGATTCGTACTGCGGAAGGCGGGGCGGAGCATGTCCAGCCGATTACTGGTGAAAGCATTGTTGACGTACTGGATGATTTTCGTCAGGCGGGGTACACCGTGGTGACGACGTCCAGCGATCGCGGTCAGGCGCTCTTTAGTACGACCCTGCCGGAAAAGATGGTGCTGGTCTTAGGCCGTGAATATGACTACCTGCCGGAAGCGGCGCGCGAACCCGACGATCTGTGCGTGAAAATTAACGGCACCGGGAACGTGGAAAGCCTGAATGTGTCGGTTGCGACAGGCGTACTGCTCGCCGAGTGGTGGCGACAGAATAAAGCGTAAGGGCTGCAGCCCGGTGACGCAACGCGCGCCGGGCCAATGATGTACTTTCTACCGCCCGGTCAGACAAGGCGCTTTCGCGCCGTTATGCGGGCGATAAAACGGCGAGTCGCCAACGTTATTCACTCTCAGCCGGTAATACTGGCGTCCAGTCGATAGTTTTCTCGCCGTGTTGTTCCAGCCATTGGTTCGTTAGCGCAAAATGGTTACAGCCAAAAAATCCGCGGTGCGCAGAGAGTGGCGAGGGATGCGGAGCTTTCAGAATATGGTGGCGCTGTGGATCAATAATCGCGCCTTTTTTCTGGGCGTGCGAGCCCCACAGCAAGAAGACGACCCCTTCGCGGTGTTGGTTAATCAGGCTTATCACTTTATCCGTAAAGGTTTCCCACCCCAGGCTGGCATGAGAATGCGCCTGGCCTGCCCGTACCGTGAGCACCGTATTCAGTAACAGTACGCCCTGGCGCGCCCAGCTTTCCAGATAACCGTGCGCGGGGCGAACAAAGCCGGGAATGGAGGCTTCCAGCTCTTTGTACATATTCACTAATGACGGCGGGGGAGCGATCCCAGGGCGCACGGAAAACGCCAGACCATGTGCCTGGCCGGGGCCGTGGTAAGGATCTTGTCCCAGGATCACCACCTTAACGTCGCCCAGTTCCGTGAAGCGAAAGGCGTTAAACACATCTTTTTGCGGCGGGTAGACCGTGATACCCGACTGACGCTCGCCAGCAACAGTGTGAAGCGTATTGATAAAGTAAGGTTGCTGTTTCTCATCAGCCAGCACATCGTGCCAGGTTAACTCAGTCGCCATCTCGCTCTCCTGCGAATTTCCAGTTCCCTTAGCTTAACTGCTTCTTTCTGCAGTGCAAAATCCTGCGTGCTACAAAAACGGTTACCTACAAAAGATAGTTGAAAATTTATGTAAAAAGTTTATAGGTCTGAATGGTGTAAGTTGATGTAAAACAATAAATTCCCTTCATCACCCTTTTTATGGTGTGGTTTTTATTGATTTAAATCAAAGAATGAAGGGTGATCGAAGGGTATATATACACTCAAGCAACAATGGTTTTACCAATTGGCCGGGATTAGGCCGACCGAAATCAAATAATTTTGCCTGGGGAGGCATCACATGATTACAGGTATCCAGATTACTAAAGCCGCTAACGACGACCTGCTGAATTCCTTCTGGCTGCTGGACAGCGAAAAAGGCGAAGCGCGCTGCATCGTTGCAAAATCCGGCTTTGCTGAAGATGAAGTTGTGGCTGTCAGCAAACTGGGCGAGATTGAATACCGTGAAATTCCGATGGAAGTTAAACCGGAAGTACGCGTTGAAGGCGGTCAGCATCTGAACGTTAACGTTCTGCGTCGTGAAACTCTGGAAGACGCGGTTAAGCATCCGGAAAAATACCCGCAGCTGACTATTCGTGTTTCTGGTTATGCGGTGCGTTTTAACTCCCTGACGCCGGAACAGCAGCGCGACGTTATCGCTCGTACCTTTACCGAAAGCCTGTAAGGCTTATCCGGTAATAACAAGCGGAAGAGGCCGGGCCTTTTCCGCTTTTGTTTTATTTGGGTCAGTAAAAAATCCGCACCGCGCAGTACACCAGCAGTAACGCCAGAATGATATTTAACTGGCGACCATAATGGCGAAACGCCCGCTGAAACAGATGTCCCGCCAGCGCCCAACACACATTACCGAACGTGCCGATCAATGCCAGCAATATACTGACGCCGATGACCCAATTCAGCGCCTGCGTTTGCGGTAAAACAAATGTAGACAGAGCGGTAATGCCGTACAGAATAATTTTGACGTTCACAAACTGCAGACCAAAGCTTACCCAAAAGCCAACCGGTTTTGGTCTGGCGTTCTCATCCGCCGCTGGACTGGTAGCAATTTTCCACGCCAGCCACAGGATATACGCAGCCCCCACCCAACTGAGCAAATGAATGATTGCCGGATCGATAACCGCAAGGGAAAACGCGATCCCGGCGCACAGCAGCATGACGACCAAAAATCCCAGACTCATACCTGCCAGTACACGAATACTCTGCCGAAAACCATGTGCAGTTGCTGCGCTAAGCGCGAGAATATTGTTAGGGCCGGGGGTAAGGGCGGTGATTAATGTATAAGTCCAGAAAGCGCTTAAAAGCATCGGTGTCACTTGTCATCTCCTCTGTTTTAGCAGACAGTACCCGATATGAAATATTTAAAAAAATGAATGTTTTTTAATTCTGAATTCGAGATTTTCGATAGGTTGGTGGTTATGGATCTGCGTCGGTTTATTACGCTGAAAACGGTAGTGGAAGAGGGCTCGTTTCTGCGGGCTTCGCAAAAGCTGTGCTGCACTCAGTCGACGGTAACTTTTCATATTCAACAGCTTGAACGTGAGTTTTCCCTGCAACTGTTCGAGAAAATAGGGCGCCGAATGTGCCTGACCAATGAGGGGAAAAAGCTGATGCCGCATATCCATGAACTGACGCGTGTGATGGAGTCGATTCGTGAAGCCGCAAGACAGGATGCGGAACCCGGCGGAGAGCTGCGCGTGGCGACAGGTGAAACCTTACTGGCGTACAAAATGCCGCAGGTTTTACAACGTTTTAAGCTGCGAGCGCCGAATGTCAGATTGTCGCTACAGTCGCTGAATTGCTATGTGATACGTGATGCGTTGCTGAATGACGAGGTCGATCTGGGCGTTTTTTATCGCGTAGGTAATGATGACGCGCTCACGATGCAGCAATTGGGGAAGCAGTCGCTGGCGCTGGTGGCCTCTCCACTGCTACAGGATGCTGATTTTACGCAGCCAGATCAGCATATTCCCTGTAGCTTCATCATCAATGAACCGCAATGTGTCTTCCGCCAGCTGTTTGAAAGTACGCTACGGCAGAGGCGGATTACGCTGGAAAACACCATTGAACTGTGGAGTATTGAAAGCATTAAACAGTGTGTGGCTGCTAACCTGGGCATCAGCTTTTTACCACGTTTTGCCGTTGAACGAGAACTTAGTACCGGTCAGTTGAAAGAGCTGCCGTTTGGCGCGCCGTCGCTATCGATCATGGCGCTGTGCGCCCATCATGCCGGGAAAGCGGTCAGCCCGGCAATGCAGATATTTATGCAGTGTATGGAGGCGTGTTTTACCGTGGAAGATAAAAAAATGCCGGGTTAACGAACCCGGCATTATCATCACTCTTCGCTGGATTGCTCCTGCATTTTCGTACCGCTTGGCTTGCGGCGCTTACCGATATTTTTTGTATCGCGGTGACGTTTCTTCACGCGCGGCTTCTCTTTTTCTTTCTCTTTTTTCTTCTCGGCGCGTTTCGCCAGCACTTTTTTCGACGGTTTGCCGGTCAACTTTTCGCTAGGCGCACGCGTGGTCGGGCGAAGCTCATCAATGACGCGCGCTTTTAGCGGCTCTTCGATGTAGCGACCGATTTTCAGCAGCAACAGATGGTCGTGGGCTTCTACCAGCGAGATTGCAGTGCCTTTGCGGCCAGCACGGCCTGTACGACCAATGCGATGCAGATAGGTATCGCCACTGCGCGGCATGTCGAAGTTAATGACGTGGCTGACGTCAGGAATATCAATCCCGCGTGCCGCGACGTCGGTCGCGACCAGCACGTTAACGCGACCGTCGGTGAGACGCTTAATACCTTCGTTACGTTTGATCTGCGCCATCTCACCTTCAAGATAGCAATTGTTGATCCCTGCCAGACGCAGCGTTTCAGCCAATTCATGGACGCGTTCACGTTTACGTACAAACACGATAGAACGGGTTGCATCGTCTTGTTTTAGCAGGTGCTTCAACAGCGCAACTTTATGTTCGAAATTGTCGGCACGGTAGTACCACTGGTGAATTTTCTTACGCTCGCGGGTTGACGGATTGGCAGAAACCTCAACCGGGTCTTCCAGCAGGCGCTCGGCAAAATCTTTAATCGCATCGCCTTCCAGCGTGGCGGAGAACAGCATCGTTTGTTTACGCCAGCGGGTCTCACCAGCGATATGTTCAATGTCCTGAGCGAAGCCCATGTCGAGCATCCGGTCAGCTTCGTCAAGGATCAGTGTTTCAACCGCCCGGCAGTCAAAGTTCTCTTCTTTTATATATTGCAGCAGACGGCCCGTCGTGGCGACCACGATATCCTGGTTTTCGCTAAACACTTCAGCATGGTTCATATAGGCCACGCCGCCGGTAATCGTGGCGATATCCAGATGAGTATGCTTAGCCAGTTCACGAGCGTGATCGGCAACCTGCATTGCCAGTTCGCGGGTTGGCGTCAGGATCAGAATGCGCGGCGGCCCCGATTTTTTACGCGGAAAGTCGAGCAGGTGCTGCAACGCCGGCAGCAGATATGCCGCCGTTTTACCGGTGCCTGTCGGCGCAGAACCGAGTACATCACGGCCATCGAGCGCAGGCGGAATGGCGGCAGCCTGAATGGCGGTCGGGCGAGTGAAACCTTTATCCTGGAGGGCATCCAGCAGGCTTTCGTCGAGTTCAAGTTCGGAAAAAGTCGTTACAGTCATGTTCTACCTCTGTGTGGGGCGCTGATTATAGACGTTACGGCCGCAATCTTCATCTGTTTGTATGGATATCCCTTCTCAGGTATTGTTTTCACCCGGCGCTGTCGCCGTTTTTTGCAAGGTTGTTTTTACATGTCTCAGTCTGGCTCCGTTCTTCGTCGTAACGGATTTACGTTTAAACAGTTTTTTGTCGCACACGATCGGTGTGCGATGAAAGTGGGAACTGACGGTATTTTACTCGGGGCGTGGGCGCCGGTCGCGGATGTAAAGCGAATTCTGGATATCGGTACTGGAAGCGGTCTGCTGGCGTTAATGCTGGCGCAGCGGACGGATGACAATGTGCCTGTTGACGCCGTGGAACTGGATGCCGGGGCTGCCATGCAAGCGCAGGAAAACGTGGCTCACTCTCCCTGGCCGCATCGAATAACGGTGCATACTGACGATATTCAGCGTTGGGCGCCTCGCCAGACGGTACGCTTTGATCTTATTATCAGCAACCCGCCTTATTACGAACCCGGAGTGGAATGCGCCACGCCGCAGCGGGAGCAGGCGCGTTACACCGCTACGCTGGATCACCAGACGTTATTGGCTATTGCGGCGGATTGTATTACCGAAGACGGCTTTTTTTGCGTAGTCTTGCCGGAACAAATAGGTAACGCTTTTACACAGCAAGCGCTCAACATGGGATGGCATTTGCGATTACGTACTGACGTTGCGGAAAACGAAGCGCGCTTGCCGCACCGGGTTTTGCTCGCATTCTCCCCGCAAGCCGGAGAGTGCTTTAGCGACAGATTAGTAATTCGCGGGTCAGACCAGCATTATTCTGAAAGTTATACGGCGCTGACCCAGGCATTTTATCTGTTTATGTGAGGCGTTAACGGCGAAAGGATCGATGGGCCTGATTCAGCCAGTTGTTGCGGATAATCCAGCGTAAAGTGCAGCCCCCGGCTCTCTTTACGCATCATCGCGCAACGCACAATCAGTTCGGCCACTTGCACCAGATTGCGCAGCTCCAGTAAATTATTCGAGACGCGAAAGTTGGCGTAATATTCGTCAATCTCTTGTTGCAACATAGTAATACGCCGTAGGGCGCGCTCCAGCCGTTTCGTCGTGCGCACAATGCCCACATAGTCCCACATCAGCAGGCGCAGTTCATGCCAGTTATGCTGAATCACCACCCGCTCATCGGCGTTCTCCACGCGGCTTTCATCCCAGGCGGGAAGGACGTCAACGCTGTGGACAGAAGGCATTCGCCTGTCGATATCCATTGCCGCGGACCAGCCGTACACTAAGCATTCCAGCAACGAGTTGGACGCCATACGGTTAGCGCCGTGCAGGCCGGTGTAACTGACTTCGCCAATGGCATATAAGCCGTCTACATCGGTACGACCATAATCATCGACGACCACGCCGCCGCAGGTATAGTGCGCGGCAGGAACAATGGGAATCGGTTCTTTGGTTAAATCCATCCCCAAATCGAGCAGTTTCGCATAGATCATCGGGAAGTGCTGGCGGACAAAATCGTCAGGCTTGTGGCTAATATCGAGAAACATACAGTCTGCGCCGAGTCGTTTCATCTCATGGTCAATAGCGCGGGCGACAATATCGCGCGGCGCCAGTTCCCCGCGTTCGTCAACGTCCGGCATAAACCGTGAACCGTCCGGACGTTTAAGGTATGCGCCTTCGCCGCGCAGCGCTTCGGTAAGGAGAAAATTACGCGCCTGCGGGTGATAAAGGGCGGTGGGATGAAACTGGTTAAATTCCAGATTAGCGACCCGACAGCCTGCGCGCCAGGCCATCGCGATACCGTCGCCGGAGGAAATATCCGGGTTAGTGGTATATTGATACACCTTTGAGGCGCCGCCGGTCGCCAGCACCACCGACTTCGCATGACAGGTTTCAACCCACTCTTTATTGCGATTCCAGATCCAGGCGCCGACGACCCGGCGAGGCCCCGGCAGACCCATTTTATCGGAAATAATTAAATCAACGGCGTTGCTGCGTTCCAGCACCTGAATATTAGGATGATTTTGCGCCCGACTGACCAACGTGGTTTCGACTTCCTTTCCGGTAGCGTCGGCGGCATGAAGGATACGGCGATGACTATGGCCGCCTTCACGCGTGAGATGATAGCTCTCCTTGCCGTTTGGCTGGACATGCGTATCAAACAGGACGCCCTGATCGATAAGCCACTGCACGCAGGTACGGGCGTTGCTGGCGACAAACTCCACCGCGTGGCGATCGCAAATTCCGGCGCCGGCAATCAGCGTATCTTCGACATGCGACGCAATACTGTCGGTTTCATCAAACACGGCGGCAATACCGCCCTGCGCATAAAACGTGGAGCCCTCGCTCACCGGCCCTTTACTCAGGACGATAACCTTATGTTTTTCAGCCAGACGCAGCGCCAGCGAGAGTCCGGCCGCGCCGCTGCCGATAATTAACACATCACAGGACAGTTCAGGAGTTGTCATCATGGTTCTTGTTTAATTTACTAAACATGGTTGCGGCAGATTAGCACTATATGGCGCTAAAAAGCACGTGATGATTTCGCTGGTGTTGTGCTTATTAAACATAAAATAAAAATACGGCGAGAGATAAACGGCAAAAAATATTTTATAGGGCAGGGTGTTAGCGTCGGATTTTGTAGTGAAATAAAGATGCTGTTAGGTTACTCTGCAAACGACGAAATGGGCATTTCTGTACAGATAGTGCGTTGTTCAGCATCTGTAGACTTATAATGGAAGATAAGACCTGTCTACAACATGACAAACAAAAACAAATGCGTAACGGAACTTTACGAAACATAGACACTCTAACCTGTTGCTTGCTCATAGTGCGGCTTATGGAGTGGCGTTTCGAAAGCGCGTGGAAATTTGGTTTGGGGAGACATTACCTCGGATGAGCGAGCAGTTAACGGACCAGGTCCTGGTTGAACGGGTCCAGAAGGGAGATCAGAAAGCCTTTAACTTACTGGTAGTGCGCTACCAGCATAAAGTGGCGAGTCTGGTTTCCCGCTATGTGCCATCGGGCGACGTTCCCGATGTCGTACAGGAATCATTTATTAAGGCCTATCGTGCGCTGGATTCTTTCCGGGGGGATAGCGCTTTTTATACCTGGTTGTATCGCATTGCGGTCAATACCGCGAAGAACTACCTGGTTGCGCAGGGGCGTCGTCCGCCTTCCAGTGATGTAGACGCGATTGAAGCAGAAAACTTTGAAAGCGGCGGCGCGCTGAAAGAAATTTCGAACCCTGAGAACTTAATGTTGTCAGAAGAACTGAGACAGATAGTTTTCCGAACTATTGAGTCCCTCCCGGAAGATTTACGTATGGCAATCACCTTACGGGAGCTGGATGGCCTGAGCTATGAAGAGATAGCGGCTATCATGGATTGTCCGGTGGGGACGGTGCGTTCACGTATCTTCCGGGCGCGGGAAGCTATTGATAATAAAGTTCAACCGCTTATCAGGCGTTGACGATAGCGGGATACTGGAAAAGGTATTAGGCATGCAGAAAGAAAAACTTTCCGCTTTGATGGATGGCGAAACGTTGGATAGTGAGCTGCTCAAAGCGCTTACGCACGACCCGGAAATGCAGAAAACCTGGGAGAGTTATCACCTGATCCGCGATTCAATGCGGGGGGATACGCCTGACGTTCTCCATTTCGATATATCCGCTCGCGTGATGGCCGCTATTGAAAACGAGCCAGTACGTCAGGTGTCGCCATTAATCCCTGAGGCCCAACCCGCTCCGCAGCAATGGCAGAAAATGCCGTTCTGGAAAAAAGTGCGTCCGTGGGCGGCGCAGCTTACCCAAATGGGCGTGGCGGCGTGCGTTTCACTTGCAGTTATCGTCGGTGTCCAGCACTATAATGGGCAATCTGAAACATCCCAACAACCTGAAACGCCGGTTTTCAATACCCTGCCTATGATGGGGAAAGCCAGCCCGGTAAGTCTGGGAGTGCCTTCTGAAGCAGCGCCTGTCGGCAGTCAGCAACAGCAGGTACAGGAGCAGCGTCGTCGCATTAATGCCATGTTGCAGGACTATGAACTGCAGCGCCGACTGCACTCCGAACAGCTTCAGTTTGAGCAGGCGCAAACCCAGCAAGCCGCGGTACAGGTGCCAGGAATCCAAACTTTAGGAACGCAATCGCAGTAATGAAGCAACTTTGGTTTGCCATGTCCCTTGTGGCGGCTAGCCTGTTCTTCTCAGTAAACGCCTCGGCCGACCCTGCGTCCGGGGCGTTATTGCAGCAGATGAACATCGCCAGTCAGTCACTGAATTACGAGCTGTCATTCGTCAGCATCACGAAACAAGGCGTTGAATCTCTGCGTTATCGACACGCACGCCTGGATAGTCGCCCGCTTGCGCAATTGCTACAGTTGGACGGTCCCCGCCGGGAGGTCGTACAGCGTGGTAATGAAATCAGTTATTTTGAACCGGGCCTTGAGCCGTTCACCCTGAACGGTGATTATATTGTCGATTCTCTGCCTTCCCTGATTTACACCGACTTTAAGCGCCTGGCGCCTTACTACGACTTTATTTCTGTCGGACGCACCCGTATCGCAGACAGATTGTGCGAAGTTATCCGCGTTGTGGCGCGCGATGGTACGCGTTACAGCTATATCGTCTGGATGGACATGGACACCAAACTGCCGATGCGCGTTGATCTGCTGGATCGCGATGGCGAGACGCTGGAGCAGTTCCGCGTTATTGCGTTCACGGTGAGTCAGGATATCGGCAGCAACATGCAGGCGCTGGCGAAGGCGAATCTGCCGCCGCTGCTTTCTGTTCCCGGTGGCGAAAAAACGAAATTTAACTGGAGTCCATCCTGGGTACCGCAAGGCTTTAGCGAAGTTTCCAGCAGCCGTCGTCCGTTGCCGACGATGGATAATCTGCCTATCGAATCGCGGCTTTATTCTGACGGTCTGTTTAGCTTTTCCGTCAATGTGAACCGGGCGACGCAAAACAGCAGCGATCAGATGCTGCGCACCGGGCGCCGAACGGTTTATAGCAGCGTTCGCGACAACGCAGAAATCACCATTGTCGGCGAGCTTCCGCCGCAAACGGCGAAGCGCATTGCCGACAGTATCAAATTCAGGGCAGTACAATGATTAAAGAGTGGGCAACCGTTATCTCCTGGCAGAATGGTCAGGCGGTGGTGAGCTGCGACGTTAAAGCGTCATGCAGCAGCTGCGCCTCCCGTGCGGGATGCGGCAGTCGCGTGCTGAATAAATTAGGGCCGCAAACCACGCATACCATTGTTGTGCCAAGCGCGGAGCCGCTGGCGCCGGGGCAGAAAGTCGAGTTGGGCATCGCCGAAAAAAGCCTTTTAGGTTCGGCGTTGCTGGTCTATATGTCGCCTTTAGCGGGGCTATTTCTTTGTGCGGCGCTTTTTCAGATGCTGTTTGGATCTGACCTTGCCGCATTAAGCGGGGCCGTGCTGGGCGGCGTGGGCGGTTTTCTGGTTGCCCGCGGCTATTCCCGAAAACTGGCGGAGCGTGACGCCTGGCAGCCGGTGATTTTAAACGTTGCCCTCCCGCCTGATCTTGTCCGCGTCGAAACTACCTCAATCGAAACGCGCCAGTAAACGTTTTGCCCAACGATACACCTGCCGCGTTGGGTTGTTGTCCCGATAAACATGCGCTTTTCCTGCGTTGCGGTGTTTTACAGGAAAAAAGCGAGGCGTTTTCCAGTTCCCGCTCTCCGTACACTATGAACATTTCCTCGCCTTAGCGTTGTAGTGTAGAATGCGGCGTTTCAGTTAAAACAGACGTTAAGCTCAGAACAGCGACCTCTAAAGTCTGGTCAACCAGGCGTAAGGCATAATAATTTATCTCTATGAAGAACATACGTAACTTTTCGATCATTGCTCACATTGACCACGGTAAATCGACGCTGTCTGACCGTATTATCCAAATCTGCGGTGGCCTGTCTGACCGTGAAATGGAAGCTCAGGTACTTGATTCGATGGATCTTGAGCGTGAGCGCGGTATTACTATTAAAGCCCAGAGTGTGACGCTGGATTTTAAAGCGTCTGATGGTGAAACTTATCAACTGAACTTTATCGACACGCCGGGACACGTTGACTTTTCCTATGAAGTTTCCCGTTCGTTAGCCGCCTGCGAGGGCGCGCTGCTGGTGGTGGATGCCGGCCAGGGCGTAGAAGCGCAAACGTTGGCGAACTGCTACACCGCGATGGAAATGGATCTTGAAGTGGTGCCGGTGCTTAACAAGATTGACCTGCCGGCCGCCGATCCGGAGCGTGTGGCGGAAGAAATCGAAGACATTGTCGGTATCGATGCGACGGACGCGGTACGCTGCTCCGCCAAAACGGGTGTCGGCGTGACGGATGTTCTGGAACGCCTGGTGCGCGATATCCCGCCGCCGCAAGGCGATCCGGACGGCCCGCTGCAGGCGCTGATTATTGACTCCTGGTTCGATAACTACCTGGGCGTGGTATCGCTGGTGCGTATTAAAAACGGCACCATGCGTAAAGGCGACAAAATTAAAGTGATGAGCACCGGGCAGACCTACAACGCTGACCGCCTGGGGATTTTCACGCCGAAACAGGTTGATCGTACCGAGCTGAAGTGCGGCGAAGTAGGCTGGCTGGTCTGCGCCATTAAAGATATCCTCGGCGCGCCGGTTGGCGATACCTTAACCTCAGCGCGTAACCCAGCGGAAAAAGCGTTGCCGGGCTTTAAGAAGGTGAAACCGCAGGTCTATGCAGGTCTGTTCCCGGTCAGCTCCGACGATTATGAAAGTTTCCGCGACGCGCTCGGCAAGCTGAGCCTGAACGATGCCTCACTGTTTTATGAACCGGAAAGCTCCTCGGCGCTGGGCTTTGGTTTCCGCTGCGGCTTCCTCGGCCTGTTGCACATGGAGATCATTCAGGAGCGTCTGGAACGCGAATACGATCTGGATCTGATCACCACTGCGCCGACCGTGGTTTATGAAGTAGAAACAACGGCGAAAGAGACTATCTATGTTGATAGCCCCTCCAAGCTGCCGCCGTTGAATAACATTTATGAACTGCGCGAGCCTATCGCCGAGTGTCATATGCTGTTACCACAAGCCTATTTAGGTAACGTTATTACGCTGTGTATTGAGAAACGCGGCGTACAAACTAACATGGTGTATCACGGTAACCAGGTCGCGTTGACCTATGAAATCCCGATGGCGGAAGTGGTGCTCGACTTCTTTGACCGTCTGAAATCAACGTCGCGCGGCTATGCGTCTCTGGATTATAACTTCAAGCGCTTCCAGGCTTCCGATATGGTGCGTGTTGATGTGTTAATCAACAACGAGCGTGTCGATGCGCTGGCGCTGATCACGCACCGTGATAACTCGCAAAGCCGTGGTCGCGAGCTGGTGGAGAAGATGAAAGATTTGATTCCACGCCAGCAGTTTGATATCGCGATTCAGGCGGCGATTGGTACGCATATTATTGCCCGTTCGACGGTAAAACAGTTACGTAAAAACGTGCTGGCGAAGTGCTACGGCGGTGATATCAGTCGTAAGAAAAAACTGCTGCAGAAACAGAAAGAAGGTAAGAAACGCATGAAGCAGATCGGTAACGTCGAGCTGCCTCAGGAGGCGTTCCTCGCCATTCTGCATGTCGGTAAAGACAATAAATAATCCCTAAGGAGTTGGCATGGCGAACATGTTTGCCCTGATTCTGGTGATAGCCACACTGGTGACGGGCATTTTATGGTGCGTTGATAAGTTTGTTTTCGCGCCAAAACGTCGGGCGCGCCAGGCTGCCGCGCAAACGGCGTCGGGAGATGCGCTGGATAACGCTACGCTCAATAAAGTGGCGCCTAAGCCGGGCTGGCTGGAGACCGGGGCGTCGGTTTTCCCGGTTCTGGCGATCGTTCTGATCGTTCGTTCATTTCTTTATGAACCCTTTCAGATCCCGTCAGGCTCAATGATGCCGACACTGCTTATCGGCGATTTTATTCTGGTGGAAAAATTTGCCTACGGCATTAAAGATCCGATCTACCAGAAAACCCTGATTGAGACCGGTCATCCAAAGCGCGGGGATATTGTGGTATTTAAATATCCGGAAGATCCTAAGTTAGATTACATCAAACGCGCCGTCGGTTTGCCGGGCGATAAAATCACTTATGATCCGGTTGCGAAAGAGGTGACGATTCAGCCTGGCTGTAGCTCCGGTCAGGCGTGCGAAAATGCGCTGCCGGTTACCTACTCTAACGTTGAGCCGAGCGATTTTGTACAGACCTTTGCCCGCCGTAACGGCGGAGGAGCGACCAGCGGTTTCTTTGAGGTTCCGCTAAACGAGACGAAAGAAAACGGCATTCGCCTGACCGAACGTAAAGAGACGTTGGGCGATGTGACGCACCGCATCCTGATGGTGCCGATAGCTCAGGATCAGTTGGGCATGTATTACCAACAGCCAGGACAACCGCTGGCGACCTGGGTTGTACCGCCGGGGCAATATTTCATGATGGGCGACAACCGCGATAACAGCGCGGATAGCCGTTACTGGGGATTTGTTCCGGAAGCGAATCTGGTCGGTAAAGCGGTCGCTATCTGGATGAGCTTTGACAAGCAGGAAGGGGAGTGGCCGACAGGCGTACGCCTGAGTCGTATCGGCGGTATTCACTAACTGTGACGAAATGATCGTTCACGCTGCCGTCTTTTTAGCGGCAGCGTGAATTATTTCCTGGATAAATTCCCTCAGACTAACGACATCCCCTGTCGTTGTGTATAGAATATTCCCCCGAAGTTTTAGGTTGGCGCCGTTTGGTCGCCACGGCACACGAAACAGCGTTGGTTATAGACAACCTTCTTTCCGCTGCAGCGATGCGGCAGGACAGATGACGTGTATCAGGTCTGTTTCGTGTGCTGGATTGTTGACGCATTCATTTATTGGTATCGCATGAACCCCATCGTAATTAATCGGCTTCAACGGAAGCTGGGCTACACTTTTAATCATCAGGAGCTGTTGCAGCAGGCATTAACTCACCGCAGCGCCAGCAGTAAACATAACGAACGCCTGGAATTTTTAGGCGATTCAATCCTGAGCTTCGTTATCGCTAATGCGCTTTATCACCGTTTTCCACGGGTGGATGAGGGAGATATGAGCCGTATGCGCGCCACGTTGGTACGTGGTAATACGCTGGCGGAATTAGCCCGTGAATTTGATTTAGGCGAGTGCCTGCGTTTAGGGCCGGGCGAATTAAAAAGCGGCGGATTTCGTCGGGAGTCCATTCTGGCGGACACCGTGGAAGCGTTAATCGGCGGAGTATTTCTCGATAGCAATATCCAGACCGTCGAGCAGTTAATCCTTAACTGGTATAAAACCCGTCTGGATGAGATAAGCCCGGGCGATAAACAAAAAGATCCTAAAACGCGCTTGCAGGAGTATTTGCAGGGTCGCCATCTGCCGCTGCCATCTTACCTGGTTGTGCAGGTACGCGGCGAGGCGCACGATCAGGAATTTACTATCCACTGCCAGGTCAGCGGCCTGAGCGAACCGGTGGTTGGCACGGGTTCCAGCCGTCGTAAGGCGGAGCAGGCTGCCGCCGAACAGGCGCTGAAAAAACTGGAGTTGGAATGAGCACTGACAAAACTTACTGCGGATTTATTGCCATCGTCGGACGTCCGAACGTTGGCAAATCCACCTTGCTGAACAAACTGCTTGGGCAGAAGATTTCAATCACTTCCCGTAAAGCGCAGACCACGCGCCACCGCATTGTCGGTATTCATACCGAAGGCCCGTATCAGGCAATTTATGTCGATACCCCGGGACTGCATATGGAAGAAAAGCGCGCCATTAACCGTTTGATGAATAAGGCGGCGAGCAGTTCGATTGGCGACGTTGAGCTGGTGATTTTCGTTGTGGAAGGCACCCGTTGGACGCCGGACGACGAAATGGTCCTGAACAAACTGCGCGATGGCAAAGCGCCGGTTATTCTCGCCGTTAACAAGGTGGATAACGTGCAGGAAAAAGCCGATTTGCTGCCGCACCTCCAGTTCCTGGCAAGCCAGATGAACTTTCTTGATATCGTACCCATCTCTGCTGAAACGGGTATGAACGTCGATACCATTGCCGGTATCGTGCGTAAACATTTACCGGAAGCGATTCATCACTTCCCGGAAGATTACATCACCGATCGCTCTCAGCGCTTTATGGCGTCTGAAATCATTCGTGAAAAGCTGATGCGTTTTCTCGGCGCCGAGCTGCCGTATTCCGTTACCGTTGAGATTGAACGTTTTGTTACCAACGAACGCGGCGGCTATGATATCAACGGGCTGATCCTCGTCGAGCGCGAAGGGCAGAAGAAGATGGTGATTGGCAACAAAGGCGCCAAAATCAAAACCATTGGTATTGAAGCGCGTAAAGACATGCAGGAGATGTTCGAAGCGCCGGTACACCTGGAATTGTGGGTGAAAGTGAAATCCGGCTGGGCCGATGACGAACGCGCTCTGCGCAGTCTCGGTTACGTAGACGATCTGTGAGTTAACACAGCGTGGAAGGGTGGCAGCGCGCATTTGTCCTGCACAGTCGCCCCTGGAGCGAAACCAGCCTGATGCTGGACGTCTTCACGGAAGAATCGGGGCGCGTGCGACTTGTCGCCAAAGGCGCGCGATCTAAACGTTCCAATCTGAAAGGCGCGTTACAGCCTTTTACGCCGTTATTGCTACGCTACAGCGGACGCGGCGAGGTGAAAACCCTGCGCAGCGCCGAGGCAGTTTCTCTGGCGTTGCCGTTAAGCGGTATTACGCTCTATAGCGGCCTGTATATCAACGAACTCCTCTCTCGCGTACTGGAATATGAAACGCGCTTCTCCGAACTCTTTTTTGATTATCTGAACTGTATTCAGGCGCTGGCGGGAACCACTGGCTCGCCTGAACCGGCGTTGCGACGTTTCGAACTGGCGTTGCTGGGCCATCTGGGGTATGGCGTCAATTTCACCCATTGTGCAGGCAGCGGCGAACGGGTGGATGACACCATGACCTACCGTTACCGCGAAGAAAAAGGCTTTTTCGCCAGCGTCGTCATCGATAACAACACCTTTACCGGACGGCACCTGAAAGCGCTGGAGGCGCGGGAATTTCCGGATGTAGATACCCTGCGTGCCGCTAAACGCTTTACCCGTATGGCATTAAAGCCGTATCTTGGGGGAAAACCGTTAAAAAGCCGGGAGCTGTTCCGGCAATTTATGCCCAAACGCACAGTAAAAACGAAGAAAGATTAACGAGGATTGTCATGGCTGAATTACTGTTAGGCGTCAATATTGACCACATTGCCACGTTACGTAATGCGCGCGGCACCGACTATCCGGATCCGGTACAGGCGGCGTTTATTGCTGAACAGGCAGGCGCGGACGGCATTACCGTACACCTGCGCGAAGATCGTCGCCACATTACCGATCGCGATGTGCGCATTCTGCGTCAGACGCTGCATACGCGTATGAATCTGGAGATGGCGGTGACCGAAGAGATGCTGGCGATCGCCGTAGAAACCAGGCCGCATTTCTGTTGTCTGGTGCCGGAAAAACGCCAGGAAGTCACCACCGAAGGCGGCCTGGATGTGGCCGGACAGCGCGATAAAATGCGTGATGCCTGTGCGCGCCTGGCGGCGGCTGGCATCCAGGTTTCGCTCTTTATCGATGCCGATGAAAGGCAAATCAACGCGGCGGCGGAAGTCGGCGCGCCGTTTATCGAAATCCATACCGGCTGCTACGCCAACGCAGAAACCGATGCGGAACAGGCAAAAGAGCTGGCGCGTATTGCCAGCGCCGCGACCCTGGCGGCCCGTCTGGGGCTAAAAGTAAATGCGGGTCATGGCCTGACTTACCATAACGTCAAAGCTATTGCCGCACTGCCGGAAATGCACGAGCTCAATATCGGTCATGCCATTATTGGTCGGGCGGTGATGACGGGGCTGAAAGAGGCGGTGGCTGAAATGAAACGTTTGATGCTGGAAGCGCGCGGCTAATGGCGATTCTCGGCCTGGGAACGGATATTGTAGAGATTGCCCGCATTGAGGCAGTGATCTCCCGTTCCGGCGAACGTCTGGCAAGGCGTGTGCTCAGTGACAACGAGTGGGCTATCTGGGAGACGCATCAGCAGCCGGTGCGTTTTCTCGCCAAGCGTTTTGCGGTCAAAGAGGCGGCAGCGAAAGCTTTTGGCACCGGCATCCGCAACGGTCTGGCGTTCAATCAGTTCGAAGTGTTTAACGATGAGCTGGGAAAACCACGTTTGCGGCTGTGGGGCGAGGCGTTAATTCTGGCGGAAAAACTCGGTGTGGCGCACATGCATGTCACGTTGGCCGATGAACGCCATTACGCCTGCGCTACGGTCATTCTGGAAAGTTAGATTTGCCGGATGGCGGCGTAAACACGTTATCTGACCTACAGGCCGATATATTGTCGGCCTGATAAGCATAGCGCCATCAGGCATTGTTGCGTTGGAAGTGCGTTAACCCGCTTACAGTTTATCTGCGTGATGCATCAGAACAAACTTATCCCACAACTGTTCTTCGGTTTCGACATGGGCGGGATCCTGCAAAATCGTATTGGGGATCGGGCAGACTTTCTGACAGGTCGGCGTTTCGTAATGGCCTACACACTCGGTGCATTTGTCGCTGTTAATCTCATAAATGCTGTCGCCCATTGAAATCGCCTCATTCGGGCACTCCGGCTCGCACATATCGCAATTGATACATTTTTTGGTGATTAACAGCGCCATCAGGAAATTCTCAGAAACAACACAAATCGGGCGGGCATTATACGCCTATTTTCTGCTCGGGCCAGCTCTTTTCTGGCGCTGATTTGTTATCTACAGTGTAAAAATTTTTGATCTGCTTGAGCAGGCAGATGGTTGCGTTATCCAGTGAAAGGTCATTACTGTGCACCAGCATGACAGGAATAAAGAATGCGGGGATGCCCAGTGAAACCAGGCGAACATTTTTGGGTGTCGATAAATGGGTTAGCGAGCGGGTAATAAATGCGATGCCAATCTGCGCTTCGGCATACTCAAGGCATGAGTAGTGGTTATCCAGTTCGCAGATGACGTTAGGAACGACTTTGCGGTTATTAAATTCTGTGGTGATGATCCCTCTTAATAGCAGAGAGTCATTAAGCACGATAATGGGCTGGTCGTTTAAATCTTTTAGATGCAGACGTTCGCGTGTCGCCAGAGGATGAGAAAGTGGGATTGCAGCGATAATTTCATCTTCAAACAGCATGGTCGAGCTTAGCTGGGCAGGGAGCACTGTTCGATAAACAATGCCAATATCAACGGCGCTATCCGTCAGCTTTTTAATGGTTTGCTCAGTTGAGAACTCTTTAACATTTAAAGATATTTCCGGATGGTGCGCCATAAAGTTGCGAAAAGCGGGCAGGACCAGGTAGCTGCCTGACACCCCGATTGAAATAGTATCGCGCTGTTGATCCTGATAGGGAAGAAGTTCATTTTCGGCATTTTTTAAATCCAGCATTATTTTGTTAGCGTGTCGTTGCAAAATAATGCCTGCTTTTGTTAATTTAATTCCTCTACCTTTTCGCTTAAATAATATTGTTTTAAGTGATGACTCAAGTTGTTTGATTTGCTGACTTAATGATGGCTGAGTGATAAACAGGCGACTGGCTGCCCGACCATAATGTAATTCATCACACAATATCAGGAAGGAATGTAGTTGTTTGATATTCATTAAAATTTAATGCCAATCGATTGGGTTTTGTTATAACGATTATAAAAAATACCAAATTGTTTGCCTATTTTGCTTTTTTTAAACTGTGATCAGTGCATTTTAAAAAGGGAAAATTATGTCGGCATCAATCAACCGCTGGGGAATGCTTGCCGCTCACGTGTGCATCAATTTTGTGCTCGGGGGCGTCTACGCATTTAGCTATTTCAAAACACCACTCATGGCGCAATATCACTGGGATCCGGCTACGCTGGCGTTAGCATTCTCTATCAACATGGGGATCATTCCTTTACCGATGATTTGGGGTGGGAGAATGATCGACAATGGTAAAGGAAAGCAGGCGATAGTTATCGGCGGTATCCTGTTTTCTTTAGGTTTTATCTTGTCCGGGTTTGTGGATAATTTGCCCATGCTGTTTTTAACCTACGGCGTCATTGCCGGGTTGGGATCGGGCCTGGCTTTTACGGGTAATCTTAATAATATTCTGAAATTTTTCCCTGACCGTCGCGGTCTGGCCAGCGGTATCGTACTGGCGGGTGTTGGCGTCGGGACGCTACTTTGCACCCGCCTGGCCGAATATTTTATGGCGCAAACTCACGATGTTAGTCGGGCGTTGTTATATCTGGGCATTGTTTATCTGGTGGTTATTTTTATCGTCCAGTTCTTTATTCGTAGCGCGCCAGCAAAAGATAGTGGAGGAATTAAAGCGTCGCCACTGGATAAAGACTATCGGCACATGCTGAAAGATCTGCGCTTCTGGCTGCTGTTTATGATTCTGGCGCTGGGCGTGTTCTCTGGGATGGTAATTAGCTCAAGTTCTGCGCAAATTGGTATGACGCAGTACGGTTTATTGTCCGGTGCATTAGTCGTTAGCCTGGTCTCGATATTTAACTCGATCGGTCGCCTGTTCTGGGGAGGGTTAACCGATAAATTAGGCGGCTATAATACGCTGGTTATTGTTTACCTCTTTACTTGCTTGTGTATGCTGCTGTTATTTTTCTTCAATGGCAATACTTCGGTATTTTATTTCAGCGCTCTGGGCGTGGGCTTTGCTTATGCCGGTATATTAGTTATCTTCCCTGGTTTGACCAGCCAGAATTTTGGTATGCGTAACCAGGGGCTAAACTACGGCTTTATGTATTTTGGTTTTGCCGTCGGTGCGGTTATTGCTCCTTATGTAACGTCCGCTATTGCAAAATATACCGGAAGCTACAATACAGTATTTATTTTAACCACGGTGCTATTGCTTATTGGAGTCGTGTTGACCCTGATAACGAAAAAATATGTCGCAACGGTTTTAGCCAAAATTCATTAATCAGATAATAAGGAAATAAAAATGAAAATTGCAATCGCAGGTGCAGGCGCTATGGGGTGTCGTTTTGGCTATATGCTGCTGGAGGCCGGGCACGACGTGACGCTTATCGATAGCTGGCAGGAGCATGTCGACGCTATTCGTAGCAAGGGGTTGTTTGTCGAAACGGAAACGACTCAGAAGTATTACCCCATCCCTGCTATGTTGGCTGATGAATCCCAGGGGGAGTTTGAGCTGGTTATTCTGTTTACCAAAGCCATGCAGTTGGATAGCATGTTACAGCGTATTAAGCCGCTGCTGCCAGCCGCGAAGGTCGTGATGATTTTATCTAACGGCCTGGGAAATATCGAAACGCTGGAGAAATATGTCGATCGGCAGAAAATCTATGCGGGTGTGACGTTATGGTCCAGCGAACTGGAGGGGGCTGGGCATATTATGGCCACCGGTACCGGAACGATTGAACTGCAGCCGATTGCCAGCCAGGATTCGGCTCAAGAGGCTAAGGTCATTGCCACCCTTAATAGCGCGGGATTGAATGCTGAAATAAGCCCTGACGTATTATTATCGATCTGGAAGAAAGCAGCCTTTAATAGCGTAATGAACACCTATTGCGCGCTACTGGATTGTAATGTCGGCGGATTTGGTCAGCGGCCTGGTGCTTTAGATTTAGCGCAAGCGGTAGTTGATGAGTTTGTGTTAGTTGCTGCCAGCCAGAATATTCCGTTGACTGAGCAAATGGTGATGAATACGGTGAAGAAAGTGTTCGATCCGCGTGAGAGCGGCCACCACTATCCTTCTATGCATCAGGATTTACATAAAGGCCGACTGACTGAAATCGACTATTTAAATGGTGCGATTGCGCGAATCGGCGCTCAGAACAATATTGCCGTACCGGTTAACACACTCCTGACGCAATTGATTCACGCGAAAGAAGCGCAATAAACTTGATAGCTCTTCTGCATGAGGCGGAAGAGCCATTTTCAAACCAGTTTTTTTACCAGCGCCTCGCTATGGCGAATACGCTCCGGCGCCCGCTCTAAATCCTGTTGTACCAGCGCCATAAACAGTAAGTCGGTCAACATCATTTGCGCATGTGTCGAGGAGATAGCGGCGCTGCGCGTCGCTTGCTCTTCGGCAATCGTATACAGACAGCGGGTGGCGCGCTGCTGCAAGGCGTTGGGAGAAAAACCGGTAATTGCCAGGATTTTCGCGCCTGCGCGTAATGTTTCGTCCGCCGCCAGGTTCAGCTCGCGCCGCTCCCCGGAATAAGAGATCGCCAGCAGCAGATCCTCCGGCGCCAGCGCCTGCACCGTCGCCAGCAGGGCGTGCATGTCGCGCTCAACCACCGCGTTAATGCCAATCTTCAGTAGCTTCCAGGCAAAATTTTGCGCCACCAGCCCAGAGGCGCCAATCCCGGTGATCACAATACGGCGGGCGTGGCGCAGCATCGTGACGCTTTCTAACAGCTTTTCTTCACTGTTAACGTCCAGCGTGGCGTGCATCGCCGCCACATTCTCTTTAATTAATTTTTCCCCGACCAGGCGCATCGGATCGTCGCCGCGAATCTGGTTATGAACGGGAACGGAATGCGGATTAGGATTGCTGGCCAACGCTTCGCTGAGAGCCAGTTTCAACGCCGGAAACCCTTTAAACCCCAGTTTTTGCGCGAACTTGACTACGCTGGATTGGCTGACGCCCGCTTCAGCCGCCAGTTGCTGCGAGCTCAGATGCCGCGCCGTATCCGGTTGCGCGAGCAGATAATCCGCCAGTTTCCTGTCGCTTTGCGCGAGATCCGGATAACGCTGGCGAATACGAATCAAACAGTTCATGAGCAGCTCCTGCGAAACGTGATGGCGACGACAAAACGAAATTTCACTCGCCTGGGGGAATATTCTATTCCATCATGGACGCTTATTATGAATTAAAAATTCCAGAGGGACAAAAATGAATCTTGGTACCTTAGTGTCTGAAACCCGTAACCCGCAAACGATGGATCTGGATGCGTTGCCTACTCCTGAATTAGTTAAGCGTTTTAATGAACAGGATACGCTGGTAGCGGAAGCGGTAAAAGCCACTCTGCCTGACGTTGCGCGTGCGGTGGATGCCGCGGCGGCGGCGCTGAAGTCTGGCGGACGTATCATCTATATGGGCGCGGGCACCAGTGGTCGGCTTGGCGTACTGGATGCCTCAGAATGCCCCCCGACGTTTGGCGTTCCGCACGGTCTGGTCGTCGGGCTGATTGCCGGCGGGCCGGGCGCGTTGCTGAAAGCGGTCGAAGGCGCGGAAGACAGCCAACAGGCAGGCGAAGACGATCTTGTCGCGCTAAATCTGCAAGAACAGGATCTGGTCGTGGGGCTCGCGGCGTCGGGTCGTACACCCTATGTGATTGGTGGCCTGCGCTATGCGCGACAGTCCGGTTGTACCACTGTTGCCGTCTCCTGTAATCCAGATTCGGCTATTGCGCGGGAGGCTAATATCGCTATTTCGCCCGTTGTCGGGCCGGAAGCGCTTACCGGCTCCACGCGGCTGAAATCCGGCACCGCGCAGAAAATGGTGCTCAATATGATTTCTACCGGCGCGATGGTGAAGTTCGGTAAGGTCTATCAGAACCTGATGGTGGATATGAAAGCCACCAACGTCAAACTGGTCGATCGCGCGTGTCGGATGGTCGTTGAAGCGACCGGGATAGGTCGTGAAGAGGCGGAAACGTTGCTGAAACAGACCGATTTTGAGGTTAAGCCCGCCATTTTGATGGCGCTTACGGGGCTGGATGCTGCAGCCGCCAGGGAAAAACTCGCCACTCATCAGGGCTTTTTAAGGGCGGCGTTAGAACACTAAAGAGGTGTGTATGGATAAGACGGCAGCGCTCGCCAGCGACATTTTACGTGGTATCGGCGGAGAGCAAAATATTCTGCGCCTGGAAAACTGTATGACGCGAGTCAGGGTGGAGGTACAGGACGACAGCCAACTGGATATTCCGCGCTTAAAAGCGTTGCCTGGCGTCAGTGGATACGTAAAGCAAGGGGAGCAACATCAGCTGATCGTTGGGCCGGGGAAGGCTGCGCAGGTGGTTGATGCGATGCGCGTGCAGATTGCCGCAGGTGGTGTAAAGCCGGATGACGCTATGGCGCGTACCAAATCCGAGGCGAAAGCGAAGTATAAAGCGCCGATGAGCGATGCGTTGCGTAAGCTGGCGAATGTTTTTATACCGCTTATCCCCGCCTTTATCGCATCCGGCTTGATTACCGGCATTATCAACATTCTTAAACGTCCGGATATCGTCGGCGATGTTGCCGTCCACTATCCTAACCTGCTGGGCCTGATGGGGATATTTGGTAGCGCGGTGTTCGCTATCATGAACATTCTGGTTGGCGTCAATACCGCGAAAGTCTTTGGCGGATCGCAGGCGTTAGGCGGCGTGATGGCGGGGATCCTTTCCAGCCCGCAACTGGCGCAGATTACGCTCTTTGGCGAGGCGCTTCAGCCGGGACGGGGCGGCGTTATCGCCGTCCTGCTGGTGGTGGCGTTAATGTGCTGGATTGAGCGCCAGTTCCGTAAGCTGCTGCCGGGGTCGCTGGAGTTAATTCTTAACCCTTTATTGACGACTGTTATCACCGGCGCGGTAGCGATTGTCGCTCTGCAACCGCTTGGCGGCTGGATTTCAGACGCTATCGCTCACGGCGCGTCCTGGGCTATCGATCGCGGCGGTTTTCTGGTGGGCGCGGTGTTAGCCGGAACCTTCCTGCCGTTGGTACTGACCGGGCTGCATCAGGGGCTGGTGCCTATTCATGTGGAGCTGGTGCAAGCGCACGGCTATAACGCGCTGTTTCCCATCCTGGCGATGGCGGGCGTTGGTCAGATAGGCGCGGCCATTGCCGTACTGATGAAAACCCGCAATGCGCGGCTCAAAAAGGTGATTAAAGGCGCGCTTCCGGTCGGACTGCTGGGGATTGGCGAGCCGCTGATTTTTGGCGTCACGCTGCCATTGGGTAAGCCATTTATTGGCGCTTGCCTCGGCGGCGCGGTAGGCGGGGCGTTGATCAGCTACTGGAAAGTGGCGACGGTAATTACCTTTGGTATTTCCGGTTTGCCGCTGGCATTAACAATTGTTGCCGGAAAAGTCCTGTTCTATCTGTTAGGCTATTTAATAGCGGTAATTGCCGGGTTTATTTTTACCTGGCTGCTGGGGTTCAATGATCCAGAGGAGTAAGGTTTGGTCAGCCACGAGCGTCGTGTCGTCTTTTTTGATTTGGATGGAACGTTACATCAACAGGATATGTTCGGCAGTTTTCTGCGTTATTTGCTGCGCCGTCAGCCGCTAAATGCGCTGCTCGTACTGCCGCTGTTGCCCATTATCGGTATCGGTTTACTGGTAAAAGGGCGTGCGGCCCGCTGGCCGATGAGTCTGTTATTGTGGGGCTGTACTTTTGGCCATAGCGAAACGCGTTTGCAGGCGCATCAGGCGGATTTTGTCCGTTGGTTTCGCGCTAACGTCACGGCGTTTCCGGTTGTACAGGAGCGTCTGACCACCTATCTATTGAGCTCTGACGCGGATATCTGGCTTATTACCGGTTCTCCGCAATCATTGGTAGAGCAAGTCTATTTTGATACGCCGTGGTTGCCGCGCGTTAACCTCATCGCCAGTCAGATGGCGCGACGGTATGGCGGCTGGGTATTAACCGTGCGCTGTCTGGGCCATGAAAAAGTCGCGCAACTGGAACGTAAAATCGGTACGCCGCTGCGTCTTTATAGCGGCTACAGCGACAGCAAACAGGATAACCCGCTGCTTTATTTTTGCCAGCATCGCTGGCGGGTGACGCCGCACGGCGAGTTGCAGCAGCTCGAATAGTGAAACGCATAGCGTCTGTGTATAATGCCGCCCGCTTTCATTACCGGAGTTACCTCTTTGTCTGATGTCGAATTAGATCACGAATACTGGATGCGCCACGCGCTGACGCTGGCGAAACGCGCCTGGGACGAACGCGAGGTTCCGGTTGGCGCGGTATTGGTGCATAACCATCGCGTCATTGGCGAAGGCTGGAACCGACCCATTGGCCGCCACGATCCTACTGCGCACGCTGAAATAATGGCGCTGCGTCAGGGCGGTCTGGTATTGCAGAATTACCGGTTACTGGATACCACGCTGTATGTCACGCTGGAACCCTGTGTGATGTGCGCAGGCGCTATGGTGCATAGCCGCATTGGACGCGTTGTCTTTGGCGCGCGCGATGCAAAAACCGGCGCGGCCGGATCGCTAATTGATGTGCTGCACCATCCGGGAATGAATCACCGGGTCGACATTATTGAAGGGGTGCTGCGCGATGAATGTGCGACGCTGCTCAGTGATTTTTTCCGTATGCGTCGTCAGGAAATTAAAGCCCTGAAGAAAGCCGACCGTGCGGAAGGCGCGGGGCCGACAGTATAGCGCAATGCCGGATAAGAGGTTACGCGTCGCCATCCGATAAGACCACCGCGCTATTTTTCTTCTTTCTTCTGCGGCGTAAACAGTAAAGACGGCGAATGCGTCAGGTAGCCTGATGACTGCGATAAAAACGACAGGAAGGGGAAGGGCGCTTTATTCAGCTCCTCCGGCGACACCGCCGGATAATCCTGCGCCAGTTTCATGGCTTCCGCTTCCTGCTTTTCTTTTTCCTGCAAATACCCCACCAAACTTATCTGGTATTTACGGATATTTTCCACATAAGCATAAGCCTCATGTCCACGCGCGTAACCGTAGGTTAGCTTACTGTAATACGGTTTTTGGCTTAACAGAGGCAAACGCTGCTTCACATCGGTCCAGCTATCCGGATTGCCTTTGGTTTTTACCGTCAGCGATCTGGCATCGAGCATGTGCGCATAACCCATATTGTAGGCGGCTAAGGCAAACCAGATGCGCTCGTCTTCCGGAACGGTTTCGGGAACTTTAGCCATCATATCTTCAAGATAGCGAGCGCCGCCGCTGATGCTTTGCTCCGCATCGGTACGGTCGGTCAGCCCCAGACTTTGGGCGGTATTTTTAGTCAGCATCATCAGGCCGCGCACGCCGGTTGGCGAGGTCGCCAGCGGGTCCCAGTGTGATTCCTGATAAGAAATCGCCGCCAGCAGGCGCCAGTCTATCTCTTTGGCATATTTTTTAAATAACGGTTCCAGCTCCGGCAGGACGTTATCTACCGCTCGCAGGAAAGAGCGGGTATCAACGTAGTCGAAATCATCGCCATGTCCCAGATATTTCTCTTCGATCCGCGCCAGAGAACCGTCTTCATTGATCGAATTGAAAAAATCGAGCAGCGCGGCGGAGAGCGTATTATCGTCGTCCAGTCGGCTAAACCAGGTCACGGGCTGTTCATCCGTGACATCCAGCGCCACGGCCAGCTCGGGATGAACGCGCTGAAACAGACTGATCGCCACTGAATCGGCAATGGTGTAATCCAGTTTGCCGCTGATGACCTCTTCCAGCAGCGTCGTCGAGCCTTTTTTATCATCCACTTTCCAGCTCAGGTCGGGAAACTTTGTCTCTTTTAAACGCTGTAAGTCATTGACCACGACGTGCCCTGGCGCAATGGTAAGCTGATTCTCGTTAACGGTCGCCAGCGAACGTGGGCGATATTGTCCGACCCGGTAGACGAGCTGTTGCGAAACCGAATAATACATGGGACCAGGCTGATAGTTTTTAACGCGCGCGCTGTCGTAGACCAGCCCTGCCGCGAGCAGGTCGGCATTGCCGTTATCGAGATCGTCAAACAACTGGCTGATATTCTGGCGCACCGTCACTTTCAGCTTCACGCCGAGATAGTTGGCGAACTGCTGCGCCAGTTCATAGTCCAGACCATATTTTTTACCGTTGATAACGGAATAGGTTAATGGCGAGTCGATCGTACTGACGCGCAGTACCCCCCGGGCTTGAATCGCGGCGATATGGTTTTCGGTTTTACCGAACCAGGGGATTGAGGGCCAAAGGGCTGCTGCCAGCAGCAGCGTCAATATGCCGATGAACAGATAATTAATCTTTAATTTTTTCAATTAGTTAATTCTCTGGATCGTGCGTTGCCTCGGGCTGAAAAAGATGTTTTGCTGCAATAGATAAGTCATTAATGAGCGGCATTTTGCGTAACAATGCGCCAGTTGGCAACTTATTCGCAACGATAGCCGCACCGTATGACAAGAAAAAGCGGTGATTTTATTTCTACGCAAACGGTTTCGTCGGCGCGTCAGATTCTTTATAATGACGGCCGTTTCCCCCCTTGCGCACACCGAAGCTTAGAAGACGAGAGACTTATGATGGAAATTCTGCGTGGTTCGCCTGCACTGTCTGCATTCCGTATCAATAAACTGCTGGCGCGCTTTCAGGCTGCCAACCTCCAGGTCCACAATATATACGCTGAGTATGTCCATTTTGCTGACCTGAACGCCCCGTTAAATGATAGCGAGCAGGCGCAGCTTACCCGTCTGCTGCAATACGGCCCGGTGCTTAGCAGCCATACGCCGGCGGGTAAACTCCTGTTGGTCACACCGCGTCCTGGTACCATCTCCCCCTGGTCTTCAAAAGCAACGGATATCGCCCACAACTGCGGCCTGCAACAGATTGACCGTCTGGAGCGCGGCGTAGCGTACTATATCGAGGCTTCGACGTTGACGTCGGAACAGTGGCGACAAGTGGCCGCAGAGCTGCACGACCGTATGATGGAGACGGTGTTCTCTTCTTTAACCGATGCGGAAAAACTGTTTATCCACCATCAGCCTGCGCCGGTTTCCAGTGTCGATCTGCTGGGAGAAGGCCGTCAGGCGTTAATTGACGCCAACCTGCGTCTTGGTCTGGCGCTGGCGGAAGATGAAATCGACTATTTGCAGGAGGCGTTTACCAAACTGGGGCGCAACCCGAACGATATCGAACTGTACATGTTCGCCCAGGCGAACTCCGAGCACTGCCGCCACAAGATTTTTAACGCCGACTGGATTATCGACGGTAAACCGCAGCCGAAGTCGCTGTTTAAAATGATTAAAAACACCTTCGAAACCACGCCGGACTATGTGCTCTCTGCCTATAAAGACAATGCTGCGGTGATGGAAGGATCTGCGGTGGGGCGCTACTTCGCCGACCACAATACCGGCCGTTACGATTTTCATCAGGAGCCCGCGCACATTCTGATGAAGGTCGAAACGCATAACCACCCAACCGCCATCTCTCCGTGGCCGGGGGCGGCGACCGGTTCCGGCGGCGAAATTCGTGATGAAGGCGCCACCGGGCGTGGCGCGAAACCAAAAGCCGGGCTGGTGGGCTTCTCCGTTTCCAACCTGCGTATTCCGGGCTTTGAACAGCCGTGGGAAGAGGATTTTGGCAAGCCGGAACGTATTGTCACCGCGCTGGATATCATGACCGAAGGTCCGCTGGGCGGCGCGGCGTTTAACAACGAATTTGGTCGCCCGGCGCTGACCGGTTACTTCCGTACTTATGAAGAGAAAGTGAACAGCCACAATGGTGAAGAGCTGCGCGGCTACCATAAGCCGATCATGCTGGCGGGCGGGATCGGTAATATCCGCGCCGATCACGTGCAGAAAGGCGAGATCGTCGTCGGCGCGAAGCTGATCGTCCTTGGCGGCCCGGCGATGAATATCGGCCTCGGCGGTGGGGCGGCTTCTTCAATGGCTTCCGGCCAGTCTGATGCGGATCTCGATTTTGCCTCTGTTCAGCGCGATAACCCGGAAATGGAACGCCGCTGCCAGGAGGTGATCGACCGCTGCTGGCAGTTGGGCGACGCTAACCCAATCTTGTTTATCCATGATGTGGGCGCGGGCGGTCTCTCCAATGCGATGCCGGAGCTGGTAAGCGACGGCGGGCGCGGCGGGAAATTCGAACTGCGCGACATTCTTAGCGACGAGCCGGGCATGAGCCCGCTGGAAATCTGGTGTAACGAATCCCAGGAGCGCTATGTGCTGGCGGTCGCGGCTGACCAGTTACCGCTGTTCGATGAACTGTGTAAGCGCGAACGCGCGCCGTATGCGGTCATTGGCGACGCTACCGAAGAACAGCATCTCTCGTTGCATGATAACCATTTCGACAATCAGCCGATCGATCTACCGCTGGATGTCCTGCTGGGCAAAACACCGAAAATGACCCGCGATGTGCAAACATTGAAGGCGAAAGGCGATGCGCTGAACCGCGCGGATATCACGATTGCCGACGCGGTAAATCGTGTTCTGCATCTGCCGACCGTGGCGGAAAAAACCTTCCTTGTCACTATTGGCGACCGTACCGTCACCGGTATGGTGGCGCGTGACCAGATGGTTGGCCCGTGGCAGGTCCCGGTGGCTGACTGCGCGGTCACTACCGCCAGCCTCGACAGCTACTACGGCGAAGCGATGTCGATTGGCGAGCGCGCGCCGGTGGCGCTGCTGGACTTTGCCGCCTCCGCCCGTCTGGCCGTCGGTGAAGCGTTGACTAACATTGCCGCGACGCAGATTGGCGATATCAAGCGCATCAAGCTTTCCGCTAACTGGATGGCGGCAGCCGGTCATCCTGGCGAAGATGCCGGTTTGTATGACGCGGTTAAAGCGGTGGGAGAGGAAATCTGTCCGCAGCTTGGCCTGACGATTCCGGTGGGCAAAGATTCGATGTCGATGAAAACCCGCTGGCAGGAAGGTAACGAACAGCGCGAAATGACCTCGCCGCTGTCGCTGGTGATTTCCGCGTTTGCCCGCGTGGAAGACGTGCGTCACACCCTTACGCCGCAGCTGTCAACGGAAGATAACGCCTTGCTGCTGATCGATCTTGGCAAGGGCCACAACGCGCTGGGCGCAACGGCGCTGGCGCAGGTCTATCGTCAGCTTGGCGACAAACCCGCGGACGTGCGTGACGTCGCGCAACTGAAAGGCTTCTATGACGCCATGCAGGCGCTGGTCGCTGCGCGTAAATTACTGGCCTGGCACGACCGTTCCGACGGCGGTCTGCTGGTGACGCTGGCCGAGATGGCCTTTGCCGGCCACTGCGGCGTGCAGGTCGATATCGCCGCGCTGGGCGATGACCATCTGGCCGCACTGTTCAACGAGGAGCTGGGCGGCGTGATTCAGGTACGCGCTGAAGACAGAGACGCGGTCGAAGCGCTGTTGGCGCAGTACGGCCTTGCTGACTGCGTCCACTACCTTGGTCAGGCCCTGGCTGGCGATCGCTTTGTGATTACCGCTAATGACCAGACGGTATTCAGCGAAAGCCGCACTACGCTGCGTGTCTGGTGGGCGGAAACCACCTGGCAGATGCAGCGTCTGCGCGACAATCCGCAATGTGCCGACCAGGAACACGAGGCGAAAGCGAATGATGCCGATCCGGGCCTCAACGTGAAGCTGTCGTTTGATATTAATGAAGATATCGCCGCGCCGTACATTGCGACAGGCGCACGACCGAAAGTCGCTGTACTGCGCGAGCAGGGGGTGAACTCTCACGTGGAGATGGCGGCGGCGTTCCATCGTGCGGGCTTTGACGCGATTGACGTCCATATGAGCGACCTGCTGGGCGGTCGTATCGGTCTGGGCAACTTCCATGCGCTGGTGGCTTGCGGCGGCTTTTCCTACGGCGACGTGCTGGGGGCGGGCGAAGGCTGGGCGAAATCCATTCTGTTTAACCATCGGGTGCGCGACGAATTCGAAACCTTCTTCCATCGTCCGCAGACGCTGGCGCTGGGCGTGTGCAACGGTTGCCAGATGATGTCGAATCTGCGCGAGCTGATCCCGGGCAGCGAACTGTGGCCGCGTTTTGTACGTAACCATTCTGACCGCTTCGAAGCCCGCTTCAGCCTGGTGGAAGTGACGCAAAGCCCATCGCTGCTGCTGCAAGGAATGGTAGGCTCACAGATGCCGATTGCGGTTTCCCATGGGGAAGGGCGCGTTGAGGTGCGTGACGATGCGCATCTTGCCGCGCTTGAGAGCAAAGGCCTGGTCGCCCTGCGCTACGTTGATAACTTTGGTAAGGTGACCGAAACCTATCCGGCTAACCCGAACGGTTCGCCGAACGGCATCACGGCGGTGACGACCGAAAACGGTCGGGTGACGATTATGATGCCGCATCCGGAACGCGTATTCCGCACCGTCGCCAACTCCTGGCACCCGGAAAATTGGGGCGAAGATAGCCCGTGGATGCGTATCTTCCGTAATGCGCGTAAGCAGCTTGGTTAATTAGCCCGATAGCCATTAAGCCCCTCTTCACGAGGGGCTTTTTTGTAGACGGCGCTTATCAGGCCCACGGGGAAGCGCGGTTGAAGCTACCGTCTTGAACGTCAAGCGGTAGGCCGGATAAGGCGTTTACGCCGCCATCCGGCAATAAACTAGTGCTTATGCCGCAAGATTAAAGTGTCGGGAAATCCCGACATGAGTGGGGATAGGTTGTCGCCAAAAGGAGACGTTTAACCATTTGATTTAAAATGATTTTATTTTTAGGTGTTGCAGGTGTTGCTGATTGGCGACAGAAAGGGCAAAAAACAGACAGAGCCATTTTTAGCATGAATAGCGATATTTTTCATATCTATCATTGTGTTAACAAAGTCTTTTGAATGTTGGCACAATTACTGCATAATGATAACCAGTGGCTCATTCACCTTCTTATGTCAGCCCCTTAGGGACGCGCTACATAAACTTCGAATGACGCACAACAAGGTGCCTGCCGTCCAACTTCTGATAATAGCGTAGCTTTATCAACCTCCGGGCGAAACGTCGAGTTAGGCACCACCTTATTCCATAACAAAGCCGGGTTTAGCCCGGCTTTGTTGTATCTGGCGCTTCCCTCGGTTAGCATCTTTTTTATTCTTCTTTTATGTGAGCGACACGTTGAAGCGCTGGTCTGTTTTCCCCCGTTCTTTACGACAATTGGTCATGCTGGCCTTTTTGCTGATCCTGCTGCCGTTGCTGGTTCTGGCCTGGCAGGCGTGGCAAAGCCTTAACGCGTTAAGCGATCAGGCTGCGGTGACTAACCGCAGCACGCTTATTGACGCCCGGCGCAGCGAGGCGATGACCAACGTCGCGCTGGAGATGGAGCGAAGCTACCGACAGTATTGTGTGCTTGACGATCCGACGCTGGCAAAAGTGTATCAAAGCCAGCGTAAGCGCTATAGCGATATGCTGGATGCCCATGCCGGCGTATTGCCGGATGATAAGTTGTATCAGGCGTTACGCCAGGATTTAAACGCGCTGGCGCAATTGCAGTGTAAAGATAGCGGCCCGGAAGCGGCAGCGGCCGCGCGTCTGGAGGCCTTTGCCAACGCTAATACGGAAATGGTGCAGGCGACGCGTACTGTGGTTTACTCGCGCGGGCAGCAGTTACAACAAGAAATCGCCGAGCGCGGACAATTTTTCGGCTGGCAGGCGCTGGTGCTATTTCTGGTGAGTCTGGCGATGGTGCTACTTTTTACCCGCATGATTATCGGGCCGGTGAAAGGAATTGAACGGATGATTAATCGCCTGGGTGAAGGCCGTTCTTTGGGGAATACCGTCACCTTTACCGGTCCGCGTGAATTACGATCGGTGGGGCAGCGCATTATCTGGCTGAGTGAGCGTCTGGCGTGGCTGGAATCCCAACGCCATCAGTTTCTACGTCACTTGTCCCATGAGCTGAAAACTCCGCTGGCCAGTATGCGCGAGGGGACAGAGCTGCTGGCCGATCAGGTGGTTGGGCCGCTGACGCCGGAGCAAAAAGAGGTGGTCGATATTCTGGATGACAGCAGTCGTAATTTACAAAAATTGATTGAGCAATTGCTTGATTACAACCGGAAACTGGTAGACAGTGCCACAGAGCTGGAAGCGGTCGATATCGCGCCGCTTGTGGATATGGTGGTTTCCGCCCACAGTTTGCCTGCCCGCGCTAAAATGATGCATACCGATGTCGACCTGGAGGCCGAACGCTGCATAGCAGAGCCCATGTTGCTGATGAGCGTGCTGGATAATCTCTATTCCAACGCGGTGCACTATGGCGCTGAATCCGGTAACATTTGTATCCGTAGTCGCTCTCAGGGCTCCACGGTTTATATCGATGTGGTTAATAGCGGCGAACCGATTCCGCAAACCGAAAGAGAAATGATTTTTGAGCCTTTTTTCCAGGGAAGCCACCAGCGAAAAGGGGCGGTAAAAGGCAGTGGGTTAGGGCTGAGTATCGCCAGAGATTGTATTCGTCGAATGCAGGGAGAGATCCAACTGGTGGATGACAACGCGCAGGAAGTTTGTTTTCGCATCTCGCTGCCATTGCCTGCATCTGACAAACACTAATATGAATTTAAGCCTGGTGCGTATGTCACACGTTTTCGTCCAAACTATTAAACGATGCCTTTTGCGGTGGGGAATACCGGTGGGCATATCGTGTCTGGCGCTGACCGCATGTGTTCCCCATGCTTCACAGCAACTGCCCGGTAGCGCAGCGCAGGACACGCTCCCCCATTATCAACTGGCGGATTATCTCCCGACGGCGTGCGCGGATATCTGGTCGCTACGCGGGCAGGCGGTAGAGACGAATCCGCTGTACTGGCTACGCACGATTGACTGCGCCGATCGTCTGATGCCGGTTCAGTCGCGCGCAGAGGCGCGCGCGTTGACGGATGATAACTGGCAAAATGCCTTCAGGCGCGGGATCTTACTGGCGGATGCAAAAATTACGCCGCCGGAGCGGCGCGCCATAGTGACCCGTCTGGAGGCGTTAAGCGCGCAAATACCGGCTCAGGTACGGCCCGTCTACCAAATCTGGCATGACGGTCAGGCGCTGCAATTAGCACTTTCTGCCGAACGTCAGCGTTATAGCAAACTCCAGCAAACGTCAGATAGTGAGCTGGATGCGCTGCGCCAGCAGCAACAGGCCTTGCAAACGCAGCTCGATCTTACCACCCGTAAGCTGGAGAGTTTAACCGATATTGAGCGCCAGCTTTCGACACGAAAACCGGCAGGGAATTACAACGCCGATACGCCGCATACGAATGACAAACCCGCGACGTCTGAAGATGGCGCGGCGCCGTCGCCGTCACAAGATGAGGTAACGCCATGATAAGCCGTAAACCGGCGCACCTGCTGCTGGTCGATGACGATCCCGGATTACTGAAATTGCTCGGTATGCGCCTGACCAGTGAAGGATACAGCGTCGTGACCGCAGAGAGCGGCCAGGAAGGACTACGGGTACTACATCGGGAAAAAGTGGATCTGGTAATAAGCGACCTGCGCATGGACGAAATGGATGGTATGCAACTGTTCACAGAAATTCAGAAAGTACAGCCAGGAATGCCGGTTATCATTCTGACGGCGCATGGCTCCATTCCGGATGCGGTGGCCGCTACCCAGAAAGGCGTATTCAGCTTTTTGACGAAGCCGATCGACAGAGACGCGTTATATAAAGCGATAGATGAAGCGCTGGAACAGTCCGCTCCCGCGATGGACGATAGCTGGCGCAACGCTATCGTTACCCGTAGCCCGCTGATGCTGCGACTGCTTGAACAGGCGCGCATGGTCGCGCAGTCGGATGTCAGCGTATTGATTAACGGACAAAGCGGCACCGGAAAAGAGATTTTCGCACAGGCGATTCATAATGCCAGCCCGCGCAGTAACAAGCCGTTTGTCGCCATCAACTGCGGCGCGTTACCGGAACAGTTGCTGGAGTCCGAATTATTCGGCCATGCGCGCGGCGCCTTTACCGGCGCAGTGAGCAATCGTGAAGGGTTGTTCCAGGCGGCGGAAGGCGGCACGCTGTTTCTGGATGAAATTGGCGATATGCCCGCGCCGTTACAGGTGAAGCTGCTGCGGGTGTTACAGGAGCGCAAAGTCAGGCCGCTGGGCAGCAATCGCGATATTGATATCGACGTGCGAATTATTTCCGCGACGCACCGCGATCTGCCGAAGGCGATGGCGCGGGGCGAATTTCGTGAAGATTTGTACTACCGGCTGAATGTCGTGAGCCTGAAAATTCCGGCGCTGGCGGAGCGTACCGAGGATATTCCGCTGCTGGCTAATCATCTGCTCAGACAGTCGGCACAGCGGCATAAACCGTTTGTTCGCGCCTTTTCTACTGATGCAATGAAACGGCTGATGACGGCAAGCTGGCCGGGCAACGTGCGCCAACTGGTCAACGTCATTGAACAATGCGTGGCGTTAACTTCTTCGCCGGTGATCAGCGATGCGTTGGTCGAGCAGGCGCTGGAAGGCGAAAACACCGCGCTGCCCACCTTTGCCGAAGCGCGAAACCAATTTGAACTGAACTATCTGC
Organism: Salmonella sp. SJTUF15570; assembly: GCF_043357055.1. NCBI lineage: Bacteria > Pseudomonadati > Pseudomonadota > Gammaproteobacteria > Enterobacterales > Enterobacteriaceae > Salmonella > Salmonella sp. SJTUF15570. The sequence goes on along the minus strand of NZ_JBEUKJ010000008.1, from coordinate 196,361 downwards.
GCAAGTTACTGCAAATTACCAAAGGTAACGTGACGCACGCGGCAAGGATGGCGGGGCGCAACCGCACGGAATTCTATAAGCTACTCTCCCGTCACGAACTGGATGCGAATGATTTCAAAGAGTAGTTTTCATGCCGTAAAGTAGCGCGAAATATGTTACGTTTAACCGATCAAAACACAGGCGACCTTTTCAAGGAATAGCATGAAAAAGATTGATGCGATTATTAAACCCTTCAAGCTGGACGATGTCCGTGAAGCGCTGGCCGAGGTAGGTATTACCGGCATGACGGTCACCGAAGTCAAAGGCTTTGGCCGTCAAAAAGGCCACACCGAGCTGTATCGCGGCGCGGAATATATGGTGGATTTTCTGCCGAAGGTAAAAATTGAAATCGTTGTGCCTGACGACATCGTGGATACCTGTGTTGACACCATCATTCGTACCGCGCAGACGGGGAAAATCGGCGACGGTAAGATCTTTGTCTTTGATGTCGCCCGCGTTATTCGTATCCGTACTGGCGAAGAAGACGACGCGGCTATCTGATGTGCCGATTCGCTGCCCGTCCCCTCCTTGTGGGCAGCGAACCACCGTTTAATCGCCCTGCGGTAGCGCCGATGTTGTCCGGGTGCAAACCCATCTCAGGCCGACAATGGCGACGATCAGCGCCACGCAACTTAGCGTCCACTCGCCCATTTGCGAGAAAAAGTGTCCGTAGGCGGCTACCGCCGTATCACTAATTTGCGATTCCGTGGTTTGTTGCGCGACGACGCCAGCCAGCCAGTTAGCGACCGCGCCGGTCGCCAGCATATAAATACCGGTCAGTACACCCGTGACGCCAGGCAGGTTGAGGCGGGTAATTTGCGCCATCGCGACCGGATCAATAAACAGCTCTGCAAAGCCCATCAGCGCCAGCCCTGCGATCATCATTCCCATTGATGCCTGCCCATCTAACCGGGCCTGATGCGCGTTTAGCGCCAGCAGCATAAAACCGCCGCCCATTAATACCAGCCCCACGGCAAATTTAAGCCAGACGCGCAGCACCGAGCGGGCGCTCTCTTTCGGGCTGCTCAGCCACGCCAGCACCACGCCTGCCGCCATCACCGCAATCGCATTGACCGACTGGAACAATGCGGTGGGGACGGTCATGTTCAGCCAGTGGCGGTTGACAAAACGGTCGATGAATAAACTGATCGAACTTCCGCCCTGCTGCGCCAGAACCCAGAAGAGAGTGCCGGTGATCATTAACAGAACGATTTGCCACAAGGCGCGACGGTGTTCGGGAAATTTAACCATAATACGGGCGATAAGTTGCGCCGCGAAGACGCAGACAATGGCCAGCACATAGCCAGACCAGTTATTTTCCAGCAGGAGGGTGAAGAATACCGGCGCGATACACAGCATTAATACCAGCCAACCCCAGGTTGGAAGGGCGAATTTAACCGCCCGCAGCGCGGGGCGATTAACACCGCGTGTCTGCTGAAAGTGGCGATGACCGCTTAAAAAGATGAGCAGGCCGATGAACATTCCCACGCCCGCCAGCGCAAAGCCGACATGCCAGCCATACCACTGCGCCGCCAGACCACAGGCGATCGGCGCGGCTATCGATCCAATATTTCCGGCGGCGTAGAGCAGCGAGAATCCCCCGTCGCGGCGGTTGTCATCAGGGGCGTAAAGTTCGCCCAGCAGACAGCTAATATTGGATTTAAACAAGCCGTAGCCGCAGATAATAATGGCGAGCGCCGCATATAAACTCAGCGTTGAATCAGATTCTAAGCCCAATACCACATGACCCAGCGTCATCAATAAGGCGCCGGTGATAACCGCCACGCGGTTGCCAAGCAGGCGGTCGGCAAGCCAGCCGCCAAGAATAGGGGTAACGTAAACTAAAGAGGCGTAGGCGCTGAAGAGGTTGATCGCGTGGCTGTCATTAAAACCAAGCTGGTGGGTAAGATAAAGGATGAGTAAGGCACGCATGCCGTAAAAGCTGAAGTATTCCCAAATTTGAATCGCCACGATGTAAAAAATCGCGCGCGGTTGTGAGGGTGTTTTCATAAAGTCTCCTTGCTGCGTGAAAAAAGGGAAGTGGCAAGCCACTTCCCTTTGGTACTTATTTCGTATTTTCTTTCAGCACCTTAACGGTGTAACGTCCGTCTGCCTGACGATAGGCGCCGTGGATATCGGTTTCGAAGCCCGGATAGTGGGCGCCGATTTCGCACAGCATTTGCAGGAATTCCAGTACCGGACGGCTTTCCTCGGTGATCATTTCACCAGGCATCACCAGCGGCACTCCCGGAGGGTAAGGAAGGATCATGTTGGCGTTGACGCGTCCAACCATCTCTTCAAGATACACCTCTTCCGTTTCGCCATGCAGCTCTTTCTGGAACGCAGTATACGGCGTCATCACCATTTTCGGCAGCACTTCAAACGCACGGTACATTAAGTCCGGCAGATTATGATGTTCGACCAGTTTATGAATATTCTGCGCCAGTTCCTGGATGCGCATATTTTCATAAAACTCAGGCGCTTCGCGATACAGTGCCGGCAGAATGTTTTTGACGCGCAGGTTCAGGTCAAAGGCGCGTTTAAATTCAGTGAGCGCGCGCAGCAGGCTCAGAGCTTTGGTTTTGTCGATACCAATGCTGAACAGGAACAGCAGGTTGTATGGACCGGTTTTTTCTACGATGATGCCGCGTTCATCGAGATATTTGGCGACCAGACTTGCCGGAATACCGAACTCATCCATCGTACCGTCTTTCTTCATCCCCGGCGTCAGGATAGTGACTTTGATCGGGTCGAGGTACATGTGTTCGTTATCGATATTTTTGAAGCCATGCCATGCGCTATCTGAACGCAGCGGCCAGCACTCAGCTCCATCGATATGCTCCGGCTGCCATACGTCAAAGAACCAGCCGTCAGATTCGCTTTTCAGGCGTTTAATTTCTTTACGGAATTTAATCGCACGTTCAATAGAGCCGTTAATCAGGCGTTTACCCGCATTACCTTTCATCATCGCCGCTGCGGTTTCAGTAGACGCTACGATACCGTAGTGCGGAGAAGTGGTGGTATGCATCATGTAGGCTTCGTTAAAGGTTTCTTCGTTAATGTCGCCTTTAACATGAATCATGGATGCCTGTGAAAACGCCGCCAGCAGTTTATGCGTGGACTGGGTTTCATAAATGATTTTGCCTTCTACACGGTCGCCGCTCATACCGCATTTACCCTGATAAATAGGGGAGAAATTGGTATAAGGCACCCAGGCGGAGTCAAAATGAATGGACTTCACATCCAGAGTTTTCTTGATGTAGTCAGTGTTATACAACAAACCGTCATAGGTTGAGTTAGTAATAACAGCATGGACCGGCCAGGTTGCGTTAGGCGTCTCTTTTACCCGTTTAGCGATAGTGGCGTGCTGGAACTCGCTTTGCGGGATACCGCCAAGAATACCGTAGGCGTTACGGGTTGGGCGGAAATAAATCGGCGTAATGTCGCTCATCATCATCAGATGGGTCAGCGATTTATGGCAGTTACGGTCAATCAGTACCGTGCTGCCTGCCGGCGCGGAGTACATACCGACGATTTTGTTCGCCGTAGAGGTGCCGTTCGTCACCATGTAGCTACGTTCGGCGTTAAAGACGCGGGCGATATACTCTTCCGCTTCTTTATGCGGGCCGGAGTGGTCCAGCAGCGAACCCAGTTCAGAAACGGAAATCGAAATATCGGATTTCATCGTGTTCGGGCCGAAGAAATCATAAAAGATGCTGCCGACGGGGCTTTTCTGGAAAGCGGTCCCGCCCATGTGGCCAGGCGTACAGAAAGTATATTTCCCTTCGCGCACATATTTGAACAACGCTTTTGTCAGCGGCGGCAGAATATTGTCGATGTATTCATCGGTATTCTGGCGAATTTTCGCCGCTATATCGGCTGCGGCGCCTAAAGCATATTCAAAGAAGCGAACCTGCATTCTCAGATCGTTGAGGCTGACGTCCAGCGTAGAGTAGCTGTTGGCGAAGGCGTACAGCGGCATATACTCGTTCAGCTTGCTAATCTCTTCGCAAAGCTCAAGGTTATATTTATCCCAGTCGAAAATGACGCCGCAAAGGCGGGAGTTATTTTCAATCAGCTTCAGCAGGTCTTCTCGGTCGTTTGGATAGACGATACGGAAATTTAAACCTTCCAGTGCACGATGCAGTTCACGAATAGGCTCTTCTTTAAAGTAGACGCCCATGTGGTTCATGATAGCAATAACGTTCATAGTCTTGTTCCTGGTAAAGTGGGCCCCTCCCGCTACGCTATAGCAGGTGACGAAAGGGGCTTTGAGAAAAAGGAGTTAGCGGTTAAAGCGCTTCAGCCGTATTGTTGTCGCTGTCGTTGTTCTGGCGCTGGTGCATTTTGCGACCGTAGAACATCAGGATGATCAGACTGACGATAAAGGTGCCGGAGAGTTCGAAGGAGCTGGCGCCCATCAGTGCGATGAAGCAAAATGCGCAGCCCAGTACAGAACAAATCAGGCTTACCGAGTTACGGATGTTGAACCCTTCGAAGCGAATCAGGTCAACACAGGAGTAGAAGTACGGCAGCATGGTAAGCAGTACGGCAATCCCGGTCAGTTCGCCGAACAGGTCGGACGCTTTACCGCCGCTGGAGTTCATGATGGTGATCAGAATCATCAGCGCCGTCATTTTCACCGCAGCCAACAGCAGACCTTTTTTCGGAATACCGTTTTTATCCATTTCACCGTAAATTTTCGGGAAGTTGCCGTCGTTGGCGGCGCGAACCCCAGCCTGGCCGACCAGCATCATCCAGGAGCCCAGAGACGTCAGGCAGGCGAAAGCGGTAAAGGCGGAAACCAGCGGCGCAGCCCAGCCACCCAGAATCGTGGAGGTACTGATAGCGAACGGCGCGCCGGAAGAGGCCATAACGGAAGCTGGGAACATCCCGGCGATAACCTGAGTCGCGGCGATATAGATGATGCCTGCCAGCGCGGTACCCAGCATGGTTGCCAGCGGTACGGTGCGTTTCGGGTTTTTCACCATGCCGGTGCTGACGGCGGCAGACTCAACGCCAACGAACGCCCACAGGCAGAGCAGAATACTTTTAACAATGGCGTGAGAGTCGGTCGTCGTGGACGTGTTCCAGTTCGCGTGATAGGTCGCGATATCGAACCAATGCCAGCCGGCGACTGCGGTCAAGACTACCGGGATCAGCACCAGGAATAGGCCAATCGTTGTCAAGCGGCTGACCCAGGCCCCACCCAGCATATTAATAAAGGTGAACAGCCAGACGATAGCAATACAGGCAATACCTGCCGGTATTGGATTATTTAATGCCGGGAAGAACGTAGAAAGATAAGAAACAGCGGTAATACCGATAGCTAAGTTACCAATCCAGTTTGCGTGATAATAAAGAACGCCGGTCTGGAAACCAAACGCCGGAGATATTTCCCCAGCATAAGCGATAGGGCCACCCTGTTGCGGGTTTTTGGTTGCCAGCCTCGCATAAACATAAGCCAGCGACATTGCCCCAATAATAGAAATTACCCAGCCCCAGATGGCAATGCCACCAATACTGGCAAGGTTGGCGGGTAATAATGCAATCCCGCTCCCCATCATATTACCGGCAACGACGCCAGTACAGGCAAATAGCCCGATCTTTTTGACAGAACTCATGTTCATTTCTCCTGAGCTGTATTTTTAAGAACCGGGCTTATGCTTCATATATGCTGCGTGCCCGTTCAACTGTCGACAAGATTAACGAATGGGTTGAGATAAGTCCTAAAGAAAAAGTGAAATAAACACAAACATGAAAAAACTGATAGATTGATTTTTTTGAATTAACATATAAATATCATGGAAAATATCATGAAAGGATAAACATCTTTTAATTACAAAGAGTTATATTTACATATCTTTGCGATGAATATGTTGCCAAAATTAACATAAGCTATTTTTGGCAACATGTTTTTCACAAAATAAAAGCGAAAAATTTAATATCTTTTCGCTTTTATTTGTCATGGTTCAGCGTTAAATTTAATCTTCTGCCAGAAAACTATTCAGATAAGGGACAATTTTCTGAACGGATGTCTGAAATACGCCATTTTCGATCCAGTACAGCGTGTTTTCACCTGGACGTAAATTAAAGGCGGTCAGATAGGCATCAGCGGCCAGACGATTCTCACCTTTCATTTCGTAAACTTTCCCCAACAGGACATAGTTAAACCACGACATTTCAAGCTCGATGCTTTTATTGATTTCCTCATACGCTGCATCGATATCACCTTTGCCCAAAAGATCAACGGTCTTGATTTTATAATAAACAGACGTTTTCTCAACGCCCGGAATTTGATCTATTTTTTTAAACTCTTCGTTCAGCGCAGCCACTTGTTCTTTATCAAACGGCTGTTGTGATTGCCGTAATACATCTACCAGCACTTTATATTCATAGGCATAGTTGAAATCAGGCGTTTCCTTAATAATGCCATTCAGAATATCGCTGGCTTTACTTAGCGCCTGCGCATCGCCGCTCAGAATAAGCTGGCGCGCCTCATAAAAACGCATCAGCGCGGTATTTTGCGGCGTTCTGAACAGGGCCAGTTGTTCTCGCATACGATTAGGCCAGGGCTGTGTTAAAACGAAAGACAGGCTATTAAACAGATCATCCTGGATGGACAACTGGTTAGTATTGGTGACGAAATAACGCTTATCCAGCATGGTTGAACCATCGGCGTTATCAATGAGCACCACAGACATAAAGCACTGCTGCGCCCGATAGTGGCGCTGATTGACAAACTGAATGGTTAACGTCTTACCGGAGCTGCTTGGCTCATTGACCCGGTAATTGGTTTTATCGTGCACCATAAAGGTCGAGTAGGTGTTCAGCAGGTCGGTGATTAAGCCGCCCAGACCGATGGCGTAGGACTCCTGCGAGACCCAGTTATTACAGGAATTGCCGCCTTCAAAACGAACATCTATATCTCGTGGGTTAAGTAATAACCGCGTTTTTGTTACCGCGGCATTATGATCTACCACCGACATCACGATAAACACCACCAGCGTCGCCAGCGAGAGCAGGAACATCACCCACGTCCAGAAAGCGGCGATACGCGGCTTTTTCGCCTTTTTAGTCGGCGTTTGCAAAGAGGCGGGCGGCACAGGCGCAGCGGCAGGAACCCCCTCCGTCGGTTCTGCATTCGTCGCTGCGATCGGCGGCGGCGGCGACGTTGATGAATTATCGATCTCATCGCTATTTTCTTCGCACCAGATAACCGGCGCCGTCAGCTTATAGCCGCGTTTAGGTACGGTAACGATGTATTCAGCATTGCTGTCTCCGCCATCTCTTAATGATTTGCGTAGTTCAGAAATGCTTTGGGTGACAACATGGTTGGTCACGATGGTGCGCATCCAGACATGATCAATAATGTTATCCCGGCTTAACACTTCATCCGGATGATGCGCAAAATACATCAGAAGATCGATCAGCCGTGGTTCAAGAGTAATCTGACGTCCCTGGCGACTGATCTGATTAACAGAAGGTGTAACCAGCCACTCTCCAATGCGTACAACAGGTTGCTGCATAAAAAGATGCCCTAACGAGCTAAGTCAAACGTTAATAATAACACGATTTGCACAGACTTTTTTTATTCCCCTTTTTTGTAAAAGAAAGGCATAAAAAGCAGCGCAATAAGCAGGGGAACGGGGAGGAAAACGGGCGTTCGCCTTAACGATAACGCCCGTTTTTTCAGAGGATTTCTTGCAATTACAGCACTTTATGCGGGCCGAAGCATTCGTAATGAATGTTTTCGTGATTCACGCCAAGGGAAACCAGTTGTTTTGCGGCAAACTGCATAAAGCCTACCGGGCCGCAAAGATAGAACTGCATTGCCGGATCGCTGATCGCGGCTTCCAGTTTGCTTAAATCCATCAGCCCTTCGCTGTCGAAGAGGCGTTGGGTGCGATCGGCCTCGGTCGGCTCGCGGTACCAGGTATGGGCAGTGAAACGCGGCAGTGTACGGCCCAGCTCGCTCACTTCGTCGGCAAACGCATGAACGTCGCCGTTCTCCGCCGCGTGGAACCAGTTCACCTGCGCGGTATGCTGTCCTTTCGCCAGCGTATCGAGCATCGCCAACATCGGCGTCTGGCCGACGCCAGCGGAAATCAGCGAAACGGGGGTATCAGCGGCGACATTCATAAAGAAGTCACCTGCCGGCGCAGCCAGATGCACCACATCGCCTACGCTGGCGTGATGGTGTAACCAGTTTGATACCTGGCCGCCGTCTTCACGCTTCACGGCAATCCGGTACCCTTTGCCATCGGGTTTACGGGTCAGTGAATATTGGCGGATCTCCTGATGCGCAAAACCTTCCGGCTTCAGCCAGACACCCAGATACTGCCCGGGACGGTATTCCGCCACCGTACCGCCGTCGACCGGTTCAAACTCAAAGCTGGTGATCAGTGCGCTACGCGGGGTTTTCGCAACGATGCGGAAGGGGCGCGTGCCTTCCCAGCCGCCGTCTTTGCTGGCGTTCTCGTGATAAATCTCGGCTTCCCGATGAATAAAGACGTTAGCCAGTACGCCATAGGCTTTGCCCCACGCGTCCAGCACTTCCTGGCCTGGGTTGAACATTTCGTCCAGCGTCGCCAGCAGATGCGTCCCGACGATGTTGTACTGCTCCGGCTTAATCTGGAAGCTGGTGTGCTTCTGCGCGATTTTTTCTACCGCCGGCAGCAACGCCGGTAAATTTTCGATATTGCTGGCGTAGGCCGCGATAGCATTAAACAGGGCTTCGCGCTGATCGCCGTTACGCTGGTTGCTCATATTGAAGATTTCTTTGAGCTCCGGGTTATGCGTAAACATACGGTCGTAGAAGTGGGCGGTCAGTTTCGGTCCTGTTTCAACCAGCAGGGGAATGGTGGCCTTTACTGTAGCGATGGTTTGTGCGTCAAGCATACGTGCTTCCTTTATGTGAAAATCTAATGATGTATATCAAATGCATCTTATAAAAATACCCTTGCATTGTAAATGGATCTTCTCTGCTTTACGTTATGGATGTAACAACGTGAAAAATCTGCATCACAAAGCTGAAAAGAAATCCGTTGAAATTCGTCAGGCTCTCGTTCAGGAAACCCTTATCTGACGCATAGGTAATCGTTTGCGTAAAAACCTTTGTCAAGACCTGTTATCGAAGAATGATTCGGTTATACTGTTGGCCGAAGTCCCACGGACTGCCTTTTCAGGCACAAATTTTATTGTTAGCTGAGTCAGGAGATGCGGATGTTAAAGCGTGAAATGAACATTGCCGATTATGATGCCGAATTGTGGCAGGCTATGGAGCAGGAAAAAGTACGTCAGGAAGAGCACATCGAACTGATCGCCTCCGAAAACTACACCAGCCCGCGCGTGATGCAGGCGCAGGGGTCTCAGCTGACCAACAAATACGCTGAAGGATATCCGGGCAAGCGCTACTACGGCGGTTGCGAATACGTTGATGTCGTTGAGCAGCTGGCTATCGACCGCGCGAAAGAACTGTTCGGCGCCGACTACGCTAACGTGCAGCCGCACTCCGGTTCTCAGGCTAACTTCGCTGTTTACACCGCGCTGCTGCAACCGGGCGATACCGTTCTGGGTATGAACCTGGCGCAGGGCGGCCACCTGACTCACGGCTCCCCGGTTAACTTCTCCGGTAAACTGTACAACATCGTACCTTACGGTATCGATGAGTCCGGTAAAATTGACTATGACGAGATGGCGAAGCTGGCCAAAGAGCATAAGCCGAAGATGATTATCGGTGGCTTCTCTGCCTACTCCGGCGTGGTTGACTGGGCAAAAATGCGTGAAATCGCTGACAGCATCGGCGCATACCTGTTTGTCGACATGGCGCACGTGGCGGGCCTGATTGCCGCAGGCGTTTACCCGAACCCGGTTCCCCATGCTCACGTTGTCACCACCACCACCCACAAAACCCTGGCGGGTCCGCGCGGCGGCCTGATCCTGGCGAAGGGCGGCGATGAAGAGCTGTACAAAAAACTGAACTCCGCCGTGTTCCCAAGCGCGCAGGGCGGCCCGCTGATGCACGTGATCGCGGGTAAAGCGGTAGCACTGAAAGAAGCGATGGAGCCGGAGTTCAAAGTTTACCAGCAGCAGGTGGCGAAAAACGCCAAAGCGATGGTAGAAGTGTTCCTGAACCGCGGCTACAAAGTGGTGTCTGGCGGCACTGAGAACCACCTGTTCCTGCTGGACCTGGTGGATAAAAACCTGACCGGTAAAGAAGCTGACGCCGCGCTGGGCCGTGCTAACATCACGGTGAACAAAAACAGCGTGCCGAACGATCCTAAGAGCCCGTTCGTGACCTCCGGTATCCGTATTGGTTCTCCGGCGGTTACTCGTCGCGGCTTCAAAGAAGCGGAAGTGAAAGAGCTGGCTGGCTGGATGTGTGACGTGCTGGACAACATCAATGATGAAGCCACCATTGAACGCGTGAAAGCGAAAGTACTGGATATCTGCGCCCGCTTCCCGGTTTACGCGTAAGCGTTTGTGTTGTGTAAATGTCCCGATGGCGCTGCGTCTGTCGGGCATTACTTATGCGCCATAACGTGACGCCGCCGGAAGTCATTATCCGGCGGCGTTGCCGTTTGAACTTCTCCCTCCGCCTGTTAACCTTATGTTACCCTTGCCAGCGCAACCGTTTACCGCCAGACTATCGCCTCCAAACGGGAGGGAATCATGGCATTGCATTCCACGCGCTGGCTGGCGCTCAGTTATTTCACCTACTTCTTTAGTTACGGTATTTTTCTGCCCTTCTGGAGCGTCTGGCTCAAAGGTCTTGGGCTAACGCCGGAAACCATCGGTCTTCTTCTGGGCGTGGGTCTGGTCGCGCGTTTTCTCGGTAGTCTGCTCATTGCGCCTCGCGTAAGCGATCCTTCGCGGTTGATCTCCGCGCTGCGCGTACTGGCATTGCTGACGCTGGTATTTGCGCTGGCATTTTGGGCAGGAACGCATGTCGCGTGGCTAATGGTGGTGATGGTTGGGTTTAACCTCTTCTTTTCACCACTGGTGCCGCTGACCGATGCGCTGGCCAATACCTGGCAAAAGCAAATTACCCTGGACTATGGTCGGGTGCGGCTGTGGGGGTCCATCGCCTTCGTGATAGGGTCGGCGCTGACCGGTAAGCTGGTGAGTTTATACGATTACCAGGCGATTCTGGCGCTACTGACGCTCGGCGTCGCCTCGATGTTGCTGGGTATGTTGTTACGTCCCAGCGTGCCGCCGCAAGGGGAAAGTCGTCAGCAGGAGAGCGCAGGCTGGCCCGCCTGGCGTACGCTGGTGGCACAAAGTTGGCGTTTTCTGGCCTGCGTCTGTTTGCTGCAAGGGGCGCACGCCGCCTACTACGGTTTTAGCGCCATCTACTGGCAGGGGGCTGGCTATTCAGCATCGGCGGTCGGCTATTTATGGTCGTTGGGCGTGGTGGCGGAAGTGATCATTTTTGCCCTGAGTAAAAAGCTATTCCGCCGGTTTAGCGCCCGCGACTTGCTGTTGCTTTCCGCTGTGTGCGGGGTGGTACGCTGGGGACTGATGGGCTGGAGTACGGCGTTGCCGTGGCTGATTGTGATACAAATCCTGCACTGTGGCACGTTTACCGTTTGCCATCTGGCCGCCATGCGCTATATCGCTGCGCGTCAGGGAAGCGAGGTGATTCGTTTGCAGGCCGTCTATTCCGCTGTGGCGATGGGCGGCAGCATCGCGATTATGACGGTATTTGCCGGTTTTCTGTATCAACATCTGGGCGGCGGCGTGTTCTGGATTATGGCGCTGGTGGCATTGCCCGCTATCTTCCTTCGGCCCAAAGTGGTTGCCGCGTCATGATTCCAGGATCTTGCGGATCTGCTGCTGCTGGTGCGCTGTGAGGGTGCGATCCGCATGAATTAACGGCGGTGAGAAGAGCGGTAGCGGCGTGGCGTAAGGGGTAACAATCAGCGCTACGCCGCGCGGGCATCCCTCTTTTTGAAACGCCTGGAGCGATATCCGTCTGATATTCAGCGGCAATAGGGTCAGTTCACGCAGTTGCTGCTCAATATGCGTCTCCAGCGCATCATTTTTATCTGCTAACAATACGATCTGTCTCTCATGCAAATCGTTATCCTGCATTAGCCAGGCGCCGAAAATCACTGCCACCAGCCCCGTCTCTTCCTCGGAAAAGTGGATACCATATTCGGCTTCAAACCCGGCGAGCGCCTCACGTGTGGTGCGAACCAGACGCGGATAAAGACGGTTAAACTCTTCCGGAAGCGTATTATCGATGCCAATCGTGAATAAACTTCGGTTCAGCGCCTGGGCGAGATGGACATACAGCTGATCGTTAAGCCCTTGTTCGTCGCTGAAGCGTACGTTCCCTTTTTCTCGAAAGCGCAGCACCAGCCGCGCCACTTCCAGTCGCAGTTGCTGCGCCCGTTGATGCGTGTCGCGAATCGGGTCGGGGAGGCGAATCATTGAAAACAGTAACGCCATAAACAGCGCTTCATTGAGCGGTGCGGCCTGCATCACGTGGCGCTGCCAGTGACGACCAATTTCCTGGGCGAGTGGATATTCCGCGCACGACTGCGCCCAAATCTGCTGCACAGGGTTGAATTCCGGGGTGATGCCGGCATGGTGTTGTAGCAGACAATACTGTAAAAAGAGACGCAGGAACTGCACGTCGCGATGTTCAAATGGTTTTTGCAACCGGCGGGCGCACAGATTGATGAGCGCGTGAAGATTAATATCATCATACAGCGGACGCGCGATACCGCGCTGTTTTAGCGCGTTTTTTAAGGCCGGGGTAAACTGTTGCGTGACGAAGGTCGGGCATAAACGCAGGCCGCGCCTGAGCCAGTGTAAAAGGCAAAGGCGCTGATCGAGTGCTGTACCTTCGATCCGATAGCAACCGTTCTGGCATGTTGTGATGGCAAGGCGATGATAGCGCTGGATCTCCAGGCTTGTCTCAGTGATATCCTCACGGGCAGTATCATCATCAACGCCATTAAGCGCGCTGAAGATTTCCACCGTGGCAATTGGCTCCGGCTGGAAAAGCGTCAGCAATACCTGACAGCGGCGCTGGGGAGCGGAAAGTACAGATGGTGGGGCAATTGTCGGCATCATCTGTCAGGTCTCCCGTTAGTTTGTCTGGTAAGGATAGCTAAAGTTTGCGCGTGAAAAATGTGATAAGCGTGCTTTTAGGCCAGGAATGCTGAGGAACGTCACAGAATTTTTATCGCGAGGAACAGATGAAGCCAGTGAAACGCAGCGCCTTAACACTATTTCTTGCCGTTTTATCTTTCGTGGCGGCGGCGCATCCGCACAGCTTCATCCGTCTGCAAACGCAGGTGGTCAGTGAAAATGAGCAATTTGTGGCGTTAAAAATGCGCTGGACAATGGACGCGCTGACGTCCGCAGATCTGCTGTATGACGCCGGAAACGCGGCACCGGGGTCAGAAATATGGAAAAAGTTGGCGGCGGAAGTGATGGCTAACGTACTTGGGCAGCACTACTTTACAGAAGTGTGGCGCAATGGCGCGAAAGTGAAGTTTAAAAACAGGCCGACAGAATACGGTATGACGCGTGACGCGCATCAGGCGGTATTGACCTTTACGCTGCCGCTGGCTGAACCGCAGCCGTTAAGCGGACAGACTTATACCTTTTCAACGTTTGATCCCTCTTATTATGTCGATATGCATTATGACCAGGACAGCGATATCACGATGCCGGAACCGCTGCGCGAAAAGTGTCGGATTCAGGTTTATACTCCTGCGCCCGGCGAAGAGACACTACGTTTCGCCCAGTCGCTGGATAAAGAGGACGCGCCGCCGGAGGATATGGATTTAGGTAAACAGTTTGCCCAAACGGTGACCTTGCAATGTCAGTAATTTTTTCTCAACGCACTCCGGGGCGGCGCTGGCTCTCGCTGTGGCCATTGGCGTTATTCCTGCTGCTGATGCTGGTTGGCGGTCTGTGGATATGGCAGGCCTGGCCGCAGGTGATGTTGAAAAGCGCTCTTTGGCAGCGGGACGTGAATCAGCAGTTGAGCGCGCTGCTTAACGCGGTGTCGACGCATCCTGAGCGGGCGGGCAGATCGTTGCTTCTGCTGAGTTTTATGTATGGCGTGCTTCATGCGCTGGGGCCGGGACACGGCAAAGTGGTGATCGCGACATGGCTGGCGACGCATCCTTCGAAGCTGAAATCAAGTATCGTGTTAACCCTCGCCGCCGCGTTATTACAGGGGTTCGTGGCTATCGGGTTGGTGGTGGGCGTGCTGACCGTATTGCAACTTCCGGCCAGGCAGCTCCATCTGAGCGGCTTCTGGCTGGAAAAGGGGAGCTATGCGTTAGTTGGCGGGCTGGGCATTTTGCTGTGCTGGCGGGCCATAAAAAGGTTACGCGCGCTGCTACGTAAACCTGTCTTTATCGCTTTTACGCCGCGCCATGTTCACCATGAAAAATGCGGCTGCGGACATCAGCATCTACCGACGCAGGAACAATTGCATAGCGGCGATGACTGGCGCGCGCGATTCATGATCGTACTGTCTATGGGGATGCGGCCCTGTTCCGGCGCGATAATGGTGCTGTTATTCAGTAAAGTGATTGGCGTTTTTAGCTGGGGAATGGCGTCGGTACTGGCGATGGCGGCGGGAACCTCGCTAACGATTACCTCGCTGGCGTTGCTGGTACACACTTTTCGTGCTCTGGCGGTGAAGCTCAGTGGAAACAAAGCGCCAGCGTTATGGCGGCAGGTAGGCTGGTCAACGCTGGCGCTGGCCGGAGGGGTCATACTGCTTGTTGCGGCGCTGGTCATGTGGTTTAGCGTGCCGCAGCCTGTGGGCGGGCTGCGGCCATGGCGTGGTTGATTAGTGCCCGGCGGGTTTGAGATGCATCCGCGCGACGGATTCGTCTTCGGCCCAGTAAATGCGTTCGGCGACCATCGCTTCCGGATTGAGCTGAACGCCGCGCAGTACCCGTTCTTTAAAACGCAGGTAGCCGCCTTTGTCGATCAGATGGCCCATATGGAGATAGATCGGTTTTCCGCCGAGCATCTCTTTTTCAAATTCATACAGGTTAACGATCACCTGCTTTATCACATCTTCAGTCACCCAGTTGAGGAAGAGCTTGCCGACGCGCGGCGTCTTTTTACTGGTGCGTCCGCCCAGACGGACTTGCCAGAGCTGATCCGGCTTACGTTGCCAGGCCAGCGTCGGACAGGCCAGCACGCACTCGCCGCAGCCGATACAGGCGGACTCTTCTTTGACCGCTTTGCCGTTCTTCAGCGCCAGGCAGCCTACCGCGTGGTGACTACAGGCCTTCACGCAGGCGCCGCAACCGATACAGCGATCGGCAGTGAAGCGCATTTTCGCCACGCCAATAATTCCCAGATCGGCCATTGACGCCTTCGCGCAATCATTCGGGCAGCCAACGATGACCGTTTTGAGATGATAAGGGCTGGGATAGACCAGTTTTTCAAGACGACGGGACAGACCGGTCGTGTCAGTGTTGGCTTTCTGGCAAATGCGGTTCCCCTGACAGGCGACAATATTTCGCCCGCCAATAGCGAGATAGCCCGCTTTGGTATCCTCAACCTGGACGTCGCACAGTTCTATTTCAATCTCGCGAAGAAACGGCTCCAGCGCAGCGTTCACGTTGTCGATATCTTCGTAACGGATACCCGGCATCGCCAGCTTCTGGCGGGTAGTGAGGTGAATTTGTCCGTTGCCCCAGGTTTCGGCGATGTCACGCGCCACCGTTAGCAAATGCGCAGGCAAAATACCACCGGGAATGCGGACGCTGATCATGGCTTCGCCGCGCACTTTTGACAGGCGATATTCGTTTTTCGCACGGGCTTTAATGATATCAATATCAATGCTCATGATGTTCTCCTTAATCGGCAAAACGTTGCGCGACAGCGTAGTTAAATATCGGGCCGTCGGTGCAGACATACACTTCGCCCATACGGCAGTGGCCGCACTTCCCGACGGAGCAGGCCATCCGGCGTTCGTAGTCCACCCAAATTTGCTCCGGCTTGAGCCCTTTTTGCAGCAGCATTTTTACGGTAAAGGTAATCATTATTGGCGGCCCAACGACGATGGCCTGCATGGTGTCGATATCGCTAAGCGTCATGTCGGCAAGCCGATCGGTCACCCGACCAATCTGGTAACGGTCATCAGCCTCGCCTTCATCCAGCGTGAGCACCAGATTATGTTTGCCGCGCCACGTCGCCATTTCTTCTTTGTACAGCACGCAATCGCGATTTTTATAGCCGAGAATCATATCCAGTTGACCAATTTCCTGGGGATTCTCAACGAAATAGCGCATTAAGCCTTTCACCGGCGCGACGCCCGTGCCGCCTGCGACAACCAGTAAGGGTTTATGGCGCAGCGTATCGACCGGATAGCCATTGCCATAGCAGCCGCGTAGCCACACGTTGTCGCCTTCTTTCAGCGTAAAGAGGGCGCTGGTCACTTTTCCGACATTACGGATCAGCAGATCTATCCAGCCGTCGCCGTAGTCGGAAACGGAGATGGGCGCTTCGCCGACGCGCGGCAGCGACACCTCAACAAATTGCCCCCAGTGCGCAGGAAAATCGACGGCCACGCGGAAATTCCACTCCAGCGGCGTGTGGCGAGTAATACTGAGGATGCGGTACGCCGCAGGCAGCAAACTGTGCTGCGGTTTATCATGACAGGAACAATGTGACATGCGTTATGCCTCCTCTGCCAGCGCCTGCCGAACGGCAGCGGTCATTTTATTGATAATCAAAGAAAATTTGATGTATTGCGGGCAGCGATCGTCGCAGCGGCCGCAGCCGACGCACATATGTTCAATGCCGTTGCGCGCTTTGTAGTCATTGACCTTATGCAGGGCGCGGTAGCGCAGACGCTCGCCGGGTTTTTCGCGAAAACCATGACCGCCGGCCATGTCGCTAAAGCCCGGCACCATGCAGCTTGCCCACTGGCGACGGCGTTCGCCGCGCTGCGGATTTTCATCATAGGCGATGTCAAAGACGCTATAGCAGGTACAGGTTGGGCATCCGGTAGTGCAGCGGCCACAACTGATGCAGCGGCTGTCGTAGGCGTCCCATAGCGGATGGCGGGTGAGAATGTCGCGAATTTTTTGCGGATCGCGGCAAACGCTGTCCGGCGTGACGACGGTTTCCCGGTTTTCGCTGACGAAAGAGGGGGTATAGTCAGCCTCCTGCCCCAGCCCTTGTATCGCCGCCTCGATAAAGGGATCGCGGATGCTGACAAGCGCGCCCTCATCGCTAAAACGCATGGCGGCGCTATAACAGTCAGTTTTATTAGTACCCATTGAGACGCAGAAACAATTTTCGAAGCTTTCTTCACACTCAATAAGGACGAAACGAATATGCTCCCGTAGCAGTTGATAACTGTAATCGGAATTATTCCCATTTGATAAATACATATAATCCAGCCGCGACATGGCGTTAATGTCGCAGGCGCGGGCAAAGATGATTATCGGGGAAGTGTCTGTCTCGGCAATTTGGATGGTGTCTTTATCGAAATAAAAGAGCGTTTCGGTGATAGGGGCAATTATGGTATTCGGCGACATGTGCGATTTCTCGTGCCAGATGAGATCGCGCCAGCCGCTAATCCGTTGATAAATAATGTTGTCAGTGTCGGAAAAACGTCCGCCGCGAAACTCTGCGGACGGGGCAAACACGCGCCATTTTTTGTTTAATCGCTGGATAAGCAAACTAAACTCGTCAGGCGTAATTTTGATAGCCATCACATACTCCACAGTAATATTCAGGAAAAACAAATGAAAATAAATTGTTATAAAAATCAGTTGAATATTACTGTTACGCTAGCGCTAATCCACTGCCTTCGCTAACGGGAAAAAATGGTTTTTACTATCGGTATAATAAATATATTCTTAATCATAAAATATGCATATATACAGCGTCGCGCTATTTAGCGGATAGCGCGGTCTGAATAAATTTAATCATTGCATCACGGTAAAGGTTTGCATAACGTCCGGAAAAAGCATCAATGTGATCGCCGTCAGGAATGAAGATTTTTTGTTTGGGCTCCCGGGCGAGGGCATACAATTTCTCACTGTCCTGCCAGGGAATAACATGGTCTGCCGTGCCATGAAGAATCAATACCGGAATGGGGCTGACGCTGGCGATATTGCGATCCGCGCTATAGCGGTCATCAAGCAAATAGCCGCTGCCCGGGATCATCTGGTTGGCGATGGAGGAATAGGATAAAAACGTTGAGTCGAGGATAATCGCACGTATCCCCGCCTGGTCGGCGTAGCGCATATTTGCGCAGCCTACGCAGTGGCCTACGGCGGCCAGCACATTATTACCGCCCAGGCTCTGCCCCAGCAGTATCAGGCGCTCGGGGTTAACGTCGGCACGATGCCGCACATAATCTATCGCGCTTTTCGTATCGTCCAGTAGCCCTTCTTGTGATGGGGTACCCTCAGATTCGCCAAAACCACGGTAATCAAACATAAACAGGTTTACGTTGCGTTCTGGCAGCCAACTGACTAACGGCCAGTGCGCCGACATATTTCCGGCGTTGCCATGGACATGAATCACCGTCGCGACGGCGTTTTCCGGCCTGCCGAAAGCAGTGGGAATAAACCAGCCGTGCAGATGCGTGCCATCTTTGGCGGTAAAGGTAATGGATTCAGCTTCGGCAGGGGTTGGTCCATAGACTTTATTGTCCGGGTAATAAAAGGCATTGATCGCTACGCGGGGTAGCAGGTAAATACAGACCACAATAATAAACAGAATAAAAAGGGATTTGACGATGCGTCGGGTATGTTGAAGGGTCATGTTCGCTTCCTTGCCGCTTTATGCCAATAGCGGAGCAGGGAGCGATCGTACAAAAACATGCAGGCAAGTAAAGCGATGAGGCTGTGTTTAGGAAAAACGCCTGAAAAGGCACGGCGGATGAGTGGCCCCATCCGCCGAAGAGACTTAGCGCTTCAGCGCATCGCTCAGTTCGTCGCGCATATTCGCCAGCATGGCTTTAACGACGCGCGGATTCCCCGCCACGATATTACCGGTCATCATGTAGTTATGACCGCCGGTGAAATCGCTGACGATACCGCCCGCTTCACGAACCAGCAGTTCGCCCGCTGCGAAATCCCACGGACGAAGGCCAATTTCAAAGAAACCATCGACACGACCTGCAGCCACATAGGCCAGATCCAGCGCGGCGGAACCGGTGCGGCGGAAATCGGCGCATTCGGTGAACAGCTTGCCGATAATATTAATGTAGGTGGTCGCGTATTGTTTGGCTTTGAACGGGAAGCCGGTAGCGAGAATAGTGCCGTCCAGATCGCGAGCGGTACTGCCGCGCAGACGGTAGCCGTTCAGCTGCGCGCCCTGACCGCGGGTGGCGGTGAACAGTTCGTTACGCATCGGATCGTAAACGACAGCCACTTCAGTACGGCCTTTAATGCGTACGGCAATGGAAACGGAGAAGTGTGGCAGACGTTTGATGAAGTTGGTGGTGCCATCCAGCGGATCGATAACCCATTGAACATCCTGATCTGTGCCAACGTGCTCACCGCTTTCTTCGGTGATAATAGTGTGTTGCGGGTAAGATTTGCGAATGGTGTCGATAATTACCGCTTCAGCGGCCTTATCTACATTGGTCACAAAATCGTTACTGCCTTTTTGGCTCGCTTCTACAGCGTCCGGAGTTTCATAGTTTTTGGCAATTACATTACCCGCCTTGCGCGCTGCGCGCACGGCGATGGTCAGCATCGGATGCATCGGTCTCTCTCACTGGATGTTAAAGAACGGGAAAACGGCGCAGAGTATAGCAGCGAGATCGGAATCTGTCTTGGTTTTATGGTAAGATGTCAGAATAATCTTTAGCTGAAGAAAGACAATGCTGCAAAACATTCGAATTGTGCTGGTGGAAACCTCCCACACCGGCAATATGGGCTCTGTGGCTCGCGCTATGAAAACCATGGGCTTAACTAACCTGTGGCTGGTAAACCCGTTGGTGAAACCGGACTCCCAGGCCATCGCCCTGGCGGCGGGCGCCAGCGATGTGATCGGTAATGCGCAGATCGTCGATACGCTGGATGAAGCGTTGGCTGGCTGTAGCCTGGTGGTCGGCACCAGCGCCCGTTCCCGTACTTTGCCGTGGCCGATGCTTGATCCGCGCGAGTGCGGCTTAAAAAGCGTGGCGGAAGCGGCAAATACGCCGGTTGCGCTGGTTTTTGGTCGTGAGCGTGTCGGGCTGACTAACGATGAGTTGCAAAAATGCCATTATCACGTCGCGATTGCCGCTAACCCGGAGTACAGCTCGTTGAATCTGGCGATGGCGGTACAGGTCATCGCGTATGAAGTCCGTATGGCCTGGCTGGCGACGCAGGAAAACGGCGACGCGGCAGATCATGAAGAGACGCCGTATCCGCTGGTGGACGATCTTGAACGTTTCTACGGCCATCTGGAGCAGACGTTGCTCTCCACTGGCTTTATTCGCGAAAACCATCCGGGGCAGGTGATGAATAAATTGCGCCGTCTGTTTACCCGCGCCCGCCCGGAAAGCCAGGAGTTGAATATTCTGCGTGGGATTCTGGCGTCTATTGAGCAGCAGAATAAAGGCAAGTAACCGCGTCAATACCGCACGGAACGCTAAATACCTGACTAATTTACTCAAGTAAATAGTTGACCAAATTACTCGGGAATGTCAGACTTGTCCCTGCTATGCAATACCCCCATTTTACAATAAAAAACCCCGGGCAGGGGCGAGTTTGAGGTTAAGTAAGACATGAGACTGACATCTAAAGGGCGTTATGCCGTGACCGCAATGTTAGACGTTGCGCTCAACTCCGAAGCGGGCCCGGTACCGTTGGCTGATATTTCTGAACGTCAGGGGATTTCCCTTTCTTATCTGGAACAGCTATTTTCCCGTTTACGTAAAAACGGTCTGGTTTCCAGCGTACGCGGGCCGGGCGGCGGTTATCTGCTGGGTAAAGATGCTGGCAGTATCGCGGTCGGCGAAGTGATCAGCGCGGTTGATGAATCCGTTGACGCGACCCGTTGCCAGGGCAAAGGCGGCTGCCAGGGCGGCGATAAATGCCTGACCCATGCGCTGTGGCGTGATTTAAGCGATCGTCTGACCGGTTTTCTCAACAATATTACTTTAGGCGAGCTGGTGAATAACCAGGAAGTTCTGGATGTGTCTGGTCGCCAGCACACGCATGACGCGCCGCGCGCCAGTGGTCGTGCGCAGGACGCTATCGACGTTAAATTACGCGCTTAATTAAAATATTACGCCATCTCTTCTGGCGGCCTCATGCGGTGAATGCCGCGGTCGTCTGAAGGATGAAGCGTAAAAAAGAATTCAGAATCAGGCCGGGACGCGGACGTCCCGTCAACACGGTCGTACATCCAGCCGGTTGCCTGATTCCTTGCATTGAGTGATGTACGGAGTTTAAGAGCAATGAAATTACCGATTTATCTCGACTACTCCGCAACCACGCCGGTGGACCCGCGTGTTGCCGAGAAAATGATGCAGTTTCTGACCCTGGACGGAACCTTTGGGAACCCGGCGTCTCGTTCACACCGTTTCGGCTGGCAGGCTGAAGAAGCCGTCGATATCGCCCGCAACCAGATTGCTGAACTGGTCGGCGCCGACCCGCGTGAAATCGTCTTTACCTCAGGGGCGACGGAGTCCGATAACCTGGCGATCAAAGGCGCTGCCAACTTTTATCAGAAAAAAGGCAAGCACATCATCACCAGCAAGACCGAGCACAAAGCGGTGCTGGACACCTGCCGTCAGCTTGAGCGCGAAGGGTTTGAAGTGACCTACCTGGCACCGCAGCGCAACGGCATCATCGATCTCAACGAGCTCGAAGCAGCGATGCGTGACGACACCATTCTGGTTTCCATCATGCACGTGAACAACGAAATCGGCGTGGTGCAGGATATCGCGACCATCGGCGAAATGTGCCGCGCGCGCGGTATCATCTACCACGTTGACGCCACCCAGAGCGTGGGCAAACTGCCTATCGATCTGAGCCAACTGAAAGTGGATCTGATGTCCTTCTCCGGTCATAAAATTTATGGTCCGAAAGGCATTGGCGCCCTGTATGTGCGTCGTAAGCCGCGTATTCGCATTGAAGCGCAGATGCATGGCGGCGGGCACGAACGCGGTATGCGCTCTGGTACTCTGCCTGTCCACCAGATCGTCGGCATGGGCGAAGCTTACCGTATCGCGAAAGAAGAGATGGAGACCGAAATGGCCCGTCTGCGCGGTCTGCGTAACCGTCTGTGGAACGGTATCAAAGATATTGAAGAAGTTTACCTGAACGGCGACCTTGAGCAGGGCGCGCCAAACATTCTCAACGTGAGCTTTAACTACGTTGAAGGCGAGTCGCTGATCATGGCGCTGAAAGACCTGGCGGTCTCTTCCGGTTCCGCCTGTACATCCGCCAGTCTGGAACCGTCCTACGTGCTGCGCGCGTTGGGCATGAATGACGAGCTGGCGCATAGCTCTATCCGTTTCTCTTTAGGTCGTTTTACCACTGAAGAAGAGATCGACTACACCATTGATCTGGTACGTAAATCCATTGGCCGTCTGCGTGACCTTTCTCCACTGTGGGAAATGTACAAGCAGGGTGTGGATCTGAACAGCATCGAATGGGCACATCATTAATCGGTATCGGAATCAGGAGAATTTATAATGGCTTACAGCGAAAAAGTAATCGATCACTATGAGAACCCGCGTAACGTAGGGTCGTTTGACAACAACGACGATAACGTGGGAAGCGGCATGGTTGGCGCTCCGGCCTGCGGCGACGTCATGAAGTTGCAGATTAAAGTTAACGATGAAGGTATCATTGAAGACGCGCGCTTCAAGACTTACGGCTGCGGTTCCGCTATCGCCTCCAGTTCTCTGGTAACGGAGTGGGTGAAAGGGAAATCCCTGGACGAAGCGCAGGCGATTAAAAACACCGACATTGCAGACGAACTGGAGCTGCCGCCGGTGAAAATTCACTGCTCTATTCTGGCGGAAGACGCGATTAAAGCCGCTATTGCGGATTACAAAAGCAAACGCGAAGCGAAATAAAATAGAACGTTAACATTGAGGTTTTGTTATGTCGATTACACTTAGCGACAGTGCAGCAGCGCGAGTTAATACCTTCCTGGCCAACCGTGGTAAAGGGTTTGGTCTGCGTCTGGGCGTGAGAACCTCCGGCTGCTCAGGTATGGCTTATGTACTGGAATTTGTTGACGAGCCAACGGCGGAAGACACCGTGTTTGAAGACAAAGGCGTTAAGGTAGTGGTTGACGGCAAGAGCCTGCAATTTCTGGACGGTACACAGCTGGACTTCGTAAAAGAAGGTCTGAACGAAGGGTTTAAATTCTCCAACCCGAATGTGAAAGATGAGTGTGGTTGCGGCGAAAGCTTCCACGTGTAACCGTGTTCCGCTGTTATACCGAGCATTCGTGCTGCAGAAAAGCGGCAATCGAGTGAATCCCCAGGCGCTTACTTGAGTAAATGACTGGGGGAACCCGCGCAGACAACGCATCTGCGGCGCGAAGTAAGAAGGTATAACCCCACCGTGGTCGCCTGCGTGTGGGGTTTGTTCTGACAGGCTATCCCTGAGAATGTTATGGATTACTTCACCCTCTTTGGCTTACCAGCCCGTTATCAGATTGACACCCAGGCGCTGAGCCTTCGTTTTCAGGATCTGCAACGCCAGTATCACCCTGACAAATTTGCCAACGGCACCCAGGCGCAGCAGCTTGCCGCCGTCCAGCAATCCGCCACGATCAACCAGGCCTGGCAAACGCTGCGTCACCCTTTGACGCGCGCGGAGTATCTGCTCTCCTTACACGGGTTCGATCTGGCCAGCGAGCAACATACGGTACGCGACACCGCGTTTCTGATGGAACAACTCACGCTTCGCGAAGAGCTGGACGATATCGAACAATCAAAAGACGACGTGCGGCTGGAAAGCTTCATCAAACGCGTACAAAAGATGTTTGATGCTCGTCTTCAGCAAATGGTGGAACAGTTGGACAACGCCGCGTGGGACGCGGCGGCGGATACGGTACGCAAACTGCGGTTTCTCGATAAACTGCGAAGCAGCGCAGAACAACTCGAAGAAAAGCTGCTCGATTTTTAACTGGAATCTAACATGGCCTTATTACAAATTAGTGAGCCTGGTCTGAGCGCCGCGCCGCATCAGCGTCGTCTGGCGGCGGGCATCGACTTAGGCACTACCAACTCTCTGGTTGCGACGGTTCGCAGCGGCCAGGCGGAAACTCTGCCTGACCACGAAGGGCGCCACCTGTTGCCTTCAGTGGTTCACTATCAGCAGCAGGGCCATACGGTCGGTTACGCTGCGCGCGACAATGCCGCGCAGGATACGGCCAACACTATCAGCTCTGTGAAACGCATGATGGGACGCTCGCTGGCGGATATCCAGGCGCGCTATCCGCATCTGCCTTACCGGTTTAAGGCAAGCGTTAATGGGCTGCCGATGATTGACACGGCGGCTGGATTGCTCAATCCGGTACGCGTATCGGCTGATATTCTCAAAGCGCTGGCCGCGCGGGCTAGCGAATCGCTCTCCGGCGAGCTGGATGGCGTGGTGATTACCGTTCCCGCCTATTTCGATGATGCCCAACGTCAGGGGACGAAAGACGCCGCGCGGCTGGCAGGCCTGCATGTGCTACGCCTGCTCAACGAACCGACGGCGGCGGCGATTGCCTACGGTCTGGACTCAGGCAAAGAAGGCGTTATTGCTGTTTACGATCTCGGCGGCGGTACCTTCGATATCTCTATTTTACGCCTGAGCCGCGGGGTGTTTGAAGTGCTGGCGACGGGCGGTGATTCTGCGCTCGGCGGCGACGACTTTGACCATCTGCTGGCGGACTATATTCGCGAGCAGGCGGGAATTGCCGATCGTAGCGACAATCGCGTTCAGCGCGAACTGCTGGATGCCGCGATTGCGGCGAAAATCGCCTTAAGCGATGCCGATACCGTTCGCGTTAACGTTGCGGGCTGGCAGGGGGAGATCACTCGCGAGCAGTTTAACGATCTCATTTCCGCGCTGGTTAAGCGCACGCTATTGGCCTGCCGTCGCGCATTGAAAGATGCCGGCGTTGAGCCCCAGGACGTTCTGGAAGTGGTCATGGTCGGCGGTTCGACCCGTGTACCGCTGGTGCGTGAGCGGGTGGGCGAATTTTTTGGCCGCACGCCGTTAACCGCTATCGACCCGGATAAAGTGGTCGCTATCGGCGCAGCGATTCAGGCCGATATTCTGGTCGGCAACAAGCCGGACAGCGAAATGCTGCTGCTGGACGTGATTCCACTCTCTCTTGGGTTGGAGACGATGGGCGGCCTGGTGGAAAAAGTCATTCCGCGCAACACCACTATCCCGGTGGCGCGCGCGCAGGATTTCACCACCTTCAAAGACGGTCAGACTGCGATGTCTATCCATGTGATGCAGGGCGAACGCGAACTGGTGCAGGACTGCCGTTCGCTGGCGCGCTTTGCGCTGCGCGGGATTCCGCCGCTGCCGGCGGGCGGGGCGCATATTCGCGTGACCTTCCAGGTAGACGCCGATGGCCTGTTGAGCGTCACCGCAATGGAAAAATCCACCGGCGTCGAGGCCTCCATTCAGGTCAAACCTTCCTATGGCCTGACCGATGGCGAAATCGCCTCGATGATCAAGGATTCCATGAGTTTTGCCGAGCAGGACGTGAAAGCGCGTATGCTGGCGGAGCAAAAAGTCGAAGCCGCGCGCGTGCTGGAAAGTTTGACCGGCGCGCTAACTGCCGACGCCGCGCTGTTAAGCGCCGCAGAACGTCAATGCATTGATGATGCCGCCGCACATTTAAGCGCGGTCGCACAAGGCGATGATGTTGACGCCATAGAACAAGCCATTAAAAACGTAGATAAACAAACCCAGGAATTTGCCGCTCGCCGCATGGACCAGTCGGTTCGTCGCGCGTTGAAAGGCCATTCCGTAGACGAGGTTTAACATGCCGAAGATTGTTATTCTGCCTCATCAGGATCTTTGTCCGGATGGCGCAGTTCTGGAAGCTGAGACCGGTGAAACCATTCTTGACGTTGCGCTGCGCAACGGCATCGAGATTGAACACGCCTGTGAGAAATCGTGCGCCTGCACCACCTGTCACTGTATTGTACGTGAAGGCTTCGACTCCTTGCCGGAAAGTTCGGAAGAAGAAGACGATATGCTGGATAAAGCGTGGGGGCTGGAGCCGGAAAGTCGACTGAGCTGCCAGGCCCGCGTTACCGACGACGATCTGGTTATCGAAATTCCACGTTACACAATCAACCATGCGCGTGAGCATTAACAGAGGGTAGTATGGGACTCAAGTGGACCGATAGCCGCGAGATCGGTGAAGCGTTATACGACGCATATCCTGATGTCGATCCTAAAACCGTTCGTTTCACCGATCTGCATCAGTGGATCTGCGAACTGGACGATTTTGACGACGACCCTAACGCATCCAATGAAAAAATTCTGGAGGCGATTCTGCTAGTCTGGTTGGATGAAGCAGAGTAAGTCAAATAACGGGCTGCCCTACGGCGGCCCGTTTGCTAATAAGGAAAATAACAATGACAGAAGCCATGAAAATTACGCTTTCCACGCAGCCTGCCGATGCGCGCTGGGGCGATAAAGCCACTTACAGTATTAATAACGACGGTATTACCTTGCATCTTAACGGTAAAGACGATCTGGGGTTGATCCAGCGTGCGGCGCGTAAAATCGACGGCCTGGGAATAAAACAGGTCGCGCTGACAGGCGAAGGATGGGATACCGAGCGTTGTTGGGCATTCTGGGCGGGTTACAAAGGACCAAAAGGCGTCCGTACCGTAATGTGGCCGGATTTAGACGATGCCCAACGTCAGGAGCTGGATAACCGCCTGACCATTATTGACTGGGTGCGCGACACCATTAATGCTCCGGCGGAAGAGCTTGGGCCGGAGCAACTGGCGCAGCGCGCGGTGGATCTGCTGTGCAGCGTCGCGTGCGATAGCGTCACTTATCGTATCACCAAAGGCGAAGATCTGCGCGAGCAGAACTATATGGGGTTGCATACCGTAGGCCGTGGTTCTGAGCGTCCGCCAGTGCTGCTGGCGCTGGATTACAACCCGACGGGAGACAAAGATGCGCCGGTTTATGCTTGCCTGGTCGGTAAAGGTATCACCTTTGACTCCGGCGGCTACAGTATCAAGCAAAGCGCTTTTATGGACTCAATGAAATCCGATATGGGCGGCGCGGCGACAGTAACGGGCGCGCTGGCGTTCGCTATTACCCGTGGGCTGAATAAACGCGTAAAACTGTTCCTGTGCTGCGCCGATAATCTGATCAGCGGCAATGCGTTTAAACTGGGTGATATTATTCGCTACCGTAATGGTAAGAATGTCGAAGTCATGAATACCGATGCGGAAGGGCGACTGGTACTGGCGGATGGCCTGATTGACGCCAGCGCGCAACACCCGCAGCTAATCATTGATATGGCGACGTTAACTGGCGCGGCGAAAACGGCGCTGGGTAACGACTATCATGCGCTATTCAGTTTTGACGATACGCTGGCGGGGCGCTTGCTGACCAGCGCGGCGCAAGAGAATGAACCGTTCTGGCGTCTGCCGCTGGCGGAGTTCCACCGTAACCAGCTGCCGTCTAACTTTGCGGAACTGAACAACACCGGCAGCGCGGCGTATCCCGCCGGGGCAAGCACCGCCGCGGGTTTTCTGTCGCACTTTGTTGAAAATTACCGCGAAGGCTGGCTGCACATTGACTGTTCCGCCACTTATCGCAAAGCGCCGGTTGAGCAGTGGGCTGCCGGGGCAACCGGTCTGGGTGTGCGCACCATCGCGAATTTGCTGACCGCCTGAACGGTGTTTTTGTAGGCCGGGTAAGCGAAGCGCCACCCGGCATTTTGCCTGATGGCGACGCCGTGCGTCTTATCAGGCCTACAACCCATATACATAATTTGTGATTCCTATGTCCGAAACTAAAAATGAATTAGAAATCTTGCTGGAGAAAGCGGCGACTGAGCCCGCGCATCGTCCGGCATTTTTCCGTACCTTACTGGAGTCCACCGTCTGGGTGCCGGGCAGCGCTGCCGAAGGCGAGGCGATTGTGGAAGACAGCGCTCTGGATTTGCAGCACTGGGAAAAAGAAGACGGCACGACCGTCATTCCCTTCTTTACTTCTTTGGAGGCGCTGCAGCAGGCCGTGGAAGACGAACAGGCGTTTGTGGTGATGCCAGCGCGCACGCTGTTTGAAATGACGCTTGGCGAAACGCTATTCCTCAACGCTAAATTGCCGACCGGCAAAGAGTTTATGCCGCGTGAAATCAGCCTGCTTCTCGCTGAGGAAGGCAGTCCGTTAAGTACGCAGGAAGTGCTGGAAGGCGGCGAGTCGCTTATTTTATCCGAAGTGGCCGAGCCGCCGTCGCAGATGATTGATTCCCTCACTACGCTGTTTAAAACTATCAAACCGGTGAAACGCGCATTTCTCTGCGCGATTAAAGAACATGCGGACGCCCAACCCAATCTGCTGATTGGCATTGAGGCTGACGGCGAAATTGAAGAGATCATTCACGCAGCGGGCAATGTGGCGACCGACACGTTACCGGGTGACGAACCGATCGATATTTGTCAGGTGAGGAAGGGCGAGCAGGGTATCAGCCACTTTATCACCGAGCATATCGCGCCGTTCTACGAGCGCCGCTGGGGCGGGTTCCTGCGCGATTTTAAACAGAACCGCATCATCTGAAGAAAAGAAAGCCGCCCAACAGGGCGGCCTCCTGGCTTACCTGCTCTGGACGTTGAGCGTTACGGGAACAGAATTACCTGGGTGGCTTCTGTCTGCGTGAAGACACAACGTGCCAGAAACAAGAAGCACGACACAAAAGTATCGTACCTTCATGTTGCGGTCCTTGCGAAGACCGCATCACGGCAGCACCGCTGGCGATAATGCCGTGATAGCAGGCACTACGGTGTGCCTGCGCTTACGGCCATGGGTTATCCTCTCCTGAAGCCAGCGCCCGTTTGCGAGACGGCGGAAAGGGCCGGGAAAGATAATACCTCAAATGTTGAATAGTTTCCCGGTAAATCATATTGACATTTGCTCCCTTAAAAGGGAGTATTAATCCCCTACGGTGTGCCTGCGTTGCTATGGCAACAAAGCCTGCTGGAAAGGCCGCGAACCGGACCAGCACAAAAAAACCGCTCAATTGAGCGGTTTTTTTGTGACCTGCTTAAACCGAATTTATGTAGATTCGTTTTACATCAGCCTGAACGGTAGGCCGGATAAGCGTGAGCGCCACCCGACATCATGTCGATTAATCGACGAGCGCGTCCAGTTTTGCCCAAAACGCCTCATGATAATCCTCCAGGTCAAGTAAAGCGGCATCGCGTTTTTCATTCATTTTTTGCTGTGCCTTCCATTGCGGAAGATGTAAATCCTCTTCGGTAAAGCCGATGTCTTTAGCGCCCGAAATAATATTATAGAGATATTCCACCAGAGAAGACTCCGCCAGCCAGAACTCATTACGTTCCATGCGGGCAATAGGGTATTCGCCGTTGGCATCCCGTTCTGTGATATAGATAAAAATGGCCTGATCGCCGACATGATCGATACGAATTAATGCCGGAAGACGGGGATCGTTACTCCAGACAGGCATCAGATCTTCAATATCAATACCTGAGCTATCCATGCCAGCGCCGTAATACGCCTCTTCATCAGGGGAGTAAGAATGAATTACTCCCTCTTTATCAATAGATCTTTGTAATGTTTCAATCACAGGCATATTATAATTGCTAAGTAGATCGCGGTCGTAGGCCAGTAGCGCCTTCAGGCTTTCAGGCAACTCAGTGGTTTCCGTATTTTGCGGATCGCGATACTTACGCACTCGCAGACGACTTATTTCCTCGGCAGGCATAGAATTAGGCACCTTATTACGGTTAACCTTTTTAACCAACTCAATTAAATTAGCGAGTAAAATATCCATTTTCCATCCTTAAAAATTATCTTTACAGGAGTTATTTCCCGGTGAAAACCAAAACAGCGGTGATGATACTCCTTATACCCGGCGTAAAGTATTTACCGATAAAAAATAGGATTTTATTAAGAGAAAATAATGCCCGTTTGCAGGACAGCGGAAAAGAGCTGAATAAAAACAATGTCTGTAGATCGTTTTACATCAGCCTGAACGGTAGGCCGGATAAGCGTGAGCGCCATCCGGCATGGCGGATATTAAGCGGGTTCAACCGGTAAATCGGTACGCGCGCCCCATTCGCTCCACGCGCCGTCGTAAAGCGTGACGTCAGGCACATCCAGCGTGGCGAGCGCCAGCACCACGACCGCGGCCGTCACGCCGGAACCGCAGCTGGCGATAATCGGTCTGTCGAAACTCACGCCGTGGCTGAAAAAAACCTCATTCAGTTCGTCAGTGGTCTTTAATTCGCCCTCATACACCAGTTCCGTCCACGGGACGTTTAGCGCGCCAGGAATGTGTCCGCGCCTCAGTCCCGGACGCGGTTCATCAGCCTGAGCGTTAAAACGTGCCGCCGGACGCGCGTCAACGATTTGCGCGGTTTTTTCATGACTTGCCAGCAATACGTCGGTGAGACGCACCACGGCTTGCGGCGCGAATTTCGCCTCAAACTCGCCTCCTTCATGCGCTTCTTCGCCTTCGCGCAATAGCCATTCGTCGCGCTGCCAGCCCGCCAG
Organism: Salmonella sp. SJTUF15570; assembly: GCF_043357055.1. Lineage (NCBI taxonomy): Bacteria > Pseudomonadati > Pseudomonadota > Gammaproteobacteria > Enterobacterales > Enterobacteriaceae > Salmonella > Salmonella sp. SJTUF15570. The sequence goes on along the minus strand of NZ_JBEUKJ010000008.1, from coordinate 165,627 downwards.
TCCGCCCGCCAGAATGGACACTTTCTCGGCACCGAACGTGCGCAGCATCCACCATGCCCGCGGAGCGGAGAACAGATTGCCTTCATCGTATATGACCAGGTGTTTATCCTGGCGAACACCCAGTTCACGCATGGCCACCGCAAACGCTTCCGGGCGCGGCATCATATGCGGCAGCGGCGATGCGCGATCGGAAAGCGCTTCAATATCAAAAAACAGCGCGCCGGGAATATGTCCGGCGCGATATTCGCCCGCCATATCACGATGTTCCTGTCCCGGCGGCGCCATACGGGCGTCAAGAATCTGTATTTCCGGATCATCAATATGTTCGGCAAGCCAGTCGGCGGCGACAAAAAAGGCGGTGGTCATGGGCATCTCCATTGTTACCTGATTATGGTCAAATTGTCGGACGTTTCCCGAAAAGGGACAAGTAGAAGAGGCTGTTTTGGCTGGCGAAACCACATTTCTGCGTAAAATTTTCGCATCATCACAGTAATACGGACTTACACAATAAAATTTCTCGCGCATAATATCTCATCAACCGTTGCTGACAGGCCGTTAAGGCCAGGGATGAAAGATGAAACATTTACGCGTGGTGGCCTGCATGATCATGCTGGCGCTGGCGGGATGCGATAACAACGATAAAACCGCCCCGACGACTAAAAGCGAAGCGCCAGCCGTAGCGCAGCCCTCGCCCGCGCAAGACCCGGCACAGCTACAAAAGCTGGCGCAGCAAAGCCAGGGCAAAGCGCTCACGCTATTAGACGCCTCCGAAGCGCAGCTCGACGGCGCGGCGACGCTGGTGCTGACGTTTTCAATTCCTTTAGATCCTGAACAGGATTTCTCCCGTGTGGTTCACGTGGTTGATAAGAAAAGCGGCAGCGTTGACGGCGCATGGGAGCTGGCGCCAAATTTAAAAGAGCTAAGGTTACGTCATCTGGAACCTGAGCGTGTGCTGGTGGTCACGGTTGATCCCGCCGTTAAGGCGCTGAATAACGCCACCTTCGGCAAGTCTTATGAAAAAACGATTACCACGCGTGATGTCCAGCCCAGCGTCGGCTTTGCCAGCCGGGGATCGCTGCTACCGGGGAAAATCGCGGAAGGACTGCCGGTCATGGCGCTTAACGTCAACCATGTTGATGTAAACTTTTTCCGCGTTAAGCCCGGATCGCTGGCGTCATTTGTCAGCCAGTGGGAGTACCGTAGTTCTCTCTCTAACTGGGAGTCCGATAATCTGCTGAAAATGGCGGATCTGGTTTATACCGGTCGTTTTGATCTTAATCCGGCGCGTAATACGCGTGAGAAACTGCTGCTGCCATTAAGCGATATTAAGCCGCTGCAACAGGCGGGCGTATATGTGGCGGTAATGAATCAGGCTGGACACTACAACTATAGTAATGCCGCTACGTTGTTTACCCTTAGCGATATCGGCGTGTCCGCGCACCGTTACCATAATCGGCTGGATATCTTTACGCAAAGCCTGGAAAACGGCGCGGCGCAGTCGGGAGTTGAGATCGTTCTTCTGAATGATAAAGGTCAGACGCTGGCGCAGGCGACGAGCGACGCGCAGGGACATGTACAACTGGAGGCTGATAAAGCGGCGGCGCTATTACTGGCGCGTAAAGAGGAGCAGACCACGCTGCTCGATCTCACGCTTCCGGCTCTGGATCTGTCGGAATTTAATGTCGCTGGCGCGCCCGGCTACAGCAAGCAGTTCTTTATGTTCGGCCCGCGCGATCTCTACCGACCGGGCGAAACGGTTATCCTCAACGGATTACTGCGCGATAGCGACGGTAAAACGCTGCCCGATCAACCCGTTAAGCTGGAAGTGGTAAAACCAGATGGACAGGTGATGCGTACCGTCGTCAGCCAGGCGGAAAACGGGCTATACCGTTTGAATTATCCGCTGGATATCAACGCGCCGACCGGCTTGTGGCATGTCCGCGCCAACACCGGCGATAATTTGCTGCGGAGTTGGGATTTCCACGTGGAAGACTTTATGCCGGAGCGGATGGCGCTCAACCTGACGGCGCAAAAAACACCGCTGGCGCCTGCGGATGAGGTGAAATTCTCCGCTGTCGGCTATTACTTGTATGGCGCGCCTGCTAACGGCAATACCCTGCAAGGGCAACTTTTCCTGCGTCCGCTGCGCGACGCTGTCGCGGCGTTGCCTGGCTTCCAGTTCGGCAATATTGCCGAAGAGAATCTTTCGCGCAGCCTGGACGAAGTTCAACTGACGTTGGATAAAGGCGGACGTGGTGAAGTGAGTGCTGCCAGCCAGTGGCAAGAAGCGCATTCGCCGCTGCAGGTAATTCTACAGGCCAGCCTGCTGGAGTCTGGCGGTCGTCCGGTCACTCGTCGCGTAGAGCAGGCGATTTGGCCTGCCGATACGTTACCGGGAATTCGTCCACAGTTCGCCGCCAAAGCGGTATACGACTACCGTACGGATACCACCGTTAATCAACCGATTGTCGACGAAGACAGCAACGCCGCATTCGATATTGTTTACGCCAACGCGCAGGGCGAGAAAAAAGCGGTGTCCGGTTTACAGGTGCGGCTCATCCGCGAGCGTCGCGACTATTACTGGAACTGGTCGGAAAGCGAAGGCTGGCAGTCGCAGTTTGATCAAAAAGATCTGGTGGAGGGCGAGCAGACGCTGGATCTGAACGCGGATGAAACCGGAAAAGTCAGCTTCCCGGTGGAATGGGGCGCGTACCGTCTGGAGGTCAAAGCGCCGAATGAGACGGTCAGCAGCGTTCGTTTCTGGGCCGGCTATAGCTGGCAAGATAACAGCGACGGTAGCGGCGCGGCGCGTCCGGATCGCGTCACCCTCAAACTGGATAAAGCGAATTATCGTCCAGGCGATACCATGAAATTGCATATCGCCGCGCCGGTCGCCGGTAAAGGTTATGCCATGGTGGAGTCCAGCGACGGTCCGCTGTGGTGGCAGGCGATCGATGTGCCGGCACAAGGTCTGGAGCTCACGATTCCGGTGGATAAAACCTGGAATCGCCACGATCTCTATCTCAGTACGCTGGTGGTGCGTCCCGGCGATAAATCTCGTTCCGCGACGCCAAAACGCGCCGTGGGGTTACTACACCTACCGCTGGGGGATGAAAATCGCCGCCTCGATCTGGCGCTGGAAAGCCCGGCTAAAATGCGCCCGAATCAGCCGCTCACCGTCAGGGTGAAAGCCAGCGTTAAACACGGCGAAATGCCAAAACAGATCAACGTGCTGGTCTCCGCGGTCGATAGCGGCGTATTGAACATCACCGATTACGCGACGCCGGACCCGTGGCAGGCGTTCTTCGGTCAAAAACGCTACGGTGCGGATATCTACGATATTTACGGCCAGGTCATTGAAGGGCAGGGGCGGCTGGCGGCGTTGCGTTTTGGCGGCGATGGCGACGCCCTTAAGCGCGGCGGAAAACCGCCGGTAAACCATGTCAATATCATCGCGCAGCAGGCGCAGCCGATCACGCTCAATGAGCAGGGCGAAGGGGTCGTAACGCTGCCGATTGGCGACTTTAACGGCGAACTGCGGGTTATGGCGCAGGCATGGACAGCGGACGATTTTGGTCGCGGCGAAAGCAAAGTCGTTGTCGCCGCGCCAGTGATTGCCGAGCTGAATATGCCGCGTTTTCTGGCGGGAGGGGATGTTTCGCGACTGGTGCTGGACGTCACCAATCTGACCGACCGCCCGCAGACGCTGAATATTGCGCTCGCCGCCAGTGGGTTACTGGAACTGCTTAGTCAACAGCCGCAACCGGTCAACCTGGCGCCGGGCGTGCGCACCACCTTATTCGTTCCGGTACGCGCGCTGGAAGGTTTTGGCGAAGGCGAAATCCAGGCGACCATTAGCGGTCTGAATCTGCCGGGAGAAACCCTCGGTGCGCAGCATAAGCAGTGGCAAATCGGCGTGCGTCCGGCCTGGCCTGCCCAAACGGTAAATAGCGGCATTGCGCTGGCGCCGGGAGAGAGCTGGCATGTACCAGAGCAGCATCTGGCAAACGTCTCGCCAGCCACGTTACAGGGACAACTGCTGTTAAGCGGAAAACCGCCGCTCAATCTGGCGCGCTACATTCGCGAACTGAAAGCATATCCGTACGGGTGCCTGGAACAAACCGCCAGCGGGTTATTCCCGGCGCTGTATACCAATGCCGCTCAATTGCAGACGCTCGGTATTGTCGGCGATAGCGATGAAAAACGGCGCGCCGCGGTGGATATCGGCATCTCACGGGTACTACAGATGCAGCGTGATAATGGCGGTTTTGCGCTATGGGATAAAAATGGGGCGGAAGAGCCCTGGCTAACGGCCTACGCGATGGATTTCCTCATTCGCGCGGGCGAGCAGGGATATAGCGTCCCGCCGGAGGCGATTAACCGGGGCAATGAGCGACTGCTGCGCTATTTGCAGGATCCCGGCACGATGCTGATTCGTTATAGCGATAATACACAGGCCAGTACTTTTGCCGCTCAGGCTTACGCCGCGCTGGTACTGGCGCGTCAGCAGAAAGCGCCGCTCGGCGCGCTGCGCGAAATCTGGGAGCGCCGTAGTCAGGCGGTTTCAGGACTGCCGCTGATGCAATTGGGCATCGCGTTAAATACGATGGGCGATGCCAGACGCGGCGAAGAGGCCATTACGCTGGCTCTGAATACGCCGCGTCAGGACGAACGTCAATGGATAGCGGATTACGGCAGTTCTCTGCGCGATAACGCTCTGATGTTGTCGTTACTGGAAGAGAACAACCTCAGACCGGACGCGCAAAACGCGCTATTAAGCTCGCTTTCTGAGCAGGCCTTCGGTCAGCGCTGGCTCTCTACCCAGGAGAACAATGCCTTGTTCCTCGCCGCGCATTCGCGACAGGCCAGCGCAGGCGCCTGGCAGGCGCAGACCTCTTTAGAGGCGCAGCCGCTGGCGGGCGACAAGGCGCTGACCCGTAATCTGGATGCTGACCAGTTGGCCGCCCTTGAGGTGACGAACACCGGTAGCCAGCCGCTATGGCTGCGTCTGGATAGCAGCGGCTATCCCTCATCTGCGCCTGAGCCTGCCAGCAACGTTTTGCAGATTGAACGACAAATACTGGGGACCGATGGTCAGCGCAAATCGCTGTCCTCGTTGCGTAGCGGCGAACTGGTGCTGGTCTGGTTAACGGTAGTGGCCGATCGCAATGTGCCGGATGCGCTGGTGGTGGACCTGCTCCCGGCCGGGCTGGAGCTGGAAAACCAGAATCTGGCTGACAGCAGCGCCAGCCTGCCGGAGAGCGGTAGCGAAGTGCAAAATCTGCTTAATCAGATGCAGCAGGCGGATATTCAGTATATGGAATTCCGCGACGATCGGTTTGTGGCTGCCGTCGTTGTCAATGAGGGCCAGCCCGTGACGCTGGTCTACCTGGCGCGCGCGGTAACGCCGGGGACGTACCAGCTTGCACAACCGCAGGTGGAATCGATGTACGTGCCTCAGTGGCGGGCAACCGGCGCGAGCGAGGGGCTGCTGATTGTGACGCCTTAAATGAACGGTTGGCGTGGTAAACGTGGCCGCTGGCTGTGGCTGGCGGGCGCGCCGCTTTTTATTTTCCTGGCGTTATGGGCAGCGGATAAACTCTGGCCGCTGCCGCTCAATGAGGTCCATCCTGCGCGGGTCGTGGTAGCCCATGACGGTACGCCGCTGTGGCGCTTTGCCGACGCCGGGGGGATCTGGCGTTATCCGGTGACGATTGAAGAGGTCTCTCCCCGCTACCTGGAGGCCCTAATCAATTACGAAGATCGCTGGTTCTGGCGGCACCCTGGCGTTAACCCTTTCTCCGTCGCGCGCGCGGCATGGCAGGATCTTACCGCCGGGCGCGTTATTTCCGGCGGCAGTACGCTGACTATGCAGGTGGCGAGACTGCTGGACCCGCATTCGCGCACGTTCGGCGGTAAAATCCGCCAGCTTTGGCGCGCCTTCCAGCTTGAATGGCATTTGTCCAAGCGCGATATCCTGACGCTGTACCTGAACCGCGCGCCGTTCGGCGGCACGCTACAGGGTATTGGCGCTGCAAGCTGGGCCTACTTCGGCAAGCCGCCCGCGCGCCTGAGCTACGCTGACGCGGCGCTGCTGGCCGTATTGCCGCAGGCGCCGAGCCGGCTACGCCCCGACCGCTGGCCTGCGAGAGCCGAAGCGGCACGAAATAAAGTGCTGGATCGGATGGCGGCGCAGGGCGTCTGGCCTGCCGAAACGGTACGCGAGTCGCGTGAAGAGCCGGTCTGGCTGGCGCCGCGTCAAATGCCGCAACTGGCGCCGCTTTTTGCCCGAATGATGTTGAGTAAAAGCCAGAACGACAAAATTGTGACCACGCTGGACGCCGGATTGCAGCGGCAACTGGAAGATCTGGCGCGGGCATGGAAAGGGCGGCTGCCTGCACGCAGTTCGTTGGCGATGATCGTTGTCGATCATACCGATATGAGCGTGCGCGGTTGGGTAGGATCGGTAGACCTTAATGACGACAGCCGTTTTGGTCATGTCGACATGGTAACGGCGATCCGATCGCCGGGATCGGTACTCAAACCCTTTGTGTACGGTCTGGCGCTGGATGACGGCTTGATCCATCCCGCATCATTATTACAGGACGTTCCGCGCCGCACCGGAGATTACCGCCCGGGAAACTTCGACAGCGGATTTCACGGCCCGGTCAGCATGAGCGACGCGCTGGTACGCTCGCTGAATCTGCCTGCCGTTCAGGTGCTTGAAGCCTATGGGCCGAAACGATTTGCGGCAAAACTGCGTAACGTCGGCCTGCCGCTATATTTGCCTGCTGGCGCGGCGCCCAATCTTTCGCTGATTCTGGGCGGCGCGGGCGCGCGGCTTGACGAGATGGCGGCGGCATACAGCGCGTTCGCTCGTCATGGGAAAGCGGCGAAACTACGGTTACAGCCGGACGATCCGCTGTCGGAAAGACCATTAATGTCGCCGGGAGCGGCGTGGATCATTCGACGGATTATGGCGGATGAAGCGCAACCCTTGCCGGATAACGCGCTGCCGCGCATTGTGCCGTTGGCGTGGAAAACCGGCACCAGCTACGGCTATCGCGATGCGTGGGCTATTGGCGTTAACGCGCGCTATATCATCGGCATCTGGACAGGCAGACCCGACGGCACGCCTGTGGTGGGGCAATTTGGTTTTGCCAGCGCGGTGCCATTACTTAACCAGGTCAATAATCTGTTACTGGCGCATACGGGACGCCTGCCGGAAGATCCGCGTCCGCAGACGGTAAGCCGCGGCGTCATTTGCTGGCCGGGTGGACAGACTCTGCCTGCCGGAGACAGCAACTGTCGCCGCCGACTGGCGACATGGCTGCTTGACGACAGCCAGCCGCCCACGCTGCTGTTACCTGAGCAGGAAGACATCAACGGTATTCGTTTCCCGGTCTGGCTGGATGATACGGGGCGGCGTGTCGCTGCCGACTGTCCGCAGGCGCGTGCGCATACGTTTATCGTCTGGCCGCGGCCGCTGGAGCCGTGGCTGCCGCCTGCGGAAAGACGTAGCGCCCGCTTGCCCGCGGCGTCCGACCACTGTCCGCCGCTACAGGGCAATGATGCCGCGCCGTTAATGCTGTCAGGAGTGAGGGATGGCGCGGTGATCAGGCAATTGCCAGGCCAGGAAAACGTCACGCTGCCCGTCTCGACTACCGGCGGCAAAGGGCGTCGCTGGTGGTTTTTAAATGGCGAACCTGTTAATGGCGAAAATAATCGCCTTTCTTTATTACTCAATATCGCTGGACGTTATCAACTTGTCGTAATGGATGAGTCCGGTCAGGTTGCAGCGGTTAATTTTGAATTAATACGTTAACAACTCTTCAGAATAAATTATGAATTTCATTTAATTTAAAGTTAATGAGAATTATTAATTTTTCCGGAATTACCCTTAATGAGGGAGCTTGATAAATATCAAGAGATCTAACACTTAAAAACGTGAGAATGGGTTTTTATTTGACGAGTCGGATCATGAAAAATATAAAAAGCCAGGGAAATGGCGAACAGCCCGCTATTTCTCGCCGCCACTTTATCCAGGCCAGCTCCGCGCTTATTGCGTTACCGTTTGTCTCCTCGCCAGCTACCGCTCAGGCGCGTGCTGTGACGGCAACTGAAAACAGGCCTGCGGAAAAAGTCGTTCAGACATGCAGCACTTTTGACTGCGGGGGCAAATGCGATATTCGGGCGCATGTTAGTGACGGTATCGTGACGCGAATTTCAACGCGACCGGATAATGCGCTGGATGCGCAAATGCCGGTGATGCGTGCCTGTGTTCGTGGACGCGCATACCGTAAATTTGTTTATCATCCTGACAGACTTAAATATCCCATGAAGCGCGTAGGAAAACGCGGTGAAGGAAAATTCGAGCGAATTTCCTGGGATGAAGCGACAACCTTAATCGCCGATAATTTAAAATCGATTACTGAAAAATATGGCCCGGCTTCGCGCTATGTTCATGTTGGCACCGCCGTTTCCGGCGGCACCTTTTCCGGCGATAAAATGGCGCGTCGCCTGCTGAATCTGACCGGCGGCTATCTCGAAAGCTACCATTCTGTGAGTATGGGCAACACGGCGGCCGCGACGCCTTATACTTACGGCATTGCCGCCAGCGGCAGTTCGCTGGATACGCTTTTGGACACCAAACTGGTGATTCTGTGGGGCCATAACCCGACGGAGACCATTTTTGGTCATACCAACTATTTCTTGCAGAAGATGAAGCAGAACGGTACGCGGTTTATCGTGGTCGATCCGCGCTATTCCGACACCGTTTCGTCGCTGGCGGATCAGTGGATCCCGCTACTGCCCACCACCGACAATGCGCTGATGGACGCGATGATGTACGTCATCATCAGCGAGAATCTGCACGATCGCGCATTTATTGCGCGCTACGCTATCGGTTTTGACGAAGACTCAATGCCGGAAGGCGTACCGGCTAACGAATCGCTGGTGGCGTATCTGACCGGCGCCAAAGACGGTGTCGTTAAGTCCCCCGAGTGGGCGGAAAAGATCACCCATGTGCCGGCGCAAACCATACGCCAGTTAGCGCGTGATTACGCGAATACCAAACCCGCCGCGTTGATTCAGGGGTGGGGACCACAGCGCCACAACTGCGGCGAGCGCACCGCGCGCGGCTCGACCCTACTGGCGACCATTACCGGTAATGTCGGCATCAAAGGCGGTTGGGCTGCGGGTTACGGCGGCTGCGCTAACCGTAAATTCGCCGCGGGTCCGGAGATGCCGGATAACCCGGTAAAAGCCAAAATTTCGGTGATGAACTGGGTGCAGGCCGCAGACGACGCCAGCAAAGTGACGCCGGATATGGGGCTGAAAGATGCCGATAAGCTGGACAGTAACATTCGTATTCTGTTCTCGCTGGCCGGGAACTATCTGGCGAATCAGAACCCCGATCTGCACCAGGCGGTACGCGTACTGGAGGATGAATCAAAGATCCAGTTTATTGTCGCCAGCGATCTGTTTATGACGCCGAGCGCGAAATACGCTGATCTACTGCTGCCGGAAACCAGCTTTATGGAACGCTGGAACATCGGTGAAACCTGGGGTACGGCAAGCTACCTGATACTCTCTGAAAAACTGATCGAGCCTGAATTTGAGCGGCGCTCCGACTACGACTGGCTACGTGAGGTGGCGGCGAAATTAGGCATTGAGAATGAATTTAGCCAGGGGCGCGATGAGAAAGCGTGGATTGAACACATCTGGGAACAGACGCGCCTGGCGATGCCGGACGAAAATCTGCCGGATTTCGCCACGCTGCAAAAGACCCGTCAGCATCTGTTCAAAAGCGCGCCATTTATCGCCTTTGAAGACAATATTCGCGATCCGGAAAATCATCCGTTCCCGACGCCGTCAGGGAAAATAGAGATCTTCTCGAAGCGCCTGTACGACATGCAGCATCCGGAAATCCCGGCGTTATCGCACTACGTTCCCGCGCATGAAGGCCCGGAGGATGCGCTGGCGAAAGATTTTCCGCTCCAGTTAATTACGTGGAAAGGAAAAAACCGCGCCAACTCAACGCAATACGCTAACCCGTGGCTGATTGAAGTGCAGCAGCAGACATTGTGGATCAACCCGCAGGATGCGCAAAAGCGCGGCATTACGCATGGCGACATGGTGCGCATTCATAACTCACGCGGGATTTGCGAAATCCCGGCGGAAGTGACGCCGCGCATTATTCCCGGCGTTGTCGCGATGCAGGCCGGCGCCTGGTGGCAGCCGGATGAGCACGGTATTGATAAAGGCGGCTGTGCGAACGTCCTCAGCTCGGCCCGTATTACCGCGCTGGCGAAGGGAAATTCACATCAAACCATGCTGGTGGAGGTGGCTAAAGCATGAGTCAGTTTACACATTACCCGCCGGTGAGCGATAAACAACTGGGGTTTTTCATCGACTCCTCACGCTGCTCCGGTTGTAAAGCCTGCCAGGTGGCCTGCAAAGACAAAAACAATCTGGAAGTAGGCCGTCGTTTCCGCCGCGTCTATGAAGTCAAGGGCGGAAGTTTCATCCCGACCGGGCAGGGCGGGGTCAGCAATAACGTATTTGCTTATACGCTTTCCATTTCCTGCAACCACTGTGCGGACCCTGTCTGCACCAAAAATTGCCCGACTACCGCTATGCATAAACGCCCGGGCGACGGCATCGTGCGCGTTGATACCGACAAATGCGTCGGCTGTGGCTATTGCGCCTGGTCCTGCCCTTACGGCGCGCCGCAGCTTAACGAGCAGACTGGCCAAATGTCCAAGTGCGACATGTGCGTTGATTTACTGGCGAAAGGTGAACCGCCCGTCTGTGTTGCGACCTGTCCGCTGGAGGCCATCAAGTTTGGCCCGATTGATGAACTGCGCGCGAAGTACGGTAGCGTATGCGACGTTAACGGGCTGCCAGACTCATCCATAACCAAACCTAATCTGGTTGTCAAAGCGCATCAGGGCGCAGAAAAAGAGGGTAAACGCCATGCATGAGTTACCGCTGCTGATTTTTACGCTCTGTTTGCAAGGGTCTGTGGGTGTGACTCTGTGGCTGGCGTTGGGCCGCCAGTACGCCGTAGAGGGACGCGTGCCTGCACGCGGCGCGCTTCCCGCGATGGCGGGGGCGTTTGTACTGGCCTGCGTGGGGCTGCTTGCTTCAGCGCTGCACATGGGCTATCCCCTGAATGCGCTAAATGCGTTACGTCATGTCGCCAGTTCGTGGCTGAGTCGCGAAATCGTCTTTGCCAGCCTTTATCTGGCGGCGCTGGGGCTAGGGGTTGTGCTGCTGTTTTTCCGAAAGCCAGGCTGGCAGCCGCTGCTGGCGCTGGCGGCAGCGTTTGGGCTGGTGGATGTATTCTGCATGGCGCAGGTTTATATCCATGCCTCGGTGGCGACCTGGCAGCATAGCAACACGCTGGCGCTGTTCTTTGGCACGTCAGGCATTATCGGCTCGGTAGTCATTGCGCTGGCTTATCTACGCAACGCTGGCGCCGCAATGCGCTGCGCTGTGGTGGTGGTCGCACTGATGGTGCTGATTCGCCTGATCATGCAGCCGCTATGGCTGGCGGATATTAATGCGGTGGATACGACGGTCGTCACTTTCCCGCATCATCCGCTACAGGCGCTGGCGCAGTTGCGTGACGTCTATCTTCTCGGCTGGTGTGTCTCAGCGGCGGGAATGCTCTGCTTTGCCGCAGGCGGTCTGCGAAACGCCAGAGGGACTCTGGTGGCGGGCAGCGTATTGCTGCTTCTCGGCGAGATTATGCTGCGCTACGTCTTCTTTAGTATTGGCTGATGGTTAACCTGACGATCGATCCGGCGGTAGACGTGACGCAGGCCTGCGTCCGTCGTCGCTTTCGTTTTTCTTCCTGCCGCGCTTGCACCGATGTTTGTCCGGCGCAGGCGTTTTCGCTGGCGCAGGGGCAGGTCAGCATAGATACGACACGCTGCATAGCCTGTGGCGACTGTCTGTTTGTCTGTCCTGTTGACGCCATTACCGGTATCAAACCGGTTAAACGCTTTGTGCAGGGGGATACGTTGGTGGGGCCGTTTTCGCTACAGGCGCCAACGGTCGATGAACTGCTTCTCTGGCACAGCCAGTACGGTATTCGCTTTATTGATATTGCGGTGGAGCGATCGGCGCAGTGGCTGATGGCGCTGGCGGGGCTAAATTTAGCGCTGCGCCGCTACGGCGAGCCGGGCTGGTCTTTCAAACACGTTGTCGGCGCGGAGATTAACGCCTCGCGGCGCACTCTGTTTCATGTTCCGCGCGACGCCATTACCCCGTGCGCCGTCGAGCCGGGGAAACGGCGTCTCAGACAGGCGTTTTCCGCGTTCAGCGAATGCGTACCCGAAATCAGTCCGCAAGAGTGCAGGATGTGCGGCGCCTGCTGGCGAAGCTGCCCGGAGAACGTTATCCAGTTTGACGACAATACCCTGACGATAGCGGCGGCGCGTTGTACGGGATGCGGCGGCTGTGCGGCGGTATGTCCGCATCAGGCGCTGCGGCTGCGGTTTGACGTGGAACCCGCCTCAACGCGGCATAGTGCGGCGTATACGCTCACCTGCGAAAGCTGCAAACGTACTTTCCATGCTCTCACGCCTGAACACACGCACTGCGTGCTGTGTCAGTCCCCTGAGTTTGCTGTGCGCCTTTAACTTTTGTTGCTAATGCTCATTTTATTTTAAAAAAATGTTACCTGCATCCATAGGCAATTGATGGGATGCTCTTTATAATCCGCGCCTGACATAACAACAGAACATATTTCAGAGGTAAACATGGCTATTGAACGGACTTTTTCCATCATTAAACCCAACGCGGTGGCAAAAAACGTTATTGGCAGCATCTTTGCGCGCTTTGAAGCTGCAGGGTTCAAAATTGTTGGCACTAAAATGCTGCACCTGACCGTTGAGCAGGCGCGCGGCTTCTATGCTGAGCACGACGGCAAGCCGTTCTTTGACGGTCTGGTGGAGTTCATGACCTCTGGCCCTATCGTGGTATCCGTGCTGGAAAGTGAAAATGCGGTACAGCGTCACCGCGATCTGCTTGGCGCCACCGATCCGGCGAACGCGTTGGCGGGTACGCTGCGCGCCGACTACGCTGATAGCTTAACTGAAAACGGCACCCACGGTTCGGATTCGCTGGAATCCGCGCAGCGCGAAATCGCCTTTTTCTTCGGTGAAGGCGAAGTGTGCCCGCGCACCCGTTAATCTCCTTCGTCTTTCACGCTGCAAATGCGTTGGCGATAAATTATCGGTTCAAATATTATTTTTGCTAATGCCGCGTGCAGACGTGGCATCCTTACGCCAGAATTTGTACAATGCAGCGCCCCCGGACGAGCAGTAAGCTTACCGGGGCGTTTCTTTTTTCAACCCTCCAGGGGCCATAACGTGTAATAACGAGGCCGGAATAGCATATGTCTGAACAAATTGTCACACCTGAAAGCAGTACCCCGGTAGTTCTTAACAACGAAACAAAAATCAACCTGCTGGATCTCAACCGTCAGCAGATGCGCGAGTTTTTTAAAAACTTAGGTGAAAAGCCTTTCCGCGCCGATCAGGTGATGAAATGGATGTATCACTATTGCTGCGATAATTTTGATGAGATGACCGACATCAACAAAGTGTTGCGCGGCAAATTAAAAGAGGTCGCGGAAATCCGCGCGCCGGAGGTCGTTGAAGAGCAGCGTTCCTCAGACGGCACCATTAAGTGGGCGATTGCTGTCGGCGATCAGCGCGTTGAAACGGTCTATATCCCGGAAGACGACCGCGCTACGCTGTGCGTCTCTTCACAGGTAGGGTGCGCGCTGGAGTGCAAGTTTTGTTCAACTGCGCAGCAGGGCTTTAACCGCAACCTGCGCGTATCGGAAATTATCGGTCAGGTCTGGCGTGCGGCGAAAATCGTCGGCGCGGCCAAAGTCACCGGCCAGCGTCCGATCACCAACGTGGTCATGATGGGGATGGGCGAGCCATTGCTTAACCTGACCAATGTCGTACCGGCGATGGAAATTATGCTCGATGACTTTGGTTTCGGCCTGTCCAAACGTCGTGTCACGCTCTCAACGTCCGGCGTGGTGCCTGCGCTGGATAAACTGGGCGATATGATAGATGTCGCGCTGGCTATCTCCTTACATGCGCCGAATGACACTATTCGCGACGAAATCGTCCCGATCAACAAAAAATACAATATCGAAACGTTCCTGGGCGCGGTTCGCCGCTATCTGGAGAAATCCAACGCCAATCAGGGGCGCGTGACGATTGAATACGTGATGCTTGACCACGTCAACGACGGCACTGAACACGCGCATCAACTGGCGGAGCTATTAAAAGAGACGCCTTGCAAGATTAATCTGATTCCGTGGAACCCATTCCCTGGCGCGCCGTATGGCCGCAGCTCTAACAGCCGTATCGATCGCTTTTCTAAAGTTTTGATGAGTTATGGTTTCACGACCATCGTACGCAAGACGCGTGGCGATGACATTGATGCGGCATGCGGACAGTTGGCAGGCGATGTGATTGACCGTACTAAACGTACCCTGCGTAAGCGTATGCAGGGAGAGGTGATTGACATCAAGGCTATTTGATAGCAGTTGCGCCACGGTGCATTCATTATACCGTGGCGCAATGTCAGTTGAATAATGTCTGGCGTTGTACTTGTCTGGTCAATAATAACGGTGCGTTTTTGTCGACTTTAAGGCAGTATGTAATGGTGCAACAAGAGTTTAGCCTTGTGTCTTAGCGGTTTTGTCATCTGCGGCCTGACAGGCTTATACTGTCTGACTAAGGTTAACTAACCTGATGTTTCGCGGTGTGGGCGGGCATTACGGCTCGTCGGCGCCTGAATCCTAATTTACACGTACCTGTAGCTGTAGCGAATGAATACTGAAGCCACGCACGACCAAAATGAAGCACAAACCACCGGCGTTCGTCTGCGCAATGCCCGTGAACAACTCGGACTCAGCCAGCAGGCTGTCGCTGAGCGACTTTGCCTGAAGGTTTCTACGGTACGCGATATTGAAGAAGATAAGGCGCCGTCCGATCTTGCTTCAACCTTCCTGCGCGGATATATCCGCTCATATGCGCGTCTGGTGCATGTTCCAGAAGAGGAACTGTTGCCGGGGCTGGAAAAGCAGGCCCCGCTGCGCGCCGCCAAAGTCGCCCCGATGCAGAGTTTCTCATTAGGAAAGCGTCGTAAAAAACGCGACGGCTGGTTAATGTCTTTTACCTGGCTGGTACTGTTTGTGGTCGTAGGGCTGACCGGCGCCTGGTGGTGGCAGAACCATAAGGCGCAGCAGGAAGAGATCACGACAATGGCCGATCAAAGCACGGCTGAACTGAACGCAGATAAAGACAGCGGCCAAAGCGTACCGCTGGACACCGGTGCCGCGACAAGCCAGGATACGACGCCAGCGCAAACGGCTCCGGCTCCTGCGACGCCGGTTGATTCGACGGCGGCGACGCAAACGCCAGCGCCAACGGCGGCGGCGGCGCAAAATACGGTAGTCGCGCCTTCGCAGGCGAATGTCGATACGGCTGCGACATCTGCCGCGCCAGCGGCAACGGAGACGCCGTCCGCGCTGCCGACCAGTCAGGCTGGCGTAGCGGCGCCTGCTGCCGATCCGAACGCGCTGGTGATGAATTTTACCGCTGACTGCTGGCTCGAAGTCACTGACGCCACGGGTAAGAAGCTGTTTAGCGGTATGCAGCGTAAAGATGGCAATTTAAACCTAACCGGTCAGGCGCCTTATAAACTTAAAATTGGCGCGCCGGCCGCGGTGCAGATCCAGTATCAAGGAAAACCTGTCGATCTGAGCCGCTTTATCAGAACTAATCAGGTTGCGCGTCTGACCCTTAATGCCGAACCGACACCGGCGCAGTAACAGACGGGTAACGCGGGAGATTTTTCATGCATAACCAGGCTCCGATTCAACGTAGAAAATCGACACGTATTTACGTTGGGAATGTGCCGATTGGCGATGGCGCCCCCATCGCCGTCCAGTCGATGACTAACACGCGTACCACTGACGTGGAAGCGACGGTTAATCAGATCAAAGCGCTGGAGCGCGTTGGCGCAGATATTGTTCGTGTTTCTGTACCGACCATGGACGCCGCCGAAGCGTTCAAGCTTATCAAACAGCAGGTTAACGTCCCGCTGGTTGCCGATATTCACTTCGACTACCGCATTGCGCTGAAGGTGGCGGAATACGGCGTTGACTGCTTGCGTATCAACCCCGGCAATATCGGTAACGAAGAACGTATTCGTATGGTGGTGGACTGCGCGCGCGACAAAAACATCCCTATTCGTATAGGCGTAAATGCCGGATCGCTGGAAAAAGATCTGCAGGAAAAATACGGTGAGCCGACGCCGCAGGCGCTGCTGGAATCAGCCATGCGCCATGTCGATCATCTCGATCGTCTCAACTTTGATCAGTTCAAAGTGAGCGTAAAAGCGTCCGATGTATTCCTTGCCGTTGAGTCTTATCGTTTGTTGGCTAAACAGATCGATCAGCCGCTGCATCTGGGGATCACCGAAGCGGGCGGCGCGCGTAGCGGGGCGGTCAAGTCGGCGATCGGTTTAGGTCTGCTGTTATCGGAAGGTATCGGCGACACGCTGCGCGTATCGTTGGCGGCCGACCCGGTGGAAGAGATCAAAGTCGGTTTTGATATCCTGAAGTCGCTGCGCATTCGCGCGCGCGGCATCAATTTCATCGCTTGCCCGACCTGTTCTCGCCAGGAGTTCGACGTTATCGGCACGGTGAACGCGCTGGAGCAGCGTCTGGAAGATATCATCACCCCGATGGACGTCTCGATCATCGGTTGCGTAGTGAACGGGCCGGGCGAAGCGCTGGTATCGACGCTGGGTGTGACGGGCGGCAATAAGAAAAGCGGCCTGTATGAAGACGGCGTGCGTAAGGACAGACTCGATAACGACGATATGATCGCGCAGCTTGAATCCCGTATTCGCGCGAAAGCAAGTCAACTTGATGAAGCGCGTCGGATTGACGTGCTGCAGGTTGAAAAATAAGAACGTGATGGGAAGCGGCGCGCTTCCCGTGTATGATTGAACCCGCATGGCTCCCGGTTCGTTCGGGGAAGCGCTGAGGGTTCATTTTTATATTCAGAAAGAGAATAAACGTGGCAAAAAACATTCAAGCCATTCGCGGCATGAACGATTATCTGCCTGGCGAAACCGCCATCTGGCAGCGCATTGAAGGCACACTCAAAAACGTGCTCGGCAGCTACGGTTACAGTGAAATCCGCTTGCCGATTGTAGAGCAGACCCCGTTATTCAAACGTGCGATCGGTGAAGTTACTGACGTAGTTGAAAAAGAGATGTACACCTTTGAGGATCGCAACGGCGATAGCCTGACATTGCGCCCTGAAGGTACGGCGGGCTGTGTACGCGCCGGCATCGAACATGGTCTCCTGTACAATCAGGAACAGCGTTTGTGGTATATCGGCCCGATGTTCCGTCATGAGCGTCCGCAAAAAGGCCGCTACCGTCAGTTCCATCAGCTAGGCGCCGAAGTCTTCGGCTTACAAGGCCCGGATATTGACGCGGAGCTGATTATGCTGACCGCACGCTGGTGGCGCGCGCTGGGCATCGCTGACCACGTTAGCCTGGAGCTGAACTCTATTGGTTCATTAGAGGCGCGTGCGAACTATCGCGATGCGCTGGTCGCGTTCCTCGAACAGCATCAAGAGACGCTGGACGAAGACTGCAAACGCCGTATGTATACCAATCCGCTGCGCGTGCTGGATTCAAAAAATCCGGACGTGCAGGCGCTGCTCAACGACGCGCCCGCTCTCGGCGACTATCTCGATGACGATTCACGCGAGCACTTTGCCGGCCTGTGTAAATTGCTGGACGCGGCGGGGATTGCCTACACCGTCAACCAGCGTCTGGTACGCGGTCTGGATTACTACAACCGCACCGTATTTGAATGGGTAACAAACAGTCTGGGGTCACAAGGCACCGTCTGTGCGGGTGGTCGTTATGACGGTCTGGTGGAACAACTGGGCGGTCGCGCTACCCCGGCAGTGGGCTTTGCGATGGGCCTGGAACGACTTGTTTTGTTAGTTCAGGCAGTTAATCCGGAATTTATTGCCTCTCCTGTTGTCGATATATACCTGGTAGCTGCCGGCGCACAAACGCAGTCTGCGGCAATGACGCTGGCGGAGCGGCTGCGCGATGAAATGCCAGGCGTGAAGCTAATGACAAACCACGGCGGCGGCAACTTTAAGAAACAGTTTGCCCGCGCCGATAAGTGGGGCGCCCGTATTGCACTGGTTCTTGGCGAATCTGAAGTCGCCGATGGGACTGTTGTAGTGAAGGATTTGCGCTCCGGTGAGCAAACGGCAGTGGCGCAGGACAGCGTCGCCGCGCATTTGCGCACTTTATTGGGCTAAGGAGAAGGACAGCGTGGAAATTTACGAGAACGAACACGACCAGGTGGATGCGATTAAACGCTTCTTTGCCGAAAACGGCAAAGCGCTGGCTGTCGGAGTGATTTTAGGGGTTGGCGCGCTGGTTGGCTGGCGTTACTGGAGCAGCCATCAGACGGAGTCCGCGCGTGCTGCTTCTCTGGCGTATCAAAATGCGGTGACGGCGGTAAGCGCCGATAAGCCGGATAGCATTCCCGCCGCTGAAAAATTCGCGGCTGAGAATAAAAATACCTATGGTGCGCTGGCGTCTATGGAACTGGCGCAGCAGTTTGTGGATAAGAATGAACTTAAAAAAGCCGAAGCCCAGTTGCAGCAGGGGTTGGCGGCCACCAGCGATGAAAATCTCAAAGCGGTGATTAATCTGCGTCTCGCTCGCGTTCAGTTGCAGCTTAAGCAAGCTGACGCCGCGCTGAAAACTCTGGATGCCGTTAAAGGCGAAGGATGGACGGCCATTGTCGCTGATTTGCGCGGCGAAGCGTTGCTGAGTAAGGGTGATAAAAAAGGCGCGCGCAGCGCATGGGAAGCGGGCGTCAATAGCGATGCTTCTCCGGCGTTGAGCGAAATGATGCAGATGAAAATCAATAATTTGTCCATCTGAGAGGGACCCGATGCAATTGCGTAAATTACTTCTGCCAGGGTTGCTTTCCGTTACCCTGCTCAGCGGCTGTTCACTGTTTAGCGGCGAAGAAGATGTCGTCAAGATGTCTCCATTACCGCAGGTTGAAAACCAGTTTACACCGACCACTGTCTGGAGCACCTCTGTCGGTAACGGAATTGGCGAATTTTATTCTAACCTTCATCCGGTAATGGCAGATAACGTGGTCTATGCAGCCGATCGCGCGGGCGTGGTAAAAGCGCTCAATGCGGATGATGGCAAAGAGATCTGGTCTGTGAATCTGGGCGAGAAAGACGGCTGGTTCTCTCGTTCGTCCGCGCTGTTGTCCGGCGGCGTCACTGTCGCGGGCGGTCACGTCTATATCGGCAGTGAAAAGGCCGAGGTTTATGCGCTGAATACCAGCGACGGCACTACAGCATGGCAGACGAAGGTCGCAGGCGAAGCGTTGTCTCGCCCGGTTGTCAGTGATGGAATCGTCCTTATCCATACCAGCAACGGTCAGTTGCAGGCGCTAAATCAGGCGGATGGCGCCATTAAATGGACGGTGAACCTGGATATGCCTTCGTTGTCGCTGCGCGGCGAATCTGCGCCGGCAACCGCGTTCGGCGCGGCTATTGTTGGTGGTGATAATGGCCGCGTCAGCGCCGTGTTGATGCAACAAGGCCAGATGATTTGGCAACAGCGTATCTCCCAGGCCACTGGCCCAACGGAAATTGACCGTCTGAGCGACGTTGATACCACGCCGGTTGTGGTAAACGGCGTTGTTTACGCGTTGGCGTATAATGGTAACTTAACGGCGCTGGATCTGCGCAGTGGTCAGATTATGTGGAAACGCGAGCTGGGTTCGGTCAATGACTTTATTGTCGACGGCGACCGTATCTACCTGGTCGATCAGAACGATCGCGTGCTGGCGCTGACCACTGACGGCGGCGTAACGCTGTGGACGCAAAGCGATCTGCTGCACCGTTTGCTGACCTCCCCGGTGCTGTATAATGGTGATTTAGTCGTCGGCGATAGCGAAGGTTATCTGCACTGGATTAATGTTGATGACGGGCGTTTTGTGGCCCAACAAAAAGTAGACAGTTCCGGTTTCCTGACCGAACCAACGGTGGCGGATGGTAAACTGCTCATCCAGGCCAAAGACGGTACGGTCTACGCGATTACGCGTTAATCGTCACGGTTGTGCGTTTTAAAAAACGGCTCCTGGTGTAGGGGCCGTTTTCCTGTTTTTAACAATGGCGCAAAATGCGCGCGTTGTCTGATGATTTTTTTAATGAGGCTTTAAACATGGTACCTGTGGTCGCGCTTGTCGGGCGCCCTAACGTCGGAAAATCCACGCTATTTAACCGTCTGACCCGCACCCGAGATGCGCTGGTTGCGGATTTCCCGGGTCTGACTCGTGACCGTAAGTACGGTCGTGCGGAAGTTGAAGGCCGCGAGTTTATCTGTATCGACACCGGCGGTATTGACGGCACCGAAGACGGCGTCGAAACGCGGATGGCGGAACAGTCGCTGCTGGCGATTGAAGAAGCGGATGTGGTGTTATTCATGGTAGATGCGCGCGCTGGCCTGATGCCGGCGGATGAAGCGATTGCCAAACATCTGCGTTCCCGTGAAAAACCGACCTTCCTGGTGGCGAATAAAACGGATGGTCTCGATCCCGATCAGGCGGTTGTCGATTTTTACTCGCTGGGATTAGGCGAAATTTACCCTATCGCCGCCTCACATGGTCGCGGCGTATTGAGCCTGCTGGAACATGTGCTTCTGCCGTGGATGGATGATGTCGCGCCGCAGGAAGAGGTGGATGAAGACGCGGAATACTGGGCGCAATTCGAGGCGGAACAAAATGGCGAAGAAGCGCCGGAAGATGATTTTGACCCGCAAAGCCTGCCGATAAAGCTGGCGATTGTCGGTCGCCCGAACGTAGGTAAGTCCACACTCACTAACCGTATTCTCGGTGAAGAGCGCGTGGTGGTATACGACATGCCGGGCACCACTCGCGACAGCATTTATATCCCGATGGAACGCGACGAACGGGAATATGTGCTGATTGACACGGCAGGGGTGCGTAAGCGCGGAAAAATCACCGATGCGGTAGAAAAGTTCTCGGTGATTAAAACGTTGCAGGCGATTGAAGACGCTAACGTCGTACTGTTGGTTATCGATGCGCGCGAGGGGATCTCCGACCAGGATTTGTCTCTGCTGGGCTTTATCCTCAATAGTGGGCGCTCACTTGTTATCGTAGTCAACAAATGGGATGGCCTGAGTCAGGAAGTCAAAGAGCAGGTGAAAGAGACGCTGGATTTCCGTCTGGGCTTTATTGATTTTGCCCGCGTTCATTTTATCTCTGCGCTACACGGCAGCGGTGTCGGCAACCTGTTTGAGTCCGTACGCGAGGCTTACGACAGTTCCACTCGCCGGGTGAGCACTGCGATGCTGACCCGTATCATGACGATGGCGGTGGAAGATCATCAGCCGCCGCTGGTGCGCGGTCGCCGTGTGAAACTGAAATATGCCCACGCTGGCGGCTATAACCCGCCGATTGTGGTTATTCACGGCAACCAGGTAAAAGATCTGCCAGACTCCTATAAGCGCTATCTGATGAACTACTTCCGCAAGTCGTTGGAAGTGATGGGGACGCCGATTCGCATTCAGTTTAAAGAAGGGGAGAACCCGTATGCGAACAAGCGTAACACACTGACGCCAACGCAAATGCGCAAACGTAAGCGTCTGATGAAACATATCAAGAAAAGCAAGTAATGCTTTTTCAGTAATATTCCAGGCCTGACAAGCGCTGCGCTATCAGGCCTTTCAAGTAAAAGTGAGTCATGCGCCTGAGGAGAATGTTATGGAAATAACCTGCCCCGTTTGCCATCACGCGCTGGAGCGCAATGGCGATACTGCGCATTGCGAGACATGCGCTAAAGATTTCTCGTTACAGGCACTTTGTCCTGACTGCCGCCAGCCGTTACAGGTGTTGAAAGCCTGCGGCGCAGTGGACTATTTTTGCCAGAACGGTCATGGTTTAATTTCAAAAAAACGGGTTAATTTCGTCATTTCCGATCAATAAAACCGCTGTCGACGTTGCGCCGCAGAGCAGAGGCGCCGACGTCTTATCCGGCTAAGGGCAAAAGCGTTATTCGATACTCCCGTAATATCAGTATAGTATCCTGCCCGGCGGCTATTTTATTCTTTTTATTGATTCAACTATTTATAGAGAATATTATTCCCAAAAATTAATATTAGAAATAAATAAAAGCTTTCTTTTTATTTATTATATCAATATTATAAGTCTGTTTCATATTAAAATTTTCTTTTTAGGAATATATTTAGGCCTGTTAGTTATGATTCCATCTGAATCATCCATATAATATCTTTTCATCGAGGCGTGTTTATTTAACGACAGGGATATCATATGGTGCGAAGGATTCGCATTCTGGTTTTGCTATTAGTGTCTGGAGTCTCAGTTGCGGCTTCCGGCGCAGATAACTCTGTATCTGCAAATGATGAAAGCCACTCCTCTCTGCCTGATTTAGCCAGCGAATCCGCGAAAAAAGAAGAACAGGAAAATAAAGGAAAGTCCTTTAAAGAACAGGGCGCTGACTACTTTATTAATTCCGCCACCCAGGGCTTTGATAATCTCACCCCGGAAGCGCTGGAATCCCAGGCGCGTAGCTATTTGCAAAACCAAATCACTTCCTCAGCACAGTCATATCTTGAAGGCGTAATGTCACCTTATGGCAAGATCCGTACCAGCCTCACCGTGGGCGAAGGTGGCGATCTGGACGGCAGTTCGCTGGATTATTTTATTCCCTGGTATGACAATCAGAGCACGCTTTTCTTTAGCCAGATTTCGGCTCAGCGTAAGGAAGACCGCACCATTGGTAACTTTGGGCTTGGCGTTCGCCAGAACGTCGGCAACTGGCTGCTTGGCGGCAACGCATTCTATGACTACGATTTTACGCGCGGTCACCGTCGATTAGGTCTGGGAACCGAAGCCTGGACGGATTACCTGAAATTCTCCGGCAACTATTACCATCCTCTTTCTGACTGGAAAGACTCCGAAGATTTCGACTTTTATGAAGAACGACCCGCGCGCGGCTGGGATATCCGCATGGAAAGCTGGCTGCCGTTTTATCCGCAGCTTGGCGCTAAATTAGTTTACGAACAGTACTACGGCGATGAAGTAGCGCTGTTTGGCACCGATAATCTGCAAAAAGATCCTCATGCCGTCACTTTGGGGCTGGAATATAC
Organism: Salmonella sp. SJTUF15570; assembly: GCF_043357055.1. Classification (NCBI taxonomy): domain Bacteria; kingdom Pseudomonadati; phylum Pseudomonadota; class Gammaproteobacteria; order Enterobacterales; family Enterobacteriaceae; genus Salmonella; species Salmonella sp. SJTUF15570. The sequence continues at coordinate 142,320 of NZ_JBEUKJ010000008.1, read as the reverse complement.
GCCGGTACCGCTGGTCACGGTTGGTACGGATTACAAAGCCGGTACTGGCGATAGTAACGATTTTAGCGTTAACGCGACCGTGAACTACCAGATAGGTACGCCGCTGGCGGCGCAACTCGATCCGGAAAACGTTAAAATTCAGCACTCCTTAATGGGCAGCCGCACCGATTTTGTCGATCGTAACAATTTCATCATTCTCGAATATCGCGAGAAAGATCCGCTGGACGTCACGCTGTGGCTGAAGGCTGACGCCACCAACGAACACCCGGAATGCGTGATTGAAGATACGCCTGAGGCCGCGGTGGGGCTGGAGAAATGTAAGTGGACGGTCAACGCGCTGATTAACCACCATTACAAAATTATTTCTGCTTCCTGGCAGGCGAAAAACAACGCCGCCCGTACGCTGGTGATGCCGGTAGTAAAAGCTAATGCGTTAACCGAAGGCAACAATAACAGCTGGAATCTGGTGCTTCCTGCCTGGGTTAACGCCGATACCGAAGAGCAGCGCATCGCCCTGAACACCTGGAAAGTACGCATGACGCTGGAAGACGAAAAGGGCAATAAGCAGAACTCCGGCGTGGTGGAAATCACCGTCCAGCAGGATCGCAAAATTGAGCTGATCGTCGACAACATTGCCGATACCGATCGCAGCGATCACAGCCATGAAGCCAGCGCGCTGGCTGATGGCGAAGACGGCGTGGTGATGGATCTCCTGATCACCGATTCCTTTGGCGACTCCACGGATCGCAATGGCAACGAACTGGTGGACGATGCCATGACGCCCGTGTTGTACGACAGCAATGATAAAAAAGTCACCCTGGCCCAGACGCCCTGCACCACGGAAACCCCCTGCGTGTTTATTGCCAGTCGTGATAAAGAAGCGGGGACGGTGACGCTTTCCAGCACCCTGCCAGGCACTTTCCGCTGGAAGGCGAAAGCAGACGCCTATGGCGACAGTAACTACGTTGATGTCACTTTTATCGGCGACAACCTGAGCGCGCTGAATGCGGTGATTTATCAGGTCAAAGCCGCCAACCCTGTCAACCTTATCGGCAAAGAAGATAAGCACCCTACGGTCAATAATGCTTACCGTTTCCTGCTGTGGCGCGACAAAAATAAAGACAATGTTTTTCAGATGTCCGAGCAGCTCACGGAAGAAGAGATGGCGCTGTACGACTACCAGTGGGAGTTTACCGGGCAGAGTACAAACGGACATACCGGCGCGTTGGCCAACACCATGAATGAAGATCTTGTCCTGCCAGTAACCAATAAAGAGGCGGCGCAGAAGTTTGCCGCCAATGAGGAAGATGGCGTTCAGGGTTACGGCATACGCGTTACGTATAGCCAGAAATAGCGTCAGCGTTATGGCTGACCAGCCAGCCGCTGAATTTGGAGAAAAAGGAGAGTCTGAATGCAAGCAACAGTAAAACGGCGGCTGACGAAGGTCGCTTTAGCATTAGTAGTTGCCGGATATTGCGCCGCGCCAGCGGTGGCGGCAAACGGTAATCTGAAATCGGGGCAGTGGCAGAGTGCCACTGAACAGACGGGCACCATTCAGGGTACGGTGCCGTGGATTACCCGTGCGGCGGATAAAACCGCGGATACCGACAAAGATCACGTAACGGTAACTATCGAGCGCGGCTCAAGGACCATTACGACCGACGGCGATAAGCAGTTCCACGTTGGCGATAAGGTCACGGTGAACTGGGCGATTGGCGATAAGGAAGGCGACCTTGACACCGACAACGCCGCCACGAAACTGACGCTACAGTGGATGAGATACAGCGACCAGAATGGTAGCAATCCCGAAGAGATTGGCACCGAAGGTAGCGATACCTATGAAATTCAGGCGAGTGACGCAGACCATTATATCGGTATCAAAATCACGCCGACCACCACCACCGGTGACCCGACCGTGGCAACCGAACTGCTGTTGAAAGACCTGTCGACCGATGCGGGTGGTGGTTCAGATGACGACGATATTCCGGAAGGTCCGGTGGTGGATGAAAACGTCCATGTTGTGATCTACGAGTCTGGCTCAACCACCAACCTGCTGGGTACCTCTACTCCGCTCAAAACCAACACAACTTATAAGGTTCTGTTGTGGAAAGATAAAGAGGGTGGTACGGCAGGTAAATACGATACCGGTGAAGAGGTTACCAGCCAGTATGACTACCGCTGGAAATTCATGGGGACCAGTGCAAAAGCAGGTACTGGTGCCGGCGGTATTGTCAACGAAAGCTGGAACGATAAAGACCTTGTCATCCCTGTCACCAACGCCGACGCGAAAGCAGCGTTCGAGGGTGCGGAAGGCGGCGTTACCGTGGGTAGCGACGGTGTCCAGGGCTTTGCTTTGTCCATCGACTACAAACGCAAATAAGTTGTCCTCAACATACCACTCCCCGCGGGGAGTGGTATTTTCCGCGCACTTTGCTTAGCCGCGCGCTAAGCAAAGTGGGTTGAATTACGACAGAGAATGAAAACGGGTGGCTATCGCTCATGGACAGGAATCGGCAAGTGAATAAAGTTGTACATTTCTTACTGACATTACTGGTCATGTTTGCAGCGTCGATCGCGCCTGCGCAGGCGCTATTGAAGGGCGGAACCTGGCAAGAGCTGAACTCGACGACCGGCGCGGTTAACGGCACCGCACCGCAGGCCGACGGCGCCATCATCCCCCTGTATCAGGGCAGTATACTGCTCGACCCTACCAAAACCCACGATATTGAATTCAGCGCCATGCCGCGCGATTTTAGCGCGGATGCTACCTCAACCTCGATGCGGGCGGTCAATTCCACCGATACCGAAGGCGATCTCTTTAGCGATCCGCCCACCATCGCCTGGGAAAACCGCCAGCCGCCAGCTATGGGGCTGGTATGGGCCGATGCCGCCACGCCCGATACGCCGCTCTCGCCGCAGCCGGTTCCGAACCTGACCTTTTGCGCCCAAAACCTCGCCGGGCGACAGCTGGTGGCCTGGGCGCAGGTGGAAGATGAAACCAACGTTCCCGCGCTGTGGCTCTTTACGAATACCGGGGTGCCGAATTATGCGACCATTCCGCTGTTAAGCCCGAAAGTGACGCTGAATATCAAACCAGCGGTGAGCGATCCTGTTTCTGTGAGCGGCGATCATGTCGATGCCAGTTTTGAAGCATCGAAAGTTAAGGTCGGAGAAAGTATTACTCTTACTGTCACCACCAAAGCGTGTGATGGCGAACCTGCGATCAATGCGCCGTTTGTGATCCGTCGCGAGGATGCAATAAATCGCCAGGGTGTGGTCAATAACGCTAACCCGGTGCGCGTTGGCAATACCGAGTTAACAACTGCGCAAACAGAATATCATGGTGTAACGGACGGGCAGGGCAACGCCACGGTGGTGGTAACGCAAGAGAACGGTCCGGGGGTAAAAACGCGACTTATCGTCTCTTCGCAAAACTATCCCACGCTGACCGACAATGTCGACGTCATTTTCACCACTATCACCAGTCCGGACAGCGATAAGGCCAATATGTACGGCCACATGATAGAGAGCGCTACCGCGACGCTGAACGGTATAACCTACACCTTCACCCGCCCGAAACTGCTGGCGGAAGCGAGCGGCGCGGATAGCCGCGTCGACGATACCAACGAAACCTGGGCGCAGTTTACCTGGAGCGGCGCCGATAACCACTGCAACATTCTGCCGGATGCCGAACAACTGGTGGCGTTCAGGCATGAGCACAGCACACTGGCGACGTACACCGGCTGGCCGGCGACGGACGATGCCGAATACTGGTCGTCGACCAAAGATCAGATGAGCGACTACCACGCTGCCGTACATATGAACAGCGCATCGGTCGTCAGGGCCGCCAACAGCGACACGCTGCTGGTCAGCTGCGTGGATAAAGCCCAGCCTGCGGCGCACCCGCAGATTACCCTTTCTCCGGTGGGGCCGTATAAAGCGCAGGTGGGGGACGAGATCAATCTGACGATGACCGTAGTCGACCGGGACACGCAAAAACCGCTGCCTTACCGTTATATGGAGCTGTTTATCGATCCGGCGACAAACCGCAAAGGGGAGCACCAGGACGCGTGGGATAACCAGCGGGTCACCGTCGATTCCGAAGGCATGAGCGCCTCCTCGCCGGAGCACTATACCGGCGTGACTGACGTCAACGGCCAGGCGCATCTGACGTTAAAACACAACAGCGGTATGGGGGTCGAAACGCCTATCCGCATCGTGATGCCGGACGATGAAGGCGGCAACGTCGAGCTGCCCTTTAGCGTGATTTTCACCGTGGTCACCAGCCCGGACGTGGACGGCGCCAACATGTGGGGCCATATGCGCGGCGTGGTGGATGCGGGCAACCTGTACAAACGTCCGCTGCTGGCGGTGGAGGCCAGCCATAAAGACGGCCAGTTCGACGAAAACAACGAACAGTGGGCGACATTTAACTCCGTGGCGTCGGCCACCGCGCAGTGCGGTACCGGCCAGGTGCCGGATCAGTCGTCGCTGGCGCATTTGTACAGCGAACATGCGGGCGGACAGATGGAAAGCGAGCACGGCTGGCCGACCGAAGATTATTTCATCGCCGCCGACAATGACGCCTCCGGGACGGTACACGTCAACCTCGAAAACGGCGATAGCGGCAAATTTACCGATACGCCGAACTACCTGACCTGCTCGGCCAACGAAATGGTGGCAGTGCTGGACGTCTACTTCAACGACGACCCGGTGATCAAAAACGCCGACGCCAAAGTGGGTGAACAGGTTAAGCTCAACATCCATTCGCGCAACGCCCTTAACGGCATGGCAATCGGCAATACCGACTTCACCATCACCATGGATAACGGCAGGCGGCGCGACGGGCTGACGACCGGTTTTACCGATACCAGCAACGGCGAGATGCAGTTTGACGGTGTCGGCTATATTGCCGGGCAGGTTTATCGGGGAGTTACCGACGCCAACGGCGATGCGACCATTATCCTCACCCAGGATAAGGGCGTGGGGTTACTGACGCCGTTAAACATCACGCCCGTCGATTCATTAATCAGCACGCCGATTTCCCGCAGCGTGAAGTTTACCGTCGCCACCAGCCCGGATACGGCAAAAGCCAAAATGTGGGGCCATATGGCCGACACGATTACCGTGGGCGACTGGACCTTTGAGCGCCCCAAACTGGCAGGTGAAGTGAGCAACCCGCTGCGTACCCAAGACGAGAGCAATGAGACCTGGACGCGTGTGGCCCACACCGACGCGGCGAGCAACCCGGAGGCGGGCGGCTGCGCGGCGAACCGCCTGCCGCGCATCGACCAGCTTGAGGCGCTGTATAACGCCAACAGCGGCGGCAAAATTAACGGCATTCAGGGCTGGCCAGTCTATCTGAACTACTGGTCGTCCACCTTCCAGAGCGCCAGCACGTGGAAACTGATTGCGCTGGCGAACGGCAGTGAATTTGCCAACAGCAACGTCTCGATTTACACCAGTTGCCTGGCCAGCGACAACCCGGTACCAGCCGCCATCACCATTGAACCGGTCGATCCGTCGCAGTGGTACGACGGCAGCGACGTGCATGCAGTCAAAGTGAAAAAGGGCGAGACGATGCAGCTCAAGGTGACGGTGAAGGACGCCAGCGGCAACCCGATCCCGGAAGCGCCGTTTGTACTCACTCGCGGCGACGGCTACGACCGCCGGGGCGAGAAGTATACCGCTCAGGACGGCGACGATCTGCAAGGCATCGTGACGCCCGTGGTGATCGACGGCGAATCGCTGGCCTGGACCACCACTAAAATGGGGTCGCTGACCGGCCCTGACGGCACCCGCATTATTAACGTTACCCGCCCGGACACCCACGGCACCCGCACCGCGATTAACGCGACGCTGTATGAAAATGCCGCCGTGAGCGCCAGCATCGACACCATCTTTACCGTCGTCACCAGCCCGGATGTCAGCGTCGCCCGCATGTGGGGGCATATGGCGCCGTCGCTGACGGCGGCGGATGGCGCGGTGTACCAGCGCCCGCTGCTGTTCGCTGAGCTGTCCAGTACGGACAATACTACGTCTAAGCAAGAAACCAACGAAACCTGGGCGGTTTTTCATGGGCCAGCCAGTGAAGGGGCAAATCCGGCCCGCTGCGCGGCGGGCTATTACCCTGCCGTTGAGGCGCTGGATTCGCTCTACAGCAAATACCCGAGCCGAACGATAAATACCGCCCAGGGCTGGCCGGTCTACTATTCTTACTGGAGCGGATCGAACTCGACGTCATTTTCCAGCGGGGCAAAAGTTGACTTCTATTACGTTGTCGATCTGGCTGATGGTTCGCGTCGGTCAGAAAACAGCTCGCCCAGCACTGCCTGGCAGTACCAAATTTGCGCTACGACGCCGATGCCGCAGGCCACGCTGATTACCCTCACCTCCCCGCAGGCGATGGATGACGCTATTCAGGCGGTGAAGGCGAAAAACAGCGAGTCGATCCCGCTGCTCATCACCACGACAGATGCGATGGGCAACCCGGTGCCTTATGCGACTTTTTCGCTTAAACGCGACGCCGGGACGCCGCGCAACGCCGACTATAAAAAATTTGTAGCCACTAACGGCACCAATATGACGGTAAAGCCGCTCGCCGGTGCGCAGCAACAGTTTTACTATGCCACATCGGTTCTGACCGGCGCCACCGGCGCGGACGGTACGCTGACTCTGACGCTTGCCGAACCCGGCGGCATAGGGTTGAAAAACGTGCTGACCGCGAGTCTGTACGATACGCCGACGGCGACCTCAACGCTGCCGGTGGTGTTCACCGTCCTCACCAGCCCGGACAGCGACAAGGCCAACATGTACGGCCATATGCCGGAGACCTTCACCGCCAGCAACGGTGCGGAGTTTAAGCGCCCGCTGGTGGTAGGCGAGCCCTCATCGGAGGCGCACACGGATACCTATTTCGAAACCAATGAATACTGGGTCATGGTGAATAGTTTTAATACCGGTAATTACGGCGGATGTCCGATGAACCAGATGGCTGCGATGGATGATTTCACGGCGCTGTACAACGATCACCCAGGCGGCAAGGTGGCGACCGATATTGGATTGCCCGTCGGGAAGCGGTGGTGGGCTGGCGATAGCCTGCTGAAAGGCTCAACCCTTTACTGGCAGTATAAAGATCTCAAGACGGGGAGAGACTACAGCATGTCGGAAAACCCGGGTAACTACTACTTACAACTCTGCCTGACAACATCGCGCAGCGGGCTGAATATCGCGCTCTCTTCTGACGCATGGAACGCCGATAAATCAGCGGCCGTGGCGAAAAAAGGCGAAACGATACCGATGACGGTAACGGTGACTAACGACGACGGGCAGCCGCAGGCCGGGGTGGCCGTACTGTTGACGCGTGAATACGCTTATTCGCGCGGTGAGGTGGATAAGCAATACATTGAACCAGGCGTGATTGGCGAGCCGGTTCCGTTTACAACTTCGCCGGCGAATATGATGCTGACGCCGATTTCACCTGTGGCGGGTACGGCAGTGGCGTTTAATAACCAGAATGGCCTCAGCACAAAATGGTCTGGCTTCACCGGCGATGACGGTAAGTTGCGGTTTACGTTAACTCAGGATAAATCGCTGGGGTTAAAAACGTCTGTCACGGCGGCGCTTGCGAATCAATTTGATGAGGCGGCGAGCGTGGATGCAATCTTTACGATACAAACCAGCCCGGACACGCCGTATGCGTCATACTGGGGTCATATGCCGGATACCGTGCAGGTGAACGGCGTTACGCTGCGCCGCCCGTATCTGAAAGCCGAGCTCTCTGCCATGCCCCGGGATACCTGGCCGTTTAATAATGAAATCTGGGGGTCGAACTATTATTATCAGTCCCAGCACGTGGAAACGTCGTTGACGCATCTTTGCGGATCGCAGGAAAATATAGCCTCGCTGGACGATCTGAAAGCGTTGCAGAGCGTTATCGGCACGTTGCAATGGCCGACGACATCGTCCTGGGATTATGTGTCGCAAGATGAAGGTCAAAGCAATAAGTACTACTGTTCATTTAACGAAACGACCGGCCAGACAACCTGTACTCGTGAAAAATCGGCTACCGCGGGCTTTGGCTCGTGCCGGGTGCCGTAGTGAATGGGGCCGGGAGCGCATTTGAATGTTGGGTGACGCTTTGCGTCGCCCAACCTGGGTATCCCTTGCGGCTGGCGTTGTTCCGGTAGCGATGCATTTTTACGTTTTTGTATTCATGGAATGAACTGCAACGAAATGGACCTTTCTCAGGTACGTCAGTGAAATCGAAAAAGTGTGTCGGTTTTTTATTCTGGCTGCTGCTATGCGCCCTCAGTTTAACGCCTTTCTTCGCGCAGGCCGTGCGAAGCAGCGGCGCATGGCAGGAACTCACTGAGCAAACTGCGGCTATTAACGGCACTCCGCCTCAGGCCGATAGTGTAACGATCCCGGTATATCAGGGTAGCGTTCAGTTGCGCTCTGATGCGGCGAATCCTGTAGCTCGTTAGGCTGGCCGACGCAGGGCTATCCCTGTTTATCTAAATCAACCTCGAGCGGCGGCATGTATTGCGGCGTGGATGAGAATACCAGGCAACAAAACTGCGCCATTAAGCCGGCAAGCACAGCAGGTTATGCGACGTGTGTGGAGTAACGTATTACGCATCTGGCGCTACCTATATACTCTAAATAATTCGAGTTGCAGGAAGGCGGCAAGCGAGCGAATCCCCGGGAGCTTACTAAAGTAAGTGACTGGGGTGAGGGAACGCAGCCGCAGCACATGCAACTTGAAGTATGACGAGTATATTTAAAATAACGCCAGGTGTCGCATGATAATTACCCCTTTTTGCTTCGCGCATCTATTTATCTCAATATATGAAATCATTAAATGATATTCACAATATAAATATATATAAAAGAGATGGATATATTTATATCAATTATAAATTAATCAAAAATTGACCCGATATTGAAATAGGCCTTGAAATTGGTTAATAATTTGGCTTTGATAATATATTGTTACAGGTGATTGCAATCATTCATAAAACCATATTTTTATCATTTATTATTTATCTCATTTATATACACCATTTAAAAGCTATTTACAGCCAATCAAAATCCAGTTTGCTTCGTGAACGTTATTAAAAGGAAATTTAAAAATTGAACAGGACCTACAGTATTGTCTGGAGCGCCGTGCGAAATATGTATGTTGTGGCTTCAGAACTGGCGCGAGGCCACAGCAAAGTTAAAGCGCAAGTATGCGTGAGTGAAACCCATTCCCCAAACAAAAAGTCCGAATATGGACAAATAATAAAAGCAACGCGCAATGTGCTGGCTTGCGCCGTGGCTGCGGCGCTCGGATTTTTCAGCCCGCTGGCCATGGCCGATAATCCGGTATCCTACATTGACGGAACCGAGCACGACTTGAGCACAGAAACGTCTCCAATTTCTTATTCAGGTACCGGCCAGGGTACAGCACTGTCTCTGGAAGGTCTGTCAACGGATAAGGGGGGCTGGCAGGCAACGTCGGGTACAGGCACGGATGTTGTGATTGAAACAGACGGCGGTGGAGACATCCTCTCAGGTAGTACTCGTGCGATCGGCACGGCGGTTTCGCTTAACAAAGGGGCGACGCTTAACCTTACCGACGCACAAATCACTACGACAGGAATCTACACTGCCGGCATCGATCTCAAAGAACAAAGTAGCATGACACTAACGGGGGGAATCATCCAGATCGGGGGGAACTATGGTGTCCTGACGCTCAATGGCGAGTCAAAAGCAACCTTGATAGGGACTGAGGTTAAGGCGACAACGGAAAATACCAGTGACTTAACATCGCAAGAAGGAAGTACGCTGAGAATTGAGGGCGGCAGCACAATCACGCTGACAAACGGCCAGGTGCGTGTGGTTGGCGATACGACATACAACACCTGGCTGGAGGTGGACGGTAGTGCAGTTAATTCCACGGGTACAGACAGTACTGTTATCGCGTCCAACAAGGGCGTTCTTGATATTACGAACTCTACCGTCACGCACGATAATGCCAAAGGCGCCGCCATTGAGGCCGCTAACGCCTCAACGGTGAATATTTCCGGCGACAATAAAAGCTCAATGTTCATTAAATCCGAAGGCATAGGCATTAAAAGCGCGAGATCTTCCGTCAACATTGACGGTGCCACCGTCGAAGCCAAAGGCGATGGCATTTTGATGACCACGGGAGGTAGCACCTTTTACAGCAATATCTCCGGGCTGACGGTCGAAAATGCGGACGTGACTTCATCAGACGCCGCCGCGCTGCACGTTGATAAAAACACGGTGATAGAAACGCCCATTACACTAACCGACAGCACATTGACCGGCCCAACGGCTATTAAACTGGATAATGCGGCAACCGTAGAGGCCAAAAACACAACGCTGAATGGCAACATTGAAGCGGGGAGCACAGTATCGGCCTTGTCGCTGGCCGAAAAATCCTCACTGCAAGGGAGCGTCAACGGCCTGAACAGTTCATTGTCGCTCGACGACACCAGCCAGTGGAACATGACCGACCCGTCAACCGTCGGCAACCTGACCAACAACGGCGGCATTACGCTGGGCAACGCGAGCGGTTCGACAGGTACGCTGCTGACGGTGGACAATACCCTGACTTTGCAGGACGACAGCCAGATAAACGCGACGTTGGATACCGCCAACAGCTCGCCAATTATCAAAGCCGCCAACGTCACGCTGGGCGGGACGCTGAACCTTAGCTCAACGGCCACCTTTGTCGCGCCCGAAACCGACGAACACTTTGGATCGATCACGCTGATTGATTCGCAAACCGCGATCACTACCGATTTTGACAGCGTAACGCTGGATGCCGACACTTCCGCTATGCCGGATTACCTTACGATCAACGCGGGCGTTGATGCGAATGATAATACCAACTACGAGTTGTCTACGGGCTTGAGTTGGTACGCGGGCGCAAATTCTGCGCGCGCTGCGCATGGCACTTTTACCGTTGATGCAGACAGTACCTTTACCGTCACCAGCGAACTGGACGAAACCACGGCTACCTCCAACTGGAACGGCAGCAAGCTAACCAAACAAGGCGACGGCACGCTGATCCTCAGCAACACCGGCAACGACTACGGCGACACCGTCATTGACGGCGGTATTCTGGCTGCCAAAGACGCCGCCTCGCTCGGCACTGGCGATGTGACGATTGCAGAAAGCGCAACGCTTGCGCTGAGCCAGGGCACGCTGGATAACAACGTGACCGGCGAGGGCCAAATTGTCAAAAGCGGTAGCGATGAGCTGATCGTGACCGGCGATAACAATTACTCCGGCGGCACCACTATTTCCGGCGGTACGCTGACGGCTGACCATGCGGATTCGTTGGGCAGCGGCGATATCGACAACAGCGGCGTGCTTAAGGTGGGCGAGGGCGAGCTGGAAAATACGCTTTCCGGCACTGGTTCGCTGGTGAAAACCGGTACGGGCGAACTGACGTTAAACGGCGATAACGATTACTCCGGCGGCACCACCATTGACGACGGTGTGCTGATTGCTGACAATGCGGATTCACTGGGCAGCGGCGATATCGACAACAGCGGCGTGCTTCAGGTCGGCGAGGGCGAGCTGAAAAATACGCTTTCCGGCACCGGTTCGCTGGTGAAAATCGGCACGGGCGAGCTGACGTTAAACGGCGATAACGATTACTCCGGCGGCACCACTATTTCCGACGGTACGCTGATTGCTAACCATGCGGATTCGCTGGGCACTGGCGCTATCGATAACAGCGGCGTGCTTCAGGTCGGCGAGGGCGAGCTGAAAAATACGCTTTCCGGCACCGGTTCGCTGGTGAAAATCGGCACGGGCGAGCTGACGTTAAACGGCGATAACGATTACTCCGGCGGCACCACTATTTCCGACGGCACGCTGATTGCCGCCAGCGTCAACGCGCTGGGCAGCGGCGATATCGACAACAGCGGCGTGCTTCAGGTTGGCGAGGGCGAGCTGAAAAATACGCTTTTCGGCAGCGGCTCGCTGGTGAAAACCGGTACGGGCGAGCTGACGTTAAGCGGCGATAACACTTACTCCGGCGGCACCACTATTTCCGGCGGTACGCTGATTGCCGCCAGCGTCAACGCGCTGGGCAGCGGCGATATCGACAACAGCGGCGTGCTTAAGGTTGGCGAGGGCGAGCTGAAAAATACGCTTTCCGGCAGCGGTTCGCTGGTGAAAACCGGTACGGGCGAGCTGACGTTAAGCGGGGACAACAACACTTACTCCGGCGATACCACCATCGCCGACGGCACGCTGATTGCCGCCAACGTCAACGCGCTGGGCAGCGGCAATATCGACAACAGCAGTACGCTGATGCTGGATGCCAACGGCGCATTCAAGCTTGCGAACATCACCACCCATAGCGGCGCCACGACCGCGCTGGCGGCGGGCAGCACCCTTTACGCGAGCCAGCTTACTCAGGAAAACGGCAGTACGTTAAGTATTGACCTCGGCGCGGCCACCGACGACGCCATGATTACCGCCGACAGCGTCACGCTGGGCGGCACGCTCAACATCAGCGGTATCGGCAACGTCACAGACAGCTGGACGCCTGAGGCATACACCTACACGCTGATTGACAGCGACAGCGCCATTACGAGCGATTTCGACGATCTGACCATTGCAGGGATGAACCGCGAAGATGTTGACTTCCTGACTATCGACGGAAAAGTCGATGAAACGGACAACACCAACTATGACCTGACGGCCTCCCTCTCCTGGTATGCGGACAGAGACAACGCCACTACCGACGCCCACGGCACCTTTACCCTGAGCGACCCTGACGGCAGCTTTAACGTTGCGGCTACACTGACAGACGTTGATGACACGCTGGATCCGGGTAGCAGATGGGACGGTAAATCGCTGACCAAAGAAGGCGCAGGCACGCTGATCCTCTCCGGCGACAACGACTACAGCGGCGGCACCACCATCAATGAAGGTACGCTGGTCGCCGCCAGTACGACGGCGCTGGGCACCGGTCTGGTAGACAATAACGCCACGCTGGTGCTGGACGTAGACGGTGAAGTCAGCGCGGTGGGCGGCATCACCACTCATAGCGGCGCGACGACCCAACTGGCGCTCGGCACCTCGTTGGATCTCGGCGACAGCGCGTTAATTCAGCAAGATGGCAGTACGCTGAACGTTGAGCTGAATAGTGACTCAGTGCAACCGCTGATCACCGGCGGCAGCGCCACGCTTGGCGGCGATTTGGTCGTCAGCGACGCCAGCCTGCAAGCGCGCGCCTCCGACGCGGAGTTCCAGTCCTTTAAACTGATGGATATGGACAGCGATATCAGCGGCGACTTTACCAGCCTGACGATGAACCTCATCGACAAGCCGGACTATCTGACCGTAACCGGGACAATCAATCCTGCAGATGCGTCAGAATATTTGCTTACTGAAGGGCTGAGCTGGAATGCGACCGCCACGTCAGCGACGCCAGCACACGGCACGTTTACCCTGAGCGCAGGCGACAGTTTTGAAGTCACCAGCGTACTGGGCGATAAAACCGGCAACGGCGATTGGGACGGTAAATCGCTAACCAAACTGGGCGCGGGTAAACTGACGCTGAGCGGCGCGAACACTTACACCGGCGATACTAACGTACAGGAAGGCACGCTGTGGCTGTCCGGAGACGGCTCGATTGGCGAGATGGGCAGCCAGCAGGCGGTGAACGTCGCCTCCGGGGCAACCTTCGGCGGCAGCAATGGTACGACCGTTAACGGTAAGGTGACCAACGAAGGGACGCTGGTCTTTGGCGACAGCGAGGAAACAGGCGCCATCTTCACCCTCAATGGCGATCTGATCAACATGGGGACAATGACCAGCGGTAGCAGCTCCAGCACGCCTGGCAATACGCTTTATGTTGATGGCAATTACACCGGCAACGGCGGCTCGCTTTACCTGAATACCGTCCTGGGCGACGATGATTCGGCGACCGATAAGTTGGTGATTACCGGCGATGCCTCCGGCACCACCGATCTGTACATCAACGGCATCGGCGATGGAGCACAGACCACTAACGGTATCGAAGTGGTGGATGTTGGCGGCGTATCGACCAGCGATGCGTTTGAGCTAAAAAATGAGGTTAACGCCGGTCTCTATACCTACCGTCTGTACTGGAATGAAAGTGACAACGACTGGTATCTGGCGTCAAAAGCACAGTCTGATGATGACGACAGCGGCGGTGATGACACGCCTTCGGATGGCGGTGACGATGGCGGTAATGTCACGCCTCCGGACGATGGCGGCGATGGCGGTAATGTCACGCCTCCGGACGACGGCGGCGACGGCGGCGATGTCACGCCTCCGGACGATGGCGGCGATGTCGCACCGCAGTACCGTGCGGATATCGGCGCGTACATGGGCAACCAGTGGATGGCGCGCAACCTGCAAATGCAGACCCTCTATGACCGCGAGGGCAGCCAGTATCGTAATGCCGATGGCAGCGTATGGGCGCGCTTCAAAGCGGGTAAAGCGGAATCCGAGGCTGTCAGCGGCAATATCGATATGGACAGCAACTACTCCCAGTTCCAGCTAGGCGGCGACATTCTGGCCTGGGGTAACGGCCAGCAGAGCGTTACCGTTGGCGTCATGGCGAGCTACATCAACGCCGATACCGACAGCACCGGTAACCGTGGCGCAGACGGTAGCCAGTTCACCAGTAGCGCCAACGTAGACGGCTACAACCTCGGTGTCTATGCCACCTGGTTTGCCGATGCCCAAACGCATAGCGGCGCGTATGTCGACAGCTGGTACCAATATGGTTTCTACAACAACAGCGTAGAGAGCGGTGATGCGGGTTCTGAATCTTACGATTCAACCGCTAACGCCGTCTCGCTGGAAACCGGTTATCGCTACGATATTGCGCTTAGCAACGGTAATACTGTCAGTCTGACGCCGCAGGCGCAGGTTGTCTGGCAGAATTACTCAGCGGATAGCGTGAAAGATAACTACGGCACCCGGATCGATGGTCAGGATGGCGACAGTTGGACAACGCGTCTGGGTCTGCGTGTTGACGGCAAGCTGTACAAAGGCAGCCGTACGGTTATCCAGCCGTTTGCTGAAGCTAACTGGCTGCACACCAGCGATGATGTGTCGGTATCGTTTGATGATGCCACGGTGAAACAGGATCTTCCGGCTAACCGTGCGGAGCTGAAAGTGGGTCTGCAGGCAGATATCGATAAGCAGTGGAGCGTTCGCGCTCAGGTTGCCGGGCAGACTGGCAGCAATGATTTTGGCGATCTGAACGGTAGCCTGAATCTGCGCTATAACTGGTAAGTTAGACAAAACCGGGCGGGCGTTCCCTGCCCGGTTCTGAGGCGAATGACAAACCGGTTGATCGTCAGATTATGGCTACACCTTATCCGACGTGGCGCGTAGGTTGGCTGAGGCGAAGTCGAAACCCAACATCGAGCTACAAAGGGTGGGGGTGTGTTGGATTACGTTCCCGGCGTGACGGATTTGACTTCACTTTCAAGCCAGCCGTCCTCCAGTCGCGTAGTCATAATATCGCCTGCTTTGACCTGTTTGATCTTTTTCAGCACCTTGCCGTTCGTTGTCGTCGAAACCGTATAGCCGCGCGCCAGCGTGGCTAACGGGCTGACCGCCTCCAGATGCGTGACCGCGTTGCCGAAACGCTCGCGCTGTTCGCTTAACCGTGAGCGGATATTCTCCGTCAGACGATATTCCAGCTGTTGGATGCGCGACTGCGCGCGGTGAATGCGCGGCTGCGGATTTTGCTGGCTCAGGCGTTGACTTACGCGCTGTTGGCGCTGATTGGCCTGCTTAATCCTGGCCTCAAGCGCAAATCCCATCCGTTGGCGTAGACGTTCCAGCGCGGTTTGCTGACGGGCCAGACGCAGCTGCGGATGTTGCTGTTGCAGACGGTGAAAAATCTGCGTGAAACGGCGGCTGCGGTTGGCGAGGTAGTAGTCCATCGCCATGCCCAGACGCTGCTGGGCGGATTGAATCTGGCGCAACAACTCCTGCTGGTTGCGGCTGACAATTTCTGCCGCTGCTGATGGCGTAGGCGCGCGCAGGTCGGCGACAAAATCAGCTATCGTGACGTCGGTTTCGTGGCCGACGGCGCTGACTACCGGAATGCGGCTGGCAAAAATCGCCCGCGCCACGCGTTCGTCGTTAAAACTCCACAAATCTTCCAGCGAACCGCCGCCGCGTCCGACGATCAGTACATCACACTCGCCCCGCGCGTTCGCCAGTTCGATAGCACGAACGATCTGCCCCGGCGCGTCGTCGCCCTGGACTGCGGTTGGATAGATAATAACGGGTAGGGATGGGTCACGACGCTTTAGCACGTGGAGAATATCGTGCAGCGCCGCGCCGGTTTTCGAGGTGATCACCCCCACGCAGTGGGCCGGGGAGGGCAACGGCTGTTTATGCTGCTGATCGAACAAGCCTTCGGCCTGCAGTTTGGCTTTTAGCTGCTCATATTTCTGCTGCAACAAGCCTTCGCCCGCGGGCTGCATACTTTCGGCGATGATTTGATAATCGCCGCGCGGCTCGTACAGCGTGATATTGGCGCGTACCAGCACCTGCTGCCCGTGCTGCGGACGGAACGTCACCCGGCGGTTGCTGTTACGGAACATCGCACAGCGCACCTGAGCGGTATCGTCTTTGAGCGTAAAGTACCAGTGGCCCGACGCAGGCTGCGTGAAATTAGAAATCTCGCCGCTGATCCATACCTGTCCCATCTCCTGTTCTAACAGCAGACGAACCGTCTGGTTAAGGCGGCTTACGGTAAAAATTGAGGAAGTTTGAGAGGATAACATGTGAGCGGGATCAAATTCTAAATCAGCAGGTTATTCAATCGATAGTAACCTGCTCACGGGGGATCGCAAGCACTATTTGCAAAAAAATGTAGATGCAACCGATTACGTTCTGTATAATGCCGCGGCAATATTTATTAACCTCCCAGGTGAGATATTGCCCATGCTACGTATCGCTAAAGAAGCCCTGACGTTTGACGACGTCCTCCTTGTTCCCGCTCACTCCACCGTTTTGCCGAATACTGCCGATCTCAGCACGCAGTTGACGAAAACTATTCGTCTGAATATTCCTATGCTTTCTGCGGCGATGGACACCGTGACGGAAGCGCGCCTGGCAATTGCCCTGGCCCAGGAAGGCGGCATTGGTTTTATCCACAAAAACATGTCTATTGAGCGCCAGGCGGAAGAAGTTCGCCGCGTGAAGAAACACGAGTCCGGCGTAGTGACCGACCCGCAGACCGTCCTGCCAACCACCACGTTGCATGAAGTGAAAGCCCTGACCGAGCGTAACGGTTTTGCGGGCTATCCGGTGGTGACTGAAGATAACGAGCTGGTGGGTATCATCACCGGTCGTGACGTGCGTTTTGTGACTGACCTGAACCAGCCGGTTAGCGTTTACATGACGCCGAAAGAGCGTCTGGTGACCGTTCGTGAAGGCGAAGCCCGTGAAGTCGTGCTGGCAAAAATGCACGAAAAACGCGTAGAAAAAGCGCTGGTCGTTGATGATAACTTCCATCTGCTTGGCATGATTACCGTAAAAGATTTCCAGAAAGCGGAACGTAAACCAAACTCCTGTAAAGATGAGCAGGGCCGTTTACGTGTCGGCGCGGCGGTCGGCGCAGGCGCGGGCAACGAAGAGCGCGTTGACGCGCTGGTGGCGGCAGGCGTTGACGTACTGCTGATCGACTCCTCTCACGGTCATTCGGAAGGTGTGTTGCAACGTATCCGTGAAACCCGTGCTAAATATCCTGACCTGCAAATCATCGGCGGCAACGTCGCCACTGGCGCAGGCGCTCGCGCACTGGCGGAAGCCGGTTGCAGCGCGGTGAAAGTGGGTATCGGCCCGGGTTCCATCTGTACCACTCGTATCGTGACTGGTGTGGGCGTTCCGCAGATCACCGCTGTTTCCGACGCGGTAGAAGCGCTGGAAGGCACCGGGATTCCGGTTATCGCTGACGGCGGTATCCGTTTCTCAGGCGATATCGCCAAAGCCATCGCCGCAGGCGCGAGCGCGGTAATGGTGGGCTCTATGCTGGCCGGTACCGAAGAATCCCCGGGCGAAATCGAACTCTACCAGGGCCGTTCGTACAAATCTTACCGCGGCATGGGCTCGCTGGGCGCGATGTCCAAAGGTTCCTCCGACCGTTACTTCCAGAGCGACAACGCCGCCGACAAACTGGTGCCGGAAGGTATCGAAGGCCGCGTAGCCTATAAAGGTCGCCTGAAAGAGATCATTCACCAGCAGATGGGCGGCCTGCGCTCCTGTATGGGGCTGACCGGTTGTGCTACCATCGACGAACTGCGTACTAAAGCGGAGTTTGTGCGTATCAGCGGTGCGGGTATCCAGG
This sequence comes from Salmonella sp. SJTUF15570, assembly GCF_043357055.1. Taxonomy (NCBI): domain Bacteria; kingdom Pseudomonadati; phylum Pseudomonadota; class Gammaproteobacteria; order Enterobacterales; family Enterobacteriaceae; genus Salmonella; species Salmonella sp. SJTUF15570. The sequence goes on along the minus strand of NZ_JBEUKJ010000008.1, from coordinate 123,938 downwards.
AAAGCCACGTTCACGACGTGACCATCACCAAAGAGTCCCCGAACTACCGTCTGGGCTCCTGATTTTCTTCGCCCGACCTTCGCGTCGGGCGATTTATTTAATCTGTTTCACTTGCCTCGGAATAAGCGTCAATGACGGAAAACATTCATAAGCATCGCATCCTCATTCTGGACTTCGGTTCTCAGTACACTCAACTGGTTGCACGCCGCGTGCGTGAGCTGGGTGTTTACTGCGAACTGTGGGCGTGGGATGTGACAGAAGCACAAATTCGTGACTTCAACCCAAGCGGCATTATTCTTTCCGGCGGCCCGGAAAGCACCACCGAAGAAAACAGCCCGCGCGCGCCGCAGTATGTCTTTGAAGCAGGCGTGCCGGTATTTGGCGTCTGCTACGGGATGCAGACCATGGCGATGCAGCTTGGCGGTCATGTAGAAGGTTCTAATGAGCGTGAATTTGGTTACGCGCAGGTCGAAGTGTTGACCGACAGCGCGCTGGTTCGCGGTATTGAAGATTCCCTGACCGCAGACGGCAAACCGCTGCTGGACGTGTGGATGAGCCACGGCGATAAAGTGACGGCGATTCCGTCCGACTTCGTGACCGTCGCCAGCACCGAGAGCTGCCCGTTCGCCATTATGGCCAACGAAGAAAAACGCTTCTACGGCGTACAGTTCCACCCGGAAGTGACCCACACCCGCCAGGGTATGCGCATGCTGGAGCGTTTTGTACGCGATATCTGCCAGTGTGAAGCGTTGTGGACGCCGGCGAAGATCATCGATGACGCCGTGGCGCGCATTCGCGAGCAGGTAGGCGACGATAAAGTGATCCTCGGTCTCTCCGGCGGCGTGGATTCTTCCGTCACCGCAATGCTGCTGCACCGCGCGATCGGTAAAAATCTGACCTGTGTTTTCGTCGACAACGGCCTGTTGCGCCTGAACGAAGCCGAGCAGGTGATGGACATGTTTGGCGACCATTTTGGCCTGAATATCGTTCACGTACCGGCGGAAGAGCGCTTCCTGTCCGCGCTGGCTGGCGAGAACGATCCGGAAGCCAAGCGTAAGATCATCGGTCGTGTTTTTGTAGAAGTGTTCGACGAAGAAGCGCTGAAACTGGAAGACGTGAAATGGCTGGCGCAGGGCACCATCTACCCTGACGTTATCGAATCTGCGGCGTCTGCAACCGGTAAAGCGCACGTTATCAAATCTCACCACAATGTCGGCGGCCTGCCGAAAGAGATGAAGATGGGTCTGGTTGAACCGCTGAAAGAGCTGTTCAAAGACGAAGTGCGTAAGATTGGTCTGGAGCTGGGCCTGCCGTACGACATGCTGTATCGCCATCCGTTCCCGGGGCCGGGCCTCGGCGTGCGCGTACTGGGCGAAGTGAAGAAAGAGTACTGCGACCTGCTGCGTCGCGCGGACGCTATCTTCATTGAAGAGCTGCGCAAAGCGGATCTGTACGACAAAGTCAGTCAGGCGTTTACCGTCTTCCTGCCGGTTCGTTCCGTTGGCGTTATGGGCGATGGTCGTAAGTATGACTGGGTTGTCTCCCTGCGTGCCGTCGAAACCATCGACTTTATGACCGCGCACTGGGCGCATCTGCCGTATGACTTCCTGGGTCGCGTTTCCAACCGCATCATCAATGAAGTCAACGGGATTTCCCGTGTGGTGTATGACATCAGCGGTAAACCACCGGCTACCATTGAGTGGGAATAAGTCGATAACCCTTCCTGTGTTTTCATGAACAGGTAAAAGTGAATTTAACCCTCTGTTTTTGCAGAGGGTTTTTATTTATGCGCATAGATGAGTTTTCTGTGTAGTGCACAGCTCCTGACGGCAAATTTGACGTAATTACGAACCCACGAAGGTTGGCTGTATCTTGCCGTGGTCGTTGATTTGTTCTCGCGCAAAGTTATCGGTTGGTCAATGCAACCACGAATGACAAAAGATATTGTCCTGAATGCGCTTCTGATGGCCGTGTGGCGACGTCATTCCCAAAAACAGGTGCTGGTTCATTCTGATCAGGGTAGTCAGTACACCCGCTATGAATGGCTGAAATCGCACGGACTGGAAGGCAGTATGAGCCGTCGTGGCAACTGTTATGACAATGCGGTTGCAGAAAGCTTTTTCCAGCTACTGAAGCGTGAACGGATAAAGAAAAAGATCTACCAACGACTCAGAAGTGTCCAGGTTATCCGTGGCGATTCAGCCCAAATAAGGGGTATTTAAAATATAGTAACTTTATTCTTCAACTATATAACCAACGTCCAGCTTTAGCACTTTCAACGAGCATACCAACTGTTAGTGGCTTACGCGGATCAGGCTCTTTACTTCCAAAGTACTCTGGATTCAGATAGTTGAGTATGTCAAATCCTTCTGAATCTACATTCCAACGCTTGAAGTACTCTTGTAGAAGTTCTTCACTATCTTCAAAAACGAGTTTTAGATCATCCCTAATACTGGTATCAAGCGTGATGGTTCGCTTTGGCCCACAGAGAAAGTACTTTTTAGTGTTATATTCCTGATCGATAAAATCGATAATTTCTTTCTCAATATCTCTCATTAGAAGCACGTCCACTGAATGCGATCTTTAGGAACCGCCACACGATTAAATGTATCTTTAATATCACGCTGGATATCATAAATCGTAGTGAATGTCATAACCCAACCGAGCCAGGGTACATTACGACCAACGAAACGACCTAAATTATTCGTTGAGCTTAGCTGTAATGAGTTGATGGTTTTGCCTGTCAACGTTGGTAATCTGATCCCAGGTGGCTCTTTACAAAACAAATTCTGACGTATAGGACTGGTCACCTTATTCTCCTCCCACGATGGTTATCTTCCTGATTTCGCATTGACTCTGGCGGATAGGTCGGAGCCGCAGGTGACCTTTGAGTATACGTTTACGGTAAAGCACTGCATCGACACAATAGCGGGTTTCCTGAAGTGCGTTGAGGTTGAGCCGCATCCGCCTATCGCAGAGATACTTACACAGTTTGAGAGTACCGTACGCCAGTGCCCGCTGGGATGCCAGATTTGCCCTGAACTTGTGCCAGCTACCGGGAGTTTAACCACGCTGAAGGCTATCGGGTTTTGTATTCGGTCGAGGGAATCTTAGTAACCGCGCATGTGATCTTATCACCCAGGCAGGATATCCCGCGGTTGCTCTTTAAGCGTCTGATCATGGCCTGAACCCATTGAGTGGGATTGTCTTTTTGCGTTAACGCTAAAGCTTCTTTTTCTTGCGCGGGCTTTTTAACGGATAACAGCTTAACGTTGTCCCGGCGTGGTGACAGAAAGCGATGACTGTTGCGCTTCTTTTTTATCCTGATGGTGCTGCCAGGCGCCGATAGAAGAGTAGACGAAACGTCCAAAGAAGAAGAGAAAACTGATAAGCAGTACGATACGGGTCATGCGAGTGTTAAATCGATGTCGTTTTCGCATACTGTTGGCCTGACTCACAAAGGGTTCCTTAACGTTGGCCCAGCGGTATGGGCGGGATCAGGCTGGGTTCTTCAAGGGTATTATCAAGGCGAAGAACGTAACAAGCCTGCGTTCACTCTACATTAAGGCATACTGCGAACCGATGGTCAATTCCTCTTAATGTAAAATTGCGTCAGTTGATTTATCTTATATTGTTATGGAAGATAATTTTAGTATTTACATTAATAATAAATTAATGATAACAAAGAATAAAAAGGCGAATAAAGGCTGCAGGAGAAAGGTAATAATTGACTTAAATCAAATGTTACTTTTGTTTAATAATTACAATCGATGACTATCGTGTGATGTATATCGCATCATCAATTTAAAGTCAGGTGGGATGCCTGTCTGTTAACGCCCCTTTGGGATTGGGGGGTTCTGCTGAGCATCTATGAAACTAAATAAAACTTATATAAATATCAGAGATAAATGGTGGGGACTACCGCTCATTCTCCCTTCGATTTTACTGCCTGTTTTAAGTAGCGCAAATACTTATGCGCTTACCAGCACTGGAAATGTGGTTCTTTTTTACCTGCCGTTAGCTTTTATGCTTAGCCTGATGCTCTTTTTCGGCTGGGCAGCACTGCCGGGCATTGTGCTTGCTATCTTCTGGCGCAGATACCCGCAGACAGGGCTGTATGAAACCCTTTCTGTGACGATGCACTTTATCATTACTATCGTGCTAAGCTGGGGCGGCTATCGTGTCTTTTCCCCCCGGCGAAACAATGTTTCCCACGGCGACGCCCACCTGCTGTTTCAACGAATATTCTGGCAGGTATTTTGTTCAGCAACATTATTTCTGGTCATCTACCAGTTTGCCGCTTTTGTTGGCATGTACGAAAGTAAAGCCAGCCTGATGGGGGTAATGCCCTTTAATATCAACACGCTGATTAATTACCAGGCGTTACTGGTCGGTAACCTTGTCGGCGTGCCATTGTGCTATTTTATTATTCGTACTCTCCGTAATCCGCTGCACCTGCGGGGGTATTATCAGCAATTAAAGCTACAGATTGATAGCAAGGCCACTAAAAAAGAGATCGTTATTTGGCTGGCCGTATTGACTACACTAATGTTTATACTGTGTATGCCATTGACTGATAATAGTTCAATATTTAGTACCAACTATACGCTTTCGTTATTATTGCCGGTCATGCTGTGGGGCGCGATGCGCTATGGCTATAAGTTTATTTCAATTATCTGGGCCGTCGTGCTAATTACGTCGATTCATTATTATCAGCGTTATATGCCCTGGTATTCAGGTTATGATACGCAATTAGCGATTACCTCTTCGAGCTATCTGGTTTTTTCTTTTATTGTTAATTATATGTCTGTACTGGCCACGCGTCAGCGCGTAGTGAGTGGTCGCGCACGGCGGCTGGCCTATCTTGACCCGGTTGTACATCTTCCCAATTTACGTGCGTTAAACCGCGCGCTTAAAAATGCGCCCTGGTCTACGATCTGTTTTTTACACGTGCCGGGTCTGGAGCTATTGGGTAAAAATTATGGCGTCATGCTACGCATCCAGTATAAGCAAAAGCTCTCTCACTGGATTACGCCGATGTTGGCCTCAAATGAGTGCGTCTACCAGATGTCAGGGCACGACCTGGTGCTGCGTCTTAATACAGAGGCGCATCAGCAGCGTATTGAAGCGCTGGATAAACATATTAAGCAGTTTCGGTTTATCTGGGATGGACTGCCGCTACAGCCGCCTGTCGGCGTGAGCTACTGCTGCGTGCGTTCTCCGGTTAGCCACCTTTATCTTCTGCTGGGCGAATTAAGCACCAGTTCCGATCTTTCGTTGACGACTAACGCGCCGGAGGATTTACAGCGGCGCGGCGCAATGCACCTGCAGCGCGATTTGAAGGGCAGAATTGCGATGATGAATCGCCTGCAACAGGCGTTGGAGCACGATCATTTTTTCCTGATGGCGCAGCCTATTTTCGGTGTTCGTGGGGACGTTTACCATGAAATCTTACTGCGACTCAGGGATGACAACGGCGACGTTATCAACCCGGACAATTTTTTACCCGTGGCGCATGAGTTTGGATTGTCTTCCGCTATCGATCTCTGGGTGATTGAAAACACGCTGCGGTTTATGGCGGCCAGCCGGGAATATATGCCCGCGCATCGTTTTGCCATTAATCTGTCGCCAACATCGGTATGCCGCGCTCGTTTCCCTGCAGAAGTTAAGCAGTTGCTTACGCAATATCAGGTTGAACCCTGGCAACTGGTTTTTGAGGTAACGGAAAGCAACTCTCTCACCAATGCTGAGCAGGCGCAGTTGACGCTGGGACAGCTACAGCAGTTTGGCTGTCAGATAGCGATTGATGATTTCGGTACTGGCTACGCCAGCTATGCGCGGCTGAAAAACGTTGACGCCGATATTCTTAAAATTGATGGCAGTTTTATTCGCAATATAGTGTCAAACAGTCTCGATTATCAGATTGTGGCTTCTATTTGTCATTTAGCGCGAATGAAAAATATGCAGGTCGTCGCGGAGTATGTCGAGAGCGAAGAAATACGAAGCGTAGTGCTCTCGTTGGGGATCGACTATCTTCAGGGATATTTAATTGGCGAGCCGCAGCTATTATCTGAGATTCAGTAAAGACAGACGCCGCGGCGCGGCGTCTGATCCACAATTTACGCGGCGATCTCCGGCGAGCTTTCTTCCTCAATATTGAGACGCCAGCCAGTTACCGCTTCCCAGTACTGCTGTTCTTTTTCCAGATCAAGCAGTACCAGCGCATTCTGGCTGAACCAGTCATGCGGAAAACATAACGTCCAGTGGCTGTCATCGGTCGTTAGTCGCAGCGTTGGCGGCGTAGTGGTCGCCTGCCGCTGGTTGTTCAGTAATACGCCCAGCCGAAGTAGCTGAATTAACGGCAGATACTGTTTTTTCTTAAACAGCGTAAAGCGGGGCATATCATCCAGTTTTATGGCTTTACGATGGTAACGCACCAGCGTCGCCATCATCATTTGCTGCTCCTGATTAAAGCCGGGCAAATCGCTGTGTTGCAGAATATAAGCCGAATGGCGATGTAAACCGCTGTGATTAATATTCAGTCCAACCTCATGCAGCATTGCCGCCCAGCGGAGCAACGCTTCAAGCTGCGGATGCGCCAGTTTTGGCTGCTGGGCCTGCCACTGCTCGTACATCTGCATGGTGGTTTCCAGCACGCGTCTGGCCTGTTCTCTGTCAATGTTGTATTGATTGGCCAGACTTTTTGCGGTACGGCTGCGAACATCCTGATGGCGGAAGCGGCCTTCCATTTCATACAGCACGCCTTCGCGCAACGCGCCGTCGGAAAGGCGAAGCTCGCGGATAGCCAGAGCATCAAAAACGCCGCACAGAATCGCCAGGCCCGGCACAAAGACCGCTTTGCGTTCTTCAGACAGACCCGGCAGGCTGAGCGCATTAAAGGAACGGTGCTTCAACACTTCTGACTTCAGTTTATCAAGGCGCTCCGGCGTAATGAAGCCATCTTTCTCACCCAGCGCCAGGAGAACTTCATGAGCGGCCTTAATCGTACCGGAAGCGCCCATCGCTACGTTCCAACCCTGAATACGATACTGCCAGGTTAAGGTTTCCAGTTTTTGCGCCGCCGCCATTCGGGCGCGCTGGAAGTTTTCTTTATTGATAACGCCGCCGGGAAAGTAGAGCTGCGCGAAGCTCACGCAGCCCATACGACGGCTTTCAACCAGCCTGGGTTCGAAGTTTTCGCCAATGACCAGCTCTGTTGACCCGCCGCCGATATCGATCACCAGCTTGCGGCCTTTTTCCGGCTGCGTATGTTCTACGCCCATAAAAATCAGGCGCGCTTCTTCGTTACCGGAAATAATCTCTATCGGGTAGGGAATAACCTTTTCCGCACGTTTGAGAAAATCAGCGGCATTTTGCGCCTGACGTAACGTATGGGTGCCTACGATACAGACGCTGGAAGGGGAGAAACCTTGTAAGCGTTCAGCAAACAGCGACAGACAGCTAAGCCCCCGTTCCATGGCTTCTTCGCTGAGTTTGTTATCTGCGCCCAGCCCGTCCGCCAGATGGACGCGCTGTTTTAAGCGCCCGATAATCTGCATTGCGCCGTCAACCACGCGGGCAATGACCATATGAAAGCTGTTTGAGCCGAGATCGACCGCAGCGAACTCCTGCGGGCGAGGGGATTTATCGTAAATTGGCATAGCGTTAGTCTGGTTGCTCGAGTGATTTGATGTAGTCATAAATTGCCAGCTGCGCCTGAACTTTACGGCGATTGCCGCGCGGTACGTAGCGGTTGCTGAGTTCTTTATCGATAAAACGCGCTTTTACCGTGTCGCTAAACAGAATGTCAATGATATCCAGGACGCGTTGTTTAAGCCGCGGGTCGAGGATAGGCGTAGCGACTTCGATACGGTAGTCAATATTACGCGTCATCCAGTCAGCTGAAGAGAGCCAAACTTGCTTATCACCGCCGTTTTCGAAAATATAAACCCGATCGTGTTCCAGATAGCGATCCACAATGCTAATCGCACGAATATTATCGCTTATGCCTTCCAGTTGCGGAATAAGCGAACACATACCGCGCACCAGCAGATTGACCTGGACGCCCGAACCCGACGCGGCGTATAGCCTGTCGACCAACCCTTTATCGACCAGGTTGTTAAGCTTTAAGGTAATCCCTGACGGTAAGCCTTGCTGGGCATTGGCGATTTCACGATCGATCATCTCATACAGCAGACGCCGTGAGTTTTGTGGAGAAACCATCAAATAATCGAAAGTGACCGGGCGATAGGGGTTTTCAATAAAATTAAAGACCCGACGCACTTCATTGGTAATGCGCGCATCGGCGGTCAGCAGCGAATAATCGGTATACAGCCGCGCCGTTTTTTCGTTGAAGTTACCGGTGCCGATATGCGCATAACGCACCACGTCATCACCCTCTTTTCGTGAGATGAGAAAGAGTTTGGCGTGAATTTTCAGCCCGGGCGCAGAGAAAATAACATGGACGCCCGCTTCGGTTAACCGCTTGGCCCAGTGAATATTCGCCTCTTCATCGAAGCGCGCCTGCAACTCCACCACCACGGTGACTTTTTTGCCGTTATGGGCGGCATGGATCATCGAGTCAATAATGCGCGAGTCTTTCGCTACGCGATAAATATTGATTTTGATCGCCAGCACGCTTGGGTCAAACGACGCCTGACGCAGCAGTTCCAGCACATGTTCAAAGGTGTGATAAGGATAATAGAGCAGCACATCACGTTCGCGAATCGCGTCGAAACCGTTACGAAACTTCTCTTTATCAAACCAAAGATGGCGTAACCGCGGTAACGGTTTATTGACCAGGTTGGCTTTACCGACATTCGGAAAATTAATAAAGTCTTTAAAATTGTGGTAGCGCCCGCCGGGTACGATTGAGTCATACCGGGAGATCGTCAGTTTTTCCCGCAGTACGTCGACCAGCGCGGCGGGCATATCGCGTTGATAGACAAAGCGCACAGGCTCAGCGGTCAGGCGCTGCTTCAGGCTGGAAGACATCAGCTCCATCAGACTGGATTCCATCTCATGCACCAGGTCATATTCGGCATCGCGGGTCATTTTCATCGAATAGGCATTAAGCGCGTCATAGTCGAAGAACCCTTTAAAAATGTCATCCAGGCAGTAGCGCAGAATATTATCCAGCAGGATCATCGGCTTGCGTCTGCGCGGTGTCTCCGGCGGCAGATTAACGAAGCGTGGGACTTTGTCGGACGGTATCTCCAGCAGCGCATAGTTGATGGTGTCGCCGCGGATAATCTCCACCGCCAGATAGGTGTAATCATCTTTTAAAAACTGAACAAGATCCGTCTCCCGGTTAATAAGAATCGGGGTAATATGCTGGCGCAAATAGTGCTTAAAATAGTGGCGCAACCAGCTTTGTTGGTTCACCGAGAGCTGACGCTCGTTGATCAGAAAGATTTGATTACGCGCCATTTCCAGCAGTAATTCGTTGTACAGGCCGTCGAACTCCTGGTCTGCTTTCAACACGCGGGACTGAATTTTGCCTAACAAATGGCGTGAATGAGAATTTGAACCCTGTTCTTCGCTGATAATAATGCGTCGTTTCAGTTCAGCGAAACGCACTTTGTAGAACTCGTCGAGGTTATTAGAATAGATTCCCAGGAACCGCATCCGCTCAATCAACGGGTTGGATTTGTCCGCCGCTTCCTGTAACACGCGTTCGTTAAATGCTAACCAGCTCAGTTCTTTCTCGATATATAGCTTTTCCTGACCCATTACTACCTATACTCCGTTTTATTCACGGGACACTGCCTGATGATTATGGCGAGCATTACGCGTTAATGTCCAACTGCGCCAGAAAAATATGACAATAAACTGATAGCATAAAGGAAGGGAAAAGAGTAGGCCGGATAGGCATTTATGCCGCCATCCGGCAAGCAGACGCAGTCCTGTCCGATGACATATTATTCGTCAGACGCATAACCTTGCGGCGGCAGACGACGCCCGTCCAGCCAGGCGGCGTTATCGCGCATCTTTAGACGCCCCTGCGCAAACCAGCTAATCACCAGCGGATAAATCGCATGTTCCTGAGTCTGTACGCGTGCGGTGATATCATCTTCGCTGTCGTTGGCAAAAACCGGCACCTTCGCCTGGAGAATGACCGGGCCGCCGTCGAGTTCGTCTGTCACGAAATGTACCGAGGTACCGTGCTCCTCATCGCCGTTTTCCAGCGCCTGGCGATGGGTATGCAACCCCGGATATTTTGGTAGCAGGGAAGGGTGAATGTTCAGCAGACGCCCGTAGTAATGCGCGACAAACATCGGACTCAGAATACGCATAAAACCGGCCAGCACGACCACATCAGGCGCATACGCGTCTATCTTGCGAATCAACTCGCGATCAAAGGCGTCGCGGCTGTCAAACCGATCGGCAGTCAGCGCTTGCGCCGGAATGCCGGCTTCTCTGGCGCGTTCAAGGCCGAACGCGTCGGCCTTATTGCTGAATACTGCCCTGAGGGTGCCTTTAATTTTCTTCGCTTCGCAGGCATCGATAATCGCCTGTAAATTGCTTCCATTGCCGGAAATCAGCACCACAATATTCATTATTCAATAACCACACGCTGTTCGGAATCAGAGGCTTTGATGATACCGATTTTCCATGCGTTTTCACCTTTCTCGTTTAGCAGAGCAAGCGCTTTGTCCGCCTCCGGAGCGGAGAGCGCAATCACCATGCCGACGCCGCAGTTAAAGGTACGGTACATTTCATGTCGGCTGACATTACCGGCGGTTTGCAGCCAGGTAAAGATGGCGGGCCACTGCCAGGACGACTCATTAATTACCGCCTGGGTATTCTCCGGCAGAACGCGCGGAATATTTTCCCAAAAGCCGCCGCCGGTGAGGTGGGCGATAGCGTGTACATCGACGTTTTCAATCAGTTCCAGAACCGATTTTACGTAGATACGGGTCGGTTCAAGCAGATGATCGGCCAGCGGCTTCCCTTCCAGCAGAGTGGTTTGTGGGTCGCAGCCGCTAACGTCAATAATTTTCCGCACCAGCGAATATCCATTCGAGTGCGGGCCGCTGGAGCCGAGCGCAATCAGCACGTCGCCTTCGGCAACCCGGGAGCCGTCGATGATTTCTGATTTTTCGACTACGCCGACGCAGAAACCCGCCACATCGTAATCTTCGCCGTGATACATGCCCGGCATTTCCGCCGTCTCGCCGCCGACCAGCGCGCAGCCGGATTGCAGGCAGCCTTCGGCAATACCGTTGATCACGCTGGCAGCGGTATCGACATCCAGTTTACCCGTGGCATAGTAATCGAGGAAAAACAGCGGTTCCGCGCCCTGAACGACCAGATCGTTTACGCACATCGCCACCAGATCAATACCGATAGCGTCGTGACGCTTTAAGTCCATCGCCAGGCGAAGTTTGGTGCCTACGCCGTCAGTGCCGGAAACCAGTACCGGTTCACGATATTTTTGCGGCAACGCGCACAGCGCACCGAAACCGCCCAGACCGCCCATAACCTCCGGGCGGCGAGTTTTCTTCACTACGCCTTTGATTCGATCAACCAGAGCGTTACCCGCATCAATATCGACGCCGGCATCTTTATAGCTAAGAGAGGTCTTATCGGTCACTGCCTGGTTCCCCACGTTTTTTCTTGCGGTAAAAGTTAAATTCGGCGCAATTCTAACAGGGAAAGCAAACGTTTGCGAGCGTGGTCTGCGCCCTGGTTATCCGGGCGATTTTTTTTGCATGGTTTCGGTCGCTGCTTGAAAATTTCTCTGTTGGTAAAAAAGAAAAGGATATCCAGCACTTGGTTTACGACAGGTGGCCTGGACAGGCCATTCACCCTTAAAATTGCTAAGATTCAATCGGTTGTTAGCCTTTATCGCCTGTTTCAACGTGAGTGATTTATACTCACTTTTCCACTATCAGCGCTTTTGGTTGATCCAGGTCAAGCATACATTGTGTTGCGTCAGAGAGGAAAAGCGGTATAATCCGGCGATTTTTTTTGTGGTTGCCAGTCATCTGAGGATAGGAGAAGAGTATGAAGATCGTGGAAGTCAAACACCCACTCGTCAAACACAAGCTGGGTCTGATGCGTGAAAACGACATTAGCACTAAACGCTTTCGTGAACTCGCCTCAGAAGTAGGCAGCCTGCTGACGTATGAAGCGACAGCCGACCTGGAAACGGAAAAAGTCACCATCGAAGGCTGGAATGGCCCGGTGGAAATCGACCAGATCAAAGGTAAAAAAATTACCGTTGTGCCGATTCTGCGCGCGGGTCTGGGCATGATGGAAGGCGTTCTGGAAAATGTACCGAGCGCGCGTATCAGCGTAGTCGGGATGTACCGTAACGAAGAGACGCTTGAGCCAGTACCTTATTTCCAGAAACTGGTATCGAACATTGATGAGCGCATGGCGCTGATCGTCGACCCGATGCTGGCGACTGGCGGTTCTGTCATCGCGACCATCGACCTGCTGAAAAAAGCAGGCTGTAGCAGCATTAAGGTGCTGGTGCTGGTCGCCGCGCCGGAAGGCATTGCGGCGCTGGAAAAAGTGCACCCGGACGTTGAACTGTACACCGCCTCTATCGATCAGGGGCTTAACGAGCACGGATACATTATTCCGGGGCTTGGCGATGCCGGCGATAAGATTTTTGGTACCAAATAAGTGAATAAATAATTAAAAGCCGACTTTAAGAGTCGGCTTTTTTTTGAATAAAACCACTCATAACAAACACACTTAGAGGAAAACACTATGACGCGCCGTGCTATCGGGGTGAGTGAAAGACCGCCGCTTTTACAGACAATCCCGCTTAGTTTACAGCACCTTTTCGCCATGTTTGGCGCGACCGTGCTGGTGCCAGTTCTGTTTCATATCAACCCCGCGACGGTGCTGCTGTTTAACGGTATCGGAACGCTGCTGTATCTCTTTATCTGCAAAGGTAAAATTCCGGCCTACCTCGGATCGAGCTTTGCCTTTATTTCCCCGGTATTACTGTTGTTGCCGCTGGGTTATGAAGTGGCGCTGGGCGGTTTTATTATGTGCGGCGTGCTGTTCTGTCTGGTCTCTTTCATCGTTAAAAAAGCGGGCACCGGCTGGCTGGATGTGATGTTCCCGCCTGCGGCAATGGGCGCAATCGTTGCCGTCATCGGTCTGGAGCTGGCTGGCGTCGCGGCGGGGATGGCCGGATTGCTGCCTGCGCAAGGGCAGTCGCCGGACACGAAAACAATTATCATCTCCATGGTCACGCTGGCGGTGACGGTGTTCGGCTCCGTACTGTTTCGCGGTTTCCTGGCGATCATTCCGATTTTGATCGGCGTGCTGGCGGGCTATGCGCTGTCATTCGCGCTGGGAGTGGTCGATACCACGCCGATTGCCCAGGCGCACTGGTTTGCGCTACCGACTTTCTATACGCCGCGTTTTGAATGGTTCGCGATCCTGACGATTCTGCCCGCGGCGTTGGTCGTGATTGCCGAGCATGTCGGTCATCTGGTGGTGACGGCGAATATCGTCAAAAAAGATTTAGTGCGCGATCCCGGTTTGCACCGCTCGATGTTCGCTAACGGACTGTCGACGATCATTTCCGGTTTCTTCGGCTCCACGCCGAATACTACCTATGGGGAAAATATTGGCGTCATGGCGATCACCCGCGTTTACAGTACCTGGGTTATCGGCGGCGCGGCGATTTTCGCCATTCTGCTTTCCTGCGTTGGCAAACTGGCGGCGGCGATTCAGATTATCCCGTTACCCGTGATGGGCGGCGTCTCGCTGCTGTTGTACGGCGTTATCGGCGCGTCGGGGATTCGCGTATTGATCGAATCGAAAGTCGACTACAACAAAGCGCAAAACCTGATCCTCACCTCGGTGATTTTGATCATCGGCGTGAGCGGCGCGAAAGTGCATATCGGCGCGGCAGAATTGAAAGGGATGGCGCTGGCGACCATCGTCGGGATTTGCCTGAGCCTGATTTTTAAACTGATTAGCCTGTTGCGTCCGGAAGAAGTGGTACTGGAGGCAAATGATGCGGAGCCTCCGCATCAGTAACGGGTTGCCGGGCAGCGATGCTGCCCGGTTCTATCTCAAGGGAATTATGTGGTAAACTCAGCGCGATTTTATGTCATCCTGGGTTGAGGTATCTCTGAACACACCGGCACAGCTCTCTTTGCCACTTTATCTTCCTGACGACGAAACTTTCGCAAGTTTCTGGCCGGGGGATAACGCCTCTCTACTGGCCGCGTTACAAAACGTGTTGCGCCAGGAACATAGTGGATATATCTACCTTTGGGCGCGTGAAGGCGCGGGCCGCAGCCATTTACTGCACGCCGCCTGCGCTGAATTGTCGCAGCGTGGAGATGCGGTAGGCTACGTCCCGCTCGATAAACGTACCTGGTTCGTGCCGGAAGTGCTCGACGGTATGGAACACCTCTCGCTGGTGTGTATTGATAACATTGAGTGTGTCGCTGGCGATGAACTGTGGGAGATGGCGATCTTTGATCTCTATAACCGCATTCTGGAGTCCGGTAAGACGCGGTTATTGATCACCGGCGATCGTCCGCCAAGACAGTTAAATCTGGGCTTGCCCGATCTCGCTTCCCGTCTGGACTGGGGGCAAATCTATAAACTCCAGCCTCTTTCCGATGAAGACAAACTTCAGGCGCTACAGTTGCGCGCCCGGTTACGGGGGTTTGAACTGCCGGAAGATGTCGGGCGGTTTTTACTCAAACGTCTTGATCGCGAAATGCGTACGCTGTTTATGACGCTGGATCAGCTCGATCATGCGTCGATCACTGCCCAGCGAAAACTGACGATCCCGTTTGTCAAAGAGATCCTGAAACTGTAATACGCCGCGACGGCGGCGTTCAACGGTTAACCGAGGATGTCCAGCACCTGCTCAGGCGGTCGGCCAATGCGCGCCTGACCATTTGCCACCACAATGGGGCGCTCCATCAGTTTAGGGTGTTCAACCAGCGCCTGGATTAACGCCTCTTCACTCAGCTGGCTGTCCGCCAGGTGAAGCGTCTTATAGAGATCTTCTTTCTGGCGCATCAGTTCGCGCGCGCTGGACATGCCCAACATACGCAGCAGTTCACGCACGGTGGCGGCGTCGGCGGGCGTATCCAGATAAAGCACCACTTCCGGTTCCACGCCGTTAGATTTCAGCAGGTTCAGCGTGTCGCGGCTCTTCGAGCAGCGCGGGTTATGGTAGATTTTAATCGTGTCGGTCATGAGTTCTCCTTGTGACGCCATCCGGCTAATAAACGGCGATTACATTTTCGTGTATGGCTTGAAGCGTTCCTGTAACTGGCGCAACTGGTCGATACGCGCATCGTAACGCGCCTGTTGCTGGCTACCCAGTTTTGCCTGGGCGCTGGCGCTACTGAGCAGTGAAATTGCCTGATCCAGTCGTCCCGCCAGCGCATAACTTTCAGCGCGCGCCGCCAGCTCCTGATCGCGGTTGTTCAGCGCGGCTTCGGCCTGAGCAAGCAGATCCCAGCCGTTACCGTCATCTTTATGGCTAAAGGTGTAGCGATTCAGAATGGTTTCCGCCGCTTTTGGCTGGCCTCCCTGGAGGTACGCATTGGCGAGGTTTAACTGCAGCACAGGATTAACGCGCAGATCGCGGGCATTTTTCAGGCGATTAATCGCGTCGTTGGCTCTTTTCTGCCCGAGGTCAATATCGGTGGCGAGGTCAAGATACCAGGCATTGTTCGGTTCTGCGCTTAACAGCGGCTGCAACGTTTTGCGCGCTTCATCGTACTTGCTCGCTTCCATCGCCTGCAACGCCCGGCCATATTGCGCCGCATGTTGCTGACGCACGTTGCCTTTAGACCACTGATCCAGCAGGTCGCTGGTGAGCTGGTTACGTCCGGAATTGTACATTCCCAGGGCGCGCGCTTTGGCGAAATAAAAGTCGGCGGAAGATTGCACCACGACCGGGCGCATCTGGTTGGCACGGTTGCGGGCATCCGCAAGGCGGCTTTCCGGTAAGGGGTGAGTGAGCAAAATTTCAGGCGGACGCGTGGAGTAACGCGCCTGGTCGAGCAGTTTTTCGAGGAAAGAGGGCATCGCCTGTGGGTCAAATCCGGCGCGTTGCAGTACCTGAATACCAATACGGTCGGCTTCTTGCTCATTTTGCTGGGTGAAACTTATCATTCCCTGGCGCGTTCCCGCCAGAGTACCGGTTAGCGCCGCCATACCGGCCTGTGGGCTGGCCATGGCCAGCAAAATGGAACCCAGCGCGCCCACCCAGGTAAGCGGCGCGCTGCGCTTTTGATCTTCCATCGCGCGCGCCAGGTGGCGCTGCGTCACGTGGGAGATTTCATGCGCCATGACTGAAGCTAGCTGGCTTTCGTTATCCGCGTAGCGAAAAAGCGCCGAGTGCAGCACCACATTGCCGCCAAAGAACGCGAACGCGTTGATTTCGTCATTATTGATCAAGAAAAAATGGAAGGGCGTTTTGACGGAGTCGGCGTGCGAGACCAGACGCATCCCCAGCGCGTTAATGTATTGCACCAGCAGCGGATCGTTGATTAACGGCGCGCTACCGCGTAGCTGGCGTACATAAAAGTCGCCCATTTGCATCTCTTGTCCGATAGAAAGCGTGCTTCCTGCCGAGGTTCCCATATCGGGCAGCGTGTCGGCAGGGTCGGCAAATGCGGGCGCGACCTGACCGAGAGCCAATGCTGCAATGAGGGTTGCCACCAGGTTTTTTTTCAACTGCCTGAACATAACCTCTATCCTGTTGTTTTGAGATAGCCCTTTGACCAACGTCGTGAAATATCGTTCCACGCTCCGACACTTCATAAGTGTAACTGTGATGAGCACAGACTCACTATTTTAGTTTCCTGAATCAACGATAAAAAGCGAAGTCTTTTTTGTGACATTTCGATACAATTCGGCATCACAATCCCGCAGTTGAGTTCTGGGAAGGGTTTTATGCTCGAAATGTTAATGCAATGGTATCGCCGTCGCTTCAGCGACCCGGAGGCGATTGCCTTGCTGGTCATTCTGGTGGCTGGTTTTAGCATCCTCTTTTTCTTTAGCGGCCTGTTAGCGCCGCTGCTGGTCGCAATCGTACTGGCCTACCTGCTGGAGTGGCCGACGGCGCGCCTGCAGGCGATTGGCTGTTCCCGGCGCTGGGCAGCCTCCATTGTCCTTATCCTCTTTGTCGGCATTCTGTTATTAATGGCCTTTGTGGTGATGCCGATTGCCTGGCAGCAGGGTATTTACCTGATTCGTGATATGCCCGGTATGCTGAATAAACTGTCCGATTTCGCCGCGACCTTGCCGCGACGCTATCCGGCGCTGATGGATGCGGGCATTATTGATGCGATGGCGGAAAACATGCGTACCCGGATGCTTAACATGGGCGATTCGGTGGTGAAGTATTCGCTGGCGTCGTTAGTCGGGCTACTGACGCTGGCGGTATATCTGGTGCTGGTGCCGCTGATGGTCTTTTTCCTGGTAAAAGATAAAGAGCAGATGCTGAATGCCGTGCGCCGCGTGCTGCCGCGTAATCGCGGGCTGGCGGGGCAGGTGTGGAATGAGATGAATCAGCAGATCACCAACTATATCCGCGGAAAAGTGCTGGAGATGGTGGTGGTGGGCGTGGCGACCTGGCTGGGCTTTTTGCTGTTTGGCCTCAACTATTCGCTGCTGCTGGCGGTACTGGTGGGCTTTTCGGTCCTGATCCCCTATATCGGCGCCTTTGTGGTGACAATTCCGGTGGTGGGCGTCGCGCTGTTTCAGTTTGGTCTGGGGACGGAATTCTGGAGCTGTTTTGCCGTTTATCTGATTATTCAGGCGCTGGATGGCAATTTGCTGGTACCGGTACTTTTCTCCGAAGCGGTGAATTTGCATCCGCTGGTGATTATTCTGTCAGTGGTGATTTTCGGCGGTCTGTGGGGATTCTGGGGGGTGTTTTTCGCCATTCCATTGGCGACGCTGATTAAAGCCGTTGTCCATGCCTGGCCGGATGGTCAGGTGACGGATGCCTCATCCTGAGCGGTCTGTACAAAAGTTGTAAAGCGTGAACGACATCATAGTGCCCTGCCGCCATTTTGCGCACGCCTGATGAGGGACAAGCGCTTAGAAAGCCGCTCTTTTTTTTAATGCCGCACCGTGTTGCGGCATTTTTATTGTCGGAACCTACAAAACTCTCGCTGTAAAGCCGCCAAAATTTGGTGACTTAGCCTAAGCATTCTTCTGAGAAATTCGTTAATAAGTGACATCATTGATGCGAGATTGTTTTTTTAATGTGAAGCGATAACGAAACAGGGAATGAGTGTGTTGAGAAAACATTACTTGAAAGGGTATACCGCGCGGCAAATTGTACAGCGAGCCATGAAAATTATTCCTTACTCGGTAAACGTCATGGATGAACATGGCGTCATTATCGCGTCTGGCGAACCTTCGCGGCTTCGCCAGCGTCATGAAGGGGCCATTCTGGCGCTGAAGGAAAACCGTATTGTAGAAATTGATTCCGCTACCGCCAATCAGCTAAAAGGCGTGCGATCCGGCATTAATCTTCCCATCTCTTTTCATGAACAGCTTATCGGCGTGGTCGGCATTACCGGCGAACCGGAGGAGGTTCGCGCGTATGCCGAGCTGGTTAAAATGGCGGCGGAGCTGGTGATCGAGCATATGGTGCTGATCGAACAGCGACAGTGGGATAAACGCTATCGCGAAGAGCTGATCAACCAATTGATTTTGCGAGAAAATTCAACAGAGTCGTTGCGCTCTATGGCGGCCTATCTGGGCATTGATCTGGCGGTTCCCAGAGTGGTGCTGATTATTGAACTTTCCCAGCCGGATCGCGAAGCGCTGCGCAATGTAATGGATTATTTCGAGAATCACGCGCGCAACCATTTGGTGACGTTTACCGAATTTAATGAATTAATCATTATTAAGCCTATCACGTTAAAAGAGGGAAAGTGGAATACCCGCCAGGAAATGGGGGAATTGCAGATTTTTAAATCATGGGCTGCATCATCGGGCTTTAGCCGTATTTTGGTTGGGGGCTATTTTGCCGGCGAGACGGGATTGCACCGATCTTTGCTCACAGCGAGAGCCACGCAGGCGATGGCGAAAAGACAAAAGCTGCGCAGCCAGTATATTTTTTATCATGACCACGCGCTTCCCGCGCTGCTAAGCGGGCTGTCTGAAAGTTGGCAAGTGCAGGAGTTATCGCGTCTGTGGCTACAACTGGCGCAACATGACGCGAAAGGCGTATTGCAACAGACGCTGCGGACCTGGTTTGAACATAATTGTGACCTGACGCAAACGGCCAAAGCATTGCATATTCATGTGAATACATTGCGCTATCGCTTACAGCGCTGTGAGGATATTACGCACATAAAAATCAATGAGTTAAAAAGTACGCTTTGGCTTTATATCGGTATGGAGCTCCAGGCCGAATCTGTACCGTCCGACAAGTTACCGCTGCCAGGTCGAATCGAAATTTGTTGAAAGCTCCAGCGGATTTTTAGGCGGGTTTTTCCATACTGCGCGCTCCATGTTAAAGGAGGCGCAGTATATGACGTCGATATCCACCCTGGGAGCCATTGCCGCATTGGTTGTGGCCATCGTATTAATTTTAAGAAAAGTGTCGCCAGCCTACGGCATGATGGCGGGCGCGCTGGTCGGCGGTTTGATTGGCGGCGCCGATCTTCTGCAAACCGTGTCGCTGATGGTGTCAGGCGCGCAGGGCATCGTTAATGCCGTATTGCGTATTCTGGCCGCAGGCGTACTGGCGGGCGTATTAATTGAGTCCGGGGCGGCGAATACGATTGCTGAGACGATTGTCCGCAAAGTGGGGGAAACCCGGGCATTATTGGCATTAGCCATTGCCACACTATGTTTGACCGCCGTCGGCGTATTTATTGATGTGGCGGTGATTACCGTCGCGCCGATTGCGCTGTCGATTGCGCGTAATGCAGGCCTGTCAAAAAGCGCTATTCTGCTGGCGATGGTTGGCGGCGGCAAAGCGGGTAACGTGATGTCACCCAACCCGAACGCTATTGCCGCCTCTGATGCGTTTCATGTTCCTCTTACCTCTATTATGCTGGCGGGCGTGGTTCCGGGCATCGTTGGGCTTATTATCGCCTATCTGTTAGCGAAACGGCTGAATAATAAAGGCGCGGGCGTCGCCGATCATGAAGTGACTCACCATGATGACTCCGTCGCCAGACCCGGCTTTCTGGTGGCGATTAGCGCGCCGCTGGTCGCTATTTTCCTGCTTTCTCTCCGTCCGTTTGCCGGCATTTCCATTGACCCGTTAATTGCCCTGCCCGTAGGGGGATTGGTCGGTCTGCTGTTGATGGGACGCGCGCGCCACTGTAACCAGTACATGGTCGCCGGTCTGATGCGTATGGCGCCTGTCGCTATTATGTTGCTGGGAACCGGTACGCTGGCCGGCATTATCGCTAATTCCGAACTTAAAGATGTCCTGATTCATGGCCTCACCGCTTCGGGATTGCCATCCTGGCTGCTGGCGCCCGTGTCTGGCGCCATGATGTCAATGGCGACGGCCTCAACCACAGCGGGAACGGCGGTGGCGTCCGGCGTTTTCTCTCCCACGTTACTTGAACTTGGCGTTTCCGCCCTGGCGGGAGCCGCTATGATCCATGCGGGCGCCACGGTGCTGGACCATCTGCCGCACGGCAGCTTTTTCCACGCGACGGGCGGCAGCGTCAATATGCAAATTCATGAACGTTTAAAGCTAATGCCGTATGAAACGCTGGTGGGGTTAGCCATTACCTTTATTTCTACTCTGATGTTCGGTTTCTTTGGTTTTGCAGGATAATCCCTATGAAAATTGTTATTGCTCCTGATTCATTTAAAGAAAGTTTGTCCGCAATGGCGGTCGCTGAGGCGATAGAAAAGGGGTTCCGCGAAATTTATCCTGACGCCGACTACATTAAAGTGCCCATGGCGGATGGCGGGGAAGGAACCGTACAATCAATGGTGGAGGCCAGCGGCGGGCGTTATGTTGACCAGTGGGTACAAGGCCCGCTTGGGCAACCGGTGGCCGCGCGCTGGGGAATGCTGGGCGATAGCGATACCGCCGTGATTGAAATGGCGGCGGCATCCGGACTGCATCACGTTTCGCCTGAATTGCGCAACCCGCTTAATACCACCAGCTACGGCACCGGCGAGTTAATCGTCGCGGCGCTGGAGCGTGGCGTAAAGCGTATTATTCTGGGAATTGGCGGCAGTGCGACGAATGACGGCGGCGCGGGGATGATGCAGGCGCTTGGCGTTATATTGCGCGATAAACAGGGGCGCTCGCTTTCTCCAGGCGGCGAGGCGCTGGCGGCGCTGGCGTCTATCGATTTGTCCGGTTGTCACCCATTGCTGCGTAAGGTATCGATAACCGTGGCGTGTGATGTCAACAATCCGTTGTGTGGTCCCCAGGGCGCATCGGCCATCTTTGGCCCACAAAAAGGGGCGACAGCGGAAATGGTGAACACCCTGGACGCGGCGCTGGAAAACTGGGGCCGACATATTTATCAGGCTACGGGGCGTGAGGTGATTAACGCTCCCGGCGCGGGCGCGGCAGGCGGAATGGGCGCCGCGCTTTTAGGGTTGCTCAATGCGGAATTACGCGCCGGCGTAGAGATTGTCGTGGAAACGCTACAGCTTGAGCAGGCGGTTAAAGATGCCGATCTGGTGATTACCGGAGAAGGGCGGCTGGACAGCCAAAGTATTTGCGGCAAGACGCCGATTGGCGTCGCCAGAGTGGCGAAGCGGTATCATAAACCGGTTATCGCGCTCGCCGGTGGGCTGCAACACGATCATCACGTTGTGTATCAGCAGGGTATCGATGCGGCGCTATCGATTTTGTCGCATATCGTTACGCTGCCGGAAGCCTTACACGAGGCGGAATATAACCTGAGCCTGTCGGCGCGCAATGTGGCGGCGATATGGCGTCTGGCGCGGCAAGCCTGACGGCGCATTCCCTTTCCAGGCCGCGCATCAGCGCGGCCTGAGGCTTTTACGCGTTTTCTTTCAGCCAGTTCAGCACCACATCATGGTGATTGCTGGTTTTAAAATCATTAAAGACGTGTTCAATCTTACCATCAGCGTCAATCAAAAAGCTGATGCGGTGAATGCCGTCATACGTTTTGCCCATAAACGACTTTTCGCCCCAGACGCCGAACTGTTCACACACCTGATGGTTTTCATCGGACAAAAGGGTAAAGTTCAGCAGCTCTTTTTCAGCGAAACGGGAGAGTTTTTCAGGTTTATCGGTGCTGATGCCCAGCACGTCCACGCCTGCTTTTTTGAGCTCGTCCATGTTATCGCGTAAGCCGCAGGCCTGCACGGTACAGCCGGGTGTCATGGCTTTTGGGTAGAAATAAACCAGAACGCGCTGTCCCTGGAAGTCGGTCAAATTTACTTGTTCCCCGTCTTGATCCGGCAAGCTAAATTTCGGTGCGATATCACCGGCTTTCAGTGGATTCATTACTTAACTCCATCCTGTTCATCATGTTGTGAGTAATTGACGACGTTTATACTGCCTTGCGCATTGAGTTCTGTACATAGTGCTTTAAAGGCTTGCTCAATATTTGCGGAATTTTGCGACGCCGGGCTATGTGCGGTGATTTGAATAAATAATTGCGCAGCTTTATCACCTTCAGCCGGCTGCGTGCGGGAGACCAGCTCCGCAATATTCATTTCATGACTATTAAACAGCGCGGTGAATCGCTCAATTAAATGCGGGGAGTCGGCGACCTCAACCTGAACCCATACCGTCGCGGGCATTGCCGGGCGGGGGCGGTCGGACGTCCGTTTCATCACAATCAGCAGATCCAGCTCCGCGCCTTTTAACGGCAATGTCGATTCAATCAAGGTAATCGCGTTCCACGTGCCGGACAACAGCATAATAAACGTGAATTCATCGCCCAGCATCGCCAGTCGGCTGTCTTCGATATTACAGCCGCAACTGCTGACATGGCGAGTAATGGTATTCACAATACCGGGCCTGTCGGCGCCCAGCGCAGTGATAACCAAATAGTGTTGTGATGACGGTGTCAAACCAGTTATTCCTTTGAGCGGTGAGGTAATCTTAAGGAAACCATAAAAAAAACCTGCATACAACAATCAGAACGGCTTTGGTCGCTTGCTTTTATTGCCATACCAAACGTACCATTGAGAGACTTGTTTGCACAGAGGATGGCCCATGTTCACGGGAAGTATTGTCGCGCTTGTTACGCCGATGGATGAGAAAGGTAACGTCAGTAGGTCTTGCCTGAAAAAACTCATTGATTATCATGTCGCCAACGGTACCTCGGCGATTGTTTCGGTTGGCACCACCGGCGAGTCTGCCACGCTAAGCCATGATGAACATGGCGATGTCGTGATGATGACGCTGGAACTGGCTGACGGACGTATTCCGGTTATCGCCGGCACGGGCGCAAACGCGACCGCGGAAGCGATTAGCCTGACGCAGCGTTTTAACGATAGCGGTATTGTAGGCTGCCTGACGGTAACGCCGTACTACAATCGCCCCACGCAGGAAGGTTTGTTCCAGCATTTCAAAGCCATCGCGGAACACACTGACTTGCCGCAAATTCTGTATAATGTGCCGTCCCGTACCGGTTGCGACATGTTGCCGGAAACCGTGGGTCGTCTGGCGGAAATAAAAAATATTATCGCTATCAAAGAGGCGACAGGGAACTTAACCCGCGTTCACCAGATCAAAGAGCTGGTTTCAGACGATTTTATTCTGCTTAGCGGCGATGACGCGTCTGCGCTGGACTTTATGCAACTGGGTGGTCATGGCGTGATTTCCGTTACGGCTAACGTAGCGGCGCGCGAGATGGCTGACATGTGCAAACTGGCGGCGGAAGGGCAATTTGCCGAGGCGCGCGCTATCAACCAGCGTCTGATGCCGTTACACAACAAACTATTTGTCGAACCCAATCCTATCCCGGTGAAATGGGCATGTAAGGCATTGGGTCTTGTGGCGACCGACACGCTGCGCCTGCCAATGACGCCTATCACGGACCATGGTCGTGACATCGTCAAAGCAGCGCTTCAGCATGCTGGCCTGCTGTAAAGTTTAGGGAGATTTGATGGCTTACTCAGTACAAAAGTCGCGCCTGGCGAAGGTTGCGGGTGTTTCGCTTGTTTTGCTGCTCGCTGCCTGTAGTTCCGATTCGCGCTACAAGCGCCAGGTAAGCGGCGATGAATCCTATCTGGATGCCGCGCCGCTTGCTGAACTTCACGCCCCGGCAGGAATGATCCTGCCGATAACGACCGGCGACTACGTTATTCCGGTCACGAAGGGGAGCGGCGCGGTTGGTAAGGCGTTGGATATCCGTCCGCCAGCGCAGCCGTTAGCGTTAGTGAGCGGCGCGCGTACCCAGTTCTCTGGCGATACCGCTACGCTATTGGTGGAGAATGGCCGGAGCAGCACGCTGTGGCCGCAAGTCGTCAGCGTGATTCAGGCGAAAAATTATCCGATTGAAAAACGTGACGATGCCAGCCAGACCCTGACGACCGATTGGGTGAGCTGGAACCGCCTGGATGAAGACGAACAGTATCGTGGACGTTATCAAATCTCGGTGAAGCCGCAGGGCTATCAGCAGGCGGTAACGGTAAAACTGGTTAATCTGGAACAGGCTGGCAAGCCGGTCGCTGACGCGGCGTCGCTGCAGCGCTATAGCACGGAAATGATGAACGTCATTTCCGCCGGTCTGGATAAGACCGCTACGGATGCGGCAAATGCCGCGCAGAACCGTTCCGCCGCAACGATGGATGTGCAGAGCGCCGCTGATGATACCGGTTTACCTATGCTGGTCGTTCGCGGTCCGTTCAACCTCGTGTGGCAGCGCCTCCCGGCCGCGCTGGAAAAAGTGGGCATGAAAGTCACCGACAGCACTCGCTCTCAGGGCAGCATGGCGGTAACGTACAAACCGTTGTCTGACAGCGACTGGCGGGATCTGGGCGCTAGCGACCCGGGCCTGGCATCCGGAGACTATAAATTGCAGGTCGGCGATTTAGATAACCGCAGCAGCTTGCAGTTTATCGATCCTAAGGGGCATACTCTGACGCAAAGCCAGAACGACGCGCTGGTTGCCGTCTTCCAGGCAGCGTTCAACAAGTAATTTAACAGGGCTGGAGTAATCCGGCCCTTTTTTCTGATAAGATACGCAAACGTGTGCGTCGGTACAAAAACGCGATTTAACCGCTATTTCGCACCACAATTACAGGCCGACGTCTCCGGCAGGCGTAGCAGGAAATGAATACTTATCGTTAATTCACACCCAGGAGTGTTAAAGATGCAAAAGCAAGCTGAGTTGTATCGTGGTAAAGCGAAAACCGTATACAGCACGGAAAACCCGGACCTGTTGGTGCTCGAATTCCGCAATGATACGTCAGCAGGGGATGGCGCGCGCATTGAACAGTTTGATCGCAAGGGCATGGTAAATAACAAATTCAACCATTTCATTATGACCAAACTGGCCGAGGCGGGCATCCCGACCCAGATGGAACGTTTGCTGTCTGATACCGAGTGTCTGGTGAAGAAGCTGGAGATGGTGCCGGTTGAATGTGTGGTGCGCAACCGTGCGGCTGGGTCGCTGGTCAAGCGTCTGGGCGTGGAAGAAGGCATGGAGCTTAACCCGCCGATATTCGATCTGTTCCTGAAAAACGACGCGCTGCACGACCCGATGGTGAATAGTTCCTACTGTGAAACGTTCGGTTGGGTAAGTCAGGAAAATCTGGCGCGTATGAAAGAGCTAACCTACAAAGCCAACGACGTACTGAAAAAACTGTTTGATGACGCGGGTCTTATCCTGGTGGATTTCAAACTGGAGTTTGGCCTGTATAAAGGCGAAGTGGTGCTGGGCGATGAGTTTTCGCCGGACGGCAGCCGCCTGTGGGATAAAGAGACGCTGGACAAAATGGACAAAGACCGCTTCCGCCAGAGCCTGGGCGGTCTGATTGAAGCCTATGAAGCCGTCGCGCATCGACTGGGCGTGAAATTAGATTAATTCCGCTTCTGACCGGGGGGCAACCGCTCTCCGGTATCATCCTTTCCTCATTCTGATAGCGTTTACCTGTGGTAATCCTGCGCCTGACCGCCTACGATCATCTGTATAACAAAGAGAGAATGAGGTGATTATGCGCTGGCAAGGGCGTCGTGAAAGCAACAATGTAGAGGACAGACGTAATCGGCCAGGCGGCCCCTCGCTGGGTGGCCCAGGCTTTCGTCTTCCGCGCGGGAAAGGCGGCATCATTCTGTTGGTGGTGGTGTTGGTCGCAGGGTACTATGGGGTGGATTTAACCGGTCTGTTGACCGGCCAGCCGGTTTCGCAGCAGCAGTCGACGCGTTCGATAAGCCCCAATGATGATGAAGCGGCAAGATTTACCTCGGTGATTCTGGCGACGACCGAAGATACCTGGGGTCAACTCTTTCAAAAAATGGGGCGCGGCTATCAGCAGCCAAAACTGGTGATGTACCGTGGTATGACGCGCACCGGCTGTGGTGCGGGTCAGTCCGTGATGGGGCCGTTTTACTGCCCGGCGGACGGCACCGTTTATATCGATCTCTCATTTTACGATGATATGAAAAATAAGCTGGGCGCGGACGGTGATTTTGCTCAGGGTTATGTCATCGCCCACGAAGTCGGCCACCACGTACAAAAACTGTTAGGTATTGAGCCGAAAGTACGCCAGTTGCAGCAAAACGCGTCGCAAACGGAGGTGAATCGCCTTTCGGTGCGCATGGAGCTACAGGCGGATTGCTTTGCCGGCGTGTGGGGACACAGTATGCAGCAGCAAGGCGTACTGGAGGCGGGCGATCTGGAAGAGGCGCTCAATGCCGCACAGGCTATCGGCGACGATCGCTTACAGCAACAGGGGCAGGGGCGTGTCGTGCCGGATAGTTTTACCCACGGCACCTCAGAACAGCGCTACAGCTGGTTTAAGCGTGGCTTTGACAGCGGCGACCCGGCGCAATGTAATACGTTTGGCAAAAACTTTTGATAAACCGGGGCAGGGATGTCTGATATCGATGCGCTACAGGCGTTAACGTCGCAAATGACACAGGAAGGTATTCGCCGTTTACTGGTCATCAGCGGCGATGCGGCGTGGTGCCGGGAACGGGCCGAGGCGATACGCGCTGTATTGCCCGGTGACTGGCTGTGGGTCGCGCCTGACGCGCCCGCCCAGCCGCGCTGTACGCCACAGGCGTTACAAACGCTGCTGGGCCGTGAATTCCGTCATGCGATATTTGATGCCTGGCAGGGCTTTGACGCCGCAGCGTTTGCCGCTCTGAGCGGGACCTTGCAGGCCGGAAGCTGGCTGCTTCTGCTGATGCCGCCGTACGAGACGTGGGAAAGCAGGCCTGATACCGATTCACTGCGCTGGAGCGACTGCGCGCAGCCTATCCCTACACCGCAGTTTGCACAGCATCTTAAACGGACTCTTTCCCGCGATCCGCAAACGCTGCTTTGGCGACAGCGCCAGCCGTTTTGCTGGCCATCTTATCCTTTCCGTGGACGCTGGCGACCCGCCACCGGCGAGCCGCAGCCGGAGCAGGCGGCTATCTTATCGCGTTTACGTGAAATGCCGCCCGGCGTGGCGACGGTGATTGCCCCCCGTGGGCGCGGCAAATCGGCGCTGGCCGGGCAATTCATCTCCCGGATGGCGGGCACGGCTATCGTGACCGCACCGGCGAAAACGGCAACGGATATCCTGGCAGCGTTTGCCGGTGAGCGGTTCTGCTTTATGGCGCCGGATGCGTTGCTGGCGAGCGGGGCAAGAGCCGACTGGCTGGTGGTTGACGAGGCGGCGGCAATCCCCGCGCCGCTGCTGCTGCAACTGGTTTCGCGCTTTCCCCGCATACTACTCACCACCACCGTTCAGGGCTACGAAGGCACCGGACGCGGTTTTTTACTTAAGTTTTGCGCCCGTTTTCCGCAGCTTCACCGCTTCACGCTTCGTCAGCCTGTCCGCTGGGCGCCAGAATGCCCGCTGGAAAATATCGTCAGCGAGGCGCTGATATTCGACGATGAAGCGTTTGCGCAGGCGCCACATGGCGCGATAGCAATCTCGGCGTTTTACCAACAGGCCTGGGTGAATACGCCCGCGTTGCCGAGGTCTGTGTATCAATTACTGTCGGGGGCGCACTATCGTACTTCGCCGCTGGATCTGCGCCGAATGATGGATGCGCCAGGACAGCATTTCTTGCAGGCTACGGCGAATAACCGTGTGGCGGGTGCCCTCTGGCTGGTCGAAGAGGGTGGGTTATCCGCAGAACTCAGTCACGCTGTATGGGGCGGTTTCCGGCGGCCGCGTGGAAATCTGGTGGCGCAGTCGCTGGCGGCGCACGGTAGCGACCCTTTAGCCGCGACGCTGGTCGGGCGTCGCGTAAGCCGTATCGCGGTGCACCCCGCCCGCCAGCGCGAAGGCATCGGTCAGCAGTTGATTGCCTGCGCGTGCGAGCAGGCGGCGCAGTGTGATTATCTTTCCGTCAGCTTCGGCTATACGCCGGAGCTGTGGCGTTTCTGGCAACGCTGCGGCTTTGTGCTGGTACGGATGGGCAACCATCGGGAGGCGAGCAGCGGTTGCTATACGGCGATGGCGTTATTACCGCTGAGCGACGCGGGAAAACGGCTGGCGCAGCAGGAACACCGACGTTTGCGCCGCGATGCGGATATCCTGACGCAGTGGAACGGTGAGGCGATACCGCTGGCGGCGTTAGATGAACAGGCGCTTAATGATGAAGACTGGCGTGAGCTGGTCGGTTTTGCGTTCGCGCACCGTCCGCTACTGACATCGTTAGGTTGCCTGCATCGTTTACTGCAATACAGCGCATTGCCATTACCGGCGCTGAGAGGGCGGCTGGAGGAAAAAGCCAGCGATGCCGAACTGTGCGCCCGGCTACGCATTTCAGGCCGTAAAGCTCTGCTGGCGTTGCAGCGTGCGCAGGCGGCGCAGGCGCTGATTGCGCTGGATGCCGGACGAACGCAGCGTTTGCGCGACGTAATGCCCGGCGGTGGGGACCATGCCGGATAGCGATACCTGTCCGGCATGATATCCGGTTACTTTTTCGGCTGATCTTTCTTCGGCCAGTCGTCTTCATCGTCCCACTTATCGTTAAAATCGCGATGCGGGGGCAGCTCAGGTTTATTGGCAAGGAATTTCTTATGGTCGATGCGTTTGAGATCTTTGATCACATTCAGCAGTACGCCTACCAGAAACACCAATACCAGAATCCACCAATATTTTGCCAGCCAGTCCATGCTTATTTCCTCTTACCGGAACGCTCATCAGGCGACGAGCTGTTCCATAATGCGTTGATACATACGGGCCAGTAGCTGGAGATCGGCGGCATTCACACATTCATTAATTTTATGAATGGTGGCGTTCACCGGCCCCAGTTCTACCACCTGCGCTCCCATACGGGCGATAAAACGTCCGTCGGACGTACCGCCCGTCGTCAGTAATTGCGGTTTAATTTCATTATAGTGCTCAATGGCGTTTACCACCGCGTCCACCAGCTTGCCGCGTGCGGTCAGGAACGGCTGGCCGGAAAGCCACCAGTCTACGGTATAGCGTAGCTGATGCTTCTCAAGCAGCGCATGTACCCGCTCTTTGATCATCTCATCGGTCAGTTCCGTGCTGAAACGGAAGTTAAACTGCACGAACAGTTCACCGGGAATGACATTATTGCTGCCGGTGCCTGCCTGGATATTGGCTACCTGCATGCTGGTGGCCGGGAAAAAGTCATTGCCCCGATCCCACTCGATAGCGACCAGTTCATTGAGAAAAGGCGCAGCGCGATGAACAGGGTTATCCGCCAGATGCGGATAGGCGACGTGCCCCTGAACGCCATGAATAGTGAGGTTACAGGTGAGGGAACCGCGACGCCCGTTTTTGACGACATCGCCCACAATTTCAGTACTGGAAGGTTCGCCGACCAGACAGTAATCCAGCCGCTCGTGACGGGCCATCAGCGCTTCAACCACCTTTACGGTGCCATTTTTTGCGCTGGCTTCCTCATCAGAGGTAATCAAAAATGCGAGGCGGCCCCGGTGATGAGGATGCTGCGCAACAAAACGTTCAGCAGCCACCACCATGGCCGCCAGTGAACCTTTCATATCCGCCGCGCCGCGACCGAACAACATTCCGTCGCGAATCGTAGGCTCAAACGGCGGATTGATCCAGCGATCGACATCGCCAGCCGGTACGACGTCAGTATGCCCGGCGAACGCCAGCGTTTCGCCACGCCCACGCCATGCCCAAAAATTTTGCGTGTCGCCAAAATCCATATGCTCAATGGTAAAACCGATTTTACGCAGGCGTTCAATCATTAATGCCTGACAGCCTGCGTCATCCGGACTCAGGGAGGGGCGACGAATAAGTTGCTGTGTCAGCTCAATAACCGGGCACGACATAGACTACACCTCATCAAAAAACTGCTGATAACGGGATTCACTGAAACCAAGCAGCATAGGCTTCCCGGGCGCGCAGAGCAATGGGCGTTTGATGATTGCCGGCTGTTCAACCATGAGAGCAGCGGCGGAGTCGGCATCGGTAATCCCGCTGCGGTCGCCTTCATCCAGTTTGCGCCATGTTGTGCCGCGCGTATTCAGTAACGGCTGCCAGCCGAGTTCGGCAATAAAGGTATTAAGAAGAGGGAGGTCTATGCCATCCACACGGTAATCGTGAAAACGATAATCAATGCCATGCTCCTCCAGCCAACGGCGCGCTTTTTTGATCGTGTCGCAATTCTTAATGCCATAGAGGGTAATCATATTGAATCCTTTAACGCGAAATTCGAATAAATAATCAATAGTATCGTCTGCGGGATAATAAGTGTGGCTGTTAATGGTTATTTATCCAGCGCTGATCGGCAATCAATATAACATTGTTGAGTGAATGTGAATAATGATTCCAAAACGTTCCAGATGTGGCTTGTTTATAATTCGCGGGACAAATCCTATTTTGCGCACATGCAATTGATTGTTTTTTAACCCGATTTGATAAAGTAGTAGAAAAGGTATTAATGTTGCTAAATATTGCAGTAAGTCACATAAAATTTACGGCTACAGCGCCATAGTAATATCATAGACAGCATAACCAGAGGATATCGCAACAATCGGTTAAATGAACTTCTCTCTATACCGCTAACTACGTAGAATACCCATAATAATAAGAGAGGCTATTATGATTGAACGTGAACTGGGGAACTGGAAAGATTTTATCGAAGTCATGCTTCGTAAATAAATGCCTGGAAGGCACCGCGCTCCCATAGGGGATAAGAAAAGGCGACTCAACGAAAGTCGCCTTTTTTGTGCCCGACACCTCATATCAGGCTGGCCGGGAGCTTATTCCGGGCGCGGCTTCAGCGGGAAGCGGCGACGTACCAGCACGAAAAACAGAGGTACAAAGAAGATAGCCAGAATGGTTGCTGAGATCATTCCCCCCATCACGCCGGTTCCGACAGCATGTTGGCTACCCGAGCCTGCCCCGGTGCTGGTGGCCATCGGCAATACGCCAAAGATAAACGCCAGCGAAGTCATCAGTATCGGTCGCAGGCGCTGGCGGCTGGCGTACAGCGTGGCGTCTAACAGCGCGTGTCCCTTCTGATTCATTTCGTTGGCGAATTCCACAATCAGAATCGCGTTTTTCGCCGAGAGGCCGATAACGGTCAACAGCCCCACCTTGAAGTAAACATCGTTTTCCAGCCCGCGCATCCAGGTAGCGAGTAGCGCGCCAATGACGCCGAGCGGCACAACCAGCATCACCGAGAAGGGCACCGACCAGCTTTCATACAATGCCGCCAGACACAGGAAGACGACTAATAGCGAAATAGCGTACAGCGCGGGCCCCTGCGCGCCGGAGAGCCGTTCCTGGTAAGACATGGCTGTCCATTCCAGGCCAAAACCGCCCGGTAGCTGATGCACCAACGACTCCATGACATCCATCGCAGTCCCGGTACTGACTCCCGGCGCGGCCTCTCCGACAATTTCTACCGCCGAATAGCCGTTATAGCGTTCCAGACGCGGCGAGCCGGTTTCCCAGCGCGAGGTGGCGAAGGCGGAGAAGGGGACCATGCCGCCATCTTTGTTACGGACATACCAAAGATTAATATCATCCGGCAACATACGATATTTCGCTGCGGCCTGAACATAGACCTTCTTCACGCGGCCCCGGTCCATAAAGTCGTTGACGTAGCTCGATCCCCAGGCTGTTTGCAGGGTGTCGTTGATATCGTCAATCGATACGCCCAGCGCCTGCGCTTTTCGTTGGTCAATATCAATTTGCAGTTGCGGGCTGTCGTCCAGGCCGTTGTGGCGCACGCGGGTCAAGGAACTGTTTTTCCCGGCCAGCTCAATGAGTTGATCTCGTGCGGCCATCAGCGCGTCATGGCCTGCTCCGGCGTGATCCTGTAATTCCATATCAAAACCGGCGGAGCTGCCCAGACCGCTAATTGCCGGCGGGCTGCTGGCGAAGACGCGAGCTTCTTTAATCTGGTTAAATGCTTTTGTCGCCCGCTCAATAATGGCGAACGAGGAGCCGGTGGTGGGATCGCGCGCGTCCCAGTCTTTCAAGCGAACAAACATGCGCGCGACGTTTTGCCCGTTCCCGCCAGGGCCGGAACCGACCGTCGAGAAGACCGACATAATGTTGTTTTTCTCATGGGTGAAGTAATAGTTTTCAACCTTTTCAACAACTTTCAGGGTCTGCTGTTGCGTAGAGCCGCTCGGTAGCTGGATAGACGTAGTGAACATGCCCCGATCTTCTTGCGGCAGAAAGGAGGTGGGGAGGCGCAAAAACAGGAACACCATGCCGCCAAGCAACAGAACATAAATCAGAATCCAGCGCAGGCTGCGATGCAAAATTTTCGCTACGCCTTTCTCATAACGTTCGGCATTACGATTGAAGGTACGGTTAAACCAGCCGAAAAATCCGCGTTGCCCGTGCTGCTCGCCTTTGTGCAGCGGTTTTAATAACGTTGCGCACAGCGCCGGTGTCAGGATCATGGCGACCAGCACCGACAGCACCATTGCCGAGACAATGGTAATAGAAAACTGACGATAAATTGCCCCGGTGGTACCGCCAAAGAACGCCATCGGCACGAATACCGCAGACAGCACCATCGCGATACCGACCAGCGCCCCCTGGATTTGTCCCATGGATTTGCGCGTCGCTTCACGCGGCGTGAGCCCTTCTTCGCTCATGATACGTTCGACGTTTTCCACCACCACGATGGCATCGTCGACCAGGAGCCCGATTGCCAGCACCATCGCGAACATGGTTAATGTGTTAATACTGTAGCCGAACGCGTAAAGCACGGAGAAGGTGCCCATTAATACTACCGGCACGGCGATCGTCGGAATCAGCGTGGCGCGAAAGTTTTGCAGGAACAGGTACATCACCAGGAAAACCAGCGCGATAGCCTCCAGCAACGTTTTGACCACATCGATAATCGAGGCTTTGACAAAGGAGGTGGTTTCATACGCGATCTTGTATTCCAGCCCTTGAGGGAAGTACTGCGCCAGCTCGTTGAGGCGATCCAGCACCAGCTTCGCGGTCGCCATTTCGTTCGCGCCGGAGGCCAGCTTAACGCCAAGACCGGAAGCCGGCTTGCCGTTAAAACGGCTGAGGTAGTCATATTTTTCCGCCCCCAGCTCCACGGTGGCGACATCGCCCAGTTTGACCTCGGAACCGTCCTGATTAACGCGCAGGGTGATATCGCGAAATTGTTGCGGCGTTTGCAGCAGCGACTGTGCATTGATGGTGGCGTTCAGCGCCTGCTTGTCGACCGAAGGCGTACCGCCAAGCTGCCCGACGGCGATTTGCGCATTCTGCGACTCAATCGCATCGGTCACGTCTTTCGTGGTCATCTGAAAACTATTCAATTTGGCCGGATCGAGCCAGATACGCATAGAGTACTGTGAACCATAAGCGTCAATATCGCCGACGCCGTTGACGCGGCTGAGCGGGTCCTGAATATTACTGGCGACGTAGTCGGCGATATCCTGCTTGTCCATAGAACCGTCGGTAGAGACGAAAGCGATGGTCAAAATATTGGTATCGCCCGTTTTGCGTACCGTGACGCCTTGATCCTGTACCGCCTGCGGCAGTTTACGCATCGCGGACTGTAACTGGTTTTGCACCTGCTGAACCGCCTCATCAGGATCGGTTCCCGCAATAAAGCTCAGCGTGATGGTCGCCTGTCCGGTTCCGCTGCTTTGTGATGACATGTACATCAGATTATCGAGGCCCGTCATATTCTGCTCAATAACCTGGGTTACGGTATTTTCCAGCGTTTGCGCCGACGCTCCCGGATAATTCGCGGTAATACGTACGTTGGGCGGCGCCAGATCGGGATATTGTTCAACAGGTAAAGAGAAAATGGCTAACGCCCCTGTCAGACACAACAGGATAGCCAGCACCCAGGCAAAAATGGGGCGATCGATAAAAAAATTCGCCATTAAAGGGAAACCTCGTGTTTCTACATATCGTTATAGATTTGAACTGCTTCACTGTAGCGGCAAGCTACGAGCCAAACGTGGAGAAATAAAGGAGATAATGTAAATTATCATGCGCTTTTACAGCATACTTTTTGTGCCAACGCCGAAAAGCCTGACATCTGGCCTTCCGGCGATTTGCCGTTCTTTACGTTAACTGACTCTCTTCCTTGTTGGAGGAGCGAAAACTGATACTGACCAGCGTGCCGCCGCCGGAGGGTTGCGAAAAATTCAGCGTGCCGCCAAGGCGCTCCGCGCGCTCACGCATTATATTCAGACCATAGTGTCCGGCAGGCTCATGCGGTTCGCCGATACCAATGCCATTATCGCGAATATAAACGGTATGATCGCCGTCAGGCGCGGTGACGCAGCTCACGGCGATTTCGCTCGCGTTGGCGTGTTTAATGGCGTTCAGGACCGCTTCGCGCACAATTTGCAACAAATGCACCTGCATTTGCGCATCCAGCGCCAGCGTGGGTAAACGGCAATCCAACGTGAGTTTAGCCGGAGTCTGACTCTGTAAATCTTCCAGCATCTCATGCAATGCGGAGGGTAAATCGGCCTGCTGTAACGTCAGACGGAACGTGGTGAGTAACTCCCGAAGCTGACGGTAGGCGTCGTTCAGCGCTCTGGAAAAATCCGCCATGATGCTTTGCGCGCCGGCGTTATCTTCTGGAATGGCGCGCTTCAAAAGCGTTAACTGAATACGTAAATAAGAAAGTACCTGCGCCAGCGAATCGTGTAGCTCACGGGCAATCGTCGCGCGCTCTTCCATTAACAAAAGTTGCTGGAAGTGTTTTTGCGCCTGATTAAAGTACAAACCACGCCCCAGCATCGTGGAGACGCTGTTCAGCAGCGGCGTAGAGGCATTAACGTTGGGGCTTTGCCAGTGGAGTTCGCCATAGACCGTATCCTGCATCGTCACTGGCAGCATTTGCATCGGCAGGTCGGGGCTTTGCGTGCCTTCGCTAATCCGCCAGTTATCGCCCACGGTTAACTCCAGATACCAGGCGGCGTCATGTTCACGGACAATTTGCAAAATATGGCGAAAACAGTGGACATCGATTTGGCTGGTATTCAGCGCCTGAGAGCACTGGTATAACACCTCCAGGCGGCGATGCGCTTCGTGCAGATCGTGCGTTTTTTCTTCCACCGAGGCTTCCAGCGAACGGTAAAGTTTATGCAGCTCGCTCGACATCTGGCTAAACGTTTTCGCCAACAATCCCAGCTCATTGGGTAAGCTGGTATCCAGCGGCAGCGGGGCGAACTGACCATGTTCAATTCGCTGACTGGCGGTGACCAGTTGATTCAGCGGGCGAACGACCTGCTGGCGAATACGCCGTAGGGTAAAAAAGACCAGCGTAAATATGCCGATACCGCCCGCCAGCGATATGGCGACGACCAGCATGACTTTACGCTCGGCGTAATGCTGTAACGCCAGAACGAAGAGATCAATTTGATCGACATAATTGTTGATATTGGTCTGATACCAGGCAATGTCGCCGTCCTGTAGGCGGCTATTCATCTCCAGCCAGTTGGCGTGCAGGCGCGCATAGCGAGTTTTCACCGCCTGCGGCACATACCAGGCGTTGAGATTTTGCAGTACTGGCGAGTTGAGCGCGTGCTGGAAAAGTTGACGATGCGCATTAATCTGCGGGCTACGGCTTTGCAGATCGTAACCCAGCCGATAGCTCTGCATTCGTAGCGAACCGGCGATATTGATCGCTTCGGCATCCCGTAAACTGCTGGTCAGCGTCAGTAATGCGCTGCCGGTGGACAGAATAGACAACAGCACAATATAGAAAAAAGCCTTAGCCAGACTGGCTGAGACCGGGCGTTTAACCGTCACGCTGGTACTCCCCGCATTTAGCTGAATCGCAATTGCATTTGCTTTGAAATAAATTGATCTGCCACAGGTTCTGGACAGATAGTTGTGCTTCCTGGGCAGATGAACATTGCCGACCCCGCCTTCGTCAGTTAATAACAATGCTCATATAAAGAATAAGGTTTTTACAACCAAAACAGAAGGATGCCATGAATCGTTTTATTATGGCCAATAGCCAGCAGTGTCTGGGCTGCCATGCCTGCGAGGTCGCCTGCGTAATGGCTCACAATGATGAGCGCCATGTCCTGACGTCACAGCGCTATCAGCCCCGAATTACTGTCATCAAACATCAGCGCCAGCGCAGCGCGGTCACATGTCACCATTGCGAAGATGCGCCCTGCGCCCGTAGCTGTCCGAACGGCGCGATCGCGCATATTAACGACAGCGTGCAGGTCAATGCGCAGAAGTGCATCGGCTGTAAATCCTGCGTCGTCGCCTGCCCATTCGGCACCATGCAGATGGTATTGACGCCTGTCGCGCCAAACCAGTTCAAAGCCAGCGCGCATAAATGCGATCTGTGTCAGGGACGTGAACAGGGCCCGGCCTGTGTGGAAAATTGCCCGGCGGATGCGCTGCAACTGGTCACCGAAGACTCGTTGACCCGTCTGGCTAAAACGCGACGGCTGCGTACCGCCCGGCAGGAGATTCGCCCCTGGCATACCGTTGATACACAACACAGTGAGACAGTAAGCAGCAAAGTCGAGCGTATGCAGGCGACGCCGCCGCGCGGCGAACCGGATAAACTGGCGATTGAAGCGCGTAAAACCACCTTTGAGGAAATTTATCTGCCGTTTCGCGCCGCGCAGGCGGAGCGTGAAGCGTCCCGCTGCCTCACATGCGGGGAACACAGTATCTGCGAATGGACCTGTCCGCTGCATAACCATATTCCCCAGTGGATCGAACTGGTGAAAGCTGGCGATATTGATGCGGCGGTAGAGCTTTCCCACCAGACCAACTGTCTGCCGGAAATTACCGGGCGCGTCTGTCCGCAGGATCGGCTATGCGAAGGCGCGTGTACACTCCGCGATGAGTATGGCGCGGTTACCATCGGCAACATTGAGCGCTATATCTCCGATCGCGCTCTGAGCAAAGGCTGGCGTCCCGACCTGTCGGACGTACAGAAGAGCGATAAGCGCGTGGCGATTATCGGCGCGGGGCCGGCAGGTCTTGCCTGCGCTGACGTGCTGGCGCGCCATGGCGTAAGCGCCACCGTCTACGATCGCCACCCGGAAATCGGCGGTTTGCTCACCTTTGGTATTCCGGCTTTCAAACTGGATAAATCTCTGCTGGCGCGCCGTCGGGAGATCTTCAGCGCGATGGGGATTCGTTTCGAGCTTAACTGCGAAGTAGGGAAAGATATTTCTCTGGAGACGCTGCTGGAGAGTTATGACGCCGTCTTTGTCGGGGTAGGAACCTATCGTTCCATGAAGGCTGATTTACCGAATGAAGACGCGCCGGGGGTATATGATGCGTTGCCATTCCTCATCGCCAATACCAAACAGGTGATGGGGCTTCCGGCGTTGCCTGACGAGCCGTTTATTGATACTGCGGGCCTTAACGTGGTTGTGCTGGGCGGCGGTGACACCGCAATGGACTGCGTACGTACGGCGCTGCGTCATGGCGCTGCCAACGTCACCTGCGCTTATCGCCGCGATGAGGCCAATATGCCGGGGTCGAAAAAAGAGGTGAAAAACGCGCGGGAAGAGGGCGCGAACTTTGAATTTAACGTTCAGCCGGTTGAGTTGGTGCTGGATACGCACGGGCGCGCCAGCGGTATTCGCTTTTTGCGTACGCGGCTTGGCGAACCGGATGGTCAGGGGCGACGCCGCCCGGTACCTGTACCGGACAGCGAGTTCGTGATGCCGGCGGATGCGGTCATTATGGCGTTTGGTTTTCATCCGCATGGTATGTCGTGGCTGGAATCGCATGGCGTGAAGGTGGATAACTGGGGACGTATTGCCGCCAGCGTCGAGAGCGAGTTTCGTTACCAGACGTCCAACCCGAAAATTTTCGCTGGCGGCGATGCGGTGCGCGGCGCCGATTTGGTGGTGACGGCGATGGCAGAAGGCCGACATGCTGCGCAGGGGATACTCGACTGGTTAGCTAAATAAGCGTATTTGTAGGCCGGTTAAGGCCTGGAACGGTTAAATGATTGAGTGATAAAAAATCTTAAACTTATTGGCTAACCTTACTCCGTTTGCAGAAATGTTGACGCTCGCAGGGCTGGACGCCCTGCGATAAACATTTTCCCGTCGGGTCGACGTTTAACCGGCCTGATGAGGCCAATCTTAGTATTGAAAATAGAGTGTAAATTGAAGGAAGGGACGCTATCAGAATCCCTTCTTAGAGCCTATCCCATTAGGGCTATTTTACTTGCCATTTTGGACCTGGGCAGTGCTCGCCAAAACGCGTTAGCGTTTTGAACGCCGCTTGCGGCGGCCCGAAGGGCGAGCGTAGCGAGTCAAACCTCACGTACTACGTGTACGCTCCGGTTTTTGCGCGCTGTCCGTGTCCAAACTGGCTGCGTCAATAACGCCTGGTGGGACAGGCTCTTAATTTTTATTTTAAGGAACCATATATCTGGTCAACAATCCAGCCATACGTCGCCGCAGGTAATAATCCACTGACAAAAACATTCGGATTCACTTTAGGATTTGCTACCGGCGAGTGCGGCCTGTTACCTAAAATCACAATCGCCATATGATTAACCGGATCGATAGACGTCAGCGTGCCGGTCCATCCGGTATGTCCATACGTTTGCGGGCTGGCTAATACCCCGAACGTGGGGGTCATTGAGGCGTTGCCGTTAACGCGCCACCCCAGACCAAAGGTAGCGTCTTCTGGCGAGCGGCGAGTAAACTGCGCAACCGTTTTGTCGTCGAATAGCTTCACGTTACCGTAGCCGCCCCCATTGAGCATGACTTGCATTAACACAGCCATATCATGGGTGTCAGAAAACAGTCCGGCGTGTCCTGAAACGCCGCCCATTGAGTACCAGGCTTTTTCGTTATGCACCTGGCCCCATAGTGTACCGGTGCGAATATTGGGGAAATGAATCACGCCGTCACGCGTGTTGCCATGTAGTTCCGTTGCGGCGATTTGCGGCGGCGTGAAGCCTTTCATCAGCGGGTTAAAGACGGTATGTTTTAATCCGAGCGGTTTATAAATGGTGGTTTCGACGTAGCGATCTAATGGCATTGCCGTTATCGATTCAATGATAAAACCAAGAATCATATAATCCACGTCGCTGTAGATATGCTTCGACCCAGGTTGATATTCCAGTGGTGTCTTTTTAATCATCTCCAGAGTAGTGCTTTTACTCTGTGAAAATAATTTACCGGCGACGTTTTTATTGGGATATTGTGGGTCGGCAGGAAAGCCCGCGACGTGATGAAGAATATCAATAATGCGGAGTTTATCTTTGCCTTTTATTTTATCCCCAGGCATATCCTTAAAGCCGGGGATATATTTTGATACCAAATCATTGACATCTATTTTTCCTTCATACACTAGTTTTTGCAATGCGAAGTTAGTGGCATACATTTTTGTGTTTGAAGCCAGATCATACATCGTGTTAGTGGTCGCCCGAATGGGATGGGCTAACAGCGTGGAACCGTCATATTTTTTGGCATAGCCCCAGGCTTTTTGTAGAACAATATGATTATCTTTTATCACCAGAAGATTGATGCTGGGATATCCGGCATCAATTTGATTTTGAATCCAGCCATCAAGTCGGTGAAGTTTTTGGCTATCAAATCCCACCTGATCAGGGCTCGCGGTGATCAATACCGGATACTCAACGGCAAAAGCTGAAAGGGAAAACGTCAGTAGAACCGTCGCAACGAGAGTAAATTTCATGATGATTCCCTCAGTCTCACTCCGGCCGTCAAATCATATCGCGAGCATGGACTCTGCGGCCCGGAGAAGCAGAATATGGTCATGGCAGTGACAGAAAAATATGGCTGTACATCCGTTCAGTCGGCATTAAGGATTAACCCTTCAGCAGACAAAACCGACCTCACGGCGTAATATTAATGCTCTTTTTACACCCTGGAGCCAGCATGTCGCAAACCATTACGCTTATTAAGGATAAAATTCTTTCTGATAATTATTTTACTCTGCGCAACATTACCTATGACCTGACCCGTCGTAATGGCGAGGTTATCCGTCACAAGCGTGAGGTTTACGATCGCGGGAATGGCGCAACCATTCTGCTTTACAACTCAACTAAAAAAACCGTAGTTCTGGTTCGTCAGTTTCGCGTGGCGACATGGGTCAACGGTAATCAAGACGGTATGTTAATTGAAACCTGCGCTGGCCTGCTTGATAACGACGAGCCGGAGGTCTGTATCCGTAAAGAGGCCATTGAAGAGACAGGGTATGACGTTGGTGAGGTACGCAAGATATTTGAGCTTTATATGTCGCCTGGCGGCGTCACGGAGCTGATTCATTTCTTCATTGCCGAATATCATGATAGCGAGCGTGCCAGCATCGGCGGCGGCGTGGAAGACGAAGAGATTGAGGTGCTTGAACTGCCGTTTTCCCGGGCGCTGGAAATGGTGCGCTCAGGCGAGATTCGGGACGGTAAGACCGTGTTATTGCTTAACTATTTACAGACGTCTCATCTAATGGACTGAAAAAAAAGAAATATATTTCTTTACACAAAAAAGACCAATCCGATAAATCTGATTGAGAACCCTGAGGCGCGCAAGGAAGATACCGCCTTAGCTGTGTTGTTCTGAATCTGGGGTTGTTCCGTTCATGCGCTACCGCGTTATTCTTTTTTGTCTGTTTGGCCTGTTGCCGGTCCAGCTACTGTGGGCTGCGCCAGCGCAACGGACTTTTTCCGACTGGCAGGTCACCTGCAATAACCAAAATTTTTGCGTAGCGCGCAATACTGGCGAACATCATGGGCTGGTGATGACATTAAGCCGCAGCGCCGGGGCGCGTACCGATGCGGTACTGCGTATCGACCGCGGCGGTTTGGCGCCGCCCGACGCTAAAGAAGCCGCAATTGCGCCTCGCTTATTGCTGGATGGCAAACCGCTTTCGTTCAACAGTCCACACTGGCGCGTGTCGCCCTGGCATCTCATGACCGGCGATCCTGCCACCATCACCGCATTTTTACAGACGATTCAGGATGCGCAGGCCATCACCTTAAAAAACGGCGTTCAGACGCTTTCGCTGGCGGGATTAAAAGCGGCATTACTGTTTATCGACGCGCAACAAAAACGTGTGGGCAGCGAAACCGCCTGGATTGAAAAAGGAAACGAACCGCCGCTCAGCGTGCCCCCGGCACCGGCATTGAAGGGGATCGCCGTGATTAATCCAACGCCCGTACCGCTGAGTGAGGAAGAACGCGACGATCTGCTGGACTACGCAGCATGGCGGGTAAACGGCATTCGCTGTTCGCTTGACCCGCTGCGTCGCGAGACGCAGGTCAGCGCGTTGACGGATGATAAAGCGTTATTGATTGTTAACTGCGAAGCCGGCGCCTATAACACTATTGATCTCGCCTGGGTAGTTTCACGCAAAAAAACGCTCGCCTCGCGCGCCGTACGTTTGCGGCTGCCGTTTAATCGCGGCGTCGAAAGTAATGACATGGAGTTGATGAACGCTTTCTTTGACGAGAAAACGCGCGAGCTGGTGACGTTGGCGAAAGGGCGGGGGTTAACCGACTGTGGTATCCAGACGCGCTGGCGTTATGATGGCGATCGTTTTCGTCTGGTACGTTATGCCGAAGAACCGAGCTGCGATAACTGGCACGGGCCGGATGCCTGGCCTACGCTGTGGATCACGCGTTGAATCCTGGTTGTTATCCCCTTTTCAGAATAGGGATACACCTATTGAGGTTTCATTTATGGTATAGAGATTGCTACGTTACGGTAGGATTGTTACTTTACCCGATAGCCTCACCACAGCAGGAAATAGTATGAAAATAAATAATGGCCCCGTATTATGCCCCCATTGTGGCTGCCTGAGCGCTTATTATGAAATAGATCGGCTGGCGGCGATAAGAGAAAAAGTGAATAAAGAAGGCGGATCAGCGGCGTGGGATTCAACATTGCAGGCGCATAAAAAAAAGGCCTTTTGCCTGATGTGCCATAAATCCATTGATGAGGTCGTCATCGGGCAGTCAGATGCGCCTGAGTCTACGAAGTAATTTTGCACAGCCTACAGAACAGGTCTGCAGACTGTGCAAAGTCTGTGTTGCTAACGCTCGCCTTAGCCTTTGATGTTCAGCACCCGGCGGGCTTTTTCTACAATATTTTCCACGGTAAAGCCAAAATACGGGAACAGTTTGTCAGCCGGGGCGGATTCACCGTATCCCGTCATGCCGATAATTGCGCCTTTTAGGCCAACATATTTATACCAGTAGTCGGCTATACCGGCTTCCACCGCGACGCGGGCGGTCACGTGCGCCGGTAGCACTGATTCGCGATATGCCTCGTCCTGCGCATCGAAAATATCCGTTGAAGGCAACGACACCACGCGAACGTTATGCCCCTCGCCAGTCAATTTTTCCGCCGCCTGGAGGGTAATTTCCATTTCCGATCCGGTAGCGATCAGAATGATATCCGGCTTGCCGCCGCTATCTTTCAGAATATAACCGCCGCGGGCAATCGCTTTCACCTGTTCCGGCGTGCGTTCCACCTGCGCCAGATTCTGCCGCGAGAGAATCAGCGCCGTCGGCCCGTGCTGACGTTCAATGGCCAGCTTCCAACCGACTGCCGCCTCAACCTGATCGCAGGGACGCCAGGTGCTGAAGTTAGGCGTTAAGCGCAGGCTCGCCAGTTGTTCCACGGCCTGGTGCGTCGGGCCATCTTCGCCCAAACCGATGGAGTCGTGGGTATAGACCATAATCTGCCGGGCTTTCATTAAGGCCGCCATACGCGCCGCGTTACGCGCATATTCAACAAACATCAGAAACGTGGCGGTATACGGTACAAAGCCGCCGTGGTGGGCGATGCCGTTGGCAATGGCGGTCATGCCGAATTCGCGCACGCCATAGTGGATGTAATTACCTGCCG
The DNA here is from genome assembly GCF_043357055.1 of Salmonella sp. SJTUF15570. Classification (NCBI taxonomy): domain Bacteria; kingdom Pseudomonadati; phylum Pseudomonadota; class Gammaproteobacteria; order Enterobacterales; family Enterobacteriaceae; genus Salmonella; species Salmonella sp. SJTUF15570. The sequence continues at coordinate 80,559 of NZ_JBEUKJ010000008.1, read as the reverse complement.
GATCCTCTTTCAACGAGGTCGAACCTTTCCAGATAGTCAGGTTGCTCGGCGCCAGATCCGCCGATCCGCCCAACAGTTCCGGCAACAGGGGACCGTAGGCATTGAGCGTATTTTGCGATGCTTTACGGGTGGCGATTTTGGCCGGATTAGCCTGCAAGTCGTTAATAAATTTTTGCGTGGCGGACTCCCATGTCTCCGGCAGTCCGCCGCTCATCCGGCGGGTAAACTCCGCGGCCAGCTCAGGATAAGCCTTCTCATAAGCAGCAAACTTTTCCTGCCACTGCTGCTGCGCTTTCTCGCCTTTTTCACGGCCATCCCACGCGCGGTAAATTTCTTTTGGGATCTCAAACGCCGGATGATGCCATCCCAGCTTCTGGCGAGTCAGCGCCACCTCTTCTTCGCCCAGCGCCGCGCCGTGCGACTCCTCCTTCCCGGCTTTATTCGGCGAGCCAAAACCTATCACCGTCCGACAGATAATTAGCGAAGGTTTATCTTTTACGCTCTGGGCTTCGAGAATGGCTTTTTTCACCGCCTCCGGATCGTGCCCGTCAATGTCATGTACGACATGCCAGTGGTAGGCTTCAAAACGTTTGGCGGTATCGTCGGTAAACCAGCCTTCGGTTTCGCCATCAATGGAGATGCCGTTGTGATCGTAAAAGCCGATCAGTTTGCCCAGCCCCAGCGTACCAGCCAGCGAACACACCTCATGCGAGATCCCCTCCATCAGACAGCCGTCGCCCATAAAGACATAGGTGTAGTGGTCGACAATCTCATGGTCCGGCCGGTTGAACTGTGCGCCTAACGTACGCTCGGCAATCGCCAGCCCGACGGCATTCGCCAGCCCCTGGCCCAGCGGCCCGGTGGTGGTTTCAACGCCGGGCGTATAGCCAATCTCCGGGTGGCCTGGCGTTTTAGAGTGCAGTTGACGGAAGTTTTTTAGCTCCTCCAGCGGCAGGTCATAACCGGTTAAATGCAGCAGACTATAGAGCAGCATGGAGGCGTGACCGTTGGAAAGGATAAAACGGTCACGGTCATACCAGGTTGGATCGGTGGGGTTATGTTTAAGAAAATCGTTCCATAGCACTTCAGCGATATCCGCCATCCCCATCGGCGCGCCGGGGTGCCCGGAATTGGCTTTTTGAACGGCATCCATGCTCAGCGCACGAATCGCATTGGCAAGGTCTTTACGGGACATAAATCACTCCATGCAAGGTTTATAGTTTGGCGGCAAGCAGGTCTTCCAGTTTGCGCTGGTCAACGGCGAAAAGGCGGATACCTTCCGACAGCTTCTCTACGGCCATCGCGTCCTGATTATGTTCCCAGCGGAACTCCGCTTCCGTCATTGGCGTAGGACGGTGAAACATCTGTGAGGAAGGCACCAGTTTACGGATCACCGGTTCTTCTTTTTCTTTCAGCTCTTTAAGCAGATTAGGGGAAATAGTCAGTCGATCGCAGCCGGTTAGCGCGAGGATTTGCTCAGTACGGCGGAAACTTGCACCCATCACGATGGTTTCATAGCGATGTTGTTTAAAGTAATCGTAGATATTGCGTACCGATTTCACGCCGGGATCTTCCTCCACGACATACGGCTCCAGCGGACTACGCGCTTGATACCAGTCGTAAATTCGGCCCACGAACGGAGAGATTAAATAGACGCCCGCTTCGGCGCAGGCGCGCGCCTGGGCAAAAGAGAACAACAACGTCAGGTTGCAATTAATGCCCTCTTTTTCGAGCTGCTCGGCGGCGCGAATACCTTCCCAGGTCGCGGCGAGCTTGATCAGAATGCGTGATTTATCAACATCCTGCTGCTGGTAGAGATCCACCAGATGGCGCGCTTTCTCGATACTTTTTTCTTTATCGAATGATAACCGCGCGTCGACTTCAGTGGAGACGCGACCGGGAATACTTTTCAGTATTTCCGCGCCAAAATTGACCGCCAGTTTATCGCTGGCTGCTGCAACCTGCTGTTCCTGCGTACCGCCGTGTTTTTTTCCCCAGGCAATAGCATCCTCAATCAAATGACCATACTGCTCAAGCCCGGCGGCTTTCAGCAGTAAAGAGGGATTTGTCGTGGCATCCTGCGGCTGGTAGTGGCGGATGGACTCGATGTCGCCGCTATCGGCGACGACGGTAGTGAATTGTTTGATGCCGTCTAGCTGGTTCATAGGAAATACTCCTTGAAAAGTAAAGTGTTAGATGAGTGTGTTGATTCACACTTCTGAAAGATTGATACACTACATAACCAAAAAGCATAGCAGACAGGCATGGTATTGCTGGTATAAGCAGGTAACATGGCCGTTATAAGTTGATAACAAACTCTTGCGCCGCGTCGTGATAGTTTGCAGACCTTCAAAGTTTGTGTTGCGCAGTACGGTGATAATGTGCGGCGCACCAGGCCGCGTCACTTTTTGAACGATACGTGAAAGGAACAACAAAATGGATGAGCAGTTAAAACAAAGCGCCCTTGATTTCCACGAATTTCCGGTACCCGGTAAAATTCAGGTTTCTCCGACTAAGCCCCTTGCCACCCAACGCGATCTGGCGTTGGCTTACTCGCCAGGCGTGGCGGCGCCCTGCCTGGAAATCGAAAAAGATCCGCTGGCAGCCTACAAATACACCGCGCGTGGCAACCTTGTCGCGGTCATTTCCAACGGTACAGCGGTGCTGGGGTTAGGCAACATTGGCGCGCTGGCCGGCAAGCCGGTCATGGAAGGCAAAGGCGTTCTGTTTAAAAAATTCGCCGGCATCGATGTGTTTGACATTGAAGTCGATGAGCTTGACCCGGACAAATTTATCAACGTGGTCGCAGCGCTGGAGCCGACCTTTGGCGGCATTAACCTCGAAGACATTAAAGCGCCGGAATGTTTCTATATTGAACAGAAACTGCGCGAGCGCATGAACATCCCGGTTTTCCATGACGATCAGCACGGAACGGCGATCATCAGTACGGCCGCCATTCTTAATGGTCTGCGAGTCGTAGAGAAAAATATTTCCGACGTACGGATGGTCGTCTCCGGCGCAGGGGCGGCGGCAATCGCTTGTATGAACCTGCTGGTCGCGTTGGGGATGCAAAAGCACAACATCGTGGTGTGCGACTCTAAGGGCGTTATTTACAAAGGCCGTGAGCCGAATATGGCGGAGACCAAAGCGGCCTATGCGGTAGACGACAGCGGCAAGCGCACGCTGGATGAGGTCATTGACGGCGCGGATATTTTCCTCGGCTGTTCAGGCCCGAAAGTGCTGACTCAGGAGATGGTGAAGAAAATGGCCCGCGCGCCAATGATTCTGGCGCTGGCTAACCCGGAACCGGAAATTCTGCCGCCGCTGGCGAAAGAAGTGCGTCCGGACGCCATCATCTGTACCGGTCGTTCCGACTATCCGAACCAGGTGAACAACGTATTGTGCTTCCCGTTTATCTTCCGCGGCGCACTGGACGTCGGCGCGACGGCGATCAACGAAGAGATGAAACTGGCGGCGGTCCGTGCGATTGCCGAGCTGGCGCATGCCGAACAGAGCGAAGTGGTGGCCTCGGCCTATGGCGATCAGGACCTGAGCTTTGGGCCGGAATACATTATTCCGAAACCGTTCGATCCGCGTCTGATTGTCAAAATCGCTCCGGCGGTCGCGAAAGCGGCAATGGATTCCGGCGTGGCGACGCGCCCGATTGCTGACTTTGATGCCTATATCGATAAACTGACCGAGTTTGTCTACAAAACCAACCTGTTCATGAAGCCGATCTTCTCGCAGGCACGCAAAGATCCGAAGCGCGTAGTGCTGCCGGAAGGGGAAGAAGCGCGCGTGCTGCACGCAACCCAGGAGTTGATAACCCTGGGGCTGGCGAAGCCCATCCTGATCGGGCGTCCGAGCGTGATCGAAATGCGTATCCAGAAACTGGGGTTACAGATCAAAGCGGGCGTTGATTTCGAGATCGTGAATAATGAATCCGATCCGCGCTTCAAAGAGTACTGGAGCGAGTATTACCAGATCATGAAGCGTCGCGGGGTAACTCAGGAACAGGCGCAGCGTGCGATGATCGGCAACCATACGGCCATTGGCGCGATCATGGTGCAGCGTGGGGAAGCGGATGCGATGATCTGCGGCACCATCGGCGACTACCATGAGCATTTCAGCGTCGTGAAAGCCGTCTTTGGCTACCGTGACGGCGTGCATACGGCAGGGGCGATGAACGCCTTACTGCTGCCAAGCGGCAACACTTTTATCGCCGATACTTATGTTAACGAAGATCCCACGCCGGAACAGTTGGCGGAGATCGCCGTAATGGCGGCGGAAACCGTTCGCCGCTTTGGTATTGAGCCGAAAGTCGCGCTGTTGTCGCACTCTAACTTTGGTTCCTCAAATTCGCTGTCCGCCAGCAAAATGCGCGAAACCCTTGAGCGGGTACGCGAACGAGCGCCCGATCTGATGATTGACGGTGAGATGCACGGTGATGCGGCGTTGGTGGAAAGTATTCGTAATGACCGGATGCCGGATAGCCCGCTGAAGGGAGCCGCCAATATTCTGGTGATGCCGAATATGGAAGCCGCCCGCATTAGTTACAACTTACTCCGCGTCTCCAGTTCCGAAGGCGTCACGGTCGGCCCGGTCCTGATGGGCGTGTCTAAACCGGTACATGTATTAACGCCGATCGCCTCTGTACGCCGTATCGTGAATATGGTGGCGTTAGCGGTAGTTGAAGCGCAAACCACGCCGCTTTAATAACGCATTACTCTCTCTCTTCTGGCGCAGGTTCTCCTGCGCTTTTTTTATGCGCCGCTGGGCTTCGCCATGGCATGAAAGGCTCGGGTGGGGATATTCTGGAACCTGTTGCGCTTACCCCTACTTATTTCACTGAATCTGTACTATGCACAAATCGAGTGATACGCATTATTTTTATCAATAGTAGTAATACAAAGAATAGCCGGTGGGTATTTATTGCGGAACAAGCTTAAATTCAGAATGACGCCTGAAAATGTGATGCACCACGATATTTATCGTTAACACCTTCGACAGAAGTCCCTTTTATTTTCTTTCTCTTAGTGATCTACCTCACCTTTTACATCACCTTGCCGAATTTTGTTATTTACTCCGACAAAAAATTGCCACGATGACGGCAGTTTCAGTGGAGACGGTGAGCAATGAATAAAGAACGCATTATTCAGGAATTTGTGCCGGGCAAACAGGTCACGCTGGCGCATCTCATTGCGCACCCTGGTGAAGAACTGGCGAAAAAGATCGGCGTTCCCGATGCCGGCGCGATTGGCATTATGACCTTAACGCCGGGGGAGACGGCCATGATCGCTGGCGATTTAGCGATGAAGGCTGCGGATGTACACATCGGTTTTCTCGACAGATTTAGCGGCGCGCTGGTGATTTATGGCACCGTCGGCGCAGTAGAAGAAGCGCTATTACAGACGGTCAGCGGGCTGGGGCGATTATTAAACTTTACCCTGTGTGAGTTAACAAAAAGTTAATTGGTGGCGGTAATGAAACGTATTGCTTTTGTCGGCGCGGTCGGTGCCGGAAAAACAACGCTTTTTAACGCGTTACGGGGAAATTATTCCCTCGCCAGAAAAACGCAGGCCGTGGAATTTAATGATCATGGCGATATCGATACGCCGGGTGAATATTTTAGCCATCCCCGTTGGTATCACGCCTTAATTACCACGTTGCAGGATGTGGACACGCTGATTTATGTCCACGCGGCAAACGATAAAGAAAGTCGCTTACCTGCCGGGTTATTGGATGTTGGAACCCGTAAACGACATATCGCCGTTATCAGCAAAACGGACATGCCGGATGCCGACGTCGCCGCTACGCGGCAGTTGCTTTGCGAGATTGGATTCCGGGAGCCGATTTTCGAGCTCAACGGCCACGACCCGCAAAGCGTGCGGCAGTTGGTGGATTATCTGGCGGCTCTCAGTGAACAGGAGGAAGAGGCAGGTGAAAAAACTTATCACAGCTAACGATATTCGTGCGGCCCACGCCCGCGGCGAACAGGCGATGTCGGTAGTGCTGCGCGCCAGCATTATTACCCCGGAGGCTCGCGAAGTGGCGGAACTACTGGGCTTCACGATTACCGAATGCGACGAGCCCGTCCCGGCATCCACATCGGCGCAGTCGTGTAAAAGCGAAAGCCAGCGCATTCGGGAAGCCATCATCGCGCAGCTCCCGGAAGGGCAGTTTACTGAAAGCCTGGTGGCGCAGTTGATGGAAAAAGTGCTGAAGGAAAAGCAGTCGCTGGAACTGGGGACGATGCAGCCGAGCTTTACCTCCGTCACGGGTAAAGGCGGCGTGAAAGTCATTGACGGCAGCAGCGTGAAATTTGGCCGCTTCGACGGCGCCGAACCGCACTGCGTCGGCTTAACCGATCTGGTTACAGAGCAGGATGGCAGCAGCATGGCCGCCGGGTTTATGCAGTGGGACAACGCCTTTTTCCCGTGGACGCTGAACTACGACGAAATCGACATGGTGCTGGAGGGCGAATTGCACGTACGCCATGAAGGCGAAACCATGATTGCCAAAGCCGGAGATGTCATGTTCATCCCTAAAGGCTCCAGCATTGAATTTGGCACGCCAACGTCCGTGCGCTTTCTGTACGTCGCCTGGCCTGCGAACTGGCAATCCGTATGAACGATTTCATCACCGAAACGTGGCTCAGAGCGAATCATACGCTCAGCGAAGGATCGGAAATCCATCTGCCCGCTGATGCCCGCCTGACGCCCTCGGCCCGGGAACTGCTGGAAAGTCGTCGCCTGCGCATTAAGTTTCTGGATCCGCAAGGCCGGCTGTTTGTCGATGATGACGAACAGCAGCCGCAGCCGGTACATGGCTTAACCAGTAGCGATACGCACCCACAGGCCTGCTGTGAACTGTGCCGCCAGCCGGTGGTGAAAAAGCCCGATACGCTGACCCATCTGACGGCGGACAAAATGGTCGCCAAAAGTGACCCGCGCCTCGGCTTTCGCGCCGCGCTCGACAGCGCCATCGCACTGACCGTGTGGCTACAAATCGAACTGGCGGAACCCTGGCAGCCGTGGCTTTTCGATATCCGCTCGCGGCTGGGCAACATTATGCGCGCCGACGCTATAGATGAACCGCTGGCGGCGCAGTCTATCGTCGGGTTGAACGAGGATGAGCTGCATCGGCTTTCCCACCAGCCGCTGCGCTACCTCGACCACGATCACCTGGTGCCGGAGGCTAGCCACGGTCGCGATGCGGCGCTGCTTAATCTCCTGCGAACCAAAGTCCGCGAAACGGAAACCCTCGCCGCACAAGTGTTTATTACCCGTAGTTTTGAGGTCTTGCGCCCGGACATTTTACAGGCGCTAAACCGTCTCTCCAGCACGGTTTACGTGATGATGATTTTGAGCGTGGCGAAACATCCGCTGACGGTCGCCCAAATTCAACAACGGTTGGGAGAGAAGCCATGATCATTGAACGCGCCCGCGAACTGGCGGTACGCGCCCCCGCCAGAGTCGTCTTTCCCGATGCGCTGGACGAACGCGTGCTGAAAGCGGCGCATTACCTGCAACAGTACGGTCTGGCTCGCCCCGTTCTGGTCGCCAGTCCGTTTGCGCTGCGTCAGTTTGCCCTGAGTCATCGTATGGCGATGGATGGCATTCAGGTCATCGACCCACACAGCAACCTGAGTATGCGCCAGCGTTTTGCGCAACGCTGGCTTGCCCGTGCCGGAGAAAAAACGCCGCCGGACGCAGTGGAAAAGCTTAGCGACCCGCTAATGTTCGCTGCCGCCATGGTGAGCGCCGGTGAGGCTGATGTGTGTATCGCAGGCAACCTGTCGTCAACGGCGAATGTGCTGCGCGCAGGGCTGCGGGTGATTGGCCTGCAACCCGGGTGCAAAACATTGTCGTCTATTTTCCTGATGCTGCCGCAGTATGCCGGTCCGGCATTAGGGTTCGCCGATTGCAGCGTAGTGCCGCAGCCGACGGCGGCGCAGCTGGCGGATATCGCTATCGCCAGCGCCGACACCTGGCGGGCCATTACCGGCGAAGAGCCGCGCGTGGCGATGCTGTCATTTTCAAGCAACGGCAGCGCCCGTCACCCCAATGTTGCCAACGTGCAGCAGGCGACAGAGCTCGTTCGCGAACGTGCGCCGCAACTGCTTGTGGACGGTGAATTGCAGTTTGACGCCGCTTTCGTGCCGGAGGTCGCCGCGCAAAAAGCGCCTGACAGCCCGCTGCAAGGCCGCGCCAACGTGATGATTTTCCCGTCGCTGGAGGCGGGCAATATTGGCTACAAAATCGCTCAGCGTCTGGGAGGCTATCGCGCTGTTGGGCCGCTAATTCAGGGGCTTGCCGCGCCGCTTCACGACCTCTCCCGAGGCTGTAGCGTGCAGGAAATTATCGAACTGGCGTTGGTGGCAGCCGTGCCGCGCCAGGCTGACGTGAGCCGCGAACGCAGCTTACACACACTGGTTGAATGAACGGTCCCGTTCTGGACCCCTTTAATGAGAGGAAAACACGATGGAAGCATTAGGAATGATTGAAACCCGGGGCCTGGTTGCGCTGATTGAGGCCTCAGATGCGATGGTAAAAGCCGCACGCGTGAAGCTGGTCGGCGTGAAGCAGATTGGCGGTGGCCTGTGTACGGCCATGGTGCGTGGCGACGTGGCGGCGTGCAAAGCCGCAACCGATGCTGGCGCCGCTGCGGCGCAGCGCATTGGCGAGCTGGTCTCTGTACACGTGATTCCACGCCCGCACGGCGATCTGGAAGAAGTGTTCCCGATCAGCTTCAAAGGCGACAGCAACATTTGATGGTAGGCCGGATAAGACGCGCAGCGTCGCCATCCGGCATGAATGCGCGCCATTGCCTGATGGTGCGCAGATTCAAGGCCTACGACCCAACGGGCAATCCATGGAGGCGGATATGAAACTGGCAGTCGTCACAGGACAAATCGTATGTACCGTCCGCCATCAGGGACTGGCGCATGACAAATTGCTGATGGTGGAAATGATCGATGCCCAGGGCAACCCCGACGGGCAGTGTGCCGTCGCTATCGACAGTATCGGGGCGGGAACCGGAGAGTGGGTACTGCTGGTCAGCGGCAGTTCCGCACGCCAGGCGCATCGCAGCGAATTATCACCGGTCGATCTGTGCGTCATTGGCATCGTCGATGAAGTGGTGGCTGGCGGGAAAGTGGTTTTCCATAAATAGGACTGAACATCATGAATCAACAGGATATTGAACAGGTGGTGAAAGCGGTACTGCTGAAAATGAAAGACAGCAGCCAGCCGGCCAGTACTGTTCATGAGATGGGCGTTTTTGCCTCCCTGGATGACGCAGTGGCGGCAGCAAAACGGGCCCAGCAGGGGCTGAAGAGCGTGGCGATGCGCCAGCTTGCCATTCATGCCATTCGCGAGGCGGGCGAAAAACACGCCCGAGAATTAGCGGAGCTTGCCGTCAGCGAAACCGGCATGGGACGCGTTGACGATAAATTTGCTAAAAACGTGGCGCAGGCGCGCGGCACGCCGGGCGTCGAGTGTTTATCTCCGCAGGTGCTGACCGGCGATAACGGCCTGACATTGATTGAAAATGCGCCGTGGGGCGTGGTGGCCTCGGTCACGCCGTCCACCAATCCGGCGGCGACGGTGATCAATAACGCCATCAGCCTGATTGCCGCAGGCAACAGCGTCGTGTTTGCCCCGCATCCGGCGGCGAAAAAGGTCTCTCAGCGGGCAATCACTCTCCTCAATCAGGCGGTGGTCGCCGCCGGTGGCCCGGAAAATTTGCTGGTCACCGTGGCGAACCCGGATATCGAAACCGCCCAGCGGCTGTTCAAGTACCCCGGTATTGGCCTGCTGGTGGTGACCGGCGGCGAAGCGGTGGTGGACGCGGCGCGTAAACATACTAATAAACGCCTGATCGCCGCCGGTGCCGGTAATCCCCCGGTGGTGGTGGATGAGACCGCCGACCTGCCGCGCGCCGCACAATCCATCGTCAAAGGCGCGTCGTTTGATAACAACATCATCTGTGCTGACGAAAAAGTGCTGATTGTGGTGGATAGCGTCGCCGACGAGCTGATGCGTCTGATGGAAGGTCAGCACGCGGTGAAACTGACCGCCGCTCAGGCCGAACAGCTCCAGCCGGTGCTGCTGAAGAATATTGATGAGCGCGGCAAAGGCACCGTCAGCCGTGACTGGGTCGGTCGTGACGCGGGCAAGATCGCCGCAGCCATCGGCCTGAACGTCCCGGATCAAACGCGCCTGCTGTTTGTGGAAACGCCCGCTAACCATCCCTTTGCCGTCACTGAAATGATGATGCCGGTACTGCCGGTGGTGCGGGTCGCCAACGTCGAAGAAGCCATCGCCCTGGCGGTTCAGCTTGAAGGCGGTTGCCACCATACGGCGGCGATGCACTCGCGCAATATCGACAACATGAACCAGATGGCGAACGCCATCGACACCAGCATTTTCGTCAAAAACGGGCCGTGCATTGCCGGGCTTGGATTGGGCGGAGAAGGCTGGACCACCATGACTATCACCACGCCAACCGGCGAAGGGGTGACCAGCGCGCGTACCTTTGTGCGGCTGCGTCGATGCGTGCTGGTGGATGCGTTTCGCATTGTATAAGGGATGACTCATGGCGCACGACGAACAACTCTGGCTCACCCCAAGACTGCAAAAAGCGGCGGCCCTGTGTAACCAGACGCCCGCCGCCAGCGATACACCGCTGTGGCTGGGCGTCGATTTGGGCACCTGCGACGTGGTGTCGATGGTGGTCGACGGCAACGCCCAGCCGGTGGCGGTATGCCTTGACTGGGCCGACGTTGTGCGTGACGGCATCGTCTGGGATTTCTTCGGCGCCGTCACCCTCGTGCGCCGCCATCTCGACACCCTTGAACAGCAGCTCGGCTGCCGCTTTACCCACGCGGCGACCTCGTTCCCGCCGGGCACCGACCCGCGTATTTCGATCAACGTGCTGGAGTCTGCTGGGTTAGAAGTCAGCCACGTACTGGATGAACCGACGGCGGTGGCGGATCTGCTGGCGCTTGATAATGCAGGCGTGGTGGATATTGGCGGCGGCACTACCGGCATTGCCATCGTCAAACAGGGCAAGGTGACTTACTCCGCCGATGAAGCCACTGGCGGGCACCATATCTCCCTGACGCTGGCGGGCAACCGCCGTATTCCCCTGGAAGAGGCGGAACAGTACAAGCGCAGCAATGCGCAGGAGATTTGGCCGGTAGTGAAGCCGGTGTACGAAAAGATGGCGGAGATCGTTGCTCGCCACATTGAAGGGCAAGGAATTGCTGATTTATGGCTGGCGGGCGGTTCCTGTATGCAGCCGGGCGTGGAGGCGTTATTTCGCCAGCGTTTCCCGGAGTTACAGGTGCATTTACCGCAGCACAGCCTGTTTATGACCCCGCTGGCGATAGCTAACAGCGGGAGAGCGAAAGCGGAGGGACTCTATGCAAGCTGAACTACAGACGGCGCTGTTTCAGGCATTCGACACCCTGAATCTACAACGGGTGAAAACGTTCAGCGTACCGCCGGTCACGCTATGCGGGCTTGGGGCGCTCGGCGCCTGCGGCCAGGAAGCGCAAGCGCGAGGCGTAAGCCATTTGTTTGTGATGGTCGACAGCTTTCTGCATCAGGCGGGAATGACCGCGCCGCTGGCACGCAGCCTGGCGATGAAAGGCGTGGCGATGACGGTCTGGCCGTGTCCGCCTGGCGAGCCGTGCATCACCGACGTCTGCGCGGCGGTGGCGCAACTGCGTGAGGCGGCGTGCGACGGCGTAGTGGCCTTTGGCGGTGGTTCGGTGCTGGACGCGGCGAAAGCGGTCGCCCTGCTGGTGACTAACCCTGACCAGACGCTGAGCGCCATGACCGAGCACAGTACATTACGCCCGCGTCTGCCGCTGATTGCGGTGCCGACCACCGCCGGAACCGGTTCTGAAACCACCAACGTAACGGTGATTATCGACGCGGTCAGCGGGCGCAAGCAGGTACTGGCACACGCGTCACTAATGCCGGACGTGGCGATTCTTGATGCTGCCGTGACCGAAGGCGTTCCGCCAAACGTGACGGCAATGACCGGTATCGATGCGTTGACGCATGCGATTGAGGCCTACAGCGCGCTCAACGCCACGCCGTTTACCGACAGCCTGGCGATTGGCGCGATAGCGATGATTGGCAAATCGCTGCCGAAAGCCGTGGGTTACGGCCACGATCTGGCGGCGCGTGAAAATATGTTACTGGCCTCCTGTATGGCGGGAATGGCCTTTTCCAGCGCTGGTCTGGGGCTGTGTCATGCGATGGCGCACCAGCCAGGGGCGGCGCTGCATATTCCGCACGGCCAGGCCAACGCCATGCTGCTGCCAACGGTCATGGGCTTTAACCGGATGGTATGCCGCGAACGCTTCAGTCAAATCGGTCGGGCGCTAACCAATAAGAAATCGGACGATCGCGATGCGATTGCGGCGGTGAGCGAGCTGATTGCCGAAGTAGGGCAGAGCAAACGGCTGGCTGACGCTGGCGCCAAACCCGAACACTACAGCGCGTGGGCGCAAGCCGCGCTGGAGGATATTTGTCTGCGCAGTAACCCACGCACCGCCACACAGGCACAGATTATCGACCTGTACGCGGCTGCCGGGTAATGCCTGTAGGCCGGATAAGGTGCTCGCACCGCCATCCGGCAATAACACGGCGTTAATGCCGGAGGCGACGTAAACGTCTTATCCGGCCTACAAATCATAAATGGCAGGGAGTAAGGGCTATGGGAATTAACGAAATCATCATGTACATCATGATGTTCTTTATGCTGATTGCCGCCGTGGACAGAATCCTGTCACAGTTCGGCGGGTCGGCGCGCTTTCTCGGTAAATTCGGCAGGAGTATCGAGGGGTCTGGCGGCCAGTTTGAAGAGGGCTTTATGGCGATGGGCGCGCTGGGACTGGCGATGGTCGGTATGACCGCGCTGGCGCCGGTGCTGGCGCATGTACTGGGGCCGGTTATTATCCCGGTATACGAAATGCTGGGCGCGAACCCATCCATGTTCGCGGGTACGCTACTGGCCTGTGATATGGGCGGATTCTTCCTCGCCAAAGAGCTGGCCGGCGGTGATGTCGCGGCGTGGCTATACTCAGGGTTAATACTTGGGTCGATGATGGGACCGACCATTGTGTTCTCCATTCCGGTGGCGCTCGGCATTATCGAACCGTCTGACCGCCGCTACCTGGCGCTTGGCGTACTGGCGGGTATCGTCACCATTCCCATTGGCTGCATTGCGGGGGGATTGATCGCCATGTACTCAGGCGTGCAGATCAATGGTCAGCCAGTGGAGTTTACCTTCGCGCTGATCCTGATGAACATGATCCCGGTATTGATCGTCGCGGTGCTGGTAGCGCTGGGGCTGAAGTTCATCCCGGAAAAAATGATCAACGGTTTCCAGATTTTCGCCAAATTTCTGGTGGCGCTGATCACCATCGGTCTGGCGGCTGCGGTGGTTAAATTCCTGTTGGGTTGGGAGTTGATTCCGGGACTCGACCCGATCTTTATGGCGCCAGGCGACAAGCCCGGCGAAGTGATGCGCGCCATTGAAGTGATCGGCTCTATCTCCTGCGTGCTGCTTGGCGCGTATCCGATGGTGCTGTTACTGACCCGCTGGTTTGAAAAACCGTTGATGAATGTCGGTAAACTGCTGAACGTAAATAATATTGCGGCGGCAGGCATGGTAGCGACCCTGGCGAACAATATCCCCATGTTCGGCATGATGAAGCAGATGGATACCCGCGGCAAAGTGATTAACTGCGCATTTGCCGTCTCTGCGGCGTTCGCGCTGGGCGACCATTTAGGCTTCGCCGCCGCGAATATGAACGCCATGATCTTCCCGATGATTGTCGGCAAGCTGATCGGCGGCGTGACGGCGATTGGCGTGGCGATGATGCTGGTGCCGAAAGATGACGCCGCCCAGGTGAAAACCGAAGCGGAGGCGCAATCGTGAACACTCGCCAGCTACTGAGCGTCGGTATCGATATCGGCACCACCACCACGCAGGTGATCTTCTCGCGCCTGGAGTTGGTTAACCGTGCGGCGGTGTCGCAGGTGCCGCGCTACGAATTCATCAAACGCGACATTAGCTGGCAAAGCCCGGTCTTCTTTACGCCCGTGGATAAGCAGGGCGGTCTGAAAGAGGCCGAACTTAAAGCGCTGATTCTGGCCCAGTATCAGGCCGCAGGCATCGCGCCTGAATCGGTGGACTCAGGGGCTATCATTATCACCGGCGAAAGCGCCAAAACCCGCAACGCCCGTCCGGCGGTCATGGCGCTCTCGCAGTCGCTGGGCGACTTTGTGGTCGCCAGCGCCGGGCCGCATCTGGAATCAGTCATTGCCGGTCACGGCGCCGGAGCGCAAAGCTTGTCTGAGCAGCGGATGTGCCGGGTGCTGAATATTGATATCGGCGGCGGCACGTCTAACTACGCGCTGTTTGACGCGGGAAAAGTCAGCGGCACCGCCTGCCTTAACGTCGGTGGTCGTCTGCTGGAAACCGACGCTCAGGGGCGCGTGGTTTATGCCCATCAGCCGGGGCAGATGATTATCGATGAGGTATTCGGTTCGGGTACTGATGCTCGCGCCTTAGCTGCCGCACAGTTGGGGCAGGTGGCGCGGCGGATGGCGGATCTCATCGTCGAGGTTATCACCGGCGCGCTTTCGCCGCTGGCGCAATCGCTGATGCAAACCGGGCTGCTGCCCGCCGATATTACGCCGGAGGTGATCACTCTTTCCGGCGGGGTGGGCGAGTGCTATCGCCATCAGCCTGCCGATCCGTTCTGCTTTTCTGACATTGGACCGCTGCTGGCGACCGCGCTGCATGAGCACCCGCGTCTGCGCGAGATGAACGTGCAGTTTCCGGCGCAAACCGTGCGCGCCACGGTGATTGGCGCTGGGGCCCATACGCTCTCGCTTTCCGGCAGTACTATCTGGCTGGAAGACGTCCAACTGCCGCTGCGCAACCTGCCGGTGGCGATCCCGCAGGATGACGCCGATCTGGTGAACGCCTGGCGGCAGGCGCTTCTCCAGCTTGATCTCGACCCGCAAACCGACGCTTACGTGCTGGCGCTTCCCGCCACGCTCCCGGTGCGTTACGCCGCATTAATCACGGTCATCAACGCGCTGACGGCTTTTGTCGCGCGTTATCCCAATCCACATCCCCTGCTGGTGGTGGCCGAGCAGGATTTTGGTAAAGCGCTGGGCATGTTATTGCGCCCACAGTTACCGCAACTTCCGCTGGCGGTCATCGATGAGGTGGTCGTGCGGGCGGGAGACTATATCGACATTGGTACGCCTCTTTTTGGCGGATCGGTTGTGCCGGTGACGGTGAAATCACTCGCATTTCCTTCCTGAGGGAACGACTTATGAAACTAAAGACCACATTGTTCGGCAATGTTTATCAGTTTAAGGATGTAAAAGAGGTACTGGCTAAAGCCAACGAACTGCGTTCGGGGGATGTGCTGGCCGGGGTTGCCGCGGCAAGTTCGCAGGAGCGCGTAGCGGCAAAACAGGTACTGTCGGAAATGACGGTGGCGGATATCCGCAACAATCCGGTGATTGCCTATGAAGAGGATTGCGTGACGCGCCTGATTCAGGACGACGTCAACGAAACGGCCTATAACCGGATTAAAAACTGGAGCATCAGCGAACTGCGCGAATACGTACTGAGCGATGAAACCTCCGTGGACGACATCGCGTTTACCCGCAAAGGCCTGACCTCCGAAGTGGTGGCGGCAGTGGCGAAAATCTGCTCCAACGCCGACCTGATCTACGGCGGCAAGAAAATGCCGGTGATCAAAAAAGCCAATACCACCATCGGTATTCCGGGCACCTTTAGCTGTCGTTTGCAGCCGAACGATACCCGTGACGATGTACAGAGTATCGCCGCGCAAATCTACGAAGGGCTTTCTTTCGGCGCAGGCGATGCGGTGATCGGTGTTAACCCGGTGACCGATGACGTGGAGAACCTGACCCGCGTGCTCGACACCGTTTACGGCGTTATCGATAAATTCAATATTCCGACCCAGGGCTGCGTGCTGGCGCACGTCACCACCCAGATTGAAGCGATTCGCCGCGGCGCGCCGGGCGGACTGATTTTCCAGAGCATTTGCGGCAGCGAGAAGGGCTTAAAAGAGTTCGGCGTCGAGCTGGCGATGCTCGATGAAGCGCGGGCCGTGGGGGCGGAGTTCAACCGCATCGCCGGGGAAAACTGCCTGTACTTTGAAACCGGGCAAGGGTCTGCGCTCTCTGCTGGCGCGAACTTTGGTGCCGACCAGGTGACGATGGAAGCGCGTAACTACGGGCTGGCTCGCCACTACGATCCGTTCCTGGTGAACACCGTGGTGGGCTTTATCGGGCCGGAGTATCTCTACAACGACAGGCAGATTATCCGCGCCGGTCTCGAAGATCACTTTATGGGCAAGCTGAGCGGCATCTCCATGGGCTGCGACTGCTGCTATACCAACCATGCCGACGCCGACCAGAACCTTAACGAAAACCTGATGATTCTGCTCGCCACTGCCGGCTGTAACTACATCATGGGGATGCCGCTCGGCGACGACATCATGCTCAACTACCAGACCACCGCTTTCCACGATACCGCCACCGTCCGTCAGTTGCTGAATTTACGGCCATCGCCGGAGTTTGAACGCTGGCTGGAAACGATGGGCATTATGGCAAATGGTCGTCTGACCAAACGGGCGGGCGATCCGTCACTGTTCTTCTGATGACGCGGGGATAACACCATGGATCAAAAACAGATTGAAGAAATTGTACGTAGCGTGATGGCGTCAATGGGACAGGACGTACCGCAGCCCGTCGCGCCGTCAACGCAGGCAGGCGCAAAGCCGCAGTGTGCTGCGCCGACGGTGACCGAAAGCTGCGCGCTGGATTTAGGTTCCGCAGAGGCAAAAGCCTGGATTGGCGTCGAGAATCCGCATCGTGCGGACGTGCTGACCGAACTGCGTCGCAGTACCGCTGCTCGTGTATGTACCGGGCGCGCTGGCCCACGTCCACGTACCCAGGCGCTGTTGCGCTTCCTGGCGGATCACTCCCGTTCGAAAGACACCGTGCTCAAAGAAGTGCCGGAAGAGTGGGTAAAAGCGCAAGGGCTGCTGGAAGTGCGTTCGGAGATCAGCGACAAAAACCTGTACCTGACGCGCCCGGATATGGGGCGTCGCCTGAGCCCGGAAGCCATTGACGCGCTGAAGTCGCAGTGCGTGATGAACCCGGATGTGCAGGTAGTGGTCTCCGATGGCCTCTCTACGGATGCGATCACCGCCAACTATGAAGAGATCCTGCCGCCGCTGCTTGCTGGTCTGAAGCAGGCCGGGCTGAACGTCGGCACGCCGTTCTTTGTGCGCTATGGCCGTGTGAAGATTGAAGATCAGATTGGCGAAATTCTCGGCGCGAAGGTCGTCATCCTGCTGGTGGGCGAACGTCCGGGGCTGGGGCAGTCGGAAAGCCTTTCCTGCTACGCGGTCTATTCCCCGCGCGTGGCGACCACCGTCGAGGCCGACAGAACCTGTATTTCAAACATTCATCAGGGGGGGACGCCGCCAGTAGAAGCCGCCGCCGTGATTGTGGATTTGGCCAAACGGATGCTGGAGCAGAAAGCGTCCGGCATCAACATGACCCGTTAAGGAGACATCATGCCTGCATTAGATTTAATTCGACCTTCAGTGACTGCCATGCGCGTGATTGCCTCCGTGAATGACGGCTTTGCGCGGGAACTTAAATTACCGCCACATATACGTAGTCTCGGACTCATCACGGCAGATTCTGATGATGTGACCTATATTGCCGCTGACGAAGCGACAAAACAGGCGATGGTGGAAGTGGTCTATGGCCGCTCCCTCTATGCCGGGGCGGCTCACGGGCCGTCGCCTACCGCTGGTGAGGTGTTGATTATGCTGGGCGGACCGAACCCGGCGGAAGTGCGCGCCGGTCTGGATGCAATGGTCGCCAGCATTGAAAACGGCGCGGCGTTCCAGTGGGCGAACGATGCGGAAAATACCGCATTCCTGGCGCATGTGGTTTCGCGTACCGGCTCGTACCTCTCGTCTACCGCAGGTATCGCGCTGGGCGATCCAATGGCCTACCTGGTGGCGCCGCCGCTGGAAGCGACATTCGGCATTGACGCGGCGATGAAATCCGCTGACGTTCAGCTGGTGACTTACGTGCCGCCGCCGTCGGAAACCAACTATTCGGCCGCGTTCTTAACGGGAAGCCAGGCCGCGTGTAAAGCCGCCTGCAACGCCTTTACCGACGCCGTGCTGGATATCGCCCGTAACCCTGTCCAGCGTGCGTAACGGAGGCTGCCAATGATCAATGCCCTGGGATTACTGGAAGTGGACGGAATGGTCGCCGCCGTCGATGCGGCGGATGCCATGCTGAAAGCGGCCAACGTGCGTTTGCTCAGTCATCAAGTGCTCGACCCTGGCAGGCTAACGCTGGTGGTGGAGGGCGATCTGGCGGCGTGTCGTGCGGCGCTGGATGCCGGAAGCGCCGCCGCGCAGCGCACAGGCCGTGTGATTAGCCGCAAAGAAATTGGTCGTCCGGAAGAGGACACCCAGTGGCTGATTGGCGGGTTTGCGCGTGCGACAACGCCGACTGAGAAAGCGCCTCAGGTACCCGCAACGCCTGAGTTCGCTGAAGCGTTACTGGCGCTGCTGGCATCAGTACGCCAGGGAATGACGGCGGGAGAGGTTGCCGCGCATTTTGGCTGGCCGCTGGAGCAGGCCAGAAACGTGCTGGAACAACTCTTTTCTGACGGAGCGTTGCGTAAACGCAGTAGTCGCTATCGCATCAAAAATTAATCTGTCGGAGGGCCGGGCGTCCTGGCGGGCGTCCGGCATAGAAGATCATGAAAAAGACCCGTACAGCGAATTTGCACCATCTTTATCATGAAGCGTTACCCGAAGACGTTAAACTTACGCCCAGAGTCGAGGTGGACAATGTTCATCAGCGACGGACGACGGATGTCTATGAACATGCTCTGACTATCACCGCCTGGCAGCAGATCTACGATCAGTTACACCCGGGTAAATTTCATGGCGAGTTCACGGAAATCCTGCTTGATGAGATTCAGGTGTTCCGTGAATACACCGGCCTGGCGCTGCGTCAGTCGTGTCTGGTTTGGCCAAACTCTTTCTGGTTTGGTATTCCGGCGACGCGCGGCGAACAGGGATTTATCGGCGCGCAGGGGCTCGGCAGCGCCGAGATTGCCACCCGACCGGGAGGCACCGAGTTTGAACTGAGCACGCCGGATAATTACACCATTCTGGGCGTCGTTATCTCGGAAGATGTTATTTCCCGTCAGGCCACGTTTTTGCATAACCCGGAAAGGGTGCTGCATATGCTGCGTAACCAGTTAGCGCTGGAGGTAAAAGAGCAGCATAAAGCGGCGCTGTGGGGCTTTGTGCAGCAGGCGCTGGCCACCTTTAGCGAGAGTCCTGAAACCCTGCATCAACCTGCGGTGCGTAAGGTCTTGAGTGATAATTTGTTGCTGGCGATGGGCACGATGCTGGAAGAGGCGAAGCCGATTCATAGCGCTGAAAGCATCAGCCATCAGGGATATCGTAGGCTACTGTCGCGGGCGCGGGAATATGTGCTGGAAAATATGTCGGAGCCGCTGACGGTGCTCGACTTATGTAATCAGCTACACGTAAGCCGTCGCACGCTGCAAAATGCGTTTCACGCCATTTTGGGCATTGGCCCCAATGCGTGGCTGAAACGTATTCGCTTAAACGCAGTACGCCGGGAACTGATTAGCCCGTGGTCGCAGAGCGCCACGGTCAAAGATGCCGCGATGCAGTGGGGATTCTGGCATCTGGGGCAATTTGCCACCGATTATCAGCAATTATTTGCTGAAAAACCGTCGTTGACGCTGCATCAACGGATGCGGCAATGGGCTTGATATTGATGGGTAGGCTCTCCGGTTGCTGATAACGTGCGCGTGTCGGGAATTGCCCGGTGGCGGGGGGGGGGGGGGGGGGGCGGCGGGGGGGGGGGGGGGGGGGGTTTGTGGCCCGGACCACGGGCCCGCCCCCGGCTGGCGCCTTACCGGGCCTACGGATTCGCTGCTGTCTGTGGTTGGTAGCCCGGACAAGGCGCCAGCCGCCTCCGGGGAAGCGCGCACAACGTGCAAAACAGTTTTGTCATCAGATCATGAGGATGAGCGTTTATGTTTGCTGATAAGACGTTGCCGTTGTTTGGCAGGAGGGGCAGATAAACCCATAAAGCATTCCTTCCGCATATTCCTCTTCCTCGATATCTTCATAGCTTAGCTGCGCAAGAAACATCATCGTTTGCGTGCACGTTGGGCACGTGGGATAGTCTGCATCCTGAACCCATGCGGGATGGCCGCCGAGCTGTGAGAAGGTGGTGGGTAAAAATATTTCAGCAGCGAATAGCGGCAAACGGGATTCCCCGGGGTGCAGAACATCAAGCGGTAGCGTTATCCAGTCAGAGGAATTCTCCACCGCCAGCGTCGAGAGCGCATTTTTTTCGTACCATCGCGGCTGGCCTTGCGGATCGACGGTGGCGAAAACGGTGTTATATGCCGTACAACACTGACAGGTCAGAATACGAATTTGACCGGGCCAACCCTGCGTGCTGAGGCCGACGGCGCTCGGCGCAACCTCAAACAGATTGATTAGCGGCAGGGAACAGTGTGGGCAGTTTTCACCATATTCTGCGACGGCGCGAAAAACGGCAGGCTGTTCAGGTGCCTGTTTTACCAGATGGGTACATTGCGTAAAGTAAAGATCGCGCCTGCGGCCATTTTCAGTGAGCTCCCATCCCGCCTGGTGAGCATAGCGATGAGGGAGGATATGAAGTGAAGCACTCCACGCAGGTGGTTCCTGGCGCCAGCGGTTAAAATGCTCAACGACAACCTCATCGCCAATCCAGGCCAGGGCGCAAAGAATGCCGTCACGGTTTTCGTCATCGGTTTCCACCTTCTGCAAAAGCGCGTCGCGTACGTCAGGCGGCGCACGGTGAAAAGGTAGGGGTGAAGAGAGCTCCAGTTCTTCTTCATTTATTACCTGGCGCAGGAAATTATCCAGATTGGCCTGGGTAAATGCCGCCAGGCACAGCGCAATTTCCTGAGCTTCCTCCTGCCATCCGGAATCAAATAATTCTTCTGCATAATCGACCATGTCGCGGCTTTCATCATCGGAGAGCTTTTTGTAAAGCTCATCGGTCGGAATGGGGCAGGGAATCCACTCGATTAACGGATCGTGTTCCCGGGGTTCATGAACGAGTTTAAGCATTTCAACAGGGTTAGTAATGCCACTGAACGCGTCGATCGTTTTTCTGTTTTTCCGGATATATTCTTCCTGCTCTTGCCGATAGCGCGCCTGGACGCAGGGCATGCAATAGCCCTCCGTGCGGGCAGCCGTTGCTGGCAGGATGAAATGTGAGCATTGCGGGTTTTTACAAGGAATACGCTCGTCCATGTGGTAGTGCTCCACTGCAAATTCTACGAGTGCTTACTGTACTGTTTTACTAATGATAACGGCAGCGGGCGGTTATCCGAATTCTTTATCTACAATGAACTCGTTTATTTCTACGAGCCTACTTTTACTCAACGACCAACCGGATAGGCGATAAACAAACCGGCTATCGTCAGAATACATGCCAGTATGCATAGCAAGATACAGTTAACGCTTTTACGCGGAATATGAATAATAAAGCAGAGTAATGCTATCAGGGCCATGACCACAGGGATGGTCACCATATTGATAACCAGAAGCACGATCAGACCGAAGCTCACCCCTCCGCTATGAGGGATGAATATTCTTTCTTCAAAATATATTTCTAGCGTAATGGCAAGCAGGCAGCCAATAAAACTTATACCCAGATGGGGATGCCATTTGGCGTCACTGGTTACTACTTTCCGTGTATTTGTTTGCATTGTTTTACTTTATAAATAAGCTAAATCCAGTCGCGTACCTGAATAAACTCGCTCAGCGCCGCTTCCGGGCTACCCGCTTCTGGCTGCCAGTCGTACTCCCAGCGCACCAGCGGCGGCATCGACATCAGGATAGATTCAGTGCGCCCGCCGGTTTGCAGACCAAACAGGGTGCCTCTGTCCCACACCAGATTGAACTCCACGTAGCGCCCGCGGCGATAAAGTTGAAAATTACGCTCCCGCTCTCCCCAGACCATCGCTTTGCGTCGTTCGACAATCGGTAAATACGCCTCGGTGTAGCCGTTGCCGACCGCCTGCATAAAGGCGAAGCAGTAGTCGAAATCCGGCGTATTCAAATCGTCAAAAAACAGGCCGCCGATACCGCGCTGCTCGTTACGATGCTTGAGGAAAAAGTAGTCATCGCACCACTTTTTATAGCGCGGATACACATCGTCGCCAAACGGCTGGCACAGGTCGCGGGCGGTGCGGTGCCAGTGAACGGCATCCTCTTCAAAGCCGTAGTAGGGCGTTAAATCGAACCCGCCGCCAAACCACCACACCGGATCGGCGCCCGGTTTTTCGGCAATAAAAAAGCGCACGTTAGCATGGCTGGTGGGAATATACGGATTGTGCGGATGCACCACCAGCGATACGCCCATCGCTTCAAAACTACGCCCGGCCAGTTCTGGCCGATGCGCGGTGGCGGACGCGGGCATTGCATCGCCGTGAACGTGAGAGAAATTAACGCCCGCCTGTTCGAAAATCCCGCCGTTGCGTAATACCCGGCTGCGTCCGCCGCCGCCCGCTTCGCGTCGCCAGCTATCTTCGACAAAGTTTGCGCCATCCACAGCGGATAACGTTTGGCAAATATCATCCTGCAGGCGTAGCAGAAACTGTTTTACGTGATGTGCATCGGGTTTCATGATTACCGTTTCTTCGTGTGCGCTTTCTGGTTATCAAACCAGTGAAAATAACTGATGATGCCGTTGGCGATCGCCGTAGCGATTTTCTGGCGAAACGCCGTCGTGCCCAGCAGGCGTTCTTCTTCCGGATTGGTAATAAACGAGGTTTCAACCAGCACCGACGGAATTGACGGTGATTTTAGCACCACGAAAGCCGCTTGTTCGGTAGTGCGGCTGTGTAATTTATGTATGGGTTTGATTTTCTTGAGAATATGCGAACCCAGCGTCAGACTGTTTTTAATCGTATCGGTTTGCACCAGATCAAACAAAACTTGTTGTAATAGATGATCCCGGTCAGTGGCTTTTTTACCCGCCACTTCGTCCGCGCGGTTTTCACGCTCGGAGAGATACTTCGCCATGGCGCTACTGGCCCCGCGGTTGGAAAGCGCAAAAACGGAAGCGCCCGCCGCTTTCGGATTGGTAAAACCATCGGCATGAATGGACATAAACAGATCCGCGCCGTGCTTATGGGCGATTTCCACCCGATCGTACAGCGGAATAAAGGTATCCCCTGTCCGGGTTAAACGCGCATCGATTCCGTGATTTCGCAAAATAGCGCGTACGTTTTTGGCAATTGCCAGCACGACGTGTTTTTCCTGAGAACCGTTGCGGCCAATCGCGCCGGTATCGATGCCGCCGTGTCCGGGGTCGAGCATCACCAGCCGTTTACTGCCGGTTTTTTTGGTTTTGGGTTTGCTGTGACCATTACTGGTTTTTAGCGTTTCTTCTTTGGCTATTGCGTGCGACATACCTGACAGCGTCAGGGCCGCCAGACCTGTTTTAAGTACCTGGCGGCGCGAAGTGAGAGTTTTTAGGAGTTTAAAAGTGCTCATACGGCCTGAGTTGTGAAAATTAAGTTCAAGATGTTATATCGTATCGCGTAATCCGTTACGACGGTTGGTGATGAGAATTGTTTTACTTTTCATTTCAATACGTGACACATCGCCATTATGCCATTTTTTCCGCTACATCGCGTCAGATATTGGCTGAATCAGATGTTTGCGCCATAATCTTGGTTTTTCCACCCGAAAAGGCAACGAATACCATGGAAATACGCGTTTTTCGCCAGGAAGATTTCGAAGAGGTGATTACCCTCTGGGAGCGTTGCGACCTGCTGCGTCCATGGAACGATCCTGAAATGGATATTGAACGCAAGGTGAATCACGATGTCAGCTTGTTCCTCGTTGCGGAAGTTAGCGGCGAAGTCGTCGGTACGGTAATGGGCGGTTATGACGGGCATCGCGGCTCGGCGTATTACTTGGGCGTTCACCCGGAGTTCCGCGGGCGCGGCATTGCGAATGCGTTGCTTAACCGGCTGGAAAAAAAACTCATCGCTCGCGGGTGTCCGAAAATCCAAATTATGGTGCGTGATGATAACGACGTTGTGCTGGGCATGTATGAACGTCTGGGGTATGAGCATTCTGACGCCCTAAGTTTGGGTAAACGCCTGATTGAAGATGAAGAGTACTGAGTTTCATCCAGCCGATTATGATGTACACGGACGTTTACGCCTGCCGTTTCTGTTCTGGTGCGTACTGCTACTTCAGGCGCGCGCCTGGGTACTCTTTGTCATTGCCGGTTCATCCCGTGGACAGGGTAATACTTTGTTAAACTTTTTTTATCCCGACCATGACAATTTTTGGCTGGGGCTGTTGCCCGGCGTTCCGGCGGTAGTGGCATTTTTACTCAGCGGGCGGCGTGAAGCGGTTCCTGGTGTGTGGCGCTGGCTGCGCGGACTCCTGATCCTTGCTCAACTGGTGTCGTTGTGCTGGCTGCCGGTGATGTGGCTGGGTGGCGACCCGGTCAACGGCGTCGGGCTGGCGCTGCTGCTGGCGGACATCGTCGCGCTGATCTGGCTGTTAACCAATCAACGTTTGCGTGCCTGTTTTTCCCTTGAGAAAGAATAACGGCACTTTTTGGCGAACCCGCACTCCAACCAACGTTAATTAATAAAAGAAAGGAAGTGAGATGAAATCGCTGCGTTTGACTTTACTCGCACTGCCGCTGGCGCTGACCGGCTGCTCGACGCTCTCCTCGGTCAACTGGTCTGCCGCAAATCCGTGGAACTGGTTTGGTTCCTCGACAGAAGTCACTGAGCAAGGCGTGGGAGCGCTGACCGCCGCCACGCCGCTGGAAGAGCCGGCTATTGCAGAGGCATTAGATGGCGATTATCGCCTGCGTAGCGGTATGAAAACCGATAACGGCAACGTGGTGCGCTTTTTCGAAGCGATGAAGGGCGACAATGTCGCGATGGTGATCAACGGCGAGCAGGGAACCGTGAGCCGTATTGATGTGCTGGACAGCGATATCCCAACCGCCGCGGGGGGCAAAATCGGTACGCCGTTTAGCGACCTTTACAGCAAAGCGTTTGGTCACTGCGAGCCGGTTTCCAGCGATAGCCATACCAGCGTCGAATGTAAAGCCGAGGGAAGTCAGCATATTAGCTATGTTTTCTCCGGCGAGTGGAGCGGACCGGAAGGCTTAATGCCTCCTGATGACGTCTTAAAAAACTGGGACGTGCGCAAAATTATCTGGCGTCGTTAATTTGCGCCTGAACAAACCGCTTCGCTTAAAAACAAGGTAAAATAGCCTCCATTAATGCCACGACTGCGTGGCATTCTCATTTTCAGGAGGAATCATGTCTCAGGTTCAAAGTGGCATTTTGCCGGAACATTGCCGTGCGGCAATTTGGATTGAAGCCAATGTGAAAGGCGACCTGGACGCCCTGCGCGCGGCCAGCAGAACATTTGCCGATAAACTGGCGACCTTCGAAGTCAAATTTCCGGACGCCCATCTTGGGGCCGTTGTGGCGTTTGGCAACAACACCTGGCGCGCCCTGAGCGGCGGCGTCGGGGCGGAAGAACTGAAAGATTTTATTCCTTATGGTAAAGGGCTGGCGCCGGCCACGCAGTATGACGTGCTGATCCATATCCTTTCTCTGCGCCACGATGTGAATTTTTCTGTTGCCCAGGCGGCGATGGAAGCCTTTGGCGACTGTATCGACGTGAAAGAAGAAGTTCACGGCTTCCGTTGGGTGGAAGAACGCGATCTGAGCGGCTTTGTCGACGGGACAGAGAACCCGGCAGGCGAAGAGACGCGCCGTGAAGTGGCGGTGATCAAAGATGGCGTGGATGCAGGCGGCAGTTATGTGTTCGTGCAGCGTTGGGAACACAATCTCAAGCAACTTAACCGGATGAGTATTCACGATCAGGAGATGATGATCGGGCGTACCAAAGAAGCCAATGAAGAGATTGACGGCGATGCGCGTCCGGCAACGTCTCACCTGAGCCGCGTCGATCTCAAAGAAGATGGCAAAGGGCTGAAGATTGTGCGCCAGAGCCTGCCATACGGCACCGCCAGCGGTACTCATGGTCTCTATTTCTGCGCTTACTGCGCACGTCTGCACAATATCGAACAGCAGCTTCTGAGTATGTTCGGCGATACCGACGGTAAACGCGACGCGATGCTGCGCTTCACCAAACCGGTGACTGGCGGCTACTATTTTGCGCCGTCGCTGGATCGCCTGTTAGCGCTATAAGGTAAAACCCTGTCGGATGGCAGCGCAAACGCTTTATTCGACCTACGATTGGTAGGCCTGATAAGCGCAGCGCCATCAGGCAGAACAGCATAAAAATGCCCATCCCCGCCTCCGCGGGGATTTTTTTACCTAATATTTACCTGAATTAGTGAGCTATTCCTCAGCACTTATTTGTTATTACTGTATTTTCAGTGTTAATGGAGTGTAAGACTCCATATTCAAAAGGAGACATTGAAAATGGGTAAACTCACGGGCAAGACAGCATTGATTACGGGCGCATCGCAGGGCATTGGCGAAGGGATCGCTCGCGTATTCGCACGCCACGGCGCGAACTTAATCTTGCTGGATATCTCCGATGAGATTGAAAAGCTGGCGGATGAGCTGGGCGGGCGCGGGCATCGCTGCACTGCCGTTAAGGCTGACGTCAGAGATTTTGCTTCGGTGCAGGCGGCGGTTGCGCGCGCCAAAGAGACTGAAGGTAGAATTGATATTTTGGTGAATAACGCTGGCGTGTGCCGTCTGGGCAACTTCCTCGATATGAGTGAAGAAGATCGCGATTTCCACATTGATATTAATATTAAAGGTGTCTGGAACGTCACCAAAGCCGTCCTGCCGGAGATGATTAAACGTAAAGATGGCCGCATTGTGATGATGTCTTCCGTCACGGGAGATATGGTGGCGGACCCGGGTGAAACGGCCTATGCGCTGTCAAAAGCCGCCATTGTCGGTTTAACCAAATCGCTGGCGGTAGAGTATGCGCAGTCCGGTATTCGTGTGAATGCCATTTGCCCCGGTTATGTAAGAACGCCGATGGCGGAAAGCATTGCCCGTCAGTCTAACCCTGACGATCCGGAATCGGTATTAACGGAAATGGCAAAAGCCATTCCGCTACGCCGCCTTGCCGATCCGCTGGAAGTAGGGGAACTGGCGGCATTTCTGGCTTCCGATGAGTCCAGCTATCTTACCGGAACGCAAAACGTCATTGATGGCGGCAGTACCCTGCCTGAAAGCGTAAGCGTAGGCGTCTGATTGATGCCGGTCTCCTCCCCGCGCCGCGTGGGGAGGGATTCTCTTATTCCCTTTTCAACTTTCAAATCATCAAACGGTATATAAAACCGTTACTCCTTTAGCGCTGGTTATAAATATGATGACCATAAGAAAGTCATTAAATTTATAAGGGTGCGCAATGGCCGTTAACTTACTGAAAAAGAGACCCCTGACGCTGGCAGCAATGCTGTTACTGGCAGGGCAGGCGCAGGCAACGGAGCTGCTGAACAGCTCATACGATGTCTCCCGCGAGCTGTTTGCCGCCCTTAACCCGCCGTTTGAGCAACAATGGGCGAAGGATAACGGCGGCGATAAGCTGACGATTAAGCAGTCTCATGCCGGGTCATCAAAACAGGCGCTGGCGATTTTGCAGGGTCTGAAGGCAGACGTCGTGACCTACAATCAGGTGACTGACGTACAGATTCTCCATGATAAAGGCAAACTGATCCCTGCCGACTGGCAAAGCCGTCTGCCGAACAACAGTTCGCCATTCTATTCCACTATGGGCTTCCTGGTGCGCAAGGGGAACCCGAAAAATATTCACGACTGGAGCGATCTTGTACGTTCCGACGTGAAGCTGATTTTCCCTAACCCGAAAACCTCCGGCAACGCCCGTTACACGTATCTGGCGGCATGGGGCGCGGCGGATAACGCGGACGGCGGCGATAAAGCCAAAACCGAACAGTTTATGACCCAGTTCCTGAAAAACGTCGAAGTGTTTGATACCGGCGGCCGCGGCGCTACGACTACCTTTGCCGAGCGTGGTCTGGGCGATGTGCTGATTAGTTTTGAATCGGAAGTGAACAACATCCGCAAACAATATGAAGCCCAGGGATTTGAAGTGGTGATCCCGAAAACGAACATTCTTGCTGAATTCCCGGTTGCCTGGGTAGATAAAAACGTGCAGGCCAACGGCACAGAAAAAGCCGCCAAAGCTTACCTGAACTGGCTGTATAGCCCGCAGGCGCAGACCATCATCACCCATTACTACTACCGCGTGAATAATCCGGAAATCATGGGCAAGCAAGCAGATAAATTCCCGCAAACCGAACTGTTCCGCGTGGAAGACAAGTTTGGCACGTGGCCTGAGGTGATGAAAACGCACTTTGCCAGCGGCGGCGAGCTGGACAAACTGTTGGCGGCGGGGCGTAAGTAATGCTTGCCGTTTCTTCCCGACGCGTGCTGCCCGGCTTTACGTTAAGCCTCGGCACCAGTTTGCTGTTTGTCTGCCTGATCCTGCTGTTGCCGTTGAGCGCGCTGGTGATGCAGCTCTCACAGATGAGCTGGTCGCAATACTGGGATGTCGTGACCAACCCACAGGTGGTGGCTGCTTATAAAGTGACGCTGCTGGCGGCATTTGTGGCGTCGATTTTTAATGGCGTGTTTGGCCTGTTGATGGCGTGGATTTTAACCCGCTACCGTTTTCCAGGGCGCACGTTGCTGGATGCGCTGATGGATCTGCCGTTTGCGCTGCCGACAGCGGTGGCGGGGTTAACGCTGGCCTCGCTGTTCTCAGTGAACGGTTTCTACGGTCAGTTTCTAGCGCAGTTTGATATCAAAGTGACCTATACCTGGCTCGGTATTGCGGTGGCGATGGCCTTTACCAGCATTCCATTTGTGGTACGCACCGTCCAGCCGGTACTGGAAGAGCTGGGGCCGGAATATGAAGAAGCGGCACAAACCCTAGGGGCCACCCGCCTGCAAAGTTTTCGCAAAGTCGTGCTGCCTGAGCTGTCGCCTGCGCTGATTGCCGGCGTGGCGCTCTCTTTTACCCGTAGCCTGGGCGAGTTTGGCGCGGTGATTTTTATCGCCGGAAATATCGCCTGGAAAACAGAAGTGACCTCGCTGATGATTTTTGTGCGTTTGCAGGAGTTTGATTACCCAGCTGCCAGCGCCATTGCCTCGGTGATCCTTGCGGCATCACTGCTGCTGCTGTTCTCAATTAACACTCTGCAAAGTCGCTTTGGTCGACGTGTGGTAGGTCATTAATGGCGGAAGTGACTCAATTGAAGCGATACGACGTCCCCCGTATTAACTGGGGAAAATGGTTTTTGATTGGCGTCGGGATGCTGGTTTCGGCGTTTATCCTGCTGGTGCCGATGATTTACATCTTCGTGCAGGCGTTCAGCAAAGGGTTAATGCCGGTACTGCAAAATCTGGCCGATCCGGACATGCTGCACGCCATCTGGCTGACGGTGTTGATTGCCTTGATCGCAGTGCCGGTGAATCTGGTGTTCGGCATTCTGCTGGCGTGGCTGGTGACGCGCTTTAACTTCCCCGGACGTCAGCTATTGCTGACCCTGCTGGATATTCCCTTTGCCGTCTCACCGGTGGTGGCCGGTCTGGTTTATCTGTTGTTTTATGGTTCCAACGGCCCGTTGGGCGGCTGGCTGGATGAGCATAATTTGCAAATGATGTTCTCCTGGCCGGGGATGGTACTGGTCACTATTTTTGTCACCTGTCCGTTTGTGGTGCGCGAACTGGTGCCAGTGATGCTCAGTCAGGGCAGTCAGGAAGATGAGGCGGCGATTTTACTGGGCGCATCCGGCTGGCAAATGTTTCGCCGCGTGACGTTGCCGAATATTCGCTGGGCGCTACTTTACGGCGTGGTGTTAACCAACGCCCGCGCGATTGGCGAGTTTGGCGCGGTGTCGGTGGTGTCCGGCTCGATTCGCGGCGAAACGTTATCGCTACCGTTACAGATTGAATTACTGGAGCAGGACTACAACACCGTCGGCTCCTTTACCGCCGCCGCATTGTTGACGCTAATGGCGATTATTACCCTGTTTTTGAAGAGCATGTTGCAATGGCGTCTGGAGAATCAGGAAAAACGCGCGCAACAGGAGGAAAATCATGAGCATTGAGATCGCCAGAATTAAGAAATCGTTTGGTCGCACTCAGGTACTGAATGATATCTCGCTGGATATTCCTTCCGGCCAGATGGTTGCCTTGTTGGGGCCGTCTGGTTCCGGCAAAACGACGCTGCTGCGCATTATTGCCGGGCTGGAACATCAGTCCAGCGGCCATATTCGTTTCCACGGTACGGACGTTAGCCGCCTGCACGCGCGTGAGCGTAAAGTCGGTTTTGTGTTTCAGCACTATGCGCTGTTTCGCCATATGACGGTGTTTGACAACATCGCTTTTGGCCTGACGGTGCTGCCGCGACGCGACCGGCCAACTGCGGCGGCGATTAAAACGAAAGTGACGCAATTGCTGGAGATGGTGCAACTGGCGCACCTCGCGGATCGCTTCCCCGCCCAGCTTTCCGGCGGACAAAAACAGCGCGTGGCGCTGGCGCGCGCGCTTGCCGTAGAACCACAAATTCTACTGCTGGATGAACCCTTTGGCGCGCTGGATGCCCAGGTACGTAAAGAGTTACGTCGCTGGTTACGCCAGTTACATGAAGAACTGAAATTCACCAGCGTCTTTGTCACCCACGATCAGGAAGAAGCGACGGAAGTGGCGGATCGGGTGGTGGTAATGAGTCAGGGCAATATCGAACAGGCTGACGCGCCGGATCGGGTGTGGCGTGAACCGGCAACCCGCTTCGTACTGGAGTTTATGGGCGAGGTGAACCGCCTGACAGGCACCGTCCGCGGCGGGCAGTTTCACGTTGGCGCGCATCGCTGGCCGCTGGGTTATACGCCCGCGTACCAGGGGCCGGTCGATCTGTTCCTGCGTCCGTGGGAGGTGGATATTAGCCGCCGCACCAGCCTGGATTCTCCGCTACCAGTACAGGTCATTGAGGCCAGCCCGAAAGGTCACTATACACAGCTAGTGGTGCAGCCGCTGGGGTGGTATCACGATCCGCTGACGGTGGTGATGGCGGGTGAGGATGTTCCGGTTCGCGGCGAGCGTTTGTTTGTTGGACTGCAAAAAGCGCGTCTGTATAACGGCGACCAGCGTATTGAAACGCGTGAAGAGGAACTTGCTCTGGCGCAATCGGCCTGATAGGTTAATTTGTATAGTTATCGCCCGGTGGCGCTACGCATACCGGGCTTTTTTACGAGCTGAAAACGTGAATACATTAGAACAAACCATCGGCAATACGCCGCTGGTCAAATTACAACGGCTGGGGCCGGATAACGGCAGTGAAATCTGGGTCAAGCTGGAAGGCAATAATCCGGCAGGATCGGTGAAAGATCGCGCGGCGCTATCGATGATTGTCGAGGCGGAAAAGCGCGGGGAAATTAAACCGGGCGATGTCCTGATTGAAGCGACCAGCGGCAACACTGGCATTGCGCTGGCGATGATCGCCGCGCTGAAAGGTTATCGCATGAAGCTGTTGATGCCAGACAACATGAGTCAGGAGCGTCGGGCGGCAATGCGGGCCTATGGCGCGGAACTGATTCTGGTCACTAAAGAGCAGGGAATGGAAGGGGCGCGCGATTTAGCGCTCGCTATGTCTGAACGAGGCGAGGGCAAACTGCTCGATCAGTTTAACAACCCCGATAACCCGTATGCCCACTACACCACCACCGGCCCGGAAATCTGGCAGCAAACCGAAGGGCGTATCACCCATTTTGTCTCCAGCATGGGCACTACCGGCACCATTACCGGCGTGTCGCGTTTTCTGCGCGAGCAGGAAAAACCGGTCACCATCGTTGGCCTGCAGCCGGAAGAGGGCAGCAGTATTCCGGGCATTCGCCGCTGGCCTGCGGAATATATGCCGGGCATTTTTAACGCCTCGCTGGTAGATGAGGTGCTGGATATTCACCAGAATGATGCCGAAAACACCATGCGTAAACTGGCCGTTCGTGAAGGCATTTTCTGCGGCGTGAGTTCCGGCGGCGCGGTAGCGGGCGCGTTACGCGTCGCACGTGCCACGCCCGGCGCGATAGTGGTGGCGATCATCTGCGATCGCGGCGACCGTTACTTGTCTACCGGCGTGTTTGGTGAAGAGCATTTCAGCCAGGGGGCAGGGATTTAAACTAATGGGTTCAGCTGATTGGGATAAACACAGGCAACGGCGCCTTTGACAAGCGGGAATATCCTGCCGATTTCCCGTGTGCGCCAGCGCATTACCGCCGCCTTTTATAATAAAAGCTCGTCTGTTGTTCTTATTGTTGTATTTGTTCCTGGCAAAGCGTCATGTAATGCTTGCTGCTTTCTACCAGCCTGGCTGAACCAGGCCGGTAAAGTGACGGCGCTTTAAACATATAAATCAGTTGTACTTGTTGCTGGCAGGTCATCTCTGTCACTGGTACGTGAAATAACGTTAACGCCGCATTTTTCGTACCGTAAACCGCGTTACCCTGCGAATCCCGGCCATAATACGCTTGCGCCAGCATCATGGCATACAGCTCGTCGTCGCGGTACAGGCTGTCCAACCAGAACACCCAGATCGCGGTCCTGAAATGCCCATCCACGCCGGCTTGGGTATAGAGCAATCTGGCAGTATAAGATTTGGGGTGTATTTTGGCCGTAGCGCGGCGCAAAAAACGCGTCTGCGGCGATTCGGACAACCAGAAAGAGGCGCTCTGTAATACGGTCTGGGCTATGGGACGAATTTCCAGATAATAGTAAACGGTTAACCCTACAGCAAACGCTAACAGAAGCGCGATAACGCCTTTAAAAAACCACAGTAACACGCCTGGCATTATGATTTTTTCTTACTCAACATTCTTATCCGTTTCCGCAATAAGCGCATGTAAATAAGGCTGCGCGTTTTCATCGCTTTTACCAGGAATTTTAACGATATAGGGTTTTCCGGTGATGGACGACGACGACGCGACTTTATCGATAAACTGTTCGGCGGTGTCGATACGATTGCGTGTGTTACCCAGTTTTAAGCGCAGGTGCGATACGGCTTCCTCGCAGTTATGCGCATCACCGTTACGAACGAATGTCAGATCCTTTTTCTGCGCCAGCGCATTCAGCATGGCGTTAATGCGCGCTTCTTCATGGGCGTTTAGCTTCGCCCAGGCGGGTAGGGTCAGCAGGAGCGCAACGACGGCGCAGACAATTTTCTTCATGGTAAAATCCTTTTTCATGCAATAATCACTGCACCTCAGACCGTTAGCCGGGTAATAAGTTGCACTCCTGGTGTGGTTATTTCTGTGAGTGCGCCAGCGTGAGTTCATCCAGAAAACGCCACAGCTTTTCATTCATCTGCTGGTAATCCCATGCGCGCATCTCGGCAACCGAGCGGATAAAACGCTTCCCTTGCGCGTCGGCCAGCTCCTGCTGCGAATGTTGGATTAATCCTTCAACCGCCTCGACGGTAAATTCCATATGACACTGGAAGCCGTAGACAAAATTGCCGTACTGCACTATCTGACGTGGACAGCCTTCGCTTTCGGCCAGCACGGTCGCCTGATCGGTGATTCCTGGCATATCGTTGTGCCAGTGGCCGACGGTTAACGGGGAGCCAAAGTGGGCGATAAGCGGATGCCGCAGACCGGCTTCAGTGAGCGTAATAGGGTAGTGACCAATCTCTTTTTCCGGACTTTGGCACACAGCGGCGCCCAGCGCCTCGCCAAGGAGCTGCGAACCAAGACAAATGCCGATAACCATTCGCCGGGCCGTAATCGCCTGATTAATTAAGTGCTGTTCGGCGCGAGAGTCAAAGTACGGGCACTCTTCGCGGGTGGTGCGCGGCGACTGCGGACCGCCAAATACCACGAGCATATCGAACTTATCGGCATTGGGCGGTAGCGCTTCTCCGGCATAGACGCGCGACCATGAAATGGTATAACCGCGATCTTCAGCCCATTTCAGATAAGCGCCAGCGGATTCAAACGACTCATGGACAACAAAATGAACTCGCACGTTATTTTCTCCTGTTAGCGATTTAGCGCCTGATGGATATCAGCTGCCAGCGTGTTGATCTCGCTGTCATTTAATGTCGACAGCGTGATACGTAGACCGTGAGACGGCGCGCTTACGCCAAAGGCTTCTCCCTCACGTACCAGCCAGCCGGATTTTGCCAGCGTAAACGCGGTAGCCTGGCTATGGGTGTCCAGCGGGAGCCAGGCATTCACGCCGTCGCCGGGAGAAATGGCGATGCCATATTGCTGTAGGGCGCGGGCCAGTTTTTGTTGCCGGGCGGCGTAAAACAGCCGCG
Source organism: Salmonella sp. SJTUF15570 (assembly GCF_043357055.1). Taxonomy (NCBI): domain Bacteria; kingdom Pseudomonadati; phylum Pseudomonadota; class Gammaproteobacteria; order Enterobacterales; family Enterobacteriaceae; genus Salmonella; species Salmonella sp. SJTUF15570. Next base: position 46,022 of record NZ_JBEUKJ010000008.1, on the reverse strand, counting down.
TTTGCGCCAGCCTGTGCTGATACTCAGGGTCGGTCAGGCAGGCGTAGACCAGATCCTGTAACAGATGGCTGACCCACTGACTACCGGCATTTAGCCGCAGCCGAAGTTTTGCCGAGGTCGCGCTGTCGCTGGCGACAATAGCAAGACGTAAATCGGGGCCGAGGGCTTTGGAAACGGAGCGTATCACCGCCCAGTGTTGCGTTGTCTGCGCAATAACCGGCTGCCAGGGCGACGAAGAAAGCAGGGCGAAGTGATCGTCGATAATGACCACTACCTGAGGGTAACGCGCCAGTATATTTTGCAGCGCAGCGGCACGGCGAGCGCTCAGGCTACAGCCGGTAGGGTTGTGCGCGCGCGGCGTTAAGATCACTGCCCGCGCGCCCTGATTTAGCGCCTGTTCCAGCTTTTCAGGCTGCATTCCTTCGCTATCTACGCTGACCGGGCTGGCGCTAAAACCGGCATAGCGCAGCATATTGATACTGCTTAAAAAACAGGGATCTTCCACCGCGACGCTGTCGCCCGGCAGCAGATGCGCGCAAAGCAGTCTTTCGATAGCGTCGATAGCTCCGCTGGTGATATCAATTTCGCCTGCGACGGGGGTGGCATCTCGTAGCCAGCGCGCCGCCCAGGCGTGTAGTTCAGGGGAAACGGGCGCATCGCCGTAGAGATGCGGCGTGCGGCTGAGACGGGCAAAATAACGGCTAAGGTCAGGCAGACGCTGCGGATCGGGATTGCCGCCGGAAAGGTCGTGCAGAGGCGTATGTGGATCGCCGCCTTCCAGCGCTACGGGAGACGGACTGCCTTTAATCACCGTCCCATTGCGGCCTAAACTTTGCGCCAGTCCCGCCGTTATCAGCCGTTTATACGCCGCTGCGACGGTATTGCGGTTCACCTTTAATTCGCTTGCCAGCTCCCGTACCGGCGGGAGCGAATCCTCCGCCCGTAACGTGCCGGCGATAATGTGTTGACGGATACTGTCAAAAATTTCGTTAGCGGTTTTTCCGTCGATCATTATTGACCTATGACAAAATGAATTTTAGCATATGACAATGATAATGAGGCGGTAGCCTGCTGTCCAGCGAGAGGAAAATTTTATGGGACAAGAGAGTGATATTCAGTCAGTGCTCTTCGACGACAACCATCGGGCGTTACAGACCGATATCGTCGCCGTCCAGTCACAGGTCGTGTACGGCAGCGTAGGCAACAGTATCGCTGTTCCGGCCATTAAAGCGCAGGGACTACGCGTGACGGCGGTCCCGACGGTGCTGTTCAGCAATACGCCGCACTATAAAACGTTTTATGGCGGCATTATTCCCGCCGAGTGGTTTGCAGGCTACCTTACGGCGTTGAATGAGCGCGATGCGCTACGTGAATTAAAAGCGATTACCACCGGTTACATGGGCAGCGCAGACCAAATTGTCTTGCTTTCGAAGTGGCTAATGGCGATCCGGGCTTCGCATCCGGAGGTGTGTATTCTTGTTGATCCGGTCATTGGCGATACCGACAGTGGAATGTATGTGCAGGCGGAAATTCCGCAGGCTTATCGCACACATTTGTTGCCGCAGGCGCAGGGGCTAACGCCGAACGTATTTGAGCTGGAGATGCTGAGTGGTAAACCGTGTCGCACGCTGGAAGAGGCGGTGGCGGCGGCGCAATCGCTGCTTTCCGATACGCTGAAATGGGTGGTTATCACCAGCGCGCCGGGCGAATCTCTGGAGACCATAACGGTTGCCGTTGTTACCGCGCAGGTCGTGGAGGTCTTTGCCCATCCGCGGGTGGCGACGGAATTAAAAGGGACGGGAGATCTCTTCTGCGCCGAGCTGGTTAGCGGTATTGTGCAGGGGAAAAAACTGACGACCGCGGCAAAAGATGCGGCGCAGCGCGTGCTGGAGGTGATGACCTGGACACAGCAGTGTGGCTGTGATGAGTTAATTCTGCCGCCGGCAGGGGAGGCGCGATGAAGAGTTATCGGCTGGTGGTTCGCCAGCAGGGGCGTATCGTGGGGCATTTTGAAACGAGCGGGCTGGACGCGCTGGAAGATATCTGCGTGGCGCGGGCGATGTTTGGCATCACTGGCGGCTATCAGTGCGAGTTGCAAGTGTCCGATTCCGAACGCAGGATGCTGGAGAGTGGCCCGGATGGGATGAAGATCCTGATGCGCGAGAAGTGCTTTCGCCCGGTGACCTCGCAGTTGTAACCCGTGGATTGGCGCTGAAATGTTCGCAACCTTGTAGGCCTGATAAGCGTAGCGCCATCAGGCAGTACGCCGCACCATCGCCGGATGGCGGCGCAAGCGCCTTATCCGGCCTACAGGCAAAAAGAATGGCGCCCAAAGGCGCCATTCTTCACTGCGGCAAGAATTACTTCTTAATGCGGATAACCGGAGTTTCACCCACGGTCACGCTACCGGACAGTTTGATCAGTTCTTTGATTTCATCCATGTTGGAGATAACAACCGGAGTCAGGGTAGACTTGGCTTTTTCTTCCAGCAACGGCAGATCGAACTCGATGACCGGATCGCCAACTTTCACGCGCTGACCTTCTTCAGCAATACGCTTGAAGCCTTCGCCTTTCAGCTCAACGGTGTCGATACCGAAGTGAACGAACAGCTCAATGCCGCTATCGGATTCGATAGAGAACGCATGGTTGGTTTCAAAGATTTTGCCGATGGTACCGTCAACAGGGGCGACCATTTTGTTACCGGTTGGTTTGATAGCGATGCCATCACCAACGATTTTTTCAGCAAAAACTACATCCGGCACGTCTTCGATGTTGACGATCTCGCCAGAGAGCGGGGCAACAATCTCAATAGTTCCGGTGTCTTTCTTATCATCAGAAACCAGAGATTTTAGTTTATCGAACAAACCCATGATCTTCTCCTAAGCAGTAAATTGGGCCGCATCTCGTGGATTAGCAGATTGTTTTTTCTTCAATGAACTTGTTAACCAGCGTCATTAACTCGTCCGTTGTCGGTTGAGCAAGAGCCTGCTCTGCTAACACCTTCGCATCTTCGAAGTTCGTGTTACGGATAATCTTCTTAATGCGCGGGATAGAAATGGCGCTCATAGAGAATTCGTCCAGACCCATCCCCAGCAACAGAAGTGTAGCACGTTCGTCGCCTGCAAGCTCACCACACATGCCAGTCCATTTACCTTCTGCATGAGAAGCATCAATAACTTGCTTGATCAAGTTCAGTACGGACGGTGACATTGGCTGGTAAAGGTGTGAAATCATATCATTACCACGGTCAACTGCCAGGGTGTACTGCGTTAAATCATTGGTGCCGATACTAAAGAAATCAACTTCTTTGGCTAAATGACGCGCAATTGTCGCCGCAGCCGGTGTTTCCACCATCACGCCAATCTCAATGCTTTCGTCAAATGCTTTACCTTCGTCACGCAGTTCCTGTTTGTAGATTTCAATCTCTTTGCGCAGCGCGCGAACTTCTTCAACAGAGATGATCATCGGGAACATAATGCGCAATTTACCGAAAGCGGAGGCACGCAGAATCGCGCGAACCTGGTCACGCAGGATCTCTTTGCGATCCATGGCGATACGCACGGCGCGCCAGCCCAGGAACGGGTTCTCTTCTTTCGGGAAGTTCATGTACGGCAGCTCTTTGTCGCCGCCAATGTCCATGGTACGGACGATAACCGCCTGCGAGCCGCACGCTTCAGCGACCGCTTTATAGGCGGCAAACTGCTCTTCTTCCGTCGGCAGCGCGTCGCGATCCATGAACAGGAATTCAGTACGATACAGACCAACGCCTTCCGCGCCGTTGCGCTCAGCGCCTTCAACGTCGCGAACGGTACCGATGTTGGCGCAAACTTCAACCTGATGTCCATCCAGCGTGATTGCCGGCAGATCTTTCAGTTTTGCGAGTTCCGCTTTCTCGGTCGCAACCTGCTCCTGGACGGCGCGCAGTTGCTCAATAACATCGTTGGTCGGGTTGACGTAAACCTGGTTGTTTACGGCATCCAGAATCAGATAGTCGCCGTTTTTCACCTGAGAGGTGACGCTACCGGTACCTACGATCGCTGGCAGTTCCAGAGAACGCGCCATGATGGAGGTATGAGACGTACGTCCGCCCGCGTCGGTGATGAAGCCCAGCACTTTCTGCAGGTTCAGCTGTGCGGTTTCTGACGGCGTCAGGTCAGCGGCAACCAGGATAACTTCTTCCTGAATCGCGCTCAGATCGATAATGGCCAGACCCAGGATGTTGCGCAGCAGGCGCTTACCGATATCACGTACGTCAGCCGCACGCTCTTTCAGGTATTCGTCATCCAGTTCTTCCAGGGCAGTGGCCTGACCTTCGATAACTTCATGTGCGGCTGCGTCAGCCGTCATGTGCTTATCTTTAATCAGGGCTATGATTTCCTGCTCCAGCTCCTCATCTTCGAGCAGCATAATATGCCCTTCAAAGATGGCTTCTTTTTCTTCACCGAACGTTTCACCAGCTTTTGTCTTGATCGCTTCCAGTTGCGCAGATGCCTTGGCACGACCGCTCAGAAAACGTTCAACTTCCTGATCAACCTTGTCGGCAGAAATTTTTTTCCGGTCAATGACGATTTCGTCTTCTTTCAGCAGCAGTGCTTTGCCGAAAGCGATACCCGGGGATGCTAAAATGCCTGAAATCATAACCCTACCTTACTTGTGACTGATTTTTAAAAGAACCCGGAAAAAAACTTACTCGAGTTCCGCCATCAGTTTGACCAGATGTTCAACCGCTTTCTGCTCATCTTCACCTTCTGCGGAGATGGTGACGACGGTGCCTTGAGTCAGGCCCAGAGTCTGCAGTTTAAACAGGCTTTTCGCGCTGGCGCTTTTGCCGTTGGAAGTCACAGTAATCTCAGAAGTGAAGCCTTTTGCTTCTTTAACAAACTGAGCAGCAGGGCGGGTGTGCAGACCGTTCGGAGCGGTAATGGTAACTTCTTGCTGGAACATTGTATTTCCCCAACTTATAGGTTTAGTGTTGTGGAACTAAAGTCTAGCCTGGCGGCTCAACTTTAGCCTGTATTGTTAGCGCCGGCGTAAACGGGACGCGACACAAAAGGTGTTCTACGCAATCCGTTGCTGGCAACTTATGGCCGCTGACGTTTCGCTCGTCATTAAACATTATGCCGCGAAAGGAAGATTTGAACCAAATCATAAAATCGATTCAGCTAACGCTTTTCCTGTAACGATTAATTTCGCGCATCAAAATAATTAGTCTGGTTAAATACCAGTTCCGGCAGGGTGAATCAATGCCAGGTGAGGTGAAAGTTTGAAGCAGGCCACAAAAAAGCACCCAAAAAGGTGCTTTTTTACGCGTTTTTAACATGCTGGCATCACTGTTGCAGTTCTTTCTCAGTAAAGAGATCGGCGAACAACGCGGTGCTCAGATAACGCTCACCTGATGAGGGTAGGATAACCACAATATTCTTATTGGTAAAGCTTTCATCTTCCTGCAGCTTAAGCGCTGCAGCAACCGCGGCGCCGGAAGAAATTCCCGCCAGAATACCTTCCTCTTCCATCAGACGGCGCGCGGTAGAAATGGCTTCTTCATTGGTGATGCCAACCACTTTATCAATCAGTTTCAGATCCAGGTTGCCCGGGATGAAGCCTGCGCCGATGCCCTGAATTTTATGCGGGCCTGGTTTGATCTCTTCACCAGCCAGCGCCTGGGCGATAACCGGGGAGTCAGTGGGTTCTACCGCAACGGTGATAAGATCGGTTTTACCCTTCGTCCCTTTGATATAACGCGTGACGCCGGTTAACGTACCGCCAGTGCCGACGCCGGAGATAAACACATCCACCTGACCATCGGTGTCTTCCCAGATTTCCGGGCCGGTGGTTTTTTCATGGATTTCCGGGTTGGCAGGGTTACTGAACTGCTGGAGCAGGAGATATTTTTGCGGATCGCTGGCGACAATTTCTTCGGCTTTCTGAATAGCGCCTTTCATCCCTTTCGCCCCTTCGGTCAGCACCAGATTCGCGCCTAATGCTTTGAGTAGCTTGCGGCGTTCAATGCTCATGGTCTCCGGCATGGTCAGGGTGAGTTTGTAACCGCGCGCGGCGGCGACATACGCCAGCGCAATACCGGTGTTGCCGCTGGTCGGCTCCACCAGTTCCACGCCAGGTTTCAGTACGCCACGCTTTTCGGCATCCCAAATCATATTGGCGCCGATACGGCACTTGACGCTGAAGCTCGGGTTGCGCGACTCCACCTTCGCCAGAATGCGTCCATTACCGATACGGTTCAGTCGAACCAGCGGCGTATGACCGATAGTCAGCGAGTTATCTTCATAAATCTTACTCATGGCCTGTCCTTAACTGTATGAAATTGGGATACCTTCCCAGCATACCTTCCAGCCAGATATGGGGAAGTAAGGATTTCGCATATCTATATGCTGATGGGGAATAATGGTTATCAGTATGGAATAAGAGACAGGATAAGCCATCTCTTATTTATACATTTTTACGTTATTTCCATAACGCGTGCTTAGCACGCCAGCAATCAACCCACATTGCCGTCGCGCCACAGACGGCGACAGGCATAATGAACAGGTTAAGCACCGGAATCATCGTAAAGAGGCTGGTGAGCGCGCCAAATTGCATATTCGCCACCTTCTGCGTGCGCAACGCGGCGCGCATCGTTTTAAACGGCACTTTGTGGTTATCAAACGGGTAGTCGCAATACTGGATCGCCAGCATCCAGGCGCTGAACAAAAACCACAGCACCGGCGCGATGGTTTGGCCAATGCCAGGAATAAAATAGAGAACCAGCAGCACAATAGCACGCGGCAGATACCACGCCAGCTTTTGCCATTCACGTTTCATAATGCGCGGTACATCTTTCATGATGCCGAGTATGCCGGTATCTGGCGGCGTGGCGCCGGTTAACCGCGCCTCAAGCTGTTCGGCTAAAAGGCCGTTAAACGGCGCGGCGATCCAGTTGGCGAGGGTAGAGAAAAAATAGCCAAAGACCAACAGAACAGAGATAACTGCAATCGGCCACAGCAGATAGCTCAGCCATTGCAGCCAGTCCGGCACATGACTCATCAACGAAGGTATCCAGGCGTCAAGCTGGGTAAACAGCCACCAAAATGCGCCGCCCATCAGCACAATGTTGACTAGCAGAGGTAAAATAACAAAGCGGCGGATTCCCGGTAGGGTGACTAACTTCCATCCTTGCGAGAAATAATAGACGCCGCTACGTGGTACGGTTGTGGATGATGAAACCATATTCAGGACATACTCCTTTTTCTTAAAGCCCTGGGTAAACGTGGGATATCTTACCCGGTTATCAGACGGTGGATAGTTCGGAAATGTTCGAAAAAACAGCAAAAAGCACATTTTCCTTCATCTTTATGCTGCGAAAGCCAACAGTACACTTGCACTTGACGTAATCGGCAAATACTCTTAGTGAGTAAATGTTTGCCGTGGTGGCAAGGTGTTAGAACAACAGAGAATATAATGATGCAGGATTTGCGTCTGATATTAATCATTGTTGGCGCGATCGCCATAATCGCTTTACTGGTACATGGTTTCTGGACCAGCCGTAAAGAACGATCTTCTATGTTCCGCGATCGTCCACTAAAACGCATGAAATCGAAACGCGACGACGACTCGTATGACGACGATGTCGAAGAAGACGAAGGCGTGGGTGAAGTTCGTGTTCACCGCGTAAATCATGCCCCCGGCCAGTCGCAGGAGCATGATGCCCCTCGTCAGTCGCCGCAACACCAGTACCAGCCGCCTTATGCGTCTGCGCAACCGCGTCCAGCGGTGCCGCCGCAGCCGCAAGCGCCGATGCAACAGCCGGTTCAGCAACCGGTCCAACCTGCGCCGCAGCCTCAGCAGGTTCAGCCATCTGCGCCGCCGGTACAGCCGCCGCAACAGCAGCCTGCACCGCCGTCGCAAGCGCCGCAGCCTGTTGCGCAGCCCGCGCCGCCGCCATCAGCGCAAACCTTCCAGCCTGCGGAACCTGTGGTTGAGGCGGAACCGGTAGTGGAAGAAGCGCCGGTTGTGGAAAAACCGCAGCGTAAAGAGGCGGTCATCATTATGAACGTCGCGGCCCATCATGGCAGCGAGCTTAATGGTGAAGTGTTACTGAACAGTATTCAGCAGTCAGGCTTTAAATTTGGCGATATGAATATTTTCCATCGTCATTTGAGCCCGGACGGCAGCGGCCCGGCCTTGTTCAGTCTCGCGAATATGGTCAATCCGGGAACGTTCGATCCTGAAATGACGGACTTCACTACGCCTGGCGTCACTATCTTTATGCAGGTACCGTCTTACGGCGATGCGCTGCAGAATTTCAAGCTGATGCTGCAATCCGCGCAGCATATCGCTGATGAGGTCGGTGGCGTCGTGCTGGATGACCAGCGTCGGATGATGACGCCGCAGAAACTGCGCGAATATCAGGACCGCATCCGCGAGGTGATGGACGCTAACGCCTGAGGTTAACGCAGGTGTGACATTTTTAACGTAACCCCCGCCTGTCGGGGGTTTTTTATCATTGATGGTGTGATATGGAACCAATCGAACAACAACTGACAGAACTGCGAACCACGCTTCGCCATCATGAATATCTGTATCATGTGATGGATGCGCCAGAGATTCCCGACGCCGAATATGACCGCCTGATGCGGGAACTGCGAGAGCTGGAGGCGCAACGTCCGGACCTTATCACGCCGGATTCGCCCACGCAGCGCGTTGGCGCGGCGCCGCTGACGGCATTCAACCAGATTCGCCATGAAGTACCGATGCTGTCGCTCGATAACGTATTTGATGAAGAAAGCTTCCTGGCGTTTAACAAGCGAGTGCAGGATCGTCTAAAAAGCACGGAAAATGTCATCTGGTGCTGCGAGCTAAAACTGGATGGCCTGGCGGTCAGCATTCTGTATGAAAACGGCGTGCTGGTGAGCGCTGCGACGCGTGGCGACGGCACCACCGGTGAAGATATTACTTCAAACGTGCGCACGATTCGCGCCATTCCGTTAAAGCTGCACGGCGATAACATTCCGGCGCGTCTTGAAGTTCGCGGAGAGGTATTTTTACCGCAGGCCGGGTTCGAAAAGATCAATGAAGACGCGCGCCGTACTGGCGGCAAAGTGTTTGCTAACCCGCGTAACGCGGCGGCGGGCTCGCTGCGTCAGCTCGATCCGCGTATTACGGCGAAGCGACCGCTAACATTTTTCTGCTACGGCGTCGGTATTCTGGAAGGCGGCGAGTTGCCGGATACGCATCTGGGGCGTTTGCTGCAATTTAAAGCGTGGGGGTTACCGGTCAGCGATCGCGTGACGCTGTGCGATTCTCCCCAGGCGGTACTGGATTTTTATCACAACGTCGAAAAAGATCGCCCCACGCTCGGTTTTGATATCGACGGCGTGGTGATTAAGGTCAACTCGCTGGCTTTGCAGGAACAGCTGGGCTTTGTGGCCCGCGCGCCGCGCTGGGCAGTGGCGTTTAAATTTCCTGCTCAGGAGCAGATGACTTTTGTGCGCGACGTTGAGTTTCAGGTCGGGCGCACCGGGGCGATTACGCCGGTGGCGCGTCTGGAACCGGTTCAGGTGGCTGGTGTGCTGGTCAGCAATGCCACGTTGCATAATGCCGATGAAATTGAACGGCTTGGCTTGCGCATTGGCGATAAGGTGGTTATCCGTCGGGCAGGAGATGTGATCCCTCAGGTGGTCAACGTGGTTCTGTCCGAACGCCCTGAAGAGACGCGTCCAATTGTGTTTCCAACGCACTGTCCGGTGTGCGGATCGGACGTAGAGCGCGTCGAAGGCGAAGCCGTTACCCGTTGTACCGGCGGGCTGATTTGCGGCGCGCAGCGTAAAGAGTCGCTAAAACATTTTGTGTCGCGTCGGGCGATGGATGTAGACGGGATGGGCGATAAGATCATCGACCAACTGGTGGAAAGGGAGTATGTCCATACGCCAGCGGATCTGTTCCGTCTGACGGCGGGTAAACTGACCGGCCTGGACCGAATGGGGCCAAAGTCCGCGCAAAATGTTGTAAACGCGCTGGAAAAAGCCAAAGCGACGACCTTTGCGCGTTTTCTCTATGCGCTGGGCATCCGTGAAGTGGGTGAAGCGACGGCGGCGGGGCTGGCGGCTTATTTCGGCACGCTGGAGGCGCTGCAGGCCGCCACGATTGACGAGTTGCAGAAAGTACCTGACGTGGGGATTGTGGTTGCTACGCACGTCTTTAACTTTTTTGCCGAAGAGAGTAATCGTGACGTGATTGGGCAGCTACTGGCGGAAGGGGTGCACTGGCCCGCGCCGGTAGTCATTAATGTGCAAGAGATCGATAGCCCGTTTGCCGGTAAAACCGTGGTACTAACCGGTAGCCTGAGCCAGATGTCTCGCGATGACGCTAAAGCGCGTTTAGTGGCGCTGGGCGCGAAAGTGGCAGGCAGCGTATCGAAGAAAACCGATCTGGTGATTGCCGGTGAAGCGGCGGGTTCCAAACTTGCCAAAGCGCAGGAACTGGGTATTACCGTGATTGATGAAGCGGAAATGATCCGCTTACTGGGTGCCTGAGATGGAAAAAGAGCAGCTGGTTGAAATCGCCAACACCGTGATGCCGTTCGGCAAATATCAGGGACGTCGATTGATCGACCTTCCGGAAGAGTATTTGCTGTGGTTTGCCCGTAAAGATCAATTTCCGGCGGGTAAACTGGGGGAATTGATGCAAATCACGCTGCTGATTAAAACCGAGGGGCTGACGCAACTGGTGCAGCCCCTGAAACGCCCGCTTTAAGCTTTTGCGGCGCGGCTTTCCTGCTGCGCCTGTAACTTCTCGGTCTGGCGTTTGTAGCGCCGCGCCAGCCCTGCGCAGACCATCAGTTGGATCTGGTGGAAGATCATCAGCGGTAATACCATCATACCCAGCACTGACGTCGGAAACAGAATATTGGCCATCGGGATCCCGTTGGCCAGGCTTTTTTTCGAACCGCAGAAAACAATAGTGATTTCGTCGGCTTTATTGAAGCCGCATTTACGGGCGACAAAGACGTTAATGGCGATGACGATCGCCAACAGTATGAGGCTGACCACGACGATAAACAGCAACGATCCCCAGCCGACTTTGTGCCAGATGCCGTTGACCACCGCTTCGCTGAACGCCGAGTAGACCACCAGCAAAATAGAGGTCTGATCCGTTTTCGCGATCCACTTTTTGTTGCGCGCGACCCAGTTGCCGATCCACGGGCGAGACAGGTGTCCCAGCACAAAAGGCAGCAGCAGTTGCAGCATAATTTTGCCCACCTCTTCCAGACTGCCCTGCGCGCCATGAATATTCATTACCAGACCGACCAGCAGCGGCGACAGGAAAATGCCCAGCAGACTGGACGCAGACGCTGAGCACACCGCGGCCGCGACGTTACCGCCCGCGAGTGAAGTAAATGCAATCGCCGACTGCACGGTGGCGGGCAAAATGCACAGATACAGAAAGCCACTGTAGAGCATAGGGTCGACATTGACAGGCGCCCACCAGGCAAACAGTACGCCGAGGACAGGAAAGAGCACAAAAGTGCTGCACATGACCCACAGATGCAACCGCCAGTGGCTGCCGCCAGCGATGATCGCTTCACGCGAAAGCTTCGCGCCATGCATAAAAAACAGCAGAGCGATGGCCGCTGTCGTAATACCTTCAACGACAGGCACAAAGCCGCCTTCCGCCGGGAAAAAAGAGGCCAGTAGTACCACGGTGATAAGTGTCAGCGTGAAAGGGTCAAGGATACGAAAAAGTTTCATAAAAACTCCTGAAAGTCGGTGCAGCTATTTTGCGTTTTTCGCTTTGAGAAATAAAATTGATTTATTGCATCTATATATGAATCTAGTCGATGAACTATTCACTGCGTCAACTGCGTATTTTTATTACCGTCGCCCAGGCCAAAAGTTTCAGTCGGGCAGGGGACAGGATTGGACTGAGCCAGTCTGCGGTCAGTCATAGCGTAAAAGAGCTGGAGCGGCAAACCGGCGTCAGACTGCTGGATCGCACCACGCGTGAGGTGGTGCTGACCGAGGCGGGGCAACAACTGGCGACGCGTCTGGAGCGGGTGCTTGATGAACTGAACAGCATACTGCGCGATGCAGGCAGAGTAGGGACACAATTAACCGGCACCGTGCGCGTTGCCGCGAGCCAAACCATTTCTGCGCATCTTATTCCGCAATGCATTGCCCAAAGTAATTCACTTTATCCCGCTATTGATTTTGTATTGCACGATCGTCCGCAGCAGTGGGTGCTGGAGAGTATCCGCCAGGGAGAAGTGGATTTTGGCATCGTTATCGATCCTGGCGCAGCGGTGGATTTACAGTGTGAAGCCATCTTATCAGAGCCTTTTTTACTGTTGTGTCGCCAGGATCATCCGCTGGCGCATCAGGAATGGGTGAGCTGGCAGGATCTTAAACAGGCATCGCTGGTCTTACAGGATTATGCTTCCGGCAGTCGACCGCTGATTGATGCGGCGCTGGCCCATTTTGCTATTGAGGCGGATATCGTGCAGGAGATTGGTCACCCGGCCACGCTTTTTCCAATGGTGGAAGCGGGAATCGGCATCAGCGTGCTGCCCGCGCTGGCGTTACCGCTCCCGCAGGGCAGCCACTTACAGGTTAAACGGCTGACGCCCGTAGTTGAAAGGCAGCTCATGCTGGCGCGGCGAAAAAACCGATCGCTCTCCACGGCGGCGCAGGCGTTGTGGGACGTGGTGCGTACTCAGGCCAGCGAATTAACCGCCGCGAGGGCGAAAGATCCGCTGTATCAGCTATAAATATCTATCTGTCCGTGTGTGAGGTGCGGTCTTGCCCTGCCATTTTTGACAGGGCAGTGTGTTAAAACAGGTATTTGATGGAATAAATAATGCCATCCTGCAGGAAGGATTCTCCTAACTTATTATCAGCGTAACGATATTGTACTCCTGCGGTCAGGTGAGGAGTCGCATTCCACCACAGCGCTACTGCGCCATTAATGCCATCTTTCCCGCCATTGCCCGCAGCGTAGGACGCATCACGGTCAAACTCATACTCATTCCAGTTCGTTACGCTGAATTTCTCACTACCCAACGAGAAGCTATAGCCGGCCACCCAACCTAATACATAACCATTATCGCCTGTGTAGTAGGTCTGATCGGTATAACGTTTGGCAAAGAAGGGTTTAAACCAGTAACCGTTACCTGTGAAGTTATAGCCTAAACCATAGAGAAACATGTCATCATGGAAATTAGCGCGATGAGGTGAACCGTACGTCCCGTAGGCATGGAGATAGAGGTTTAATCCTGTATCACCCAGATAAATACGGTTGGTATTTTTAAAGGTGTAACGCTGTTCGCTGCCTGGTTTAGCGTGGCGGCCATTGTAAAAATTTTCCCAGTCGAAGAACCCGTACATTTCTCCCCAGCTAAAATTCGCTCCGCCTTCCAGTTCCAGGTACCCAAAATCATCTTTATGGGATTTTTTACTGGTTTTTTCCGTGGTGTCTGATGTCCAGTCGAGGTAATGGAGGCCGATATCGGCGAACCCGCCTTTAAATTCCGCATGGGTGAGTGCGGGAATAATGAGTAAAGAAGAAAGCGTCAGAGTAAGAATTTTTTTCATAGCATATTTCCCTATGCCGATAATTATTAATGGGTTAATTAAAAAGAGGCAATTTATAAATATGAAAGCGGCATATTGTTAATATGAAGTGCAAGCAAAAACCAATACTGTTTTCCCTCTGTATTAATACAGAAGCGATCTAAATCTATCGATATTAAATGGCTATTGATGACACGTGAAAAGTGTATTGGTCAGCAAGGGGCGATGGTCGTTATAAAAAGGAGTCAAATTAAATCCGATAGAACAAGGAAACTTATGCCTCACGCTATTTTTTCTCATAATCCTGAGTATTGTGTTGATATTATTCATGCACATAAACCGGCATTTACCCCGCGCGTCGCGTTTATTTTAGGCTCCGGGTTGGGTGCTCTGGCGGATCAAATCGAAGATGCGGTAGCCATTTCTTACGAGAAATTGCCGGGATTTCCCGTCAGCACCGTACACGGCCATGCTGGTGAACTGGTGCTCGGCCATCTGGCGGGGGTTCCGGTGGCCTGTATGAAAGGCCGCGGGCATTTTTATGAAGGGCGTGGAATGGCGGTGATGACCGATGCCATTCGCACGTTGAAATTACTGGGCTGTGAAGTGTTGTTCTGCACCAATGCGGCAGGATCTCTGCGTCCGGAAGTGGGGCCGGGTAGCCTGGTTGCGCTTAGCGATCACATTAATACGATGCCCGGTACGCCGATGGTGGGGCCAAACGATGATCGTTATGGCGATCGCTTCTTCTCGCTGGCTAATGCTTATGACGCAGATTATCGCGCCATGCTTCAGTCCGTTGCGGTAGAGGAGGGATTCCCCCTCACTGAAGGCGTATTTGTTTCTTATCCGGGTCCGAACTTCGAAACGGCGGCAGAAATCCGCATGATGCAGATTATTGGCGGCGATGTGGTCGGAATGTCCGTTGTCCCTGAGGTGATTAGCGCACGTCATTGTGGTCTCAAAGTTGTTGCCGTCTCAGCGATCACCAATCTGGCGGAAGGGCTGGGCGATGTAAAACTCTCCCATGCGCAAACGCTGGCGGCGGCTGAACTTTCTCGGCAGAACTTTATAAATCTGATTTGCGGCTTTTTACGTAAGCTGGCCTAAACACAATGACTACGGCCCCGTATTGGGGCTTTATCTCACGGCAAGGAATAAAAAATGGGTATTACGTCCCGCTTAAAAGTCATGTCGTTCTTGCAATATTTTATCTGGGGGAGCTGGCTGGTTACCCTGGGCTCTTACATGATCAACACTCTGGATTTTACCGGCGCGAATGTCGGTATGGTCTACAGCTCAAAAGGACTGGCAGCGATTATCATGCCGGGCATTATGGGGATCATTGCTGATAAATGGCTGCGCGCTGAGCGAGCCTATATGCTTTGCCATCTGGTTTGCGCGGGGGCGTTATTATACGCCACCACCGTTACCGATCCCCAGACGATGTTCTGGGTGATGTTGGTTAATGCGATGGCGTATATGCCAACGATTGCATTATCCAATAGCGTTTCGTACTCTTGTCTGGCGAAAGCAGGTCAGGATCCGGTAACGTCATTTCCGCCTGTGCGCGTTTTCGGCACAATAGGTTTTATTGTTGCGATGTGGACGGTGAGCCTGATGGGGCTGGAACTGAGCAGTGCGCAATTATACATCGCTTCTGGCGCATCGTTATTGCTGGCCCTGTATGCGCTGACGTTACCGAAAATTCCGGTAGCCGAGAAGAAGGCGAACACCACGCTTGCCAGTAAGCTCGGACTGGATGCTTTTGTTCTGTTTAAAAATCCACGCATGGCAATCTTCTTTTTGTTTGCGATGATGTTGGGGGCGGTGCTGCAAATTACCAATGTCTTCGGTAATCCGTTCTTGCATGATTTTGCCCGTAACCCAGAGTTTGCCGACAGCTTTGTGGTGAAGTATCCCTCTATCTTGCTTTCAGTTTCGCAGATGGCTGAAGTGGGCTTTATCCTCACCATTCCGTTTTTCCTTAAACGCTTTGGTATTAAAACGGTAATGCTGATGAGCATGCTGGCGTGGACGCTGCGTTTCGGCTTCTTTGCCTTTGGCGATCCATCCCCGTTTGGCTTTGTGCTACTGCTGCTGTCGATGATTGTTTATGGCTGCGCATTTGATTTCTTCAACATCTCAGGGTCGGTATTTGTAGAGCAGGAGGTGGACTCAAGTATTCGCGCCAGCGCGCAGGGGCTATTTATGACCATGGTTAACGGCGTGGGGGCGTGGATTGGGTCTCTTTTAAGCGGTATGGCCGTGGATTATTTTTCTATTGATGGCGTAAAAGATTGGCAAACCATCTGGCTGGTCTTTGCCGCCTACGCTCTGGCATTGGCCGTTATTTTTGCATTGTTCTTTAAATATCAGCACCATCCAGAAAAACTGTCGACCAAATCATTAGCACATTAATTTTATTTGACTGGCGAGAGGATGTTCGCCAGTCCATTTTTATGAACAAGGACACAGCATGAAAGAAATTATTCTCTCCTCCGGTATTGGATTTGGTATTGGCGCATTTTTTACTTTATGCCGAATACCTATTCCTGCACCAAATGTTTTACCCGGGGTTTTATCTATTGTATTTATGTATATTGGGTATCTTGTCGTTAAATCTATTTTTTACTAAGTAATATGGTAAATTCCAGACGTTATCCTTTATTGCTGGAGTGCGATAGTGATGGAACGAGCCCATCGTATTGATCTAAAGCTATTACGTTATTTCCTCGCTGTTGCAGAAGAATTGCATTTTGGCCGGGCTGCTGCCCGGTTAAATATGTCACAACCTCCCTTGAGTATCCATATCAAAGAACTTGAACAGCAACTGGGTACATTGCTGTTTATTCGTCATTCCCGCAGCGTTGCATTAACCCATGCCGGGAAAGTTTTAATGGAGGAGTCACGTCGCTTGTTAGCCAATGCAAATCAGGCGCTGGCGCGAGTGGAGCAGATTGGTCGCGGTGAAGCGGGGCGCATTGAACTGGGTGTGGTTGGTACGGCGCTGTGGGGAAGAATGCGTCCTGCGATGCGTCACTTTTTGAAAGCAAATCCCAATGTTGAAGTACTTTTTCGCGAAAAGTCTCCAGGTATGCAAATGGCGTTGTTAGAGCGTCGGGAACTTGATGCAGGGATCTGGCGTATGGCTATCGAACCGGCAGTCGGTTTTACCAGCATACGTTTGCATGAATCTGCATTCATGGTTGCAGTTCCGGAAGATCACGATCTGGCATCCAGAGATTCTGTGCCGCTGGCGGCGTTGCGCAATGAATATTTTGTTACATTGCCTTCCGTACATTCTGATTGGGAATTTTTACAACGTGTATGCCAACAGGCAGGCTTTTCGCCAATGATTATTCGGGAAGTGGTTGAGCCGCAAACGGTGTTGGCGATGATCAGTATGGGGATCGGGATTACGTTGATGGCTGATGGCTATGCGCAAATGAGCTGGCCGGGTGTGGTGTTCCGTCCGTTAGAGGAACGTATTCCGGCGGATTTGTATATTGTGTATGACCAGCAGCAGGCAACGCCAGCACTGGAGAAACTGGTGGCGGCGTTGACGGTATGATGTCTGTGCCGGATGGCGACTAACGTCTTATCCGGCCTACGTGTGCGGTGTCGTCTGTGCCGGATGGCGATTAACGTCTTATCCGGCCTACGCGTGCGGTGTCGTCTGTGCCGGATGGCGATTAACGTCTTATCCGGCCTACGTGTGCGGTGTCGTCTGTGCCGGATGGCGATTAACGTCTTATCCGGCCTACGTGTGCGGTGTCGTCTGTAGGCCTGATAAGCGCAGCGCATCAGGCAAGACCCGAACCTGCGGCAGGTTCGAATC
Organism: Salmonella sp. SJTUF15570; assembly: GCF_043357055.1. Lineage (NCBI taxonomy): Bacteria > Pseudomonadati > Pseudomonadota > Gammaproteobacteria > Enterobacterales > Enterobacteriaceae > Salmonella > Salmonella sp. SJTUF15570. Next base: position 28,619 of record NZ_JBEUKJ010000008.1, on the reverse strand, counting down.
TTATAAATCGCAGATAGCAAAAAAGCGCCTTTAGGGCGCTTTTTTACATTGGTGGGTCGTGCAGGATTCGAACCTGCGACCAATTGATTAAAAGTCAACTGCTCTACCAACTGAGCTAACGACCCGAAGTGGTGGGTGATGACGGGATCGAACCGCCGACCCCCTCCTTGTAAGGGAGGTGCTCTCCCAGCTGAGCTAATCACCCACTTCGGTACTTCACACAATAAGAAATTTAGCTGGCGAGAAAGTGGTGGGTGATGACGGGATCGAACCGCCGACCCCCTCCTTGTAAGGGAGGTGCTCTCCCAGCTGAGCTAATCACCCACTTCTCAATTTCTTATCTACACGGCGGAGACTACATAAAGTAGTTGGTGGGTGATGACGGGATCGAACCGCCGACCCCCTCCTTGTAAGGGAGGTGCTCTCCCAGCTGAGCTAATCACCCCCGCTGTGTGGAGTCGCATTATAGGGAGAGTTGAAAATGAGTCAACGCATTTTCTAAAGTTTTTGTTTGTTCGTCGTAAAATTAAACAAAACGATCGTGAATTACCCCGCGCTGCATGATTTCTATACGGAAATAGCAAAGCGCAGTGTTCTGACCGGATCAACATTGAGGAATCAAGCCACAGTGATAGAATACAAGGCTATTCATCTTTCCAGGATTTGCCGGTTGTCGGCATCTTTATAAACGTAAGGCCATTTCATGAAAATCAAAACTCGCTTCGCGCCTAGCCCGACAGGTTATCTGCACGTCGGTGGCGCGCGTACTGCTCTTTATTCCTGGCTTTTCGCACGTCACCACGGCGGTGAGTTCGTGCTGCGTATTGAAGACACCGATCTTGAGCGTTCCACGCCGGAAGCCATTGAAGCCATCATGGATGGTATGAACTGGCTGAACCTGGAATGGGACGAAGGCCCATATTTCCAGACCAAACGTTTTGATCGCTATAACGCGGTGATTGACGAGATGCTGGAGGCGGGAACAGCCTATAAATGCTACTGCTCTAAAGAGCGTCTGGAGCAACTGCGTGAAGATCAGATGGCGAAAGGCGAGAAGCCGCGTTATGACGGGCGTTGCCGTCACAGCCACGAACATCATGCCGACGATGAGCCATGCGTGGTGCGCTTTGCCAACCCGCAGGACGGTTCCGTTATTTTTGATGATCAGATCCGTGGCCCGATCGAATTCAGCAATCAGGAGCTGGACGATCTGATCATTCGTCGTACCGATGGTTCGCCGACCTACAACTTCTGTGTGGTGGTGGACGACTGGGATATGGAAATTACCCATGTGATTCGTGGCGAAGACCATATCAACAATACTCCGCGCCAGATTAACATTCTGAAAGCGTTAAACGCGCCGGTGCCGATGTACGCGCATGTGTCGATGATTAACGGCGACGACGGTAAAAAGCTGTCTAAACGTCACGGTGCGGTGAGCGTGATGCAGTATCGCGATGACGGTTATCTGCCGGAAGCGTTGCTGAACTATCTGGTGCGTCTGGGCTGGTCCAGCGGCGATCAGGAAATCTTCACCCGCGAAGAGATGATCAAGCTGTTCTCCCTCGGTGCGGTGAGCAAGTCTGCGAGCGCGTTCAACACCGATAAACTGCTGTGGCTGAACCACCACTATATCAATACGCTGGCGCCGGAATATGTGGCGACGCATTTGCAGTGGCATATCGAGCAGGAAAATATCGACACCCGTAACGGCCCGCAGCTTGCTGAACTGGTGAAGTTGCTGGGCGAGCGCTGCAAAACTCTGAAAGAGATGGCGCAGAGCTGCCGCTACTTCTATGAAGACTTCAGCGAGTTTGACGCCGATGCGGCGAAAAAACACCTCCGCCCGGTGGCGCGTCAGCCGCTGGAAGTGGTGCGCGACAAGCTGTCGGCGATTACGGACTGGTCAGCAGAAAACGTCCACCACGCGATTCAGGCCACGGCGGATGAGCTGGAAGTGGGGATGGGTAAAGTGGGGATGCCGCTGCGTGTGGCTGTGACCGGTGCCGGGCAGTCGCCTGCGCTGGATGTCACCGTACATGCGATTGGTAAAACCCGCAGCATTGAGCGTATCAACAAAGCGCTGGGCTTTATCGCCGAGCGTGAAAGTCAGCAGTAACGCCAGCTAAAACAGAATAAACGGCAGGGCAGACGCCTGCCGTTTATTCTTTGTTAGTCCGCCTCATTGATACCTAAACGCGTCAGAAATCCGCGAATACCTTCCCGCGATAAAAACAGCGCAAGTTTTTCCTGTTCCTGAGCAGACATATTTTCAACGGCATCAATAATTTGTCGATAAGCGTGACTGTGCGCCGCGTTCGCATATTCTGCGAAAGCCTCTTCCGCCTGATAAAACGCAGGCAGTTTGCGAAAAGCCGGAATATTGAGAATAAACTCCCGCACGCTGGCATCAATATGGATGAGTCTTGCGCGTCCGCCTTTGACGCCGGGAAATTTTTCGGTTTTCCAGTGTTGTTCTCTGATCCAGCGATTGACGGTTTGTCTGGCCACGCCGAGGCATTCAGCCAGCTCTTCAGTGGTCATTTTACTGCGTAATCTTTTCATATTATTTGCTATCGCGTATCCCTAAGCGTTGTAACAAACCGGTAATCCCTTCACGCACGAGGAGAGAGGTAAACTGTTTCTGCTCGGATGAGGTCATCTCTTTGGCGAGCGTCATGAGCAGCGCTTCAAGCGATGCGTTGCTGGCAGGCGTGAATGTGTCTGCGTGATGGTCAACTGAACGTTCAGCGCTGCGGATATATTCACGAACCTGTTCGTTTACATGAACCAGACGGGCTTTACCGCCCTGGACGCCAGGTTTGGGCGATGTTGCCCAGCCTTCTTTCCGTACCCATTTATTGATGGTTTGTCGGCTGTAACCGGTGAGATTAGCGAGTTCTTCTGGCGTCATCCGTTCCTTGAACATAACGATTCCCTGAATAGTCGTGGGGTTAATTAGTGGTTCATTTTATAGCACCATTTTAGTCGAAACCGTGACGTGTTTAACTACTGAATGCGAGTTGTGCCGCAATGTCCTTTATTTGAATGCTTTTTCAGCGATTGAATTCGGCAAGTTCATTTTGCCGTTGACACATGCCGAGGGAATTCATATGATGCCGCCCGTCAACTCGACAAGCTTTACGTAGTGGGGCTATAGCTCAGCTGGGAGAGCGCTTGCATGGCATGCAAGAGGTCAGCGGTTCGATCCCGCTTAGCTCCACCAAATTTACTCCCGATAAATTTGGCGTATACGTAAAAGCACTATGGGGCTATAGCTCAGCTGGGAGAGCGCTTGCATGGCATGCAAGAGGTCAGCGGTTCGATCCCGCTTAGCTCCACCAACATTCGAACCCTCGCTGAAAAGCGGGGGTTTTTGCTTTTTGTCACAAAATTTATGGCCTCTGATCTGCTCTTCAGGTGCGTTTGTTTGCCGCTGCTTTTGCGGTCAATATGAGCTTTTGTTAGATTGCTTCATAATGCGAATATACTTATTATTCATGCGCCTTATATAATGATGTGAGCATTAAAGCAATGCCGGATAAGTGTAACGTATTAAAAAATATAAAAATATTCTTACTGGCCTTCTGCCTGACCGTTCCGGCTATTCTGCTATCTCGTCTCATTTCTCCCCGCGCCACAATTGATTCCAGCTATATCTTTCTGGCCTGGCTACCGCTCTGCGTCATGTTTTCCGTGCTGTTTTTATTTGGCCGCCGTGGCGTCGCGCCGATGGTAGGCGGAATGATGTTGACTAATGAATGGAATTTTCATTTACCTCTGCCACAGGCGATGGTGCTGCTATTTTGCCAGACGTTTCCTGTGTTGCTGGTTTGCGCTATCGTACGCTGGCAGTTGGGCGCGCGCTGGCGCTACGGAATACCCAACCAAGGCATCTGGCTACGCGTTTTCTGGTTAGGGTTAATGACGCCGTTTGGCATAAAAATCAGTATGCATCTGGCGGGGCACTACCTGGCTTTCCCGGTGACCATCTCTACCTTCTTTGGCACCGGCACCGCTATTTTCTCGATTGTTGATTTATTGAGTCTGATTTCTGCCGCGCTTATTTTTACCCTCTTTTTCTATTATCCGCTGCGGATGATAGTCAGCCCGCACTATATTCGTATTTTCTGGCGGAGGGATGTCGCTCCTTATCTCGCCAAAGAAAAACGCCTGTTTACGCTTCTCTGGTTTGCCACTCTGGCGACGCTATTAGCGGTGCTGTGTACGCCTTTCGAGACAAAGTATATTGCTGGCTATCTGGTGCCAGTCCTGTTCATTGGATTTACCATCGGCGTGGGGAAAATCAGCTATCCGCTGTTGAATTTTAGTTGGGCTCTCACTGCGCTATTCCTGCTTAGCTATAACCGCAATTTTCTGCAGGGCGTGGGCTCAGAATATTCGCTGGCATTTATCCTTTCAGTTCTCATTTCTTTTAGTATTTGTTTGTTATACATGGCGCGGATTAATCAGCGCAGCGAATGGTTGAATCGACAATGGCATTCGCAGGCATTAACCGATCCGTTGACGCAACTGCCTAACCTGCGTGCGCTGGAGCAGTTTCTTTTACAGGATGCCGGGCAAAGCGTGTGTTATTTACGCATGGAAAACCTGGAATTTCTGAGCCGTCATTACGGTATGCAGATGCGCGTGCATTGCGAACGCGAGGTGTTTCGCGTGTTGCAGCCGCTGCTGCTGGAAAAGGAGAAAATTTTCCATCTGCCGGGCAGTGAATTATTGCTGGTATTGACGGGACCGGAGACGGAAGCCCGCCTGCAATATATGCTCAATGTGCTTAATAACCGCAAAATTTACTGGAACAATACCGGTCTGGACATGGAATACGGCGCATCGTGGGGAACATTCGATGGTCGCCAGGAAACCTTGCAACCGCTGTTGGGGCAATTAAGCTGGCTGGCGGAGCAATCCTGTTCGCACCGTCGGGTGCTTGCACTGACCCAGAGTATTGAAGCCGCTTCCGGGCAGACGACGGAACGGGTGCTGCGGTTGCAGAAAATCCGTCAGGCGCTGGAGCGCGGCGCGCTGGTTTTGTATGCGCAACCCATTCGCGACGCGCAGGGAAAAGGGTATGACGAGATTCTGACGCGGCTTCGGTGCGACGACGGTATCATGATGCCCAATCAGTTCATTCCGCTTATCGCCCAGTTTAACCTGAGCGTACGGTTTGATATGCAGGTGATGGAAGCGCTCCTGCAATGGTTGTCCGCGCATCCTTCGGCGGAGCAGGGGGCGCGTTTCTCGGTTAATTTGATGCCGCTGACGCTGCTGCAAAAAGAGACGGCGTCGCGCATTATGCAGCTTTTTAAACGCTATGGCGTCCCGCCTGCTTCGGTCATCATCGAAATTACTGAAGAACAGGCCTTCTCTCATTCCGAAATCAGTATGCACAATATCAACCAGCTGCGTAAGTTTGGCCTAAAAATCGCCATTGATGATTTCGGCACCGGTTATGCAAACTATGAACGGCTAAAACGCCTCAAGGCGGACATCATTAAAATCGACGGCTGTTTCGTAAAAGATATTCTGACGGACTCCCTGGATGCGATGATCGTGAAATCCATCACTGATTTAGCGAAAGCGAAATCGTTGAGCGTCGTGGCTGAGTTTGTTGAAACGCCTGCGCAGCGCGATCTGCTATTGCAGCTTGGCGTACACAGTTTGCAGGGATATCTGATTGGCCGCCCGCGCCCGTTAGGTAAATAAGCGGCATAAAAAAACCGGGGATAGCTCCCCGGTTTCTACATTAAACGCAGACTTACAGTACCAGCGCCGCGATAGAGGCGGACAGTACGCTCACCAGCGTAGAACCGTAAACCAGTTTCAGACCAAAACGGGAAACCACGTTGCCTTGCTCTTCGTTCAGGCCTTTAATCGCGCCCGCAATAATACCGATGGAAGAGAAGTTCGCGAAGGACACCAGGAAGACGGAGATAATGCCTTCAGCGCGTGGAGAGAGGGTAGAGGCGATTTTCTGCAGATCCATCATCGCCACGAATTCGTTGGAAACCAGTTTGGTCGCCATGATACTTCCTACCTGCAGCGCTTCACTGGACGGTACGCCCATTACCCATGCGACCGGGTAGAAGATGTAACCCAGAATGCCCTGGAAGGAGATGCTGTAGCCGAACCAACCGGTAACCGTTGCGAACAGCGCGTTCAGCGCCGCGATCAGCGCGATGAAGCCGATCAGCATCGCCGCGACGATAATCGCCACTTTAAAACCTGCCAGAATGTACTCGCCCAGCATTTCGAAGAAACTTTGGCCTTCATGCAGGTTCGACATCTGAATATTTTCTTCGCTGGCATCAACGACATAGGGGTTGATCAGCGACAGAACGATAAAGGTGCTGAACATGTTCAGAACCAGCGCTGCGACCACATATTTAGGGTCCAGCATGGTCATATACGCGCCCACAATAGACATGGAAACGGTCGACATCGCCGTTGCAGCCATGGTGTACATACGGTTGCGAGACATTTTGCCGAGGATATCTTTATAAGCGATAAAGTTCTCAGACTGGCCGAGGATCAGCGAGCTGACGGCGTTAAAAGATTCCAGTTTGCCCATACCGTTTACTTTGGACAGCAGGAAACCAATAGCGCGGATGACCACTGGCAGAACACGGATATGCTGGAGAATACCGATCAACGCGGAAATAAAGACGATCGGGCACAATACTTTCAGGAAGAAGAACGCCAAACCTTGGTCGTTCATACTGCCAAAGACGAAGTTTGTCCCTTCGTTGGCAAATCCGAGCAGTTTTTCAAACATCTCGGAGAAACCTTTTACGAAGCCAAGGCCAACATCCGAGTTCAGGAAGAACCAGGCCAGTAATACTTCGATAACAAGTAACTGAATGACGTAACGAATGCGAATTTTTTTACGGTCGCTGCTAACCAGCAGTGCGAGTACCGCAACAACGGCAAGCGCCAGGACAAAATGAAGGACGCGGTCCATATTTGCTCCAAATATGAGGCAGGTTTAATTTTCGTGCACATTCTATGCAACAGCCGTAAAGAAAACGAGATCCAACACACACTATAATAAGGACCTGTGACGAGATTCAAAATTAGTGATCTGTAATACACTTTTACTGTACTGAATATGAAAATGAAAAGTTATATCAGTGTGCTAATCTTGTAATGTTAAGCCAAACTGTTCTGATACAGGTCGTCATCGTATCGGTCTATCGTTTCACACTATCAAAGTAATCACCCGTACCCATTGAAATGCACTTGATAATCATTATCAATAAACATAGCATGAAACATAGCAAAGGCTATGTTTTTGAGGCAAAAGATGACTGACAATCGCGTAGAGAATAGCAGCGGACGGGCGGCGCGCAAGCTAAGGCTCGCATTAATGGGACCTGCGTTCATTGCCGCGATTGGTTATATCGATCCCGGTAACTTCGCGACCAATATTCAGGCCGGCGCCAGCTTTGGCTACCAGCTACTCTGGGTGGTGGTCTGGGCGAACCTGATGGCGATGCTGATTCAAATCCTCTCGGCAAAACTCGGAATCGCCACGGGCAAGAACCTGGCGGAGCAAATTCGCGACCATTATCCGCGCCCGGTAGTCTGGTTTTACTGGGTACAGGCGGAAATCATCGCGATGGCCACCGATTTAGCTGAATTTATCGGCGCGGCAATAGGTTTTAAGCTGATCCTGGGCGTCTCTTTATTACAGGGCGCGGTATTGACCGGTATCGCGACGTTTCTGATTTTAATGTTACAGCGCCGCGGTCAAAAACCGCTTGAAAAAGTCATCGGCGGTTTACTGCTTTTTGTCGCCGCTGCTTACATTGTGGAGCTGTTTTTCTCTCAGCCTGATATGGCGCAGCTCGGCAAAGGAATGGTTATCCCGGCGCTACCGAACCCGGAAGCCGTATTCTTAGCCGCCGGCGTGCTTGGCGCGACAATTATGCCGCACGTGATTTATCTGCACTCGTCATTAACACAGCATCTGCACGGCGGAACGCGGCAACAACGGTACTCAGCAACGAAATGGGATGTCGCTATTGCTATGACGATTGCCGGTTTTGTCAATCTGGCAATGATGGCGACCGCCGCGGCGGCGTTTCATTTTAGCGGCCACACCGGCATCGCCGACCTCGATCAGGCATACCTGACGCTGGAACCGTTACTAAGCCATGCGGCGGCAACGGTGTTTGGTCTTAGTCTGGTAGCGGCAGGGCTTTCCTCCACTGTGGTAGGGACTCTGGCGGGGCAGGTGGTGATGCAAGGGTTTGTCCGTTTTCACATTCCGCTGTGGGTACGGCGCACCATTACCATGCTGCCCTCATTTATTGTGATTTTGATGGGGCTGGACCCTACCCGAATTCTGGTGATGAGCCAGGTGCTGCTGAGTTTTGGTATTGCGCTGGCGTTGGTGCCGCTCCTGATTTTCACCAGTAACGCTACGCTAATGGGCGAGCTGGTGAACACGCGGCGGGTAAAACAGATTGGCTGGATAATTGTCGTGCTGGTCGTCGCCCTGAATATCTGGTTACTGGTTGGAACGGTGATGGGGTTGTCATAAAGACAGAAAGATAGCAGGCCCGATGCGTGGGCGTCATCGGGCTGTTATTCAGCAGGAGGCTTAGTGATGATGTTTGTGACCCCGGCCTCGCCCGCGATGATCGTCGCGATCGCGCCAGCCTTCCCGATAACCGCGTTCATACGCTTTACGCTTATCCCAGCCGCGATGATAGCCGTTGTCATGGCGCCACCAGCGATTTTTACGCCATTCATAATGGTTGTGCCAGTAATCCCGGTCGCGCCAGCGACCACCGTCCCAGTAGTTACCGTAATCATCGCGATCGCCAATCTGTAATTTTATTGAGGGCAACAGGGTGATTTCGCCCGCATTCGCGGCAAGCGGTGTAAAAGCCAGCAAGGCTGCCGCCAGAATCAGTGACCTGAACATACTTTCTCTCCTTCACGATCGAGCCGTCGCCGGCCTGTTAATGCAATATTACAAAGCAGTAAAGATTTGTTTCATCGCCTTAACTCTTAAATCATGAAGGAGAGCATTTTTTGCTAAAACCGGCCCTCCAGAATAGCGTCAATTTCTGCACATTCCGCCGCCGAAAAACGGCGATTGGCCAGCATTCCTACGGCGTCTTCGATTTGCGACGGTTTGCTGGCGCCAATCAGTACCGAGGTAACGTTATCGTTACGCAGCACCCAGGCGAGCGCCATCTGAGACAATTTTTGGCCCCGTCGTGCAGCCAGTTCATTCAACCGGCGAACTTTTTCCAGTTTGTCGGCGGTAATCTGTTCTGGTTTAAGGAAACGGCTTCCGCTCGCCGCGCGGGAATCTTCCGGAATACCATTCAAATAACGGTCAGTGAGCTGCCCGCCCGCCAGCGGCGAGAAGGCAATACTGCCGACGCCTTTTTCCTGCAACAGCGCCAGCAGCCCGTCCTCTACCCAACGCTCAAAAAGCGAATATTTAGGCTGATGAATCAGGCAAGGCGTGCCGAGATCCTCCAGAATATCGATAGCTTGTCTGGCCAGATCGGCAGGATAGTTAGAGATCCCCACGTACAACGCTTTGCCCTGGCGCACAAGGTGATCTAACGCTTTCATCGTCTCTTTAAGCGGCGTTTCGGGATCGGGACGATGGTGATAAAAGATATCGACATACTCCAGCCCCATACGTTTCAGGCTTTGATCGAGGCTGGCGATAAGGTATTTCCGTGAACCCCAGTCGCCATAAGGGCCATCCCACATGGTGTAGCCCGCTTTGGTGGAGATGACTAACTCATCGCGCCACGGTAAAAAATCTTCCTGCAGAATGCGGCCAAAATTGCATTCTGCGGAGCCCGGCGGCGGCCCATAATTATTGGCGAGATCAAAGTGGGTAATGCCCAGATCGAACGCGCGTTGCAGCAGCGCCCGGCTATTTTCTATCCGTGTCGCATCGCCGAAGTTGTGCCATAACCCCAGCGAAATAGCGGGAAGTTTGACGCCGCTACGCCCGCAGCGACGATACTCCATTGTGTGATAACGATTTTCATCGGGCTGATAAATCATGACCTTTCCCCCTGTGGCGTGAATAAATAGTGTATACGGTTACACTCGCCAGGCGGTATCCGGATTTTACTGTTTGCCGCTGTAAACATTGTTTTCCAGGCTTTCATCCCCGTCGTGCTGGACAGCCATCGGCATTCCTTAATACTCAACATAATGTCAACGTCAAAAGGAAAGCTGTCATGCAAAACCCCTATACCGTGGCCGACTATTTGCTGGACAGACTGGCAGGATGCGGCATTGGCCATCTTTTTGGCGTACCGGGCGATTATAACTTGCAGTTTCTTGACCATGTGATTGACCACCCGACCTTGCGTTGGGTGGGATGCGCCAATGAGCTGAACGCCGCTTATGCCGCGGACGGCTATGCGCGCATGTCGGGCGCTGGAGCGCTACTCACCACCTTTGGCGTGGGAGAACTTAGCGCTATTAACGGTATCGCGGGCAGTTACGCGGAATATGTCCCGGTCTTGCATATCGTCGGCGCGCCTTGTAGCGCTGCGCAGCAGCGTGGCGAATTGATGCACCATACCCTCGGCGACGGCGATTTTCGTCATTTTTATCGCATGAGTCAGGCGATATCCGCTGCCAGCGCAATATTGGATGAACAGAACGCCTGTTTCGAGATTGACCGCGTATTGGGTGAAATGTTTGCCGCACGCAGGCCAGGATACATCATGTTGCCCGCCGACGTGGCGAAAAAAACGGCCATCCCGCCTACGCAGGCGCTGACGTTGCCCGTGCATGAAGCGCAAAGCGGCGTGGAGACGGCTTTTCGTTACCACGCCCGTCAGTGCCTGATGAACAGTCGGCGCATTGCGCTCTTGGCCGACTTTCTTGCCGGGCGTTTTGGTTTACGACCACTGTTGCAGCGCTGGATGGTGGAAACGCCCATCGCTCATGCCACACTACTGATGGGGAAGGGGCTTTTTGATGAGCAGCACCCGAACTTCGTTGGCACCTATAGCGCTGGCGCCAGCAGCAAAGAAGTGCGTCAGGCCATAGAGGACGCCGATAGGGTTATCTGCGTCGGCACCCGTTTTGTCGATACCCTTACGGCCGGATTTACCCAACAATTGCCGGCGGAACGCACGCTGGAGATTCAGCCTTACGCGTCGCGCATCGGCGAAACCTGGTTCAACCTCCCGATGGCGCAGGCTGTGTCTACGCTGCGCGAACTGTGCCTGGAATGCGCTTTTGCGCCGCCGCCGACGCGTTCCGCCGGACAGCCAGTGCGGATTGATAAAGGAGAACTGACCCAGGAAAGCTTCTGGCAAACCTTACAGCAGTATCTCAAACCCGGCGATATTATCCTTGTCGACCAGGGGACTGCAGCTTTTGGCGCTGCCGCGCTGTCGCTTCCTGACGGCGCGGAAGTTGTGGTACAGCCGCTGTGGGGGTCTATCGGCTATTCCTTGCCCGCCGCGTTTGGCGCGCAAACCGCCTGCCCCGATCGGCGGGTAATTCTGATTATTGGCGATGGCGCGGCGCAGCTCACGATTCAGGAGATGGGCTCGATGTTACGCGACGGGCAGGCGCCGGTTATCCTGCTGCTCAACAATGACGGCTATACCGTAGAGCGCGCCATTCACGGCGCGGCCCAGCGGTATAACGACATCGCGAGCTGGAACTGGACGCAGATACCACCGGCGCTAAACGCGGCGCAACAGGCGGAGTGCTGGCGGGTGACGCAGGCTATCCAACTGGCAGAGGTCCTCGAACGTCTGGCGCGCCCACAACGTCTGTCATTTATTGAAGTGATGTTGCCAAAAGCCGATCTGCCGGAATTACTGCGTACCGTGACCCGGGCGCTGGAAGCCCGCAACGGGGGATAATGGCCCCCGCTGCGCCGGATTAGGGTTCGTGACGGTTGGCGGCCAGCAACGGTTTTCCCGCCAGCAATAGCCAGGCGGGGAGCATCACAATGCAGAGCAGCGGCAGCAGATTGGTATCCGGTACGACGACTGCCGCCATAAACAGACTGAGCCAGCCGTCGCGCGTCACTACCAGCACTAAGCCAAGAATCGCGCAGGAGACGGTAATCGCCGCGGGTACGGCCTCAACATGGGCATGGAGCATGAGCCCCAGCGCCGCGCCGATAAACACAGCCGGAAAAATGCGCCCGCCGCGAAAGCCGCTCGCCGCCGCGATGACCAGCGCGGCGAGTTTGACGACGGCTAAGGTAAAATAATCTCCCGCGCCCAACGTCTGGCTAAACGCCATTTGTTGCATTTCGTCCAGGCCTTTAAACAGGGTAAGCGGCCCGCCAATGACGCCCAGAATACCCAGTATAAAACCGCCAATGCCGAGAATCAGGACCGGATTTTTCAGTCGGTGCAGCAACTCATGCAGACGCGGAAGGCACCAGACGGCGACCATCCCTGCGGCAATGGCGATCGCCGCGACGATCGCTCCGCTGGCAATGTCCACCAGCCGCATCTGCGTGTAATGGGCGATGGGTAACGAAAAATGCGGATGAAAGAACAGGCTGGTGGTGAGTGACCCCGCCGCTGCCGCCATTAACGGCGCAAACAGGCGATCCCACATGGGAATATCGTTAGAGCCGCTAAGCGTTTGCGAAAAAATCAGCGCTGCGGCGACGGGCGTGCCGAACAGCGCGCCGATGGTGCCCGCTGAGGCCAGAATCGTCCAGTCTAACGCCGTGATACGCGGAAACAGGCGGGAGCCGAAAGCCGCCGCCAGCGCGATATTTATTGTCATTATCGGATGCTCTGGCCCCAAACTTACCCCACCAGCAAGGCCGATGATTAAGGCGAGAAGCAGCCCGGGTAGCGCAGATGGCGAGACCGGCATACTGATTAACGGTTCGATGGCCGGATCGGGGCCAGCGTGTCCGGGACTGTAACGGATAATCAAACCCACCACGATCCCGGTTAGCGTGAGCATACCCACTATCCAGAACGGCGAATCATAAGCGATGCCGATGCTGGTGGGCAGTCGTTGCCAAAGAAATTGCTGAAAAACCGACGCGACTTTCATCGCCGCGATTAAAACCAGGCTTGACGCTACGCCAATAATCAGCGCGGGGAGCGACAGCAGCAGCATCGTTCGGGCACGCGGGTGGAACATAATCTCTTCCTTACACGGGGTCGTATACCTATTTTGCACAGCCTGCCCGACGGCATTGCTGCAATTGGTGCTGAAACAAGAAAGTAATTCTGTGATGAAGATCTATATTTATAGGCAGTCAGCCTGATGGCCGTTGTTGTTATGCCCCCATGAATTTACAGTGTGACAAAGACTTATTTTGACTTTAGCGGAGCAGTAGAAGAATGACAAAGTATGCTTTAGTAGGAGATGTAGGCGGCACGAATGCGCGTCTTGCCCTGTGTGATATCGCCAGTGGAGAAATCTCGCAGGCCAAAACGTATTCCGGCCTGGATTATCCCAGTCTTGAGGCCGTGGTGCGCGTTTATCTCGATGAGCATAGCGTCAGCGTGGAAGATGGTTGTATCGCCATAGCCTGCCCGATTACCGGTGACTGGGTAGCGATGACTAACCATACCTGGGCTTTTTCTATTGCGGAAATGAAAAAAAATCTCGGCTTTAGCCATCTGGAAATCATCAACGATTTCACCGCCGTGTCGATGGCGATCCCGATGCTGAAAAAAGAGCATTTAATTCAGTTCGGCGGCGGCGAACCGGTAGACGGCAAACCTATTGCGGTGTATGGCGCGGGAACCGGCTTGGGCGTGGCGCATCTGGTGCATGTGGATAAGCGTTGGATTAGCCTTCCGGGCGAAGGCGGGCATGTCGATTTTGCGCCTAATAGCGAAGAAGAAGCTATGATTCTGGAAATATTGCGCGCCGAAATTGGCCACGTTTCCGCCGAGCGCGTGCTGTCTGGTCCGGGGCTGGTGAATCTTTACCGGGCGATTGTTAAGTCCGACAACCGTCTGCCGGAGAATCTGCGCCCGAAAGATATTACCGAACGCGCCCTGGCGGATAACTGTATCGATTGTCGCCGCGCGTTGTCGCTCTTTTGCGTCATCATGGGGCGATTTGGCGGCGATCTGGCGTTAACCATGGGGACATTTGGCGGCGTTTATATCGCTGGCGGTATTGTCCCGCGCTTCCTGGAATTTTTTAAAGCGTCCGGCTTCCGTGGTGGCTTTGAAGATAAAGGCCGCTTTAAAGATTATGTACACGGTATTCCGGTCTATCTGATTGTCCATGATAACCCTGGCTTGTTAGGCTCCGGCGCGCATCTGCGCCAGACATTAGGCCATATTCTATAAGCCAGATGGTGGCATAAACGCCTTATCCGGCCTACAAAAGTGTGTCATCTGTAGGCCTGATAAGCGCAGCGTCATCAGGCAATTAAACATTCTCTTGTCAGTCTCAAACCGCGTGCCTCACGCGGTTTTTTTCATTGTCTTTCCTGTGCATGAATGCTTCAACTGTCTGAATTATTTCACTTTACTCTTGCTGAGCGAAAGGTCAAACACCAGCTCGTTGAGTCATCATGTCATGGCGGTTAGTCAGGCGAAAACAGGGATTTATTTTACTATACGTATCCGGTTCGCTGCCTTATTTACGGTTTCATCGCGGCAGCTTGCCGGAAAGGATCCTCATTTTCGGGGAAATGTCCCTGAAAAACACCGTAATATGACATGATTGAATACCATTATTTTTAGTAAGGGCTTTAATTAAAGAGGAAAAACCACAAAATCAAAAGGGGATTATTTGATATAAGGTTTATTGACAGGAAATTATCGTCGGCTGCGCCACGTTACGTAAATTCAATGATATCAATTTGTTAATAATATGATTTGTTTGATGCTATAACTGACACGTTTAAAAAGTAAGTTTTTACGCTTGTTCCTCTTTTTTGTCGCTAAAAATATTTTCATTAGCCTCTCGACAGGAAGAAAATTTTCAGGCTATTTTCTAAAGGAGCCACCATCGTGGCAGCGTCGCTCGGACGGTCCGGGCGCTAACGTTAATCTGAGGATATTATGGCTGACTTCCGCCCTGAACGTCGCTTTACGCGTATCGATCGCCTTCCGCCCTATGTTTTTAACATCACCGCTGAACTCAAAATGGCTGCGCGTCGGCGCGGCGAAGATATTATTGATTTCAGTATGGGTAATCCTGATGGCGCAACCCCTCCCCACATTGTCGAAAAACTTTGCACCGTCGCGCAGCGTCCGGATACGCACGGTTATTCCACGTCTCGCGGCATACCGCGTTTACGCCGCGCGATTTCTCACTGGTATCAGGAACGTTATGATGTCGATATCGATCCGGAAACCGAAGCGATTGTGACCATCGGTTCCAAAGAGGGACTGGCGCATTTAATGCTGGCGACGCTGGATCATGGTGATACGGTACTGGTGCCGAACCCGAGTTACCCGATTCATATCTATGGCGCCGTTATCGCCGGGGCGCAGGTGCGTTCGGTTCCATTGGTAGAGGGAGTGGATTTCTTCAACGAGCTGGAGCGCGCTATTCGCGAAAGTTATCCGAAACCGAAAATGATGATTTTGGGTTTTCCATCTAACCCTACGGCCCAGTGCGTCGAACTGGAATTTTTTGAAAAAGTGGTCGCTCTGGCTAAACGTTATGATGTGCTGGTGGTGCACGATCTGGCGTATGCCGATATCGTGTACGACGGCTGGAAAGCGCCATCCATTATGCAGGTGCCCGGCGCGCGCGACGTGGCGGTTGAATTTTTCACGCTGTCAAAAAGCTATAATATGGCGGGCTGGCGTATTGGGTTTATGGTGGGCAATAAAACCCTGGTCAGCGCGCTGGCGCGCATTAAAAGTTATCACGATTATGGCACCTTTACCCCGCTTCAGGTGGCGGCTATCGCCGCTCTGGAAGGCGATCAGCAGTGCGTGCGCGATATCGCCGAGCAGTATAAACGTCGTCGCGATGTGCTGGTGAAGGGGCTGCATGAGGCGGGCTGGATGGTTGAAATGCCGAAAGCCTCAATGTACGTCTGGGCGAAAATCCCGGAGCAATATGCGGCGATGGGGTCGCTTGAGTTTGCCAAGAAGCTGCTGAATGAGGCGAAGGTTTGCGTTTCTCCAGGGATAGGCTTTGGTGACTATGGCGACACCCATGTACGCTTTGCATTAATAGAGAATCGCGACCGCATTCGCCAGGCCGTCAGAGGGATTAAAGCGATGTTCCGCGCCGATGGCGTGCTGCCGTCACATCCAAAACCCGTTGAGGCGAGCACGGAGTAGAAAAGCAAACAGGAGCCCCATGGCTCCTGTTTTTCTTTGCATTGTACTTTTAAATCATCAGGGCGAAAGTACCGGCCCAAACGATGACCATAAATGAAATGCCCATAAAGAAATATTTCACGTTTCATCTCTCCGCGTACCTGTCGTACGCCTAAATGAACTTACACTTACCTGATTATAGAGAGTTGATGCCGGACAATACGAAATTGAGAATTATTCGTGTTTCGACCGCCTGCATCACCTCAGAATTCTGCGCGTCATCGCTCCAGACGGCGCTAATGTACGCCTAAAAATGAGGTGAAACAAGAGGCATTTTCTTATTTACTTTTAGCAACTTACAAGTGTCGGGAATCGGCGACAGTTTAATTTCTGACAGTGATGAATCGCTATTGAGCGACGCCGCCGACACAGTAAAAAAACGCCTGTAAACAGGAGACTTATCGCTAAAAGCAGGAATGAGTAATTTACGATGTGAATATTATGGCAATGCGAAATGACAAAATAAAAGGCCTTGCGGCCTTTTTCAGATGTAGAGTGACGCTTCCCCCAACGGGCGAGTCTTGAAACGGCGATGAATCCAGAGATATTGCTCCGGGGCGCGCATGATCTCTTTCTCAATAATTTTAT
The DNA here is from genome assembly GCF_043357055.1 of Salmonella sp. SJTUF15570. Classification (NCBI taxonomy): domain Bacteria; kingdom Pseudomonadati; phylum Pseudomonadota; class Gammaproteobacteria; order Enterobacterales; family Enterobacteriaceae; genus Salmonella; species Salmonella sp. SJTUF15570. The sequence goes on along the minus strand of NZ_JBEUKJ010000008.1, from coordinate 11,715 downwards.
TCATATAGGCAGCGGCTTGATTTTCATCTGCCGGGTAACCTTCCATTTCAGGGGTAATATACAGACGATAACCCGAGTTATCGGATTTCCTTACCATTGTAACGGTCAACATGGCGGCGCCAGACAGCCTGGACAGTACATAGGTGCCGTTGGTGGTGGCGACGTTTTCAACCGCGAAAAATGGCGCAAAGGAGCTGCCTTTAGGGCCGTAGTCCTGGTCGGGAGCAAACCAAACGGCTTCCCCTTTTTTTAGCGCGCCCACAATGCCGCGCAGATTGTTTCTGCCGATCATCGCTTTATTTGAGCGCATACGACCGCGCGTCTGCACCCACTCCATGAGCGGATTGTTATGCGGACGATAGGTCGCCATCATCGGCTGGCAGAGACCCATTACCCGGCCTCCCAATTCCAGCGACATAAAATGCACGCCAACGACCATTACGCCGCGATTTTGCGCCTGCGCACGGGTAAGGTTGTCCAGCCCGTCCACATCAAACCATTTGCGAACCCGGCTATCAGGCCAGAACCAGGCCATGCCCGTTTCAAGCAGCGCCATGCCAAGAGAGTGGAAATTCTCGGCGATCAGTTTTTCCCTTTCTTCCCGGGAGAGGGTCGGAAAACAGAGTTCAATATTTTTCTGGGCGATCGACTCACGTCGCTTCAGGAAGGGGCGCGCCAGCTTACCGGTGCGGGTGCCCAGAAAACGCAAAACCGGGTAGGGAAGCTGCACCAGTAACCAGAGGACGCCAACGCCAAACCACGTCAGCCAGTAGCGCGGGTGCAAAAACGCGCGTGAAAATTTGCTTTGAGGAAACATAAAATACCTTCTGTAGATACGAAAATAATGTATCGCAGAAGAGTCATTATCCGCAGCGGTACACTCTGAAATACGCATCATCCTTCAAGTTGCGTTCGCTTATCCGAAGCACTTACTTGAGTAAGCTCATCAGGGTAACTTGAATGATTTACGTATAGTTAGGCCATCATGTACGACAATGGTTCCCGTAAGGAGTGTAAAACTAAGTCAGTACTAAACCACGAGGGCATGAACGCCAGGCAGGCTAATGTACCACCAGTTATTTACTCGCGCCCAGAAATTCTTTATCAAGAAGCGTAAATATTTCTCCCGTAGCAAAAATAAGCTAATCATTATTTTTAATGCATTGTTTTTACAGTAATAATTTTATTTCAGACGAAGGTCATTGAAAAATGATTAGAAAAATAAAATGTGAGATAAATGTTATGGAAATGACGTGCTGATAAGGTTTATCTTAAAGGAGAAGTGAGAGGGACCGTAAGGCTATATGGAAGCCTTGCCATAGACAGGAGGTATTATAGATGATCTATTTATGGACATTTCTTGCAATAAGTATACTTGCCGTGAGTGGCTATATCGGTCAGGTGATGGGGGCTTTTTCTGCGGTTTCTTCTTTTACGGGAATGGTTATCCTTGCCGCGCTGATTTATTTACTCAATGTATGGCTGCAGGATGGCGATGACATCGTTAGCGGATTATTGCTTTTTCTCGCACCGGCATGTGGGTTAATTATTCGCTTTATGGTGGGATACGGTAAGCGTTAGTCAGTACATACCCTTCATACTTCAAGTTGCTGATGTGTTGGCTATGGATTACTCGGCCCATTCATGGGCCTCGCCCTGACGGGACGTCGCTCACCCCAGTCACATCGTTATCTATGCTCCCGGGGACTCACTCCCTTGCCGCTTTTAAGCAACTCGAATTATTTTTGGTATACACGATGTCAGCGAATAGATAGCGCCGACAATGTCGGCGCTTCTGTTCCCCGGGAAGGCTAATCGTTTATTGTGCGTCCGCAAGCTGCAGTGAGTCCTGATTATGTAACGCATTCTGGCGCTGGCGTTCCAGTTCCAGCGCGCCGCGATGGGAGAGGTAACAGAATAGAATGCAGCACACGATGCCGCCCATCAGAAGATAAAATCCGCCGTACCAGCCCAGTTTATCCACCATGACGCCAAACAGGCTGGTGCCCAACGAGGCGCCGAAAATATAGCTCATGAACCCACGTAATCCGACGGCGGAACCTACGGCAAAGCTGGGGACTATCTCCATTGTCTGTACGGACGCGAGGAACTGCGGGACGTAAATCAGACAACCTACAATGGCGGCGAAAATCGTTACCATCAGCAAAGATTCACTTTTCCAGTATCCGATCAGACAGACAAAAATCAGCGCCATGCAAATCATGGCTAACGGCATTCTGCGGCCCTTAAACAGTTTATCTGACAGCCAGCCTGCCAGTAGCGTGGAGGGAATCGCCGCCCACTCGAAAAAGAGAAACGCGACGCTCATCTGTTCTTTTGAAAAGTGTTTTACTGTCAACAGATAGATAGGCAACCAGCTAATCATGCCAAACCGCACCATATAGACGAAGACATCCACCAGCGAAATATACCAGGCATTTTTATTGCGCAGCACATAAGTACAGAAGATTTGCCATGCGCTCATATTTTCCGGCGCTTTTGCCGTATTCTTCGTTTTCAGTATGACTTTTTCTTCCGGCATCATCTGTTCCAGGGAGGGAAGACCTTCTTCGCGCGGCGAACCTTTTCCCAAGACCAGAACAATTAAGGCAAAAATGACGGCGACGCAGGCCGGAACGATATAACTGGCGCTTTGCCAGTGTTCGCTGCCCAATATCGCAAAAGCCGCACCGACGATAGGCGCGACGATCCCGCCGCCAACGTTATGCGAGATATTCCAGAAGGCGCCTACGCGTCCGCGTTCCCGGCGAGGGAACCAGTTTGCAATAGTAATAAACGAGGGGCCGACGCCCATGCCCTGAAAAAGGCCATTGAAGACCACCAGAGCGGCAAATATCCAGAATGCGCTACTGAATCCCAGCCCAACGTTAACAATCGCGCAGAGTACCAGACCGCACGCCATGAAGACTTTTGGGCTGGCTTTATCCGCCAGACTGCTCATTACGCCTTTACTGATTCCGTAAGCAATAAGCATACAGCTACTCAGCAGGCCGATTTGCGTAGCGCTGAGATCCAATTGCTCTTTTAAATAAGGCGTCGATAATGTGAAGTTGTTTCTGACTATATAGTAAGCGAGATATCCCAGAAATACGCTTAACAATGCCTGTATACGATATCGACCATATGTGGCCTGGACTTTTTCCGGTGGGACTTTATGCGCCGATTGCCCTGTTTTTAATATTGTTAACATGGAGTCACCTGTATTTTATAGTGAGATGAACATCAGGAGGTTTTGTCGGTAGAGTGAAAGGAGTGACAATAAAATTCAAGTCGAAGAAATGTGTCAAAATTGACTCAATTGGGTGAATCTAAAGGTTATTTTTGACCCATTTTAAAGGGTGTGGTGAAACTTTAATTATTGGCATGGCCGTTTTATCGTTAGCATGTGCGGATATTAACAAATTTGCTGCCAGTAATCTGATACGCTTTATTGATGTTTTCGAGCGACGGACCCGTTATTATTCAAATAACGCTGTTCTGGATGCCAACAGAAATAAAAGGGTAAGTTTTGTCTCAATATTTTCTTTATGTGATATCGATATTTATGAACGGGATCACAAATCGACTTTTCTCATGCTGTAGTCGTTTCGCCAGAGTGGGCGCTTTTACGCTATGGCTGGCGGCGATGTTCGGTTCTTGCCAGGCGTACAGCCGCGAGCTGGTGATGGCAACGACCTTTTCACCCAGCGCGACCGCCTGGATTATCCAGCGCTGGCAGACGGAGCCGGGTTCCGTCATGATTCGTACGCTCAACCGTACCAGCGGTTCTTTAGAGCAATTACTTGATACGGCGAATGCGGAAAATGTCGATCTGATCCTGACGTCATCCCCCATGCTGTTGCAACACCTTCAGGAGCACCAAAAGCTGGCGCTATTGGATAGCGCGCCTGCCGCCAGCCAGAAGCTGGTGCCGCGTTCTATCCGCTCAACTTCAGTGGCGGTAGCGGTATCCGGATTTGGGCTATTGATCAATCGTTCAGCGCTCGCTGCGCGCCATCTTCCGCCGCCTGCCGACTGGCAGGATATGGGCCTGCCCAGTTACCAGGGCGCTCTATTAATGAGCAGTCCGTCACGCTCAGACACCAATCATTTGATGGTGGAGTCGCTGTTGCAGCAAAAAGGCTGGACGGCAGGGTGGGCGACGCTGCTGGCAATCTCGGGTAATCTGGTCACGATTTCCTCTCGCAGTTTCGGCGTAGCGGATAAAATCAAAAGCGGGCTTGGCGTTGCCGGGCCGGTCATTGATAACTATGCTAATTTGCTACTTAACGATCCTAATCTTACTTTTACCTATTTTCCGTATTCTGCGGTGTCGCCCACTTACGTCGCGGTGTTGAAAAACAGCCGTCATGCAGACGAAGCGCGTGCTTTTATTCATTACTTATTAAGTCCGAAAGGGCAAAGGATACTGGCTGACGCGAATACCGGTAAGTATCCCGTCGCACCGCTTAGCGCCGATAATCCTCGCGCCGCGCAACAACAGCGTTTGATGGCCCAGCCGCCGTTGAACTATCGTCTGATCCTGAAGCGTCAGCAACTGGTACAACGCATGTTTGATACCGCGATCAGTTTTCGTCTTGCGCAGCTTAAAGATGCATGGCGAGCGTTGCACAGCGCAGAAACGCGGCTTAAACGCCCCTTACCTGAAATTAGAGCCTTATTGACCAGCGTCCCGGTGGATGCGGCAAGCAGCGAAGATGAAACCTGGCTGGCGCAGTTTGATAATAAAAGCTTTGCCGAACAAAAAATGATGGAGTGGCAGATCTGGTTTCTGAACAATCAGCGGCTGGCGATTCACAAACTGGAAGAGCTGAAATGAAGGGGAGATTATTGCAACGGCTTCGTCAGCTCAGTATCAGCAACAGTTTACGGGGTGCATTTTTAACGGGCGCATTACTGACGCTGATTGTCAGTATGGTCAGCCTTTATTCCTGGCATGAACAAAGTTCGCAGGTTCGCTATTCGCTTGATGAATATTTTCCTCGCATCCACTCCGCTTTTTTAATTGAGGGGAACCTGAATCTGGCCGTGGATCAACTCAATGAATTTTTGCTGGCGCCGAACACGACGGTACGTTTGCAGTTACGTACGCAGATTATTCAGCATCTGGATAAGATTGAGCGTCTCAGTCAGGGGCTTCAGCTTGCTGAGCGCCGGCAACTGGCCGTCATTTTACAGGATAGCCGGACCTTGCTGGCGGAGCTGGACAACGCCCTCTACAACATGTTTTTGGTGCGGGAGAAAGTCAGCGAGCTTTCCGCTCGCATTGACTGGCTCCATGATGATTTCACCACGGAGCTAAATTCGCTGGTACAGGATTTTACCTGGCAGCAGGGGACGCTACTCGATCAAATTGAGGCGAATCAGGGCGACGCGGCGCAGTACTTGCAACGTTCGCGCGAAGTGCAGAACGAGCAGCAGCAGGTATATACCCTGGCGCGAATTGAAAATCAGATTGTTGACGACCTGCGCGACAGATTGAATGAGCTCAAGTCTGGCAATAATGATGGGATGCTGGTGGAGACCCATATTCGCTATCTGGAAAACCTAAAAAAAACGGCGGATGAGAATATTCGTGCGCTGGATGACTGGCCCAGTACGATCACGCTGCGGCAAACCATCGACGAACTATTGGAAATCGGGATGGTAAAAAATAAGATGCCCGATACCATGCGCGATTATGTTGCGGCGCAAAAAGCCTTACTGGACGCCAGCCGCGCCAGAGAGGCTACGCTAGGGCGCTTTCGCACGCTGCTTGAGGCGCAGTTAGGTAGTAGTCACCAGCAAATGCAGACGTTCAATCAACGCCTGGAACAGATTGTTCGCGTTAGCGGCGGGCTTATTTTAGTGGCGACGCTCCTGGCGTTGCTGCTGGCCTGGGGACTCAACCACTATTTTATCCGTTCCCGGCTGGTAAAGCGTTTTACCGCGCTTAATCAGGCTGTGGTACAGATAGGACTGGGGAGAACCGACTCGACTATCCCGGTTTACGGGCGCGATGAGCTAGGACGGATAGCCCGTTTGCTACGTCATACGCTGGGCCAGCTCAATATGCAACGCAGGCAGCTTGAACAAGAGGTCGCCGAGCGCAAAGAGATAGAGGCCGATCTGCGCGCCATGCAGGATGAGTTGATTCAGACGGCGAAACTGGCGGTAGTCGGCCAGACCATGACCACGCTGGCGCATGAAATTAACCAGCCGCTGAATGCGCTTTCAATGTATTTATTTACGGCGGGACGCGCGATTGAACAAGGTCAGAGCGGACAGGCGAGAAATACGCTCACCAAAGCGGAAGGGCTCATTAACCGGATTGACGCCATCATCCGTTCGCTGCGGCAGTTTACCCGCCGGGCGGAGCTGGAAACGCCATTGTATCCCGTTGATCTGCGCCAAACTTTCGTGGCGGCATGGGAGTTATTGGCCATGCGCCACCAATCCCGGCAGGGAGCGCTTTCACTGCCAACCGACACCGTATGGGTTAGCGGCGATGAAGTGCGTATTCAGCAGGTTCTGGTGAATGTGCTGGCGAATGCGCTTGACGCCTGTTCGCATGATGCGGCGATCGCGGTGACGTGGCAGACGCAGGGAGAGGCGCTGGAGGTTTATATTGCAGATAATGGCCCTGGCTGGCCTGTGGCGCTGTTGCCCTCTTTACTCAAGCCGTTTACCACCAGTAAAGCTGTCGGGTTGGGTATTGGGCTGTCGATTAGCGTGTCGCTGATGGCGCAAATGAAGGGCGACCTGCGTCTGGCGTCGACGCTGACGCGTAACGCTTGCGTGGTGCTGCAATTCTCGGTAACGGATGTCGATGATGTTGAATGATGAATGTTCTATTTTGCTGATTGATGATGACGTTGATGTACTTGACGCCTATACCCAAATGCTTGAGCAGGCAGGCTACCGCGTGCGTGGCTTTACCCATCCTTTCGAGGCCAAAGAGTGGGTAAAAGCGGATTGGGAGGGGATCGTTTTGAGCGATGTGTGTATGCCGGGGTGTTCCGGTATCGATCTTATGACGCTGTTTCATCAGGATGACGATCAACTGCCAATCTTATTGATTACCGGACATGGCGATGTACCGATGGCGGTTGATGCGGTGAAAAAGGGCGCCTGGGATTTTCTGCAAAAACCCGTCGATCCGGGCAAGCTGTTGATATTAATTGAAGACGCGCTACGCCAGCGCCGGTCGGTCATTGCACGGCGGCAATATTGCCAGCAGACGTTACAGGTTGAACTGATTGGGCGCAGCGAGTGGATGAATCAGTTTCGACAACGGTTACAACAACTGGCGGAAACGGACATTGCCGTATGGTTTTACGGTGAGCATGGCACTGGACGTATGACTGGCGCCCGTTATCTCCATCAACTGGGGCGTAACGCGAAAGGGCCGTTTGTACGCTATGAACTCACGCCGGAGAATGCCGGGCAGTTGGAGACATTCATCGACCAGGCGCAAGGAGGTACGCTGGTGTTGAGTCATCCCGAATATCTGACACGCGAACAGCAGCACCATCTGGCGCGTTTACAAAGCCTGGAGCATCGGCCTTTTCGTTTGGTGGGCGTTGGCAGCGCTTCGCTGGTGGAGCAGGCGGCAGCTAACCAGATTGCGGCCGAGCTTTACTACTGTTTCGCCATGACCCAAATCGCCTGCCAGTCTCTTTCTCAGCGACCAGATGATATCGAGCCGTTATTTCGCCATTATCTTCGAAAAGCCTGCCTGCGACTCAATCATCCAGTGCCGGAAATAGCGGGGGAATTACTGAAAGGAATAATGCGACGCGCCTGGCCAAGCAATGTGCGCGAACTGGCTAATGCGGCAGAGCTTTTTGCTGTTGGCGTGCTGCCGCTGGCGGAAACGGTCAACCCGCAGTTGCTTCTGCAGGAGCCGACCCCGCTTGACCGGCGCGTTGAAGAGTATGAGCGACAAATTATTACCGAAGCATTAAATATTCATCAGGGACGAATTAATGAAGTGGCGGAGTACCTGCAAATTCCCCGTAAAAAACTTTATCTGCGCATGAAAAAATATGGTCTAAGTAAAGAGCATTATAAATTCTGATATTACAGTTACTTTCAATCTGGCTGACAACATCAGCAACGATGTCGTTAGCCAGATAACGTCGCATCACCGTAATGGTAAATCATTCCATCATGATTATAGATTGCTTATTATTCACCTGAGCATCAAATTCTATTTCTTAACTTCAATATAAGGTAAAAATGCGTCAAGTTCTCTGGCGTAATAAATGTACTCTTGTCCGACGATTTGACAAGATGAAAACTTCATCACCTCTCCAGATTACATCTGAATATGAGGACAAGAGAAATGAAAAAACATGCTATTGCAGTAATGATGATCGCCCTATTTTCTGAGTCGGTTTATGCGGAGTCTACCTTATTTATTCCGGACGTCTCTCCTGATAGCGTCACGACATCCCTTTCCGTAGGTGTGTTAAATGGTAAATCCAGGGAGCTGGTTTATGATACCGACACCGGGCGGAAGCTGAGTCAACTGGACTGGAAAATAAAAAATGTCGCCACGTTGCAGGGGGATTTATCATGGGAACCCTATTCGTTCATGACGCTGGACGCCCGCGGCTGGACGTCTTTGGCGTCGGGATCGGGTCATATGGTTGACCATGACTGGATGAGCAGTGAGCAGCCAGGCTGGACCGATCGTTCAATTCATCCGGACACCAGCGCCAACTATGCTAATGAATACGATTTGAATGTGAAAGGTTGGTTATTGCAGGGCGATAACTACAAGGCGGGCGTGACAGCGGGCTATCAGGAAACCCGTTTTAGCTGGACGGCAAGAGGCGGGTCTTATATTTATGATAATGGTCGATATATTGGTAATTTTCCTCATGGCGTGCGCGGCATAGGTTATAGCCAGCGTTTCGAAATGCCCTATATCGGGCTGGCGGGTGATTATCGTATTAATGACTTTGAGTGTAATGTACTGTTTAAATACAGCGACTGGGTAAATGCGCATGATAATGACGAACACTACATGCGCAAACTTACCTTCCGTGAAAAAACGGAAAATTCACGATATTATGGCGCTTCTATTGACGCCGGATATTATATTACCAGTAATGCAAAAATCTTTGCTGAGTTCGCTTACAGTAAATATGAAGAAGGTAAGGGCGGTACGCAAATCATAGATAAAACCAGCGGTGATACGGCGTATTTTGGTGGCGATGCCGCAGGTATAGCTAATAATAACTATACGGTTACCGCGGGGTTGCAGTATCGCTTCTAGACCACATCAGCATGTCATCGGTCATAACCGGCCGATGACGACTTTTTGCTGAACGTATGGCATGTCCGGTGATATTGCATAGGGGCAATAAAAGCAACATGAAAGGGGAACCGCTCGAAAGACTATGCAGCAAGAAGAGAATTTCCTGGGTATCAATGGTGTCCCCTGCAGGAATCGAACCTGCAACTAGCCCTTAGGAGGGGCTCGTTATATCCATTTAACTAAGGGGACAACGCGGCGCCAGTATAGCGTTTTTTATTCGCCGGAGTAAGTGTAGCGCCGCCTGACTGGTTAAACCGTCGCCACTCAGCGCTGTTTTTCCGCTTTTTTCCGCTCCCGTTCCAGGCGCTCGCCGCGTAGCCTCGCTTCTTCCTTACGCTTATTGCTCATATCGTTGCGGATCTGCGCGTGGCTCATCAATGCGAAAATAAAGGTGCCGCCGCAGATATTTCCGGCAAGTGTGGGAAGGGCGAAGGGCCAGAGAAAGTCGCTCCAGGGCAGCGTGCCGTTGAAAACCAAATACAAAATTTCAACGGAACCGACGACAATATGGGTGGTATCGCCCAGCGCGATAAGCCAGGTCATCAAAATAATGACCACAATCTTTGCCCCGCCTGCTGCAGGAAACATCCATACCATTGTGGCGATGATCCAGCCAGAGATAATCGCGTTGGCAAACATCTCCGTTGGGCTATTTTTCATGACCTCCATACCAATTTTGACAAAGGCGTCGCGGGTCTCTTCATCAAATATAGGCATATATTCAAATGCCCACGCCGCAACCCCGGTGCCAATAAGGTTGCCCAATAAGACTACGCCCCATAAGCGCATCAGCAGGCCAACGTTACTCAGAGTGGGATTTTGCATTACCGGCAATACGGCGGTAACGGTATTTTCAGTAAATAATTGCTGGCGGGCCATGATGACAATGATAAAACCAAAGGTATAGCCGAGATTTTCCAGTAAAAAGCCGCCGGGAACGCCTTCAAGCTGCACGTGGAAAATTCCTTTCGCCAGGAGTGATGCCCCCATAGAAAGTCCTGCGGCAATGGCTGACCAGAGCAAAGCCATCGCATCGCGTTCCATCTCTTTTTCACCATCCTGGCGAATATGTTCATGAATCGCCATGGCGCGGGAAGGAAGACGATCTTCATCCACTTCAATCTCTTTACCGCTTTGTTTTTCTTCGCTTTCAACTTCCAGGTCACTGCTGTGCCGGTTAATTTTATCGTCGTTAAGGCTATCCATGATGATCTCTGCTGATTAATACATATTAATAAAGCGTAGCGGTTTTTCATTTACCCAGGCCGGGGCATTCTCCGAAAAAATAAAAATGATCACGCTCGTTTTTATCTGTTTCGTTAGAATAGGGCCGTCACGTTGTTGCGTTACCAGGCTATGCTCAGAGCAATGAGATCGCGCATATAGACATCGTTTGACGTGCTGTTAAAATCGCTCACACCTAAACAGGCGGATACGGTAGCGTTCCGTCATGGATGGCAATCAGCGATAGCCATAATTCACAGGGAGACATCTATGAAGCTTCGCCTGTCGGCGCTGGCGCTGGGAACCACACTGCTGGTCGGGTGTGCGAGTTCCGGTACAGAACAGCAGGGGCGTTCAGACCCATTTGAAGGGTTTAACCGCACCATGTACAACTTCAACTTTAATGTGCTGGACCCGTATGTTGTTCGGCCGGTCGCGGTCGCCTGGCGTGATTATGTTCCACAGCCTGCGCGTAACGGTTTAAGTAATTTCACCGGCAACCTCGAAGAACCGGCGATCATGGTGAACTATTTCCTGCAGGGCGATCCTTATCAGGGTATGGTGCATTTCACCCGTTTCTTCCTGAATACCTTATTAGGGATGGGCGGCTTTATTGACGTCGCGGGAATGGCGAATCCTAAGCTGCAGCGCGTTGAACCGCATCGCTTTGGCAGTACGCTGGGCCATTATGGCGTGGGGTATGGGCCTTATATGCAACTTCCGTTCTACGGCAGCTTCACGCTGCGTGAAGATGGCGGGGATATGGCGGATACCTTGTATCCGGTGCTCTCGTGGTTGACCTGGCCAATGTCCATAGGAAAATGGACTATCGAAGGGATAGAAACCCGCGCGCAGTTGCTGGACTCCGATGGTTTGCTGCGCCAGTCTTCCGATCCTTATATTATGGTGCGCGAGGCGTACTTCCAGCGTCATGACTTTATCGCCAATGGCGGAAAACTCAAGCCGCAGGAAAACCCGAACGCGCAGGCGATTCAGGATGAACTCAAAGAGATCGACTCGGAATAAACGGCAGTAAAATAAATATCCTCCGGCATAGCCGGAGGTTTTTCAGATGCGCCTGTAAGGCTCTCTTACCAGCCGCGCCCTAACAGGCGCATACGATCTGACATTTGCATCAAACTTCGTTACTTACGGCCCGTAAA
>NZ_JBEUKJ010000007.1:0-275647 GCF_043357055.1 Salmonella sp. SJTUF15570 | reverse complement strand
AGAACTTTAGCAACAACGCCCGCGCCAACGGTACGGCCGCCTTCACGGATTGCGAAACGCAGACCGTCGTCCATTGCGATCGGGTGGATCAGGGTAACAACCATTTTGATGTTGTCGCCCGGCATTACCATCTCTACGCCTTCCGGCAGTTCGATGGTACCAGTCACGTCAGTAGTACGGAAGTAGAACTGCGGACGGTAGCCTTTGAAGAACGGAGTATGACGGCCGCCTTCATCTTTGGACAGAATGTACACTTCAGATTCGAACTTGGTGTGCGGCTTGATGGTGCCCGGCTTAGCCAGTACCTGACCACGTTCGATTTCTTCACGTTTGATACCACGCAGCAGAACACCTACGTTCTCACCGGCACGGCCTTCGTCCAGCAGTTTGCGGAACATTTCAACGCCAGTACAGGTAGACTTCTGAGTCTCTTTGATACCAACGATTTCAACTTCTTCGCCCACTTTGATGATACCGCGTTCTACACGACCGGTAACAACGGTACCACGACCGGAGATGGAGAATACGTCTTCGATCGGCAGCAGGAACGGCTTGTCAATCGCACGCTCTGGTTCCGGAATGTAAGAATCCAGGAAGCCAGCCAGTTCGATGATTTTCGCTTCCCACTCTGCGTCGCCTTCCAGCGCTTTCAGAGCAGAACCACGAACGATCGGAGTGTCGTCGCCCGGGAAGTCGTACTGAGACAGAAGTTCACGAACTTCCATTTCAACCAGTTCCAGCAGCTCTTCGTCATCAACCATGTCGCATTTGTTCAGGAACACGATGATGTACGGAACGCCTACCTGACGACCCAGCAGGATGTGCTCACGGGTCTGCGGCATCGGGCCGTCAGTCGCAGCAACAACCAGGATCGCGCCGTCCATCTGAGCAGCACCGGTGATCATGTTTTTAACATAGTCGGCGTGCCCCGGGCAGTCTACGTGTGCGTAGTGGCGGGTCGGGGTATCGTATTCAACGTGAGAAGTGTTGATGGTGATACCACGCGCTTTTTCTTCCGGCGCGTTATCGATCTGGTCGAATGCACGAGCAGCACCGCCGTAGGTTTTAGCCAGTACGGTGGTGATTGCAGCGGTCAGGGTAGTTTTACCGTGGTCAACGTGGCCGATGGTGCCGACGTTAACGTGCGGTTTTGTACGTTCAAATTTTTCTTTAGACACGGCTATATTCCTTACTATAGCGCTCTCCCCTTCAGGAGAGAGCACGGGATTTTGGTTTTTAACCCTGCGGCTTATTTACCACGGGCTTCGATTACGGCCTGAGCAACGTTGTTCGGCGCATCATCATACTTCAGGAATTCCATAGTGTACGATGCGCGACCTTTGGTCAGAGAACGCAGCTGAGTTGCATATCCGAACATTTCAGACAGCGGTACTTCAGCGTGGATCTTAACGCCTGTAACTTCAGATTCCTGACCTTTGAGCATACCACGACGGCGGCTAAGGTCGCCGATAACGTCACCGGTATTCTCTTCAGGTGTTTCTACTTCAACCTTCATGATCGGCTCAAGCAGAACTGGTTTTGCTTTCTTAAAGCCTTCTTTAAAGGCGATAGACGCAGCCAGTTTAAACGCCAGCTCAGAGGAGTCAACGTCATGGTAAGAACCGAAGTGCAGACGCACACCGAGATCAACTACCGGATAACCCGCCAGCGGGCCAGATTTCAGCTGCTCCTGGATGCCTTTATCAACGGCCGGGATGTATTCGCCAGGAATTACACCACCTTTGATGTCGTTGATGAACTCGTAACCTTTCGGGTTAGAGCCCGGCTCCAGCGGGTACATGTCGATAACAACATGACCATACTGACCGCGACCACCAGACTGTTTCGCGTGTTTACCTTCGATGTCGGTAACTTTCGCGCGAATCGCTTCGCGGTAAGCAACCTGAGGTTTACCCACGTTAGCTTCAACGTTGAATTCACGCTTCATACGGTCAACGATGATATCCAGGTGAAGTTCACCCATACCAGCGATGATGGTCTGGTTAGATTCTTCATCAGTCCATACGCGGAATGACGGGTCTTCTTTCGCCAGACGGCCCAGAGCCAGACCCATTTTTTCCTGGTCAGCTTTGGTTTTCGGTTCTACCGCGATGGAGATTACCGGCTCAGGGAATTCCATACGTTCCAGAATGATCGGGTTTTCCGGATCACACAGGGTGTCACCGGTAGTCACGTCTTTCAGGCCGATAGCAGCCGCGATGTCGCCCGCGCGAACTTCTTTGATCTCTTCACGTTTGTTGGCGTGCATCTGAACGATACGACCGAAACGCTCACGTGCGGTTTTCACGGAGTTCAGTACGGTATCACCAGAGTTAACCACACCGGAGTACACACGGAAGAAGGTCAGGTTACCCACAAACGGGTCGGTAGCGATTTTGAACGCCAGCGCAGAGAACGGCTCGTCGTCGCTTGCGTGACGCTCAGCCGGAGTATCTTTACCGTCGTCCAGAATACCGTTGATCGCAGGTACGTCTACCGGGGATGGCAGGTAATCAATTACCGCATCCAGCATCGCCTGAACACCTTTGTTCTTGAATGCAGAACCACAGGTTACCAGGATGATTTCGTTGTTCAGAACGCGCTGACGCAGAGCTTGTTTGATCTCTTCTTCAGTCAGTTCTTCACCACCCAGGTATTTTTCCATCAGCTCTTCAGAAGCTTCTGCGGCGGACTCGATCAGGTTCTGGTGCCATTCGTTAGCCAGGTCCTGCATGTCAGCCGGGATATCTTCGTATTCGAAGGTAACGCCCTGGTCGGCATCGTTCCAGTTGATGGCTTTCATTTTCACCAGGTCAACAACGCCGGTGAAACCTTCTTCAGCACCAATTGCCAGCTGCAGCGGAACCGGGTTCGCGCCCAGACGGGTTTTGATCTGACCAACAACTTTCAGGAAGTTCGCGCCCATGCGGTCCATTTTGTTAACGAACGCAATACGCGGAACTTTGTATTTGTTTGCCTGACGCCATACGGTTTCAGACTGCGGCTGAACACCACCAACTGCGCAGTAAACCATTACCGCACCATCGAGAACACGCATGGAACGTTCTACTTCGATAGTGAAGTCAACGTGCCCCGGGGTGTCGATGATGTTGATGCGATGCGGTTCATACTGCTTAGCCATACCAGACCAGAATGCAGTAGTCGCTGCGGAGGTGATAGTAATACCACGCTCCTGCTCCTGCTCCATCCAGTCCATGGTAGCTGCGCCGTCATGAACTTCACCGATTTTGTGGTTTACACCGGTGTAGAACAGAATACGTTCGGTAGTAGTGGTTTTACCGGCGTCGATGTGCGCACTGATACCGATATTACGGTAGCGTGCGATGGGTGTTGTACGAGCCATTTGATTCCTCGTTGATATCTTTAGGCGTTCAGTTAAGTTATCCAAAACGGGCGACTTACCTGAAGCGCCCGCCTGGTGACTATGACTCCGAAGGGATTACCAACGGTAGTGTGCGAACGCCTTGTTGGCTTCTGCCATACGGTGAACGTCTTCACGTTTCTTAACTGCAGTACCTTTGTTTTCTGCAGCGTCAGAAAGTTCGTTCGCCAGGCGCAGAGCCATGGATTTATCACCGCGTTTACGAGCAGCTTCTACGATCCAACGCATTGCCAGAGCATTACGACGGACCGGACGGACTTCAACTGGTACCTGATAAGTAGAACCACCTACACGGCGGGATTTAACTTCTACAGTCGGGCGAACGTTTTCGAGAGCGACTTCGAAAGCTTCCAGTTCAGATTTACCAGAACGCTGAGCCAGGGTCTCCAGCGCGCTGTATACGATTGATTCTGCAGTAGATTTTTTACCATCTACCATCAGGATATTGACAAATTTAGCCAGCAGTTCTGATCCGAACTTCGGATCCGGCAGAATTTTACGCTGACCAATGACGCGACGACGTGGCATGGAAATACTCCGTTGTTAATTCAGGATTGTCCAAAACTCTACGAGTTTAGTTTGACATTAATTTAAAACGTTTGGCCTTACTTAACGGAGAACCATTAAGCCTTAGGACGCTTCACGCCGTACTTAGAACGAGCTTGCTTACGGTCTTTAACGCCGGAGCAGTCAAGCGCGCCACGAACGGTGTGGTAACGAACACCCGGGAGGTCTTTAACACGACCGCCACGGATCAGGATCACGGAGTGCTCCTGCAGGTTGTGACCTTCACCACCGATGTAGGAAGTCACTTCAAAACCGTTAGTCAGACGAACACGGCAAACTTTACGCAGTGCGGAGTTCGGTTTTTTAGGAGTGGTAGTATATACACGAGTACATACGCCACGTTTTTGCGGGCATGCTTCCAGCGCAGGCACGTTGCTTTTCGCAACTTTGCGAGCACGTGGTTTGCGTACCAGCTGGTTAACTGTTGCCATTAAATAGCTCCTGGTTTTAGCTTTTGCTTCGTAAACACGTAATAAAACGCCCTCACACAATATGAGGACGCCGAATTTTAGGGCGGTGTCGAAAAGGTGTCAAGAAATATACAACGATCCCGCCATCACCAGGCCATCTGGTTGGCATACTTAACCGTGAGTCTGACAAACTCAGTATAGTCAACCCTGACGACACTGTCTGAAATTTGACCACCCAGGCCACGGGCGTCAATATCTTCTTTCAAGGCATAGACCGTTATGGGGGCATCGCGCAGACTTTCAAGGAAGCGGTTACCTTCAATCGCGACGGTAACGCCATCCTGGAGCAACAAAAGCGCATCGCCCTCTTTTAGCAGGCGCAGCAAAGCGGGAAAATCAACGCTCGAAGCGCAATGAGGTAAGGTATGCAGCATAAACGCCTCAGAATCTCAGGATGACATCATAGTTGCCAAGCTCGCGGCGTAACGCCACGGGTTCCAGCGGCGTGGCGTCTACCACAAAATTAACGTTTTCCAGACCACGCTCGCGCAGCGATGCCGCGCAGATCCAGCATTGATCAATATCGTACAAATCAAAGAGCTTGAAAGTAGCAATATAGTCACGCGCCAGCACAGCGTCTGGTTTTTGTCCGGGTAATAACTGAAAGACGCCGTCGCTGATAAAAAAGACGCCCAGCGCTTCCGTTAGCGCTGACGTCGCCAGCAGCGCATCCAGCCCTTCACGACCTGAGGCGCTGCCGTGCGGCGCGGTGGAAAAGACAAATGCAATACGTTTCATTAAAACTGCACCACCCGATCGCAGGTGAGAGAAGCCTCCGCCAGCGCGCCCAGGCCGCTTAGCGTAAAGCCCGGCTGAAGATTGGCGGACGGCAACTCCAGTCTGCCGGCTTCAGTTTCATCAATAATACCGCGACGAAGCGCCGCCGCGACACAGATGTTCAGCGCTACGCCATGCTGCGTATTCAATTTCTGCCAGGCGCGTACCAGATCATATTCATCGCTCGCCGGCGAGGTCAGGAGATTGGCGTTATAGACCCCTTCCCGATAGAAAAAGACGCTGGCTAACTCATGCCCCTCATTGAGCAGCGCGTGGGCGAACTGCAATGCGCTGCTGGCCTGCTGGGTGCCATATGCCGGCCCGGTGACCATAATGGCATAACGCATTATTTATCCTGCCCCTGAAAATCGCCGCTTTTGAACTGGCGAATATAGAGGTAAACCGTGTGCTTTGAGATATTCAGACGATCGGCTACCTGATTAATGGCGTCTTTAATATCGAAAATGCCTTTTTCGTACAGGTTAAGGACGATCTGACGATTTTTCGCATTGTTAGAGACATTACGATCGGCATTCACTTCTTCGATCGTGAACTCCAGCGTCTGGGTGACTAAATCTTCGACTGAGGAGGCAAAATTAACCGCTGAGCCGACTTCCGGCGTTTCCGGCGGAATAAAGGTATTCATAATCTGTGAAAATGGCACATCAAGATTCATGTTGATGCACAGTAGACCAATGACGCGCTGCTCGCGGTTGCGAATGGCAATCGTCAACGACTTCATCAAGACACCGCTTTTCGCGCGCGTGAAATAGCATTTCGACACGCTACTGTCCGCCCCTGTCATGTCGTGCAACATACGCAACGCCAGGTCGGTAATCGGCGAGCCAATTTTACGGCCCGTATGTTCGCCATTGGCAATACGAATGGCTGAACATTTTAGATCCTGCAAAGAGTGCAATACGATTTCACAATGGGAACCTATAAGCATCGCTAACCCGTCCACTACCGCTTCGTAGGATTTCAGAATATCGAAGTCGGTTTGCTCGAAGGGACGCTGATCCAGCAAATCAAGTTCACTGGTTTCGTTGGTTAAAAGCGACCTGGACATGAAAAAAAACACTCCTTTTCAGGAGCCTGTCGTTATGTTTTCAGGGCAGGCTCATTATTTACGCGGATGATTAAATTAATACAGTGAGGGTTCATCTTTCCAGTACTAATTTGCTCGTCTATTTCAGACTACGTGTGCGTTGGCGGTCATTCAGCCTACGGTCTCGCCCTTAACGACCAGCACAAGCGCCGTTATCCGCAAATCAAATTATGGTGAGTAATATATCCGGCCTGAATAAAAAAAACCGCCGCTATTACAAGCGGCGGCTCTCAGTTTTTATTTTTTAGCAGCATCTGCGGCTTTAGCGTCAGCCGCATCGGCAGGTTTAGCATCCGCTTTCGGCGCTGGTTTGATATCCAGCAGCTCTACGTCGAATACCAGGGTGGAGTTCGCCGGGATACCCGGGACGCCCGTTTTACCGTAGGCCAGCGCCGGTGGGATAACCAGCTTGATCTTGCCGCCTTTCTTAATATTTTTCAGGCCTTCAGTCCAGCCTGGGATAACGCCGTCCAGACGGAAGGAGAGCGGTTCGCCGCGCGTGTAAGAGTTATCAAACTCTTTACCGTCGATCAGCGTACCTTTGTAGTTCACCACAACGGTATCGCTATCTTTCGGCGCCTCGCCTGTGCCTTCTTTCTCTACTTTGTAAAGCAGACCGGTAGAGGAGGTTTTCACGCCTTTCTCTTTAGCAAAAGCGTCGCGGAACGCTTTACCTTTTGCTTCGTTATCGGCAGCGTCTTTTTCCATCTTCGCCTGAGCAGCGCTCTTCACGCGTGCTTCAAACGTCTGCAGCGTTTGCTCAATTTCCTGATCGGACAGTTTGCTCTTATCGGCAAAGGCATCCTGAACGCCGGCAATCAACTGATCTTTATCCAGTTTGATGCCCAACTTTTCCTGCTCTTTAAGCGAATTTTCCATGTAACGACCCAGCGAGGCGCCCAGCGCATAAGCCGCTTTTTGATCGTCGTTTTTAAATGCTGCTTTGCTATCAGCGGTAGCTGCCGGTTTCGCCGCATCAGCAGCAAAAGTGATCGGTGCGTGCATAGCAACGGCCATCGTCGTTGCCAGCAGAGTGGCTTTAAACAGTGATTTCATCCATATCTCCAGGGCCGGGGCATCTCGCCCCATGTTAACTTACGTAAGAAGCGTACTATAAATCGTTGCAGAACAAATCAACATACGAACACGCCCTATTATCACTTCTTTTCAGACTCTTTTTGTTTAAATTAGTTTCGTAGGGCGCGTAATGGTTGCTGTGAAAGCCGGTAAAGTTAAGTAGAATCCGCCGACGGAGACAACATAAAGAGGTACATCATGCAGGATATCACGATGGAAGCTCGTCTGGCTGAACTGGAAAGCCGTCTGGCGTTCCAGGAGATTACCATAGAAGAACTAAACCTGACGGTAACCGCACATGAAATGGAGATGGCGAAGCTGCGCGATCATCTGCGTTTGCTCACGGAAAAGTTAAAAGCCAGTCAGCCGTCAAATATCGCCTCTCAGGCAGAAGAAACGCCGCCGCCGCATTATTGAGACGAAAAAAAAGCGGGGTTAACCCGCTTTTTTTGTGCCCGATGATTTATCGAACCAATGATAATACCCTAACGATTTCGAGTCACAGCAAGGCGGCAAGCTTGAAAATTCCCCGGGAGCATAGATAACTATGTGACCGGGGTTTGAAAGCGTAGCCAACACCGCGGTGGCTTGAAAGACGACGGGGATTAATGGCAACCGCAGCCGCCTTTACCACCACCGCCGCAGCAGCCTTCGCCGCCGTGCTCGTGACCATGGTCATGACCATGACCGCCACAGCAGCCATCTTCACCGTGATCGTGGTGGTGATCGTGCGCGCCGTGAACATGACCGTGAGCCAGTTCTTCTTCAGTCGCTTCACGAATCGCAACAACTTCTACGTTAAATTTCAGATTCTGGCCCGCCAGCATGTGGTTACCATCAACCACAACGTGATCGTCTTCCACTTCGGTAATCTCTACCGGTACCGGGCCCTGGTCGGTTTCCGCCAGGAAACGCATCCCTACCTGCAGTTCATCAACGCCCATAAAGACGTCTTTAGGCACACGCTGCACCAGATTTTCGTCATACTGGCCGTAAGCGTCGTTCGCGCCAACAGCGACATCAAATTTGTCGCCAACTTCATGGCCTTCCAGCGCGGTTTCCAGACCAGAGATCAGGGAGCCGTGACCGTGCAGGTAATCCAGCGGCGCACTCACCGGAGACTCATCAACCAACACACCGTCTTCTGTACGTACCTGATAGGCCAGGCTGACCACCAGGTCTTTTGCTACTTTCATGATATCTCCTGAGCATGGGAAGAATAGTGGCGCAGATTGTAGCGGAATTCTGCAGCCGTGTACCCCTTAGCTTAAAAAAACCTGCGGCATATCGCTAGTCCGGATGAAAAATCCCGATCACTTGCTCTTCTTTGCGAACATGCTCGCGAACGTCTTTATCCGCTTCCCGCATTTGATGCCCGCACTTAACGCATTCAACAATATCGACATTATTTTCACGCCACATCGCCATTGTATCCTGCGCCTGACAGGCCGGACATTTCGCGCCTGCAATAAAACGTTTACGGATTGCCATTGTTCACCTCTACTCAAATTCATCCCAGCCATCCAACTGGCGCCGTTCCTGTTGCATTTCGCGCTGAAAAATCTCCTCCAGTTCGCGTCGGGCCTCTCTGGCGCGCGAAATCTGTACCATGTCGCTATGCTCCGGGATCAGCTCCCGCAACATTCGCATATCCAGCCGACGAAAATGCAACTGCGCGCGTTGCGCCTGATGCGGATGCATACCTAACGACACCAGAGTTTTACGTCCCAGTTCCAGCGCGCTGGAAAACGTTTCACGGGAAAACTGCGTGACGCCAGCCTGTAATAACTCATGGGCCTCCACACGTCCACGCGCTCGCGCAAGAATATGCAGATGAGGAAAATGCTGCTGACACAGCGCCACCAGCTTCATCGTGTCTTCCGGTTCATTACACGTGATGACTATCGACTCCGCCGCTTCCGCGCCCGCAGAACGCAGCAGCTCGACTTGTGTAGCGTCGCCGTAATACACTTTATAACCATATTTGCGCATCAGATTAACGGCGCCGATATCGCGTTCCAGCACGGTGATACGCATCTTATTCGCCATCAATAAGCGAGCGATCACCTGACCAAAACGGCCAAAGCCGACGACAATTACCTGGGGCTTATCATCCTCAACCCACGGCTTTTCATCATTCTCTTCCGGGCCATTAAGGCGGCGCGATAACCACTTATCAATCCCTTTCATCAGTAGCGGCGTGGTCATCATTGATAACGTGACAGTCACCAATAATAACGCCATCTGATCGCCCTGAAACAGGCGCTGAGAAGAGGCGGTAGAAAAGAGCACAAAAGCGAACTCGCCCCCCTGACTCAGCACGCTGGCAAACTGCATCCGTTCAGAACTTCTTATTCCATATAACCGCGCCAGCAGATACAGCGTCAGCATTTTTATGACGACCAGAATAACAACGCTCGCCGCCACCCACAGTAAATGGGTATAAAGTACGCCGAGATTTAGCGACATACCGACGGAGATAAAGAACAGCCCAAGCAGTAAACCTTTAAAGGGATCGATAGCGTTTTCCAGCTCATGCCGGTATTCACTCTCTGCCAGTAAAACGCCGGCAATGAAGGTTCCTAGGGCCATCGACAGTCCCAGCGCGTCCATAAATAAGGCGGCGCTCAACACCAGCAACAGCGTCGCGGCAGTGAAGACCTCCCGCACGCCGGACGCAGCAATAAAACGAAATACCGGGCGCAACAGGTAACGACCGCCAATCAGCATTACCGCGAAAGCCAGTACCTTCATTGCCACTTTAAACCAGTCGAAATGCTCGTCGGCCGATCCCGCCAACAAAGGCACCAACGCCAGCGCGGGGATCACCGCTAAATCCTGAAACAGTAAGACGGAAAACCCTAACTGCCCGGACTCGCTACGGTTCATGCCTTTCTCGCGCATCAGTTGTAGCGCCATCGCCGTCGAAGACATCGCCAGGCCAATCCCGCCGACGACCGCCGCCTGCCATAAGAAATCAGCAAGCATCAATAATCCCGCCAGCACCGCCGCGCTTAACAGCACCTGAGCAGCGCCGACGCCGAAGATAGAGCGCCGCAGTTGCCAAAGCCGGGACGGATTGAGTTCGAGACCAATGATAAACATCAGAAACACGACGCCCAGTTCGGAAAAGTGCAGGATCTCGTCAACGTCGCTGATAAATCCCAGCCCCCACGGACCAATCGCGATTCCCGCCAGCAAATACCCTAGCACCGCGCCGATGCCCAGCCTCGCGGCCAGCGGCACCGCCGCTACCGCCGCGAAGAGGAACAACACTCCCGCGGTCAATAAATCAGCACCTTCCATCAATAGCCTCCCGCGCTCACAGGATTCGCCAGCCACTCGCCATAGGCTTTCGCATGGCTGGCCAGCGTCTGCGGCGACTGGCGGCGCGCCCAGTACACAATAATGGGCGGCATCCAGTGCATCCGGCACATGGCCGCGGTCAGTTCAAAAGGGCGGAGTACATCGCTCATTGGATAGCGGTTTAGCGCGTCATACCGGTAAGCGCTCTCCGGCTCGCCGGTCGTAATCACGCTACGCCAGTACTTTCCCACCAGTTGGTTTCCCCCTGGTCCGCTGGCGAACCCTCGACTCAAAACGCGATCAAGCCATTCTTTCAGTAAAGCCGGACAGCTATAGGTGTAAAGGGGATGCTGAAAAACAATGACGTCGTGCTCACGTAACAGGGCTTGTTCATAGGGCGTATCGATAAAAAAATCAGGATAGCGCGCATAAAGATCGTGCACGGTTACGTTATTGTGCTGTATGGCCGGTTTAAGCAGTACCCGGTTAGCAACCGAGTCCTGAGATTCCGGATGGGCATACAACAGCAAGACTTTCGCTGGCTGAGACATCAATCCCCCTCCCGGTTGTTTTGGGTCGATACATGCCATTCTTCAGGCCGCTTCTACGTTGACAGCGTTTGTTCAACTCAGAAACGTACTCCATGTCCGCCGCTGGGGATTAATGAGAGATATTCTTGTCCCTCACCAAAGGCGACCTGAATGATTTTGTGTATCGTTGTTGTTTTGAGCTACCATTGCGCTCCAGCGCGGCGGTACGCCCGAATATTACATTATCATAATGATAAATTAACATAGTCTGAACATACGGCGCCTTATGATTGTTTTCTCCTCGTTACAAATTCGTCGCGGCGTGCGCGTCCTACTGGACAATGCCTCGGCTACCATTAATCCAGGCCAGAAAGTCGGCCTGGTGGGTAAAAACGGCTGCGGTAAATCTACCCTGCTGGCATTGCTAAAAAATGAAATTAGCGCCGATGCCGGAAGTTTTACCCTGCCCGGAACCTGGCAATTAGCGTGGGTGAATCAGGAAACACCTGCGTTGCCTCAGCCAGCGATTGAGTATGTCATTGACGGCGACCGTGAATACCGGCAGCTGGAGGCGCAGCTTAACGACGCCAACGAACGTAACGACGGACATGCTATCGCCTCCATACATGGCAAGCTGGATGCCATCGACGCATGGACCGTTCGTTCGCGCGCCGCCAGCCTGTTACACGGCCTCGGCTTCTCTAACGATCAGCTGGAACGTCCGGTCAGCGACTTTTCCGGCGGCTGGCGGATGCGCCTTAACCTGGCTCAGGCGCTGATTTGCCGTTCCGATTTACTGCTGCTCGACGAACCGACCAACCACCTCGATCTGGATGCCGTTATCTGGCTGGAAAAATGGCTGAAGAGCTATCCGGGCACCCTGATTTTGATCTCCCACGATCGCGATTTTCTTGACCCGATAGTGGATAAAATTATCCATATCGAACAGCAGACTCTGTTCGAGTACACCGGCAACTACAGCGCGTTTGAAGTTCAGCGCGCCACGCGCCTGGCGCAGCAGCAGGCGATGTATGAGAGTCAGCAGGAGCGTGTGGCGCATCTGCAAAGCTACATCGACCGTTTCCGCGCTAAAGCGACCAAGGCCAAGCAGGCGCAAAGCCGTATCAAGATGCTGGAGCGTATGGAGCTGATTGCGCCGGCTCATGTCGACAACCCGTTCCATTTCAGCTTCCGCGCGCCGGAAAGCCTGCCGAACCCGCTGCTGAAGATGGAAAAAGTCAGCGCAGGTTATGGCGATCGCATCATTCTGGAATCCATCAAGCTGAACCTGGTGCCCGGCTCGCGTATCGGCCTGCTGGGTCGCAACGGCGCGGGGAAATCGACGCTGATCAAGCTGCTGGCGGGCGAACTGGAACCGTTGCACGGTGAAATCGGCCTCGCCAAAGGCATTAAGCTCGGCTACTTCGCCCAGCACCAACTGGAGTTCCTGCGCGCCGATGAATCCCCGCTGCAACATATGGCGCGTCTGGCGCCGCAGGAACTGGAGCAGAAGCTGCGCGACTATCTCGGCGGCTTCGGTTTCCAGGGCGACAAAGTAACGGAAGAGACGCAACGCTTCTCCGGCGGCGAGAAAGCGCGCCTGGTGCTGGCGCTGATCGTCTGGCAGCGTCCAAATCTGCTGTTGCTCGATGAACCAACCAACCACCTGGATCTCGACATGCGTCAGGCGCTCACCGAAGCGCTGATTGATTTTGAAGGCGCATTGGTCGTCGTGTCGCACGACCGCCACCTGATTCGCTCCACCACTGACGACCTCTATCTGGTTCACGACAAAAAGGTCGAACCGTTCGACGGCGACCTGGAAGATTATCAGCAGTGGCTGAGCGACGTGCAGAAGCAGGAAAACCAGGCCGACGACGCGCCGAAGGAAAACAACGCCAACAGCGCCCAGTCACGCAAAGATCAGAAGCGTCGCGAAGCCGAGCTACGCACTCTGACGCAGCCGCTGCGTAAAGAGATTACCCGTCTGGAAAAAGAGATGGAAAAGCTCAACGCCCAGTTAGCACAGGCGGAAGAGAAGCTCGGCGACAGCAGCCTGTATGACCCAAGCCGTAAAGCGGAGATGACCGAGTGCCTACAACTGCAGGCCAGCGCCAAATCCGGGCTGGAAGCGTGTGAAATGGCATGGCTTGAGGCGCAGGAGCAGCTTGAGCAGATGATGCAGAACGACTAAGAGCCTATCCCATTAGGCTATTTTATTCGCCATTTTAGGGCCGGGCAGTGCTCGAAATCCTCACGTACTATGTGTACGCTCCGGTTTCTGCGCGCTGTCCTGCCCCAAACTGGCTTCAACAATTACGCCTACTGGGATAGGCTCTAACGCACGGGGCGGACGATGAACCTGTCAATCACTGATGACATTACCTTCCGCAAGCTCACCATCTTCATGACCTTTATGGAGAAGGGTAACATCGCCCGCACCGCCGAGGCGCTGCACACGCTGGAAGAGAACGTTCGTTGTCCGCTGTTCGTCCATAAAGGCCTCTTCGGTACTCGTCCCGATATAAAGGTTACCGTTGCGGTCGGCAGCACCGGAACAGAAGCCTGCGTTATGTGATTTAGCGGCAAAGGTTGCCGTGATTTATTTTCGTCAGCGCGTCGTTCACGCCAAATAATTTAAACGTCACCTCATCAACGCCAAGATTTTTCAGACGCGCAGTGTGTTTTTTAATATAAGCCTGCGCCGTTTCTTCGGATTCAAACAAGTAAATGCCGCCAGCTTGCTGGTTTTTCTCGCTTTCTGTCCAGATTTTCCAGATGAAGCCCGGCTCCTCATTGATAGACTCCGCCAGCCCGACCAGTTGCTGAGTCATCTCCTCGCCAAAAGGGCCGCTAAAGTTAAAATGGATCTGTAAAAGTGTCTTCGACATGCCTTCTCCTTGAGTCGCATAACTATCGTGTTGCCACACTACCACGATTAATTCGGCTGATGCAGGGGTTCACGCGATTTCTGTGGGGTATTGCGCGCGCCTTGCATACCGCCCCCTCTGGTGAAATGAGGCGCAATTTTATTTCGCCAGACGACCAATTGAACGTAAAATCACATATTGACTAATCTGTGAACCTTATGCGCGGTATAGTATTGTTTCCAATTATCAATTGTTCTGGTGCTATGGTTGAGATCACGTCCACAGAAATGACCCCGCCTGTCAATGACTCGCATGAATTTATTCCCATGCGTGGCATTCGTAATCGCCATTTACAAACTATGCTGCCGCGTTTAATCCGCCGCAAAGTGAAGTTCAACGCCCACTGGCAGCGGCTGGAGCTACCGGACGGCGATTTTGTCGATCTGGCATGGAGCGAAGATCCGCAACAGGCAAAGCATAAACCGCGGCTGGTGGTCTTTCACGGTCTGGAAGGCAGCCTGAACAGCCCCTATGCCCACGGGCTGATTGAGGCGGCGCAAAAGCGCGGCTGGCTGGGCGTGGTGATGCACTTTCGCGGCTGTAGCGGCGAGCCCAACCGTCTGAATCGTATTTACCACTCCGGTGAAACGGAGGATGGAGCCTGGTTTTTACGCTGGCTACAGCGGGAGTTCGGCACCGTTCCGACAGCCGCCGTGGGCTATTCGCTCGGCGGTAATATGCTGGCGTGCCTGCTGGCGAAAGAAGGCCGCGATATTCCCATCGAGGCGGCGGTGATTGTTTCTGCGCCCTTTGTTCTCGAAGCCTGTAGCTACCACATGGACAAAGGGTTTTCCCGCGTCTATCAGCGTTATTTGCTTAATCTGTTAAAAGCGAATGCGTCACGCAAACTGGCGGCGTACCCCGGGTCGCTGCCGGTGAATCTGGCGCAACTGAAATCAATGCGCCGAATTCGTGAGTTTGACGACCTGATCACCGCGAAAATTCACGGCTTTGCCGACGCCATCGACTACTATCGTCAGTGTAGCGCCATGCCGTTGCTTAACCAGATTGCTAAACCGACGCTGATTATTCACGCTAAAGACGATCCGTTTATGGATCATCATGTGATCCCTAAAGCGGAAGATCTGCCCCCGCAGGTGGAGTATCAGCTAACTGAGCATGGCGGACACGTAGGATTTATCGGCGGTACGCCGCTGCGCCCTGAAATGTGGCTGGAACGCCGAATTCCTGACTGGCTGACAACGTACCTGGAGGCGTCATCATGATCATTCCCTGGCAGGGGCTCGCCCCCGACACGCTGGACAACCTGATCGAAAGCTTTGTGTTGCGCGAAGGCACCGATTATGGTGAACATGAACGTTCGCTTGAACAAAAAGTCGCTGACGTAAAACGCCAACTGCAATCCGGCGAGGCCGTGCTGGTATGGTCTGAATTACATGAAACGGTCAATATTATGCCGAAAAAGCAGTTTCGCGAATAAAACGCCTTTGCCGACAATACATTATTACTAAAGCTCAATCATGGAGTTGCCATGTCAGCCAAACATCCGGTGATAGCAGTAACAGGGTCAAGCGGCGCGGGGACCACCACCACCAGCCTCGCGTTTCGTAAAATTTTCGCGCAGTTAAATCTGCACGCCGCCGAGGTGGAAGGCGACAGTTTTCATCGTTACACCCGCCCGGAAATGGATATGGCGATCCGCAAAGCGCGTGACGCCGGGCGGCATATCAGCTATTTCGGGCCTGAAGCCAATGACTTCAGCCTACTGGAACATACCTTTATTGAGTACGGGCAGACGGGTAAAGGCCAGTCGCGTAAATATCTGCATACCTATGATGAAGCCGTACCGTGGAATCAGGTTCCCGGCACGTTTACGCCCTGGCAGCCGCTTCCCGAACCGACCGATGTGCTGTTTTATGAAGGACTGCACGGCGGCGTCGTCACCCCGCAACATGATGTCGCGCGTCATGTTGATCTGTTGGTTGGCGTGGTGCCTATCGTCAACCTCGAGTGGATTCAGAAACTGATTCGCGACACCAGCGAGCGCGGACACTCCCGTGAAGCGGTGATGGATTCCGTGGTGCGTTCCATGGACGACTACATCAATTACATTACGCCGCAGTTCTCGCGTACCCATATTAACTTCCAGCGCGTACCGACCGTCGATACATCCAATCCGTTCGCCGCAAAGGGTATTCCCTCGCTGGATGAGAGTTTTGTGGTGATCCATTTTCGCAACCTGGAAGGGATCGATTTTCCCTGGCTCCTGGCGATGCTCCAGGGCTCGTTTATTTCTCACATTAATACATTAGTGGTGCCGGGCGGCAAAATGGGGCTGGCGATGGAGCTGATTATGTTGCCGCTGGTGCAGCGATTAATGGAAGGCAAAAAAATCGAATAACCGCGGTGAAATGCCCGATGGCGCTACGCTTATCGGGCCTACGAGATAAAAACGGGTAGGCCGGATAAAGCCACGCCGCCATCCGGCATCACGTGTTACGCCGCAATCACTTCATACGAATGGGTAATATTGACCGCTTTTTCCAGCATTAGCGCCACCGAGCAATATTTTTCCGCGGAGAGATCGACAGCGCGCGCGACGGCAGCCTCTTTCAGATCGCTGCCGGTAACGATAAAATGCAGATTAATGTGCGTAAACAGGCGCGGCGCGTCTTCCCGGCGCTCGGATGTCAGCTTCACTTCGCAGTTGGTGACATTCTGACGGCCCTTTTGCAGGATTGATACCACATCAATAGCGCTACATCCGCCAGCCGCCATTAATACCATCTCCATCGGACTCGGCGCTTTGTCACCGGAGTTGCCATCCATTAAAATCTGGTGGCCGGAGGAGGACTCTCCGAGGAACGTGAGCCCTTCAACCCACTTTACACGCGCTTGCATATTTCGTAACTCCAATGTTTCAATTTTCCTGAAAGATTACGCGCATACAACAAAAGTCGCAATGGAAGGCGACCTGGGTCATGCTGAAGCGAGACACCAGGAGACACACGGCGAAAGCTATGCTAAAACAGACAAGATGCTACAGTAATACATTGACGTACTGCATGTATGCAGAGGACATCACATTACAGGCTACAATCTATTTTCGTAGCCCCCTTCCCAGGTAGCGGGAAGTATATTTTTGCAACCCCAGAGACAGTGCCGTTTTCTGGCTCTGGAGACAGCTTATAACAGAGGATAACCGCGCATGGTGCTTGGCAAACCGCAAACAGACCCGACTCTTGAATGGTTCTTGTCTCATTGCCACATTCATAAGTACCCGTCAAAGAGCACGCTGATTCACCAGGGTGAAAAAGCAGAAACGCTGTACTACATCGTTAAAGGCTCCGTGGCAGTGCTGATCAAAGATGAAGAAGGGAAAGAAATGATCCTTTCTTATCTGAATCAGGGTGATTTTATTGGTGAACTGGGCCTGTTTGAAGAAGGCCAGGAACGCAGCGCCTGGGTACGTGCGAAAACCGCATGTGAGGTCGCTGAAATTTCCTACAAAAAATTTCGCCAATTAATCCAGGTCAACCCGGATATTCTGATGCGCCTCTCTTCCCAGATGGCTCGTCGCTTACAAGTCACCTCTGAAAAAGTAGGTAACCTCGCCTTCCTTGACGTCACCGGGCGTATCGCTCAGACGCTGCTGAATCTGGCGAAACAGCCCGATGCCATGACGCACCCGGATGGGATGCAGATCAAAATCACCCGTCAGGAAATCGGCCAGATCGTCGGCTGCTCCCGCGAAACCGTTGGTCGTATTTTGAAAATGCTGGAAGATCAAAACCTGATCTCCGCGCATGGCAAGACCATCGTCGTCTACGGCACCCGTTAATTCCGTCAGAATGGCGCGTTTTATCATGCGCCATTTTTGTTTGCATCGATGTGGCGAAGACTGATTTATCACCCAGAGATTAATTACGCACTACGGCAAACGCTGGTGCTGTGCCTGCCTGTGGCTGTTGGTTTATTGATAGGCCAGCTACACCTGGGCTTGCTTTTCTCTCTCGTTCCCGCCTGCTGCAACATTGCAGGTCTGGATACCCCGCACAAACGCTTTTTTAAACGCCTGATCATCGGCGCATCGCTGTTCGCCGGATGCAGTCTGGTAACGCAACTTCTGCTGGCGGAATCCATCCCCCTTCCGTTGATCCTGACCGGGCTGACGCTGGTGCTTGGCGTGACGGCGGAAATTAGCCCGCTTCACGCGCGGTTACTGCCAGCGTCGCTGATTGCCGCCATCTTTACCCTGAGCCTTGCGGGATACATGCCCGTCTGGGAGCCGCTGCTCATTTATGCGCTGGGCACGCTATGGTACGGCGTGTTTAACTGGTTTTGGTTCTGGCTATGGCGCGAACAGCCGCTGCGCGAGTCATTGAGTTTGTTATACCGTGAACTGGCCGATTATTGTGAAGCGAAATACAGCCTGCTCACCCAACATATCGATCCGGAAAAAGCGCTGCCTCCCCTGCTGATACGCCAGCAAAAAGCGGTCGATCTCATTACCCAGTGTTACCAACAGATGCATATGCTTTCGGCGCACAACAATAATGATTACAAGCGTCTACTGCGGGCTTTTCAGGAAGCGATGGATTTGCAGGAGCACATCTCCGTCAGCTTGCATCAGCCGGAAGAGGTACAGAAACTGGTAGAGCGCAGCCATGCGGAAGAGGTGATTCGCTGGAATGCGCAAACGGTCGCCGCCCGTCTGCGCGTGCTGGCGGATGACATTCTTTATCATCGTCTGCCGACGCGCTTCTCCATGGAAAAACAGATTGGCGCTCTGGAGAAGATCGCCAATCAGCATCCTGAAAATCCGGTAGGCCAGTTCTGCTATTGGCACTTCAGTCGAATCGCCCGTGTGCTGCGTACTCAGCGACCGCTGTACGCCCGCGACCTGATGGCCGATAAACAGCGTCGTTTGCCGCTACTTCCGGCGCTGAAAAATTATATGTCTCTTAAATCGCCGGCGCTACGCAACGCCGGACGCATCAGCGTGATGATGAGCATCGCCAGTCTGATGGGCAGTGCGTTGCACCTGCCTAAACCGTACTGGATACTCATGACGGTGCTGTTTGTCACCCAAAACGGCTATGGCGCGACGCGCGTACGTATTCTGCACCGTTCGGTCGGAACGCTGGTCGGCCTGGTGATTGCCGGCGTCACGCTGCACTTACATATTCCCGAAAGCATTACGCTGGCGGTCATGCTGGTACTCACGCTGGCAAGTTATCTGATTATTCGTAAAAACTACGGCTGGGCGACGGTCGGCTTTACGGTGACGGCGGTATACACCATCCAGTTACTGACGCTAAACGGAGAGCAGTTTATTGTGCCGAGGCTGATCGATACGCTGATTGGCTGTTTAATTGCCTTTGGCGGCATGGTCTGGCTGTGGCCGCAATGGCAAAGCGGGCTATTACGTAAAAACGCCCATGATGCGCTGGAAGCCGATCAAGAAGCTATCCGACTGATCCTCAGTAACGATCCGCAGGCCACCCCGCTCGCTTATCAAAGAATGCGGGTCAACCAGGCGCATAACACGTTATTCAACTCGTTAAATCAGGCAATGCAGGAACCCGGATTCAATACCCACTATCTGTCGGATATGAAACTATGGGTCACGCACAGCCAGTTTATTGTCGAGCATATCAACGCCATGACGACGCTGGCGCGGGAACACACCATGCTGACGCCGGATCTGGCGCAGCGCTATCTGGAATCTTGCGAGATTGCGATTCAGCGCTGCCAGCAGCGCCTGGAGTACGACAGGCCAGGCGGCTCCGGCGATGTCAATATTCTGGAGTCGCCGGACATGCCGTCACATGGCTTATTGAGCACTCTGGAACAACATTTACAGCGCATCATTGGCCATCTGAACACCATGCACACCATTTCGTCGATGGCCTGGCGTCAGCGTCCGCATCACGGTATCTGGCTGAGTAAGCGGCTACGGGATACAAAAAGTTAAGACCGACTGCCGGATGCGCTACGCTTATCCGGCAATCCGCCATCAGGCAACCACCTTCCCTACCGCCTGCGCAAAGCGCTGCATTCCTTCATTGATATCCGCCTCTTCCACCACCAGCGACGGGGCAAAACGCATCACGTCGGCTCCGGCATTGAGCACCATCACGCCGGCCTCCGCGCCTGCGTACAGAAAATCGCGCGCCCGACCTTTGTACTTCGGCTTCAGTTCCGCGCCAATCAGCAGCCCCATGCCGCGAATATCGCTGAAAATGTCAAATTGCTCGTCAATCGCCTGCAAATGTTGCACAAACTGTTGCCGCTTAGTGTGAATGCCTTGTAGTACCTCTGGCGTATTAATAATATCGAATGCCGCGCCAGCCACCGCACAGGCCAGCGGATTACCGCCATAGGTTGAACCATGCGAACCGACATGAAAGGCCGAGGCGATTTCCTGCGTGGTCAGCATGGCGCTCACCGGAAAACCGCCGCCTAACGCTTTGGCGCTGGTGAGGATATCCGGCGTGACGCCGTAGTGCATATAGGCAAACAGGTCTCCGGTGCGCCCCATCCCGCACTGCACTTCATCAAACACCAGCAACGCCTGATGCTCGTCACACAGGTCGCGTAACCCTTTGAGGAATTCCGGTGTAGCCGCCTGCACGCCGCCTTCACCCTGAATCGGCTCGACCACCACCGCGCAGGTGTGGTCATCCATTACCGCTTTCACCGCATGAAGATCGTTGAAGGGAACGTGAATAATATCGGCGGGTTTTGGCCCAAAGCCGTCGGAATATTTCGGCTGCCCGCCTACAGAGACGGTAAACAAGGAACGGCCGTGAAAGGCGTTATGGAAGGCAATGATTTTCGTTTTGAACGGGCTATGGCGCACGCAGGCATAATGACGCGCCAGTTTAAAAGCGGTTTCGTTCGCTTCGGTGCCGGAATTCATAAACAGCACGCGCTCGGCAAACGTGGCGTCGATCAGTTTACGTCCCAGACGCAACGCCGGTTCATTGGTAAAAACGTTACTGGTATGCCACAAGATTTCCCCCTGGGATTTCAGCGCCTCGACCAGTGCCGGATGGCAATGGCCCAGCGCAGTCACTGCAATCCCGCCGGCGAAATCGATATACTCTTTGCCCTGCTGATCCCATACGCGGCTGCCTTTACCTTTGACCGGAATAAAGTCCGCCGGTGCATAAACAGGCAGAATCACCTCATCAAAAGTTGCGCGCGTAATAGCCGTTTGTTCAGTTGCCATATCATTACCACCCGGTTAAGTAGAAATACCAGTGAAATTATAATCACAAAATATGAATAAAAAATCACTCAATAGCAACCACAAATCAACGCCGGAGGAAATTTTCCAGCAGAGCGTGTCCTTGTTCGCTGAGAATACTTTCCGGGTGGAACTGCACGCCTTCCAGATCCCACTCGCGGTGGCGAATGCCCATAATCTCCTGCGTTTCGCTCCAGGCGGTGATCTCAAAACACTCAGGCAACGTGGCAGGGTCGACAATCAGCGAGTGGTAACGTGTCACGGTTAACGGGCTGGGCAATCCCCGAAACACGCCCTGTCCATTATGCGTAACAGGTGACGTTTTACCGTGCATCACCTTCGCTGCCCGCACCACCGACGCGCCAAAGGCCTGCGCCATCGCCTGATGACCCAGGCAAACGCCCAGCATCGGAATACGTCCGGCATAATGGCGGATGACCGCCAGTGAAATGCCAGCGTCATTCGGCGTACAGGGGCCAGGAGAGATAACGATTTTTTGCGGGTTCAAAGCGTCAATGTGCGCCAGCGTCAGCGCATCATTGCGCCGGACCTGCACTTCCGCGCCCAGTTCACAAAAATACTGGTAGAGGTTCCAGGTAAAGGAATCATAGTTATCGATAAGCAGGATCATGGCGGCTCCGGGTGAGTAGAACCGCACTATTTTACTCAGTTTCGCGAGCTTCGCTTATCGCTTTCTGAAAAATCGCCTGCAAAGCGGAGAGATCGCCCATCGCGCCGCTCTGGTTCGCCTGCTTCCATGTTTCAACCGCAATACCTTGCCAACTCAGCGCATAGCCTGCATGTAACGCCAGTTGTTCAAAGAAGATGCGCTGCGCCAGCCCGCTCCCCAAACGAAACGGATGAAGCACGTTAATTTCGCAGTAGTAATGCGCCAGCCGCTCGACAAACTTCTCGTGCGCCAGACCGACCAGATAGCCCTCTTCTTCCAGATCCTGCATCAGAGCGTTGCCCTCTTTTTCGATATAGGCAAAGTGGCAGAAACGGGTATCGCCCTGGTAAATATCGACCTCCCGCAGTTGCCCTGCCCAGTCGAAAATATCCTGATAGAGCTGGCGATGAATCGCGCACAGATGAGGCAAGCCGCGTATCAGCGGCCCCAGTTCAATCGTGGCGGCACGGAGCGCGGTCATTTCATATGCCGCTTGCGCCAGTCGCTGGGCCTGATGAATCCCCAGCCGATTACGCATCACATTCAGCCCCGGATAGAGGTACGGATCGCGCCCTTCGCCAAATTTATCGCTCATAGTGCCTCCGAAGCTCGTCAAGACGTGCCAGCGCTTCATCGGCGGTCAGAGTTACTAAGGGGATCTCAATACCTTCGAGACGGCGGCTTTGCTGGAAGTTAACGTTGCGCCGCTGTTCCCAAAAGCGTGACTTTTGTTTATCGGTAAGTTTCTTCACCGGGCCTCCCTGAATATGTCTGTGCTTGACCACAAGTATAAGCAGCAATTTCAGGTTACGCTGAGACAGGGAGAAAACGCGGGCGGCTCGCGCCCGCGCAGGCATGTTTTATGGCAGGACTTTCGCGGAAAGGATAACGACTGGTTTTGTCGGCACATTCTGGTAAGGCCCGACATCGTGCGTCGGTACCTGTGAGATTTTATCGGCGACATCCATACCTTTTACCACTTTACCAAATACCGCATAGCCAAAGTCGCGCTGGCCGTGGTCGAGAAAAGCGTTATCCGCGACGTTAATAAAGAACTGGCTGGTGGCGCTGTCTTTATCTGCGGTGCGCGCCATCGCGATCGTGCCGCGAGTATTACGCAGACCGTTGTCGGCTTCATTCTTAATCGGCGGATTCGGTTTCTTCTGCTGCATCTGCTCGTTAAAACCACCGCCCTGAATCATAAAGCCAGGAATAACGCGGTGAAACGTAGTGTTGTTATAGAAACCACTGTTGACGTAATCGACAAAGTTTTTCACAGAAACCGGCGCTTTCTGGCTGTTCAGCTCCAGCTCAATATTCCCGGCGGAGGTGGTTAACAGCACATGAGGATCGCCTTTTGCTGCCAACGCTGCGGGAGAAAGAGCAGAAAGAGCGAAAACAGCTGCGACAGCCGCCAGAGTCGATTTGAGCATGAGATTTCCTTAAAGAGAGCAGAAATAAAGCAAGTGGAGTGATTTTAAAGAGCCTTCCTGGGCCAGGCCAGCCCTTTACCTAATTTTACGTATATGAAACAAATGTAACGTTACGACGCAACGCCGTATTCTTGCAATATGATGTGACAAGCATCACATTAAAAAATGCAATGAACATTACTATCACTAATAATTATTTAAATACATCACAAAAGCGCCTAAAATCTGCCCGCTTAACGCGCCCTCCACGCGCTTCACTTCTCTTCAAGGCCAGACATGACTAACAGCAACCGCATCAAGCTCACATGGATCAGCTTTCTTTCCTACGCCCTGACCGGGGCGCTGGTGATTGTCACCGGGATGGTGATGGGAAATATCGCAGACTATTTTCAGCTGCCCGTTTCCAGCATGAGTAACACCTTTACTTTCCTGAACGCCGGGATTTTGATCTCGATCTTCCTCAATGCGTGGTTGATGGAAATCGTCCCGCTGAAAACACAGCTACGCTTTGGTTTTATCCTGATGGTGCTGGCGGTGGCCGGGCTGATGTTCAGCCACAGCCTGGCGTTGTTCTCAGCGGCGATGTTTGTGCTGGGGCTGGTCAGCGGGATCACCATGTCGATTGGCACCTTCCTGATTACGCAACTGTATGAAGGGCGTCAGCGCGGTTCCCGACTGCTGTTTACCGACTCCTTCTTCAGCATGGCGGGGATGATTTTTCCTATGGTCGCCGCCTTCCTGCTGGCGCGTAGTATTGAGTGGTACTGGGTCTACGCCTGCATCGGCCTGGTCTACCTGGCGATTTTCATCCTGACCTTCGGCTGTGAATTTCCGGCGCTGGGTAAACATGCGCAGCACTCTCAGGCGCCTGTCGCCAAAGAAAAATGGGGCATTGGCGTACTGTTTCTGGCCATCGCCGCGCTGTGCTATATCCTCGGTCAATTAGGCTTTATCTCCTGGGTGCCGGAATACGCTAAAGGCCTCGGCATGAGCCTGAATGACGCCGGGGCGCTGGTGAGTGATTTCTGGATGTCCTATATGTTTGGCATGTGGGCGTTCAGCTTTATCCTGCGCTTTTTCGATCTGCAACGCATTCTGACCGTACTGGCGGGTATGGCAGCGGTACTGATGTATCTGTTTATTACCGGCACGCAGGCGCATATGCCGTGGTTTATTCTGACGCTGGGCTTCTTCTCCAGCGCCATTTATACCTCCATCATTACGCTGGGATCGCAGCAAACGAAAGTGGCCTCGCCTAAGCTGGTTAACTTTATTCTGACCTGCGGCACCATAGGAACGATGCTGACCTTCGTCGTCACCGGCCCGATTGTGGCGCACAGCGGTCCACAGGCGGCGCTACTCACCGCGAATGGCCTGTATGCGGTGGTCTTTGTGATGTGCTTTGCGCTCGGCTTTGTGTCCCGTCATCGCCAGCATAGCGCGCCGGCTACGCATTGATAATGATTGCCGGATGGCGCCGCGATGCGTCTTATCCGGCCTACAGCGTAAGCTGTTGGTAGGCCGGATAAGGCGACGTCGCCCTCCGGCACTCTATCCCCCTCCTGACGAGGTAGGCCTGTTGGTCTAAAAACCCCTCATTTTGTATGTTATTTGTACAAACATGAAAAGCCTGACAATTCCGCCACTTATAAAAATCCAGACAAATCAGCCATATACCCATTAAGAGGTATATAAAGGTGAATTTGATTTACATCAATAAGCGGGGTTGCTGAATCGTTAAGGTAGGCGGTAATAGAAAAGAAATCGAGGCAAAAATGAGCAAAGTCAGACTCGCTATTATCGGTAATGGTATGGTCGGCCACCGCTTTATTGAGGATCTCCTTGATAAATCCGACGCTAGCCTGTTCGACATTACCGTGTTCTGTGAAGAACCCCGTAAAGCCTATGACCGTGTCCACCTGTCATCCTACTTCTCTCACCACACCGCGGAAGAGCTCTCTCTGGTGCGTGAAGGATTTTACGAGAAGCACGGCGTGAAGGTACTGGTTGGCGAACGCGCAATTACCATTAACCGTCAGGAGAAAGTGATTCACTCCAGCGCGGGTCGTACCGTTTATTATGACAAGTTGATCATGGCGACTGGCTCTTATCCGTGGATCCCGCCGATTAA
Source organism: Salmonella sp. SJTUF15570 (assembly GCF_043357055.1). Lineage (NCBI taxonomy): Bacteria > Pseudomonadati > Pseudomonadota > Gammaproteobacteria > Enterobacterales > Enterobacteriaceae > Salmonella > Salmonella sp. SJTUF15570. The sequence goes on along the minus strand of NZ_JBEUKJ010000007.1, from coordinate 250,029 downwards.
AGGTTCGGAAACGCAGGACTGCTTCGTTTACCGCACCATTGAAGATCTCAACGCCATTGAGTCTTGTGCGCGCCGTAGCAAACGTGGTGCTGTCGTCGGCGGTGGTCTGCTGGGCCTGGAAGCCGCCGGTGCGCTGAAAAACCTCGGCGTTGAAACCCACGTGATTGAATTCGCTCCGATGCTGATGGCTGAACAGCTGGATCATATGGGTGGCGAGCAGTTACGTCGCAAAATTGAAAGCATGGGCGTGCGAGTGCACACCAGCAAAAACACGAAAGAGATTGTCCAGGAAGGCGTCGAAGCGCGCAAAACCATGCGTTTTGCCGATGGTAGCGAACTGGAGGTCGACTTTATCGTTTTCTCTACCGGTATTCGTCCACGCGACAAACTGGCTACCCAGTGCGGTCTGGACGTCGCTCCGCGCGGCGGGATCGTGATTAATGACACCTGCCAGACGTCTGACCCGGATATCTACGCTATCGGCGAGTGCGCCAGTTGGAACAACCGCGTTTACGGTCTGGTCGCACCAGGCTATAAAATGGCCCAGGTCGCCGTTGACCATATCCTCGGCAGTGAAAACGCCTTTGAAGGCGCGGATCTCAGCGCCAAGCTGAAGCTGCTGGGCGTGGACGTCGGCGGCATCGGCGACGCGCATGGCCGCACGCCGGGCGCGCGTAGCTACGTTTACCTCGATGAAAGCAAAGAAGTCTACAAACGTCTTATTGTCAGCGAAGATAACAAAACGCTGCTCGGCGCAGTACTGGTCGGCGACACCAGCGATTACGGCAATTTGCTGCAACTGGTACTGAACGCCATCGAACTGCCGGAAAACCCGGATTCGCTGATCCTGCCGTCGCACGCGGGCAGTGGTAAACCCGCTATCGGCGTGGATAAACTGCCGGACAGCGCGCAGATCTGCTCCTGCTTCGATGTGACTAAAGGCGATCTGATCGCCGCTATCAATAAAGGCTGCCATACCGTGGCGGCGCTGAAAGCGGAAACCAAAGCCGGCACCGGCTGCGGCGGCTGCATCCCGCTGGTGACGCAGGTACTGAACGCCGAACTGGCGAAACAGGGTATTGAAGTCAACAACAACCTGTGCGAGCACTTTGCTTATTCTCGTCAGGAACTGTTCCACTTAATCCGCGTGGAAGGTATCAAAACCTTTGAAGAACTGCTGGCGAAACACGGTAAAGGCTACGGCTGCGAAGTGTGTAAGCCAACCGTCGGTTCGCTGCTGGCGTCGTGCTGGAACGAATACATCCTCAAGCCGCAGCACACGCCGCTACAGGATACTAACGACAACTTCCTGGCGAATATCCAGAAAGACGGCACCTACTCGGTGATCCCGCGCTCGGCGGGCGGTGAAATCACCCCGGAAGGTCTGGTGGCCGTGGGTCGTATCGCCCGCGAGTTTAACCTCTATACCAAAATCACCGGTTCTCAGCGTATCGGTCTGTTTGGCGCGCAAAAAGACGATCTGCCGGAAATCTGGCGTCAGCTGATTGAAGCGGGCTTCGAAACCGGTCACGCGTATGCCAAAGCGCTGCGGATGGCGAAAACCTGCGTCGGCAGCACCTGGTGCCGCTACGGCGTGGGCGACAGCGTCGGTTTCGGCGTCGAGCTGGAAAACCGCTACAAAGGCATTCGTACCCCGCACAAAATGAAATTCGGCGTCTCCGGCTGTACCCGTGAATGTGCGGAAGCGCAGGGCAAAGATGTCGGCATTATCGCCACGGAGAAAGGCTGGAACCTGTACGTCTGCGGTAACGGCGGGATGAAACCGCGTCATGCGGATCTGCTGGCAGCCGATCTCGATCGCGACACGCTGATCAAGTACCTCGACCGCTTTATGATGTTCTACATCCGTACCGCCGATAAGCTGACGCGTACCGCGCCGTGGCTGGATAACCTGGAAGGCGGCATCGAGTATCTGAAATCGGTCATCATCGACGACAAGCTGGGCCTGAACGAACATCTGGAAGAAGAGATGGCGCGCCTGCGTGCAGCGGTGGTCTGCGAGTGGACAGAAACCGTTAACACGCCAGCGGCGCAGGTTCGCTTTAAGCACTTTATCAACAGCGACAAACGCGACCCGAACGTCCAGGTTGTGCCTGAACGTGAACAGCATCGTCCGGCCACGCCGTATGAACGTATCCCGGTCACTCTGGTGGAGGAAAACGCATGAGTCAGTGGCAAAACATCTGCAAAATCGATGACATCCTGCCGGGAACCGGCGTCTGCGCGCTGTCAGGCGGCGAACAGGTGGCGATTTTCCGTCCTTACCATAGCGATCAGGTGTTTGCGATCAGCAACATCGACCCGTTCTTTGAGGCCAGTGTGCTGTCTCGTGGACTGATTGCGGAACACCAGGGCGAACTGTGGGTCGCCAGCCCGCTGAAAAAGCAGCGCTTCCGCCTGAGCGATGGTTTGTGCATGGAAGATGAGCAGTTCTCTGTGAAACAGTACGACGCGCGGGTAAAAGACGGCGTGGTGCAGTTGCGCGGTTAATTATTTTTGGGAGGCGCAACGCCTCCCCTTTTTTGTATTTTTTTTCATTTTAATTGTTATCACAAAATCATTTGTACTGCATCGCGGCGGCAACTGAGCAACAAATTCGTCAGGAACGAATTTGAACAGCCGCTGGCTGCCTTCGGTGAGGGACAAGGATGTCCCTCATTAATCCCCAGGAGCATAGTTCACTATGTGACTGGGGTGAGCGAGGGCAGCCAACAAAGAGGCAGTGCAAAGGATGAAGTGAGAAAAGGATAATCAAATGTTTACAGACACTATCAATAAGTGTGCGGCTAACGCTGCGCGCATCGCACGCCTGTCGGCGAATAATCCGCTCGGCTTCTGGGTCAGTTCGGCAATGGCCGGGGCTTATGTCGGTCTCGGCATCATTCTTATTTTCACCCTCGGCAATCTGCTCGACCCGTCCGTGCGTCCTTTGGTGATGGGAGCCACCTTCGGTATCGCCTTAACGCTGGTCATCATCGCCGGTTCCGAACTGTTTACCGGCCACACCATGTTCCTGACGCTAGGCGTCAAAGCAGGCACCATCAGCCACGGTCAAATGTGGGCTATCCTGCCGCAAACCTGGCTCGGCAACCTGATCGGTTCCGTGTTTGTCGCCCTGCTTTACAGCTGGGGCGGCGGCAGTTTGTTGCCGGTCGATACCAGCATCGTTCACTCAGTCGCGCTGGCGAAAATCACCGCGCCCGCCACGGTACTGTTCTTCAAAGGCGCGCTGTGTAACTGGCTGGTTTGTCTGGCAATCTGGATGGCAATCCGCACCGAAGGCACGGCAAAATTTCTTGCTATCTGGTGGTGTCTGCTGGCGTTTATCGCTTCCGGCTACGAGCACTCCGTCGCGAATATGACGCTGTTCGCCCTCTCCTGGTTTGGTCATCACAGCGACGCCTATACCCTGTCCGGAATCGGACACAACCTGTTATGGGTCACTCTGGGTAATACTTTGTCCGGCGTCGTGTTCATGGGATTGGGTTATTGGTATGCTACGCCGAAATCGGAGCGTCCTGTTCCGCAAAAAACCAACCAAATTAAGGTTACAGCCAACCATTAAGGGGTAATGTCGTGGACCATTTGCCTATATTTTGTCAATTACGCGACCGCGACTGTCTGATCGTCGGCGGTGGCGATGTCGCAGAACGCAAAGCACGGTTACTGCTGGAAGCAGGCGCACGTTTAACGGTCAATGCGCTAACCTTTATTCCACAGTTCACCGTATGGGCAAATGAAGGCATGTTGACTCTGGTTGAAGGACCGTTCGACGAAGCGCTTCTCGACTCGTGTTGGCTGGCGATCGCGGCCACTGACGACGATACCGTCAACCAGCGTGTCAGCGACGCGGCGGAGTCACGCCGTATCTTTTGCAACGTGGTGGATGCGCCGAAAGCCGCCAGCTTTATCATGCCCTCCATTATTGACCGCTCGCCGCTGATGGTCGCCGTCTCCTCGGGCGGCACTTCCCCGGTGCTGGCGCGTCTGCTGCGCGAGAAGCTGGAATCGCTGCTGCCGCAGCATCTGGGGCAGGTCGCGCGCTATGCCGGGCAACTCCGCGCCCGAGTGAAAAAGCAGTTTGCCACGATGGGCGAGCGTCGTCGCTTCTGGGAAAAATTTTTCGTCAATGACCGGCTGGCGCAGTCGCTGGCGAATGCCGATGAGAAAGCGGTTAACGCGACAACCGAACGCCTGTTTAGCGAACCGCTGGATCACCGTGGCGAAGTCGTGCTGGTCGGCGCCGGGCCGGGCGATGCCGGACTGCTGACGCTGAAAGGGTTACAACAAATCCAACAGGCGGATATCGTGGTTTACGATCGCCTCGTCTCCGACGACATTATGAACCTGGTACGCCGCGATGCCGATCGGGTCTTTGTGGGGAAACGCGCAGGTTACCACTGCGTCCCACAGGAAGAAATCAACCAGATCCTGCTGCGTGAAGCGCAAAAAGGTAAACGCGTGGTACGCCTGAAAGGCGGCGATCCCTTTATCTTTGGTCGCGGCGGTGAAGAGCTGGAAACGCTGTGTCATGCCGGTATTCCTTTCTCGGTAGTGCCGGGGATTACCGCGGCTTCCGGTTGCTCCGCCTACTCCGGTATTCCGCTAACCCATCGCGATTACGCCCAGAGCGTACGTCTGGTCACGGGTCACCTGAAAACCGGCGGCGAGCTGGACTGGGAAAACCTGGCGGCAGAAAAACAGACGCTGGTGTTCTACATGGGGCTGAATCAGGCAGCGACTATTCAGGAAAAACTGATCGCATTCGGTATGCAGGCCGATATGCCGGTTGCGCTGGTAGAAAACGGTACCTCTGTGAAGCAACGCGTCGTCCACGGTGTGCTGACGCAGCTTGGTGAATTAGCGCAACAGGTTGAAAGCCCAGCGCTGATTATCGTTGGCCGGGTCGTTGGCTTACGCGATAAATTAAATTGGTTCTCTAATTATTAATTAAAATAACGCCCTGAATAACAGGGCTTTATTTTACAACTACTCGTAATCTCAAATTATTTTTACTTAAAAGTGAATTAAGAAATCAACTTTAAATACACCAGAAAAATTTAAATAGTAATAATTCTGCCTAAAAACCCTTTTATTCGTCAAATTCACCTCTTATTCATTCATACAATAAATAACACCGTTAAGCACTCAATTTGACCTGACCTGGTTATCGGGTGATAAAATAAACACTAAAGCATAATTTTTCTTCTGGCCATTTCATCATTGCCTGTACCGCTCTCTGCATATGTTTAGTACGCAAGGAAAATATTAATTAAGGATGAACCCTATGCAAAAGAAAAAACTTATTTCTATCGCTATCGCTTTAACGCTACAAAGTTATTACATTCCGGCCATCGCCGCAGAAAATAACGATGATGAAAAAGAATGTCCCAGTAATATCTCCTCCCTGCCTAAAGAAAAACGCGCAAAACTCTCACCGACCTGCCTTGCTACACCTGAAAATGATAATCACTGGGGCTGGGTTGCTGGCGGCGTTGCTGCACTGGTCGCAGGTGTGGCTATTGGCGTTGAAAATAACGGTGGCGGAGATTCTACTCATTCTTATACCCCCCTACGCCCGATAATGGCGGCGACGTTACCCCACCCGACGATGGCGGCAACGTCACCCCGCCTGACGATGGCGGCGATGACAATGTGATCCCGCCCGACGATAGCGGCGATGACGATGTAACCCCACCCGACGATAGCGGCGATGACGATGTAACCCCACCCGATGATAGCGGCGATGACGATGTGACCCCACCCGACGATAGCGGCGATGACGATGTAACCCCGCCTGACGATAGCGGCGATGACGATGTGACCCCGCCCGACGATAGCGGCGATGACGATGTGACCCCGCCCGACGATAGCGGCGATGACGATGTAACCCCGCCCGACGATAGCGGCGATGACGATGTAACCCCGCCCGACGATAGCGGCGATGACGATGTAACCCCGCCCGATGATAGCGGCGATGACGACGACACGCCCCCAGATGACTCTGTTATTACCTTCAGCAACGGCGTCACCATAGATAAAGGCAAAGACACCCTGACCTTCGATAGCTTCAAACTGGATAACGGCAGCGTTCTCGAGGGTGCCGTGTGGAATTATTCAGAACAGGACAACCAGTGGCAGCTCACCACCGCAGACGGCAAAACGCTGAACGTCACCAGCTGGGACGTGACCGACGCCAATGCCGCCGTGATTGAAGGCACCCAGGAAAACGGTCTCTACTGGAAGTACGACAGCCGTGGCTATCTGATTATTGCCGACGATAACACCACGGTTATCAGCGGCGATGACCAGGCGCATAACTCCGATCGCGGCATGGATATCAGCGGCCAGGATCGCACCGGCGTGATTATTTCCGGCGATAGAACCGTCAACACGCTCACCGGGGACTCCAGTGTGACCGACGGCGCCACCGGCATGGTTATCTCCGGTGACGGCACCACCAACACCATTTCGGGCCACTCCACGGTGGACAACGCCACCGGCGCGCTGATTTCCGGCAACGGCACCACCACCAATTTCGCCGGTGACATTGCCGTGAGCGGCGGCGGCACCGCCATCATCATCGACGGCGACAACGCCACGATTAAAAATACCGGTACCTCTGACATCAGCGGCGCAGGCTCCACCGGCACCGTCATTAACGGCAATAACGCCCGCGTCAACAACGACGGTGATATGACCATCACCGACGGCGGTACCGGCGCCCACATTACCGGCGATAACGTGGTTATCGATAACGCCGGGAGCACCACCGTCAGCGGCGCAGACGCCACGGCGCTGTATATCGATGGCGACAACGCGCTCGTTATCAACGAAGGTAATCAAACTATCTCTGGCGGCGCCGTCGGTACGCGCATTGACGGCGACGACGCCCATACCACCAATACCGGTGATATCGCGGTGGATGGCGCGGGCTCTGCCGCCGTGATTATCAACGGCGACAACGGCAGCCTGACCCAGGCGGGCGATCTGCTGGTCACCGACGGCGCGATGGGCATCATCACCTACGGTACCGGAAATGAAGCAAAAAATACCGGCAACGCCACCGTACGTGATGCGGACTCGGTGGGTTTTGTGGTTGCAGGCGAAAAAAACACCTTCAAAAACAAAGGGGATATTGACGTCAGCCTTAACGGCACCGGCGCGCTGGTGAGCGGCGATATGTCGCAGGTTACGCTGGATGGCGATATTAACGTTGTCTCAGTCCAGGACAGCGAAGGCGTGTTTAGCTCAGCGACAGGGGTGAGCGTGAGCGGCGACAGCAACGCCGTTGATATCACCGGCAACGTAAATATCAGCGCCGACTACGGGCAGGATGATCTGGCTGCCGGGGCTCCCCCGTTAACCGGCGTTGTCGTCGGCGGTAACGGCAATACCGTTACCCTTAATGGCGCGCTGAATATTGATGACAACGATCTGTCCGCCACCGGCGGACAATACCTGGACGTTGTTGGCCTGAGCGTAACAGGTGATGATAACGACGTTGAGATTGACGGCGGTATTAATATCACCCACAGCGAGGATCCATTTGATGGAACCTCTGCAGACATTACCGGCATCAGCGTCAGCGGTAACAGTACCGTTACGCTAAACGGTCATTCTACCATTGATACCAACACGGTAGTGGGGGGTCACGTTGTACTGGCGCGGGTCAACAACGGCGGCTCCCTGATTCTGGGTGATGACTCAGTTGTTGACGTTAATGTCAGTTATATACCCACAGGCTATTACACCTACAACGCGTTGCTGATGGCTGATGGCGAAGGCACATCAATTGAAAATAAAGGCGATATTACAAGCCATGGCGTGTATTCCGTCATTCGCGCAGATAACGGCGCGGAAGTCAGCAACAGCGGAGATATTTTTGTCTACGCGACCAGTAGCAACAGCAGTGAGGATCGTGCAGCCATCACAAGGGCTAGTGGCGAGGGAGCGGCTGTTCATAACAAAGCTGGCGGCGATATCACCATCATTTCTAACCAGACGCCGCAGGGCAATGGCGGTATTGGCACATACCCACTGGAATGGTACACCCACACCTTTTACGCCATGATGGCTTCGGATTATGGCGATGTCGTTAACGATGAGGGCGCCACTATCCATTTGCAGGGCGCGGGCGTATATGGCGTCGCTGCCAGCAAAGGAACAGCGTCAAACGCAGGCGATATCTATCTGGACGGCTTTGTCCCGACGCTGGATGATGAAAACAACATCACCGACACAAATTACTGGAAACCATCGCAGCTTTATCTCACCAGTTCGGGGATGGTGGTCGGCTCCACCAACAGTGGCGAAGGCGACGCCACCGCAATCAACACCGGCAACATTACCGTTAATAACGCCGGGTTCGGCATGATGGCGCTCAAGGACGGCACCGCCATTAACCAGGGCACAATCACCCTGACCGCCGATGACGGCGTGACCGGCCAGGCAAACGAGCTGGTCGGGATGGCGGCGCTCAACGGCGGCGTCGTCATCAACGACACCACCGGCATCATCAATATTGATGCCGATTACGGCCAGCCCTTCCTGACCGACAGCAGTAGCACCGTAGTTAACTACGGCACCGTTTGCTATGACAGCGCTTGCCAGAACAGTGACGAGTACAACCCAACCGATAGCAATGTATCCCTTTCCTTTAGAGATGGTGATGAGATTACCGCCGAGGGTGAAACGCTGACCGGTGAAACCATCATCACCAATCCGATCGCAACGCAGACCGTACACGTCACCAACGCAGGCATCGTCAGCGGCGGCAAGGTCACCGTCAGAAATTACGGTGATGTCACCAACGAGTCCACCGGCAGCATCAGCAGCGTCGGCATCGACAAAGGCGGCGTCTATACCAACGAGGGAACAACGGCTGCCGTTTCCGTAGACGGCGGCGTGTTCAACAATACCGGCACCGTGACCGGGAAAACGGGGACCACGGTAGCGGGTTCCATTATCAACAACAGCGGCTCCATGAACGCGGTTGAGCAGTGGGCCAGCACCATGAATAACATAGGCACAGTGTCGGCCTGGGTCGGCGCATCGGGCAGCACGGTACTGAATAACTACTCAGGCGGCGAAATCGATAAGCTGAACTTTACCGGTGCCGCAACCGTTAATAACGCAGGGATCATCAACAATGGTTCTGTTGATAAAGGCGGTACGTTTAATAACCTCGAAGGCGGCGTTGTAACGCTAATAAACGACGGCCTGTGGGCTGGCGCCTTCAATAACTGGGGAACGGTGAATAGCGATGCCGATATCGCCACCGGCGGGAGCGGGCACACCCTGTATAACGGCAGCACCGGTGTTATTAACGGGCAGATCACCACGGCGAAAAATAACGGCGGCAGCAAGGCGATTAACGACGGCACCATCAACATTGATAAAACCGGCAATGTGGCGATGTCGGCGCATGGCAGCGCGAAGATGGTCAATAACGGCACTATCAATGTGGGTACAGTCGGCACCACGCAAACCGGAATGGTCGGGATGCAGTTGGAATCAGATGCAAAATCCGATGCAGTGATCGAGAACAATGGCACCATCAATATTTACGCCAGCAACTCCTACGCCTTCAGCCAGTTGGGCAGCAACGGCCATATCGTCAACAACGGCACGGTCTACATTGATGACAGCGTGACCGGTTCCGGCTTTATCAAGCAGGACGGTAAAACCATTGAAGGCAGCGGCGAAAACGGCGACGGTACGGAAGTGCATTATGTTGACTTCACTGCCCCCACGGAACCCACCATTACCGATGGCACGACGACCGTTACCACCAGCGACAGTGCAGATTCATCTGCCACCAACAACCTGTCGGGCTACGTAGTCGGCACCAGCGCTGATGGCAGCGCCGGTAAATTGATGGTCAGCAATGCCAGCATGAACGGTGTGGAAATTAACACCGGGTTCACCGCAGGCACCGCCGACACCACCGTCAGCTTTGACAACGTGGTTGAGGGCAGCAACCTGTCCGACGCAGGCGCGATTCAGTCCACTTCCGTCGTCTGGAACGCCCAGGGTAGCCAGGATGCCGACGGCAACGTTGACGTCACCATGACCAAAAACGCCTATGCCGATGTGGCGACCGACGGCTCGGTAAGCGACGTGGCGCAGGCGCTGGACGCCGGTTACACCAACAACGAGCTGTACACCAGCCTTAATGTGGGGACTACCGCCGAGCTGAACAGAGCGCTGAAGCAGGTGAGCGGTGCTCAAGCCACCACGGTATTCCGTGAAGCGCGTGTACTCAGCAACCGCTTTACCATGCTGGCCGACGCCGCGCCGCAAATTAAAGATGGTCTGGCGTTCAACGTGGTGGCGAAAGGCGACCCACGTGCGGAGCTGGGCAACGACACCCAGTACGACATGCTGGCATTACGCCAGACGTTGGATCTCACCGCCAGCCAGAATCTGACGCTGGAGTACGGTATTGCGCGTCTGGATGGCGACGGTTCGAAAACTGCGGGCGATAACGGCCTGACCGGCGGCTACAGCCAGTTCTTTGGCCTGAAGCACAGCATGGCGTTTGATGAAGGTCTGGCGTGGAACAACAGCCTGCGTTATGACGTGCACAACCTCGACAGCAGTCGTTCTGTCGCTTATGGCGATGTCAACAAAATTGCCGATTCCGACATGCGTCAGCAGTACCTTGAGTTTCGCAGTGAAGGGGCGAAAACTTTCACCATGATGAGTGATACGCTGAAAGTCACGCCGTATGCCGGGGTGAAATTCCGTCACACCATGGAAGGAGGCTACAAAGAGCGCAGCGCCGGAGATTTTAACCTGTCCATGAACTCTGGCAACGAAACGGCGGTAGACTCTATTGTCGGCCTGAAGCTGGATTACGCCGGGAAAGACGGCTGGAGCGCCACCGCTACCCTAGAAGGCGGCCCGAACCTGAGCTACAGCAAGAGCCAGCGTACAGCGTCATTACAGGGTGCGGCGGGTCAATCGTTCGGCGTGGATGACGGTCAAAAAGGCGGCGGCGTTAATGGTCTGGCAACCATCGGCGTGAAATACAGCAGCAATGATACCGCGCTACATCTGGATGCCTACCAGTGGAAGGAAGACGGTATCAGCGATAAAGGCTTTATGCTTAACGTTAAGAAAACATTTCGTTAAATAAACGACATTATATAACACTAATAAAGGCCGCTTATTATTAAGCGGCCTTTTTAAATCATATCCCCTGGTAAAGATAAAGTCCTTATTTGGACTACCTGTATAGTTTAATAATTGCTATCGTACTATACGCTAAATAGATCTTATATTTATTCCACCAGTAGTGCTCGTTTTATCAACAAGGATTTTGAAATGTTTAAATTTGTAAAAATTGCCGTTGTGGCAGGGGTTCTGGCGACGCTCACTGCTTGTACTGGTCATATCGAAAACAAAAAAAATAACTGCAGCTACGATTATTTGCTGCACCCTGCAATTTCTATTTCTAAAATTATTGGCGGTTGCGGCCCGGCTGCCGATCAATAATAGAAACGACTGCGCAGATACAAAAAAACCGGGATTTTCCCGGTTTTTTTACAGGTCTGATAAACGGTACGGCGCAGATGCCTTGTCCAACTTACGCTCGTTTGTAGGCCCGATAAGCTCGCGCCATCGGGCAAGCAATAACCCTTACGGTTTCGCCACAAAGCCAATGGCTTCGTAAACGGCTTTCAGCGTTTCGGCCGCACGTGCGCTGGCTTTTTCCGCCCCGTCTTTCATCACCTTCTGCAAGAACGCTTCGTCGTTGCGGAAACGGTGATAGCGCTCCTGCAACTCAGACAGCATTCCGGAAACCGCCTCCGCCACTTCGCCTTTCAAATGGCCATACATTTTACCTTCAAACTGTTTTTCCAGTTCAGGAATGCTCTGACCGGTCACGGCGGAAAGAATATCCAGCAGGTTAGAGACACCCGCTTTCTCTTTCACATCATAACGCACTACCGGCGGCTCGTCGGAGTCAGTGACCGCACGTTTGATTTTCTTCACTACCGATTTCGGATCTTCCAGCAGGCCGATCACGTTATTACGGTTATCGTCCGATTTGGACATTTTCTTTGTCGGCTCCAGCAGCGACATCACGCGCGCGCCGGATTTTGGAATAAACGGTTCCGGTACTTTGAAAATATCGCCATACAGCCCGTTGAAACGCTGGGCGATATCGCGGCTCAGTTCCAGATGCTGCTTCTGATCTTCGCCTACCGGCACCAGATTGGTTTGGTACAACAGGATGTCTGCCGCCATCAGCACCGGGTAATCAAACAGGCCGGCGTTAATGTTTTCCGCATAGCGCGCAGATTTATCTTTAAACTGCGTCATACGGCTCAGCTCGCCGAAATAGGTATAGCAGTTCAGCGCCCAGCCAAGCTGCGCATGTTCCGGCACATGGGACTGAACAAAAATAGTGCTCTTTTCAGGATCAATACCACATGCCAGGTACTGCGCCAGCGTATCCAGCGTCGCTTTACGTAGCTGCTGCGCGTCCTGACGCACGGTAATAGCATGTTGGTCTACGATGCAGTAGATGCAATGATAGTCATCCTGCATGTTTACCCACTGACGCAATGCCCCCATATAGTTGCCAATGGTCAATTCACCTGAGGGCTGTGCGCCACTAAAAACGATGGGCTTAGTCATTTTTTATTTCCTGGTTATCGCTATGCGGAAGCCCAAGTGCGGGCAAAAGATCGTTAAAACTGTCATAAATGACGTCCGGCTCGCTAAGGGCGATCGCTTCGCCATAATTGTAGCCGTATGTCAGGCCAACCGAAGGGCAGCCCGCCGCTTTTGCAGCCTGAATATCATTACGCGAATCGCCGACAAAAAGCATCTGCTCCGGCATCATGCCCAGCCGGCTTGCCACCAGCAACAGCGGCTCCGGATGCGGCTTCTTATTTTGCACATCATCGCCGCCGATAACCACACCAAAGTATTTGGCGATATCAAGCGATTCCAGCAACGGCGCGACGAACGGCGTCGGCTTATTCGTCACCAGACCTAATGACAATCCGCTGGCGTGCAGCGCGCCCAGCGTGTCGGCGACATGCGGAAATAAAAAGGTGCCCTCTTCCGCCACTTCGCCATAATACCTGTCGAACAGCTTACGCAGAATACGTACCTGTTCCTCGGCAGGAATATCTTCATCAACGGGCGGTTTACCCATCGTCTTACGCAGCGTGGCGCGCTCCTCACGAGCCCAGGTCAGCGCGCGTTCCATCAATACGTCTGCGCCGTTACCAATCCAGGTAATCACGCGCTCCTCGCCCGCGACCGGCAGTTCCAGCGCATACAGCGCCATATCTACCGCCGCGGCAAGACCCGGCGCGCTATCCACCAGCGTACCGTCAAGATCAAAGGCGACGCCCCGAATATTCTTTAACTTATCCATGACTTACCTTTGCCAGCTCACTGCGCATTTCATCAATCACTTTTTTGTAGTCGGGTTTATCGAAAATTGCCGACCCCGCAACAAACATGTCCGCACCTGCTGCGGCGATCTCGCCGATATTGTTCACCTTCACGCCGCCGTCCACTTCCAGGCGAATGTCGTAACCGGACGCATCAATGCGGCGACGCACTTCGCGCAGTTTATCCAGCGTCTGCGGAATAAAAGACTGGCCGCCGAAGCCTGGGTTCACGGACATCAGCAGGATCACATCCAGTTTGTCCATGACGTAATCGAGATAACTGAGCGACGTTGCCGGGTTGAATACCAGCCCCGCTTTACAGCCGTGTTCTTTAATCAACTGTAGCGTGCGGTCAACATGTTCGGAGGCTTCCGGGTGAAAAGTAATGATGCTCGCGCCAGCGGCGGCAAAGTCGGGCACGATACGGTCGACTGGCTTGACCATCAGGTGGACATCAATAGGCGCGGTAATACCGTATTGACGTAGAGATTTCAGCACCATCGGGCCGATAGTCAGGTTCGGCACATAGTGATTATCCATGACGTCAAAGTGTACAACATCAGCACCGGCAGCCAGCGCTTTGGCGGTGTCTTCACCCAGGCGAGCAAAATCAGCCGACAGAATTGAGGGGGCAATCAAATACTGTTTCATCCGCTTCTCCTTGAGAATTATTTTCTTGCAGGCGTTGCGACTCCTGGTTGGTACAGAGCCAGCAGTTCGTCCACCTTTTTACGTGTGCCGCCGTTGCTGCTTATACTGCGTCTAACTTTGACGACATGCAATTTTGCGAGTTGATACCACTCGCGTGTGAGCGCCGTATCATGGTTGGAAATGAGCACCGGTATCCGGTTACTGACCAGATTCTCAGCGATTTCCGCCAGATGCGCTTGTTGCGTCAGGCTAAAACTATTGGTGTGATACGCTGTGAAGTTAGCCGTGGCGGACAGCGGCGCATAAGGCGGATCGCAATAGACCACCGACGACTTGTCCGCACGCGCCATACTGTCTGCGTATGACTCACAGTAAAAGAACGCATTCTGCGCTTTTTCTGCAAAGTGGTACAACTCCGCTTCCGGGAAGTAAGGTCTTTTATAACGACCAAACGGTACATTAAATTCCCCGCGTAAGTTATAGCGACAGAGTCCGTTATAACCGTAGCGGTTCAGATATAAAAACAGTACCGCCCGACGAAAGGGGTCCTGGCAGGTGTTGAACTCCTCACGGAGTTGGTAATAGACCTCAGCCTGGTTAGTTTCAGGCATAAACAGCTCGCGCGAAGCCTGTACATACTCGTCAGTACGTAACTTCACGATGTTATAGAGGCTAATAAGGTCGCTGTTGATATCGGCGAGGATATAACGAGAAAAGTCGGTGTTAAGAAACACCGATCCGGCACCCACAAAAGGTTCGACAAGGCACTCGCCTTTTGGCAAATGTCGTTTGATATCATCAAGCAGAGGGTATTTTCCCCCTGCCCACTTCAAAAAAGCGCGATTTTTTTTCATGCTGACTAACTAATTACACCTTCTCCGGCTGTGGAGAAAGCTCCGACAGCATCCTGCGCTTTAGGCTGTGCCGCGTTGCTTTACGGCGCATTTGACGGTAGCAAATGCGCCCCTCGCGCCTGTCCTGAACAAAAATAGCTGTCAGCGACACTCACAGGCAATTGCAGGACACAGCCTGGATTATTTCAGATCGGCCTGAACCTGATGCAACGGTTTTGCCCACGGGTTTTTCGCCTGCACATCGGCAGGTAAGGTGGACACCGCACGTTTAGCATCTTCTTTCGAAGCATACATCCCCGTTACCAGCACATACCACGGTTGTCCATTACGCGTCGTCTCGTATACCACATAATTTTTCAGGTTCTCTTTCTTCGCCCAACCGTTCAGGTTGTCGTAATTTGAAGAACTACTGAGCTGCAATGTGTAGTGGCTGGATGGCGCGCTCTTTAATGCGCCAACGTTGCCGGCGCTTTTCCCGCCGCCTGCGACAGGCGTCGTCGAGGCTTGCGCTGGCTTCGCGGTTTGTACCGGCGCAGCGCTTGCCGTCGCTGTCGGCGCAGCCGTCGTGGTGGTCGCTTTCGGCGTCGCGGCTGGCGCTGCCGGTTCCGTGCGTTTCACTGGCGCGACCGGTTTCTTCGGTTCCGCAGTGGTGGTTTTCGCCGTGGTCTGCGGTTTCTTAGGTTCAATGACGGCCTGTTTACGTTCCGGACGCGTGGTATGACGCTCGGTAGGTTCGCTAACCGCCGCCTGACGCGTCGTGCTGCCATTGCGAACTGGCGCGACGGTTGCAGGCTCTGTCGGCAACGTAGAGTTCACCGCAACATTGTTCATCTGCTCTGGATTCTGCGTCAGCGCATTATTCAGATCGCCCTGCACTTCCACGCGCTGCTGACCGTCAGCGACCACAGGCGACTGTCCCTGCGTCGGCGTTGAAGAAATCGGCGGCAACGAAATATCCTGCGACGTATTGCCCGCGGTTTGTTCTGCGGAGGTGGCGCCCGGCGCAGGCTGGGTCGCATTCGCCTGATCGGCGGCGTTACCGGAAAGATCGATACTCTTTTCGCCAGAGGCCGACGGCTCGCTGGAAGACGTAGAGGGGGCTTTCAGCGCGGAGCCGATACCGATAATCAACAGCAGCAGCACCAGTACGCCAACGCCCATCATCATGTACTGACGAGAGGCTGGCTTATGGGCCGCTTTTTTACGCTTACGTGGACGGCGTTCAACACGCTCTTCGTCCACCGTATCGTCTTCATCGGATTCGTACTCTTCTTCAACTTCAGGTTCTTCACTACGCGCTTTACGCGTACGCGTCGGACGGCGATCGTCGGCGTCCAGATCAACGTCATCAAAGTTGATCTGCGGCTCATTATCGCGTTCTGAAGATTGACGAGAACGACCAGTACGACGATCGCTGGGATCGGGTTTCAGCTCGTCTTCTGGTTTGAATTCATCCATTTAACACCCCACTCAAAGGTTAATGCTTACGACATTGCACATAACCTGAAGCTAAAAGACTGACATCTACGCAATATCAGTCTGACCTTTCTTGTTGTTACGCCTGCTGACAGTCAGCAATCGCGCTAAGAACGACTTCGTGCGACACTCCGCCGCGCACTTCACTTTTCCCTATGGCCAGCGGAAGCACTAAACGCAGCTCCCCCGCTAACACTTTTTTATCTCGCAGCATGTGCGGCAAATAGTCCTGAGCGGACATCTCGCAAGGGCCATTGACTGGCAGCCCGGCCCGTTCGAGTAGAGCGATGATGCGCTGCGTATCAGCAGAACTGAACTGCCCCAAACGCTCGGATGCGCGCGCAGCCATCACTATACCTGCGGCAACGGCTTCACCATGTAACCAATTGCCATATCCCATTTCCGCTTCAATGGCGTGGCCAAAGGTATGTCCAAGATTCAGTAAAGCACGTAAGCCCGCTTCAC
The DNA here is from genome assembly GCF_043357055.1 of Salmonella sp. SJTUF15570. NCBI lineage: Bacteria > Pseudomonadati > Pseudomonadota > Gammaproteobacteria > Enterobacterales > Enterobacteriaceae > Salmonella > Salmonella sp. SJTUF15570. The sequence continues at coordinate 233,141 of NZ_JBEUKJ010000007.1, read as the reverse complement.
GCTCGTCGGCGGCAACAACTTCGGCTTTCAGCTCGCAACAACGACGAATACAGTACGCCATCGCCGGGCCGTCCAGACGCAATAGCGCATCCAGATTATCCTCAAGCCAGGTGAAGAAGTCCGCGTCAAGTATAATGCCGTATTTGATCACCTCTGCCAGTCCCGATGCCAGTTCGCGTGCGGGGAGCGTTTTCAGGCAATCAAGATCGACAACCACAGAAGCGGGTTGGTAAAACGCGCCAATCATGTTTTTGCCAAGGGGATGGTTGACGGCGGTCTTCCCGCCCACGGAAGAATCAACCTGCGACAGTAAGGTAGTTGGCACCTGGATGAAACGAACGCCTCGCTGGTAGCTGGCCGCCGCAAAACCGGTGAGATCGCCAATCACGCCGCCGCCAAGCGCGACCAGCGTGGTATCACGACCATGCGGTTTTTTCAGTAACGCCGTAAACACCGTATCCAGCACCGTCAGGCTCTTATACTGCTCGCCGTCAGGAAGAATCACGCTGTCTACGTTAACGCCCGCCCGTTCGAGTACGCCGCGAACCTTGTCCAGATAAAGCGGCGCCAGGGTTTCGTTGGTCACTAACATGACCTGATCGCCTGATTTCAGCGGCAAGAATGAAGCTGGTTCGTTAAACAAACCAGCCGCGATGGTGATCGGGTAACTACGTTCCCCGAGAGTGACTGTAATCCTCTCCATGACGCGACATCCACCTTAGTTACTTGTGCCCGCTTACCCAGCGTATTCTGCTTGAATTAGTTGCTTTCCAGCATATGAATAATCTGGTTTGCCACAACCTTAGCGCTTTGATCGTCGGTGCGAATGGTGACGTCGGCAATCTCTTCGTACAGCGGATTGCGTTCGTTAGCCAGCGCTTCCAGAACTTCGCGAGGCGGTGCTTCAACCTGCAACAGCGGGCGTTTTTTATCACGCTGCGTGCGCGCCAGTTGTTTTTCGATGGTCGTTTCAAGGTAGACCACGACGCCACGCGCGGAGAGACGGTTACGCGTTTCACGCGATTTTACAGAGCCACCGCCGGTTGCCAGCACAATACCCTGTTTTTCCGTCAATTCGTTGATAACTTTTTCTTCACGATTACGGAAGCCGTCTTCACCTTCAACATCGAAGACCCAGCCCACATCAGCTCCGGTTCGTTTCTCAATCTCTTGATCAGAATCGTAAAATTCCATATTGAGTTGTTGAGCTAACTGGCGCCCAATAGTGCTTTTTCCGGCACCCATAGGCCCAACCAGAAAGATATTGCGTTTCTCTGCCATTTTTTCGGTACTACTAAGACTATTCGTTAATGGTAAACCCGCTTCACAGACACCCAGCGCAGCAGGACATGAACTGAAACCTCATAAGATATTGCGAGAGTCAGACTGAAAATTATCTCAATACTCAAGCGGGTTTGGCAACTGAATAAATCACCAAGCCTGATTGTTGCAAAACCCGAGTTAGCGTTGCCGGATGGCGACCAGAACAACATATCCGGCCTACAAATTGCTCTACTTTCAAACAATTGTGCGCAATCCGCAGAACCAATACGTCTGCATCAGCGGACATTCAGCCGTTTATCATCGGTCTTATGCACACCTTCGGCAAGGCAAAGCGCATTAATCAATGCGTAAGCAACGAAAAGCACGACTCTCAAATCGGTACTCCTTGTATGCTAAATACATCCGCACGTCAAATCCCGCAGATGCGTTCAGTGCAAAAACAGCGCTTTTTTATGCATAAATTATTCTGTCGCCACCAGTCTGGGGGTGATAAACACCACTAATTCGCGTCGCTCGTCCTCTTTGCCGTCATGGCGGAAGAGCTGACCAAGCCAGGGAATATCCCCCAATAGCGGCACGCTATCGCTACCCGATTTATTTTTTCGCGAAAAAATACCGCCCAGCGCCAGCGTCTCGCCGCTTTTTACCTCTACCTGCGTTTCAATTTCCTGTTTATCTATCGCCAGCACTTCGCCGTCAGCCTGTTGTAGTACCTGACCGGGGACATTCTGGCTGATATGTAACTTCAGGCGGATGCGCCCTTTTTGCAAAACGGTGGGCGTCACCTCCATTCCCAGCACCGCTTCTTTAAATTCCACGGAGGTCGCGCCGCTTTCGCCGCTGGAAACCTGATAAGGAATTTCGCTGCCTTGCTTGATACTGGCTGGCTGCAGATGGGAAGCCAGCAGCCGGGGGCTGGCGATAATATCCAACTGCTGCTTTTGCTCCAGCGCTGACAGCTCCAGATCCAGCAAGCGTCCGTTAATGCGCCCGATGTTAAACCCGACGCGTGAGGTGGCGGCGGCGACGGATAAATCACTGGAAAGCGTCGTCACGTCACCCACCGCGCCCGCTTGCTTCGCGTCAGCCAGCGTCCACTTTACGCCCAGTTCCCGTAGACTCTTTTCGTTAATGGTGACGATATGCGCCGCCAGCTCCACCTGCGCCACCGGCAGATCCATTTGCGATACCCATTTTTCCAGCTCCGCCAGGGCCGCGCGGTTATCGCGCAACAGCAGGCGGTTGGTGCGCTTATCTACCATGATGGTTCCCTTCGCGCTCAGGAGTTTCTCGCCCGCTTTCGCCAGTTCGGCGGCATCGGCGTATTGCAGGCTAATGCTGCGGTTTTCCAGCGGTAAATTAGCCTGAAGCCTTAACCGCTCGGCATCCTGCCGCGCACTGTGTTCTTTCTGCCAGGCCTGTGAATGAACATGGAAAATATTCCCCTCCTGACGCAGCACCAGCCCCGCGCTATTGACCACCGTCTGTAGCGCCTGTTTCCACGGCACATCCGTCAGATGTAGCGATAATGTCCCGCTGACGTCCGGCGACACCACCAGATTCTGCCGCTCCTGCTCGGCTAAAGCCTGCAAAACCTGCACCACAGGGACGTCGTCAACCACCAGCGTCACTTTCGCCGCTTTTCCCGCCTGCGCGGCGGGCATCAAGGCTATCAGTATTATGGCTATCCATCGCTTCATTGTCCGCTCCCTGACGTAGCCACCGCCACTGCGGCGGCGCACAATTTTTACCGGTCGTTAACGTTAAGGCTTCCGCCGTCAGGCGGACAATCGTCCAACCGTTTTCCAGCGTCTGCCCTTCTTCCACTCGCCGCCATTTTTGCTGGCTGTCTTTAAGAATGCCTGTCCATCGCTCGCCTTTACGCACCGCGCCCTGATACCGCCACTGCGAGAGTTCCGCTATCCGGCAGCGATCTTCCGGCGGGCGGAAGGGATCGCGCATTCCCGTCAACGTCAGCAAACAAAAACAGAGCAATACACCGCGGCTAACCTTCATTCGCCAGGCGCTCCAGTTGCAGCGTTATCAATAATTCCGCCCCCTCTCTACGCAATGAAAACCGACTTACGCTCATCTCGCTTTCGGCCAACCGGACAAACAGCGACGGCACCGCATCCCAGGACGTTTTCAGCGCCATTTCTCCCCCCTGCGCCGATGGCTGCCAGTGCAGCAAACGCAGGGGAGGCGCCTGGAAATCTAACGGCGAAAAAGGACGCGGATTTTCAACGGTGCCCCCGAAAAGCGGTTCAGCCGCGACGCTCAGACGGCGCAGATGACGCCACTGTTGCCGGGCGGCCTCGCGCTGCTGGCTTAACCGCGCATGTTGCGTATCCAGCGTTTTCCAGCCGGGATAGCCCACAGATAACGCAACCGTCAGCGTCAGGCACAGCACGCCTGCACACCAACAAAAAACCCGACCACAGCGCGACATCCCGTACCAGATATCAAAGAGCGCGTTCACGGGCGGCGCTCCTCGTTAACTGATAATGGAACTGCCAGCGCCCTTGCGCATCCTGCCGCGTGGCGCCCGTGCGGTTTAGCGGAAAACTGACATAGTGACGAAGCGATGTTTCAAGCGTGAGCAGGGCGTCAAACGTTCTCGCCAGCCCTTCCAGCTCTAGCGTCTCTTGCTGATAATTGAGGCTTGTCAGCCATGCCTGCTCTGGCAACAGGCTGGCAAGGTCAGTCAAGATAGATTGCCAGGCTTGCGTCAGTTCACGCTGCGCCTGACGTTGTAATCGCGCCTGTTGCTGTCGCTGACGCTGCTGCAACTGCGGTATGTTCGCCGCAAGTGCCGTCGTGCGTCCGTTTTCCGCCGTCAGTAGCAGTTCATTAATCCTCCCCTCCTGCCAAAAAACCAACCGGGCGATCGTCGCGAGGCTTGCTATCAGCAGCAGGGACGCGCCCCATACCACGCACCACAGCCGCAGACGCGCTACGTAATGTTGGCGCCGCCAGGGGAGCAAATTGACAGAATGCGCCATCAGCGTATCTCCCCTATGGCTAAACCCAGCGCAATCGCAAAGCGATAACCGTCCGGCGGAACCGGCGGTTGGCGGACGGTAACGGCGCGCCAGGGGTCGAATTCGCCTTCGGCGCATAACGAAATATGTTCCGGCACGACGGATAACGTCGCGGCAAGGTCATGCAGCGTCGTCGCATCGCGCGCCGATTTACGTCCCCACGCATAGCGCGTCGCCCACAGCCACTGGCTCTCATCGCGCCAGACCAGACATTGCCGCCCCGAAGGTATAAACGGCAGCAAGCGCTGTAACGCGCAGGCATCGGGCGTTACAGCAGCGATGCGCACATTGAGCGTTTGCGCCAGCGTTAACAGCTCTGAAATTTCTTTGCTTTGCACGGCGGTAACGTTGAACGCGGGGCTCAGCGCATCGTCCTGAAAGTCGAAACGCAATAAGTCCGGATCCATATCCAGCTCACGCGCCATCGTTTGTGAAAGCCATGCGACTTGCTCACGTTCCCGCAGACGCATCGGCGGATGTGGAAAAGCGCGTTGCAATGTCCGATTTGCGGGAAAAGAGAGATAAATACGGTGACGTAGCGGCAGCTCGCGGCTCCAGGGTCGCAGTACGTGAGCCAGCGATTGCGGGTCAGGAATCGTACCCTCTGCCGTGGAGGCGTTCATCAGCGGCAGTCGCCACCAACGTTGCAGGGACCAGCCCGATGCGCCGCGAATAACGGCGATGGCCAGCGCTTCATGCTGCTGAATATGCAATCCTATTTGCCAGGTTTTAAAAGCCATAACGGTCGATCTCCTTATCACCCGTCGCGTTAACGGGTATATCAATGCGTCTGGCTTGCCTTTATACTACCGCGCGTTTGTTTATAAACTGCCCAAATGACACTAAATGGGAAATCTCCAGTGAAGTTCGTAAAGTATTTATTGATCCTTGCAGTATGTTGCATCCTGCTGGGAGCAGGCTCGATTTATGGCCTTTATCGCTATATTGAGCCACAGCTACCTGACGTCGCGACATTGAAAGATGTGCGTTTGCAAATTCCGATGCAGGTTTACAGCGCGGATGGCGAACTTATCGCGCAATATGGCGAAAAACGTCGTATTCCCGTTACGCTCGCTCAAATTCCGCCGGAAATGATCAACGCCTTTATCGCCACCGAAGATAGCCGCTTTTATGAGCATCACGGCATTGACCCGGTAGGTATTTTCCGTGCGGCCAGCGTCGCGCTCTTCTCCGGTCACGCATCGCAGGGAGCAAGTACCATTACCCAGCAACTGGCGCGAAACTTCTTCCTTAGCCCCGAACGCACGCTGATGCGCAAGATCAAGGAAGCGTTTCTGGCGATTCGTATTGAGCAGTTGCTGAATAAAAATGAGATCCTCGAACTCTATCTGAACAAGATCTATCTCGGCTACCGCGCCTATGGCGTTGGCGCGGCGGCACAGGTCTACTTTGGTAAGACGGTCGACCAGCTTAGTCTAAGCGAAATGGCGGTTATCGCCGGGCTACCTAAAGCGCCTTCTACCTTTAACCCGCTCTACTCGATGGATCGGGCGATAGCGCGCCGTAACGTAGTGCTTTCGCGAATGTTAAGCGAGGGATATATCACTCAGGCGCAGTACGATCAGGCCCGTAGCGAACCTATCGACGCAAATTATCACGCGCCGGAAATCGCCTTCTCCGCGCCTTATCTGTCGGAAATGGTGCGCCAGGAAATGTATAACCGTTATGGCGAAAGCGCTTACGAAGATGGTTATCGTATTTACACGACCATCACCCGCAAAGTGCAGCAGGCCGCGCAACAGGCGGTGCGTAATAACGTGCTGGACTATGACATGCGCCACGGTTATCGCGGCCCGGCGAATGTGCTATGGAAAGTGGGCGAAACAGCGTGGGACAGTAAAAAAATTACCGATACGTTGAAAGCGTTGCCGACCTACGGACCGCTGCTTCCCGCCGTGGTCACCAGCGCTAATCCGCAAGAGGCGACCGCTGCGCTTGCCGACGGTACGTCCGTTTCGCTACATATGGAAGGAATGCGTTGGGCGCGACCTTACCGCTCGGATACACAGCAGGGGCCGACGCCGCGTAAAGTTACCGATGTCGTCCAGACAGGTCAGCAAATCTGGGTTCGTCAGGTGGATAACGACTGGTGGCTGGCGCAGGTACCGGAAGTGAACTCCGCGCTGGTTTCGCTTAACCCGCAAACAGGCGCGGTACTGGCGCTGGTCGGCGGTTTCGATTTTAATCAGAGTAAATTTAACCGCGCGACGCAAGCTCTGCGTCAGGTGGGGTCGAACATCAAACCGTTCCTCTACACCGCCGCAATGGATAAAGGGCTAACGCTCGCCAGTATGCTCAACGATGTGCCGATTTCCCGCTGGGACGCCGGGGCCGGTTCAGACTGGCGTCCGAAAAACTCTCCGCCGCAGTACGCCGGACCGATTCGTTTACGCCAGGGGCTGGGGCAGTCGAAAAACGTGGTGATGGTACGCGCCATGCGCGCCATGGGCGTCGACTATGCGGCGGAATATCTGCAACGCTTCGGCTTCCCGGCGCAGAATATCGTGCATACCGAATCGCTGGCGCTGGGCTCCGCCTCCTTCACGCCGATGCAGGTTGCGCGCGGTTATGCGGTGATGGCGAACGGCGGTTTCCTGATCGACCCGTATTTCATCAGCAAGATTGAGAACGATCAGGGCGGCGTGATCTTCGAAGCGAAACCGAAAATCGCCTGCCCGGAGTGCGATATCCCGGTCATTTACGGCAATACGCAGAAATCCGACGTGCTGGAAAACACCAATGTGGAAGAGGTCGCGGTTTCGCAAGAGCAGCAAAACAGCGCCGTACCGATGCCTGAGCTGGAACAGGCAAACCAGGAGCTGGTCGCGCAAAACGGCACGCAGGAGTACGCGCCGCATGTGATCAATACACCGCTGGCGTTTCTGATTAAAAGCGCGTTGAACACCAATATCTTCGGCGAACCCGGCTGGATGGGTACCGGCTGGCGTGCGGCGCGTGACCTTAAACGTCGCGATATCGGCGGCAAAACCGGTACGACCAACAGCTCGAAAGACGCATGGTTCTCCGGCTATGGTCCTGGCGTCGTCACTTCCGTATGGATCGGCTTTGACGATCACCGCCGTGATTTAGGCCGCACTACCGCTTCCGGCGCGATCAAAGATCAAATCTCCGGCTATGAGGGCGGCGCGAAGAGCGCGCAACCTGCATGGGACACCTATATGAAAGCCGTACTGGAAGGCGTGCCGGAACAGCCGCTAACGCCGCCGCCGGGCATCGTCACGGTGAATATCGACCGCAGTACCGGACAACTGGCGAGCGGCGGTAACAGCCGTGAAGAGTATTTCATCGAAGGCACGCAGCCGACACAACAGGCGGTACACGAGGTGGGAACCACCATTATTGATAATGGTGAAACACACGAACTGTTCTGATCAAAAAAGGCGCTCCGGCGCCTTTTTTATTGTGTTTAGCGGATGACGGCGAACGGGGAGACAAACTTTCCGTTGGCTTGATCAACGCCGCGCCATCAGGCAATTCGGCCCTGCGCTTTCAACCACTCGCGTACCAGAAACAGCGCGCTGACGTTGCGGGCCTCGTTAAAATCGGGGTCTTCCAGCAGATCCATTAAATGCGCCAGCGGCCAGCGTACCTGCGGCAATGGCTCAGGCTCGTCGCCTTCCAGCGACTCCGGATAGAGATCTTCCGCCACCACGATATTCATTTTGCTGGAAAAATAAGAGGGCGCCATGCTGAGTTTTTTTAAGAAGGTCAGGTTATACGCGCCAAACCCGACCTCTTCTTTGAGCTCCCGGTTCGCCGCTTCAAAAACGGTCTCGCCCGGGTCGATCAATCCTTTCGAGAAGCCCAGCTCATAGGATTCGGTTCCCACCGCATACTCACGAATAAGAATCAGATGCTCATCAACGATCGGCACAATCATTACCGCCTCACGGGTTGATGGTCGCATACGTTCATACACGCGACGCACGCCGTTGCTGAACTCCAGATCCACGCTTTCTACGTTAAACAGTCGGGATTGTGCGACGGTTTCCACTTTCAGAATGGTGGGTTTTTGTAATGATTTGCTCATTGTGAGAATCTTTGCAGTGTAATCTGTGGTCATTGTGCGACATACCGCACGGTTTCGGCAATGCGAATTGCCGTTTATTTACATTTATGTAACGTAATAAAAATTAATTCTTATTTCAAATTAAAAGTCAATAGGTTGAAATAACTCCAGGAATTTGCTGATATTCCGTTTTTGGTGGTATTGCTATGATTTGCCTTCACTGGGATGCGCTTTACAATGCTCAAGTTCAACTCCACGCTTGCCGATAGCCAACCACAGAAAAATGTTTATTGGACAGGGTGCGACTGACCACGCCTGACAGACTTAGTAAGATGGGGAAAGCATGAGCACCATTCTGATTTTTATAGCTGCTTTGCTGGCCTGCTCTCTACTGGCAATATGGCGGTTCCGGGTAAAGTCCAGACGAGGGAGTTTACCGTGGATCAGCGCCTTTCAGGACGCGCAAACGCGTAAACTGTTGCCCGAAGAGCGCAGCGCGGTAGAAAACTATCTCGATAACCTTAGCCAGATCCAGCAAGTTCCGGGGCCGACAGGCGCCAGTGCTGCGCCCATCTCGCTGACGCTGAACGCGGAAAGCAACAGTGTCGTGATACTGACCCACTCCATCACCCGCTACGGCATTACCACTGACGATCCTAATAAATGGCGCTACTACCTCGACTCCGTCGAAGTCCATCTGCCGCCTTTCTGGGAACAGTACATCAATGATGAAAACAACGTTGAGCTGATCCTCACGGATACGCTGCCGCTGGTGATCTCTTTAAACGGCCATACGCTGCAAGAGTATATGCAGGAGTCGCGCGGCTACGCGCTACAGAATACGGCCTCTACGCAGGCGTCGATTCGCGGCGAAGAGAGCGAGCAGATTGAGCTGTTGAATATCCGTCAGGAGACCCACGAAGAATATGCGCTCAGCCGCCCGGCTGGCTTGCGCGAAGCGTTGTTAATCGTCGCCTCCTTTTTGTTATTCTTTTTCTGTCTGATAACGCCAGACGTTTTTGTACCGTGGATGATAGGCGGCGCTATCCTGCTGCTGGCAGCCGGACTTTGGGGACTTTTTGCGCCGCCGTCGAAAAGTGCGCTGCGGGAAATTCACTGTCTGCGGGGAACGCCCCGCCGCTGGGGACTGTTTGGGGAGAATAATCAGGAGCAGATTAACAATATTTCGCTGGGCATCATCGACCTTATTTACCCTGCCCACTGGCAACCCTACATTACGCAGGATCTTGGGCAACAAACGGATATTGATATTTACCTTGATCGCCATGTCGCGCGCCAGGGCCGGTTTTTATCCCTGCATGATGAAGTGAAAAACTTCCCGTTGCAGCACTGGTTACGCAGCACTGTTATTGCTATCGGTTCGCTGCTGGTGTTGTTTATGCTGCTGTTCTGGATCCCGCTGGATATGCCAATCAAGTTCACGCTATCGTGGATGAAAGGCGCGCAAACCATTGAAGCGACAACGGTAAAACAGCTTGAAAAAGCTGGCGTGCGGGTGGGCGATACGCTGCACCTGAGCGGTAAAGGAATGTGTAATATTCATTCCGGCGCGACCTGGAGCGGCCAGTCTAACTCACCGTTTATGCCGTTCGATTGCTCGCAAATCATCTGGAATGACGCGCCTGCGTTACCGCTACCGGAATCAGACCTGGTGAATAAAGCGATGGCGCTAAGCCAGGCGGTAAATCGTCAGCTCCATCCAAAACCCGAAGACGACTCGCGCGTCAGCGCATCTTTACGCTCCGCGATCCAAAAATCGGGCATGGTATTATTAGATGACTTTGGCGATATTGTTCTGAAAACCGCTGATTTGTGCGCGGCGGAAGACGAGTGCGTGCGTCTGAAAAATGCGCTGGTTAATCTCGGTAACAGTAAGGACTGGAACGCGCTGGTGAAACGCGCGAACGCTGGCAAACTGGACGGCGTCAACGTGCTGCTACGCCCCGTAAGCGCAGAGTCGCTGGAAAATCTGGTCACGACCTCAACGGCGCCGTTTATTTCTCGCGAGACCGCGCGTGCCGCCCAGTCGCTGAATAGCCCCGCTCCCGGCGGATTCCTGATCGCCAGCGATGAAGGTAGCGAACTGGTTGATCAGGCCTGGCCGTCAACGCCGCTGTATGACTATCCCGCGCAGGAACAGTGGAGCGCCTTCCAGCGTCTGGCGCAAACGCTCATGCAGACGCCATTTAGCGCCGAGGGCATTGTCACCAGCGTGTATACCGATGCCAACGGCACGCAGCATATCAGCCTGCATCGTATCCCCGATAAATCCGGCTGGTGGCGTTACCTCGGCACCACGCTGCTGATGCTGGCAATGATAGTGAGCGCGGTCTACAACGGCATTCAGGCGTTCAGGCGTTATCAACGCCACCGTACCCGTATGGCGGACATCCAGGAATACTATGAAAGCTGCCTCAATCCCAGGTTAACCGTCTCTCCGGAAAATCTCATCTGATAGCGCCGCCGTGCGACAGGGTATGCTACCCTGTCGCGCAAATTGCGTTACCCTGGAGTTCCCCATGCATATTGATATTGACTGGCAAAACGTGGATACCGTTTTGCTGGATATGGACGGCACGCTGCTCGATCTCGCGTTCGATAACTATTTCTGGCAAAAGCTGGTACCGGAAACCTACGGCGCGCAGCAGGGTATTTCGCCGCAGGACGCGCAGGAATATATTCGCCAGCAGTATCATGCCGTACAGCATACGCTAAACTGGTACTGTCTGGATTACTGGAGCGAGCGTCTGGGTCTGGATATTTGCGCCATGACGACGGCGCAAGGGCCGCGCGCCGTTTTGCGCGACGATACCGTACCGTTTCTGAATGCGTTAAAAGCCAGCGGAAAACGTCGGATTCTGCTCACCAATGCGCATCCACATAACCTGGCGGTGAAGCTGGAGCATACCGGTCTGGCCTCACACCTTGATTTATTACTTTCCACCCACACATTTGGTTATCCCAAAGAGGATCAGCGGTTATGGCGCGCTGTCACTGAGGAAACGGGAATAAGCGCAGAGAAAACGCTGTTTATCGATGACAGCGAACCGATTCTCGACGCCGCCGCCCGGTTTGGTATTCGCTACTGTCTTGGCGTGACGAATCCCGATTCCGGCCTGGCGGAAAAGCAATATACGCGCCATCCGTCCCTGAACGATTACCGCCGTCTGATCCCCTCGCTGAAGTGAAGGAGACGCCATGAAAGAAAAGTCCTCCGTTGAGGTCAGACTGGATAAATGGCTGTGGGCCGCGCGTTTTTATAAAACCCGCGCGCTGGCCCGCGAGATGATTGAAGGCGGTAAGGTGCATTACAACGGCCAGCGCAGTAAGCCGAGCAAAATCGTCGAGCTGAACGCAACCCTTACCCTGCGTCAGGGAAATGACGAACGGACGGTGATCGTTAAAGCCATCACCGAACAGCGCCGTCCGGCCAGCGAAGCCGCCGCTCTGTATGAAGAGACGGCGGAAAGCGTGGAAAAACGCGAAAAAATGGCGCAGGCGCGCAAGCTTAACGCCCTGACCATGCCGCATCCGGACAGGCGACCGGACAAGAAAGAGCGCCGCGACCTGTTACGATTTAAACACGGCGACAGCGAATAACTGTCACCCGCAAGAGAGATGATTATGCCGCAACATGACCAATTACATCGTTATCTGTTTGAAAACTTTGCCGTTCGCGGCGAGCTGGTGACCGTTTCGGAAACCTTGCAACAGATCCTCGACAATCATACCTACCCGCAGCCGGTGAAAACCGTACTGGCCGAACTGCTGGTCGCCACTAGCCTGCTGACCGCGACGCTGAAGTTTGCCGGTGACATTACGGTACAGCTCCAGGGCGACGGGCCGTTAAGCCTGGCGGTGATCAATGGCAATAATCAGCAGCAGATGCGCGGCGTGGCTCGCGTTCAGGGCGATATCCCTGACAATGCGGATCTCAAAACGCTGGTTGGCAACGGCTATCTGGTGATCACCATTACGCCGGAAGAGGGTGAACGCTATCAGGGCGTGGTGGGTCTGGAAGGCGATACTCTGGCGGCGTGCCTGGAAGATTACTTCCTGCGCTCCGAGCAGTTGCCGACGCGCCTGTTTATCCGTACCGGCGATGTCGACGGTAAACCGGCGGCAGGTGGAATGTTGCTTCAGGTGATGCCGGCACAGAACGCGCAGGCGGAGGATTTCGACCATCTGGCTATGTTGACGGAAACCATTAAAAGCGAAGAGCTGCTGACGTTACCGGCAAATGACGTGCTGTGGCGTTTGTATCACGAAGAAGAAGTCACGCTCTACGATCCGCAAAATGTTGAATTCAAATGCACCTGTTCACGCGAACGTTGCGCGGGCGCGCTGAAAACATTGCCGGATGAAGAAGTGGACAGCATTCTGGCGGAAGAAGGCGAAATCGATATGCACTGCGATTACTGCGGCAATCATTACCTGTTCAATGCGATGGATATCGCGGAGATCCGTAACAACGCCTCTCCTGCCGATCCACAGGTTCATTAATCGCCTCGTAGTCGGCAACGTCATTGCCTGATGGCGCTGCGCTTATCTGGCCTACAGCATCCCGCTCCGTAGGCCGGATAAGGCATTTATGCCGCCATCCGGCAAAAAGCTTACTCGTTGTAGTAATCCACATCCAACCGCTTACCATCAACAATGATATCGCGCCAGGCTTTGGGGGCTGAGTCTAACTGATGCCCGGCAATCGCGTGCAACAGTTGCGTCTTAGAAAACCCGTCCGGCAATCGGGCGAACGCTTTCTGCGTCCATTTCCCCTCTTTTAAGCCGTAGACCTGGCTCTCGGCAACAATAAAGTTATACAGCACCTGCTCAGGCTGACCGTCACCGTTAAGATCCTGACTCACCAGCACGCAGGCATCCGGTTCAAGGCAGGAATCGTCCGAATAACTCTGCTCTTTGACAAACGCCCAAAATGCGGCATCCGGCTTCTGGCTACCGGGTGCAATCATCACCACCCGCGCTAAATCGTCCGCCGTCGGAGCGACCTTATTTCTCTGCAAAAACGTCATCAGTTCACGATTGCGCTTTCTGTTCTGCGTAAACGCCTCGTCATCCCGCAACGATTTCAGCGCTTCCTGGCCAGGTTTGCCGCTGTGATCCAGCATATACAGGCTGATCTGATCCGCAGTAATTTTACCGCTATGGTAACGCGCCATATGGCTGTTGACGCTAATACGCCAGACATCAAGTACAGGCGAGGCCAGCAACAGCAATATCACCAGCGTCAGCAAAGAGACGCTCAGTATCACCTTGCCTTGCCACTCACCAGGGTCGCGTCCGCGGCGTAACAGACCGATTAGATAACCGAAGGACCATACCAGCAAGACAGACACCGTCAGCGCGCCATACAAACGATCCGGCGTCCAGCCGTATTGCTGAATGCGTACCCATAGCGCCCAGCCCGCCAGCAGCATATATATCGGGGCAACGCACAGCGAGGCGCTAATCAAACCGCGTAATACGCGCGGATAGGGTAATACGCGCTTTTGCGGTTCGTTGACAATCGCCACGAGGAGCAGCAGCATCAGCGTCAGCGTGGATAGCAGCCCCGCAGCGGAAACACGCGCAGAAATCGCCTCCAGTCCGGTAAAGGGTAACGTCACAATAAACAGCAATGCCAGCAGCGACACCACCGGCAGTAACCCCGTCGCGATCAGCGTCAGCAGCTTTTGCACCGCCGCCACAAGGCGCGACTGCGTGCGGGCGAGAATGACCGCCAGCGCCGTAATCAGGCCGATGGTCACATAAATAAAGGCTTCAGTTTCAAAGAAAAGGGTGCTGAAAAAGCGGATGCCCACCAGCCTGAATAGCGCGCTCCAGAGCAGAAGCACCAGCCAGAACAGTCCGTTAGCGACCAGGACGATAAACAATGTCAGTACGTTATGCCATAACCGCAGATAAAACTGGGGATAACGCGCCGAACCGGTTTGCGAATGTAACTGATATTGCATCCAGGGTAATACCAGCATCGCCATCAACACAAGCCGGAGACCATACAGCCAGAGGAGCTCGGCCAGGCGCCATTTCTCCACCGCCTCAACCTGCCATTTCAGCCAGCCGCTCATTGCCAGCACGACCACAAAGATCAGCCCCAGCCAGCCCCACAGCGCGCGCTGTTTAAAAGAGACCACGGTAAGCAATAGCATTGACGACAACGCTATCGTCGCAGGCATACCATAGAACAGCCAGTCGCTATTTTGTGGTACCAGCCAGGCCATCAGCAGGTAGCACAAGACGCCCTGCAGCAAACCGGTGAGCAACATCCCCCAGCGAGTAGTACGTGAAAGCGCTACACTTTCCATGTCGTTATCCAGAATGATGAGAAAGCCGCATTATTGCATCATCTGTTCACCGCCAGGCGTCGTCATGCATAATTCAGAAAAAAACGCAGAGAGGTGAATCGATATTGTTAATGTTGGTGTTACGTAACTTTCCTACATGAATGCGATTACAGTCACATTATGTCGGTCAAAAACACTTCCTTTTAACGTTTTCAGAACATTTTCCACAACAAAAGTAGGTTTCCTGCCATAATAACCGCCGCTGCGTGACAGGAGTCACAGTGTTTTTCGTCAATCGTGATTTTGTCCAGATACGTAAATCTATGAGCCTTGTCGCGGTTAACCAACCTCAAAAAACCTTACTATTTTCGGTAATATATATTGGCTAAGGAGCAGTGATATGCGCGTTAACAATTTAACCCCGCAAGATCTCAAGGCTTATGGTATCAACGACGTCCAGGATATCGTTTACAATCCCAGCTACGACACCCTTTATCAGGAAGAACTTAATCCTGGTCTGGAAGGCTATGAGCGTGGCGTGTTAACTAACCTGGGCGCTGTTGCCGTTGATACCGGTATTTTTACCGGTCGTTCGCCTAAGGATAAGTATATTGTTCGCGACGACACCACGCGTGATACGCTGTGGTGGTCCGATAAGGGTAAAGGTAAAAACGATAATAAGCCGCTTTCCCAGGAAACCTGGCAACACCTGAAAGGTCTGGTGACGCATCAGCTTTCTGGTAAACGCTTATTCATTGTTGATGCGTTCTGCGGCGCAAATGCCGATACGCGTCTTTCCGTGCGCTTTATTACGGAAGTCGCCTGGCAGGCCCACTTCGTTAAAAATATGTTCATTCGCCCAACGGACGAAGAGCTGGTAGGCTTCAAACCTGACTTTATTGTCATGAACGGCGCGAAGTGCACCAACCCGCAGTGGAAAGAGCAAGGACTGAACTCGGAAAACTTCGTGGCGTTCAACCTGACTGAACGTATTCAGCTTATTGGCGGCACCTGGTACGGCGGCGAAATGAAAAAAGGGATGTTCTCGGTAATGAACTACCTGCTGCCGCTCAAAGGTATCGCCTCAATGCACTGTTCCGCCAACGTGGGTGAAAAAGGCGATGTCGCGGTCTTCTTCGGCCTTTCCGGTACCGGAAAAACCACTCTGTCCACCGACCCGAAACGTCGTCTGATTGGCGATGATGAGCACGGTTGGGATGACGACGGCGTGTTCAATTTTGAAGGCGGCTGCTACGCCAAAACCATCAAACTGTCGAAAGAAGCGGAGCCAGAAATTTATCATGCGATTCGCCGTGATGCGCTGCTGGAAAACGTCACCGTGCGCGAAGACGGCACCGTTGATTTCGACGATGGTTCCAAAACCGAAAACACCCGCGTCTCTTACCCGATCTATCATATCGATAACATCGTTAAGCCCGTGTCCAAAGCAGGTCACGCCACCAAAGTTATCTTCCTGACGGCGGACGCCTTCGGCGTGTTGCCGCCGGTTTCCCGTTTAACCGCTAACCAGACGCAGTACCACTTCCTGTCAGGTTTCACCGCTAAACTGGCCGGCACCGAACGCGGCGTCACCGAACCGACCCCCACCTTCTCCGCCTGCTTCGGCGCCGCGTTCCTGACGCTGCACCCGACGCAGTATGCTGAGGTGCTGGTGAAACGTATGCAGGCAGCAGGCGCGCAGGCTTATCTGGTTAACACCGGCTGGAATGGCACCGGCAAACGTATCTCCATCAAAGATACGCGCGCAATTATCGACGCCATTCTGAACGGTTCTCTTGATAACGCGGAAACCTTCCGTCTGCCGCTGTTCGATCTGGCGATCCCGACTGAACTGCCAGGCGTGGATACCCACATTCTCGACCCGCGTAACACCTACGCGTCGCCGGAACAATGGCAGGAAAAAGCCACCGCGCTGGCGAAACTGTTCATTGAGAACTTCGAGAAGTATACGGATACCCCGGCAGGCGAAGCGCTGGTTAGCGCCGGACCGAAGCTGTAAGGAACAGGCCGGATGGCGGCTTTGAATTGCGTCATCCGGCGTTAAGAAGAAAGGGAGGGTAATACCTCCCTTTCCTATGCCTCTTTTGTCGTCCCCTGGACGCGAGCCACAGGAACCGGCAGCCAGGCGCGAATTGACAAGCCGCCACGCTCGCTGGTGCCAATCTCCAGCATCCCGTTATGGTTATCGATAATGCGCTGCACAATCGCCAGCCCCAGCCCTGTACCGCTGGTGCTACGGGCGCTGTCGCCGCGCACAAAAGGCTGGAACAGATGTTTACGCTGCTCCGGCTTAATGCCCGGCCCGTCATCTTCTACCTGGAACCAGGCGCGATGCGACTCGGTGCCGCTGCTGACCTTAATCCAGCCGTTGCCATAGCGGGCAGCATTGACCACCATATTCGCCACCGCGCGCTTAATCGAGAGCGGGTGCATTTTCACCTGGATACTGCCTGCCTGAAGCGCAGTGTTAATCTCACGCTCATAGCCGCTTTCCGCCGCAATCACCTCGCCCAGTACGGAATTGAGATCCGCCATCTCCATTGGCATTTCCTGACCGGTACGCAGATAGTCAATAAACTGTTCGATAATGGCGTTACACTCTTCGATGTCTTTATTGATCGACTCCGCGAGATAGCCGTCTTCCTCGCCCATCATCTCCGTCGCCAGACGAATACGGGTCAGCGGCGTGCGCAAGTCGTGGCTGACGCCCGCCATCAATAGCGTACGGTCATCGGCCAATTGCTTCACGCCGGCTGCCATATGGTTAAACGCCCGGGTCACAGAGCGCACCTCAGAGGCGCCATATTCACGCAGCGGCGGCGGAATAATTCCCTTCCCTACCTGCAAGGCGGCATGTTCAAGATCCACTAACGGTCGATTCTGTATACGAATAAACAGCCACGCGCCGCCTATCGCCAGGAGCATGATCGCCAGCGTGTAACGGAAAAGCGGAGAAAAATCGCCCTGATGAATCTCGGTCAGCGGCACGCGCACCCAGATATTGGGCGACAGCCAGGTTTTGAGCCACACGACAGGCGAGCTTTTGTTGACCTCAACGCGCACTTCCGTCGGGCCGCCTAATTGCTGCGCCATCTGGTGGCTTAAGAATTCGTAGTGTTGCGCCCAACGCAGCCCGGCCTCTTCAGCGGCTTCGTTGGTGTAGAGAGAGATCCCCAGCTCGCGATAGATTTCCCGGCGAAACGCAGGCGGCACGACTAACTGCGTGCCGTCCTCCAGTTGCAGCTTATCGGTCATCAGCATACGGACTTCGTAAGCCAGAACCTTATTAAACTGCTGGAGGCTCGGCAAAATCGCGAAGTTCAACACCACCAGGTAGGTCGTCACCAGGCTGACGAACAGCAAGGTGACGATGAGCAACAGCGTGCGGGCAAATGAACTTCGCGGCGAGAAGCGCATTCGCCTCATGCTTTAGAACCGTCCGGTACAAAGACGTAGCCCAGGCCCCAGACGGTCTGAATATAACGCGGATGCGCCGGATCTTCTTCCACCATACGGCGCAGGCGGGAGATCTGGACGTCGATGGAGCGTTCCATCGCGGAATACTCGCGGCCACGGGCCAGATTCATCAGCTTATCGCGAGAGAGCGGCTCGCGCGGATGGCTGACTAACGCTTTCAGTACCGCAAACTCCCCGCTGGTCAGCGGCATCGGTTCATCTTCACGGAACATCTCGCGCGTACCGAGGTTCAGTTTAAACTTACCGAACGCGATAACGGCCTCTTCCTGCGACGGCGCGCCGGGCAGTTCGTTTGCCTGACGACGTAGCACAGCGCGAATACGCGCCAACAGCTCGCGCGGGTTAAACGGTTTAGGAATGTAGTCATCGGCGCCGATTTCCAGCCCGACGATACGGTCAACCTCTTCACCCTTCGCCGTGACCATAATGATCGGCATTGGATTACTTTGACTACGCAGGCGACGACAAATCGACAGACCATCTTCACCTGGCAGCATTAAATCCAGTACCATGAGATGGAAAGATTCACGGGTCAGCAGACGATCCATCTGCTCGGCGTTAGCGACGCTTCGAACCTGGAAGCCCTGCTCGGTCAGATAACGTTCCAGTAGCGCCCGCAGACGCATATCGTCATCAACCACCAGAATCTTATAATTCTCTTGCATTGTCTGTACTCCCAAAGGTTCGCAACAAATGTAAGTGTGTATTCTTAAAAAAGCTCACGTGAGTCACCAGCAAATTCTGGTATGAATTTCAGGCTAAATTGTTACAAAGCATATTTAACAGCAGCTTAAATATACAATTAATCGGCAACCCCATTATTTATTCTGTCGGGACGATCACGTTATACCCCGTGTGCGCAATATCGACAGCAAAGGTAAATCAACGAGATGAAAACGCCCCTGATCACCCGCGAAGGGTACGAAACACTCAAACAAGAGCTCAATTATCTCTGGCGTGAAGAGCGCCCGGAGGTCACCAAAAAAGTGACCTGGGCTGCGAGTCTGGGCGACCGCAGCGAGAATGCCGACTATCAGTATAATAAAAAGCGCCTGCGTGAGATCGACAGACGCGTCAGATATCTGACCAAATGCATGGAAAATCTCAAAATCGTGGATTATTCCCCGCAGCAGGAGGGCAAAGTCTTCTTCGGCGCCTGGGTGGAAATCGAAAATGATGACGGCGATACGCTGAAGTTCCGCATTGTCGGCTACGATGAAATTTTCGGACGTAAGGATTACATCTCTATCGACTCGCCGATGGCGCGGGCGCTACTGAAAAAAGAAGTGGGCGATCTGGCGGTGGTCAACACCCCTGTCGGCGAAGCAAACTGGTACGTCAATGCGATCGAATACGTCAAATAAGACAAGAAGAATCCTAAGCCCCCGCTGATGGCTGGCATTTTTGCCAGCCAATCCGTATAACTATCCCCTGATTTTTATCCTGAAGACGAAGCTAACCCATGATGAATGATTCTTTCTGCCGCATTATTGCGGGTGAAATCCAGGCAAATGCCGGACAGGTTGAAGCTGCCGTTCGCCTGCTTGACGAAGGGAACACCGTGCCGTTTATCGCACGTTATCGTAAAGAAATCACCGGCGGTCTGGATGACACGCAGTTGCGTAACCTGGAAACGCGTCTGGGCTATCTGCGTGAGCTGGAAGACAGGCGTCAGGCCATCCTCAAGTCCATTTCCGAACAAGGCAAACTGACCGATGAGCTGGCTGGCGCCATCAACGCTACGTTAAGTAAGACCGAGCTCGAAGACCTCTACCTGCCCTATAAACCTAAACGCCGCACCCGTGGACAAATCGCCATTGAAGCCGGCCTTGAGCCGCTGGCCGATCTGCTCTGGAACGAGCCGTCCCACGATCCTGACGTGGAAGCGGCAAAGTACATTGATGGCGACAAAGGCGTGGCGGACACGAAAGCCGCGCTCGACGGCGCACGCTACATTCTGATGGAGCGCTTTGCCGAAGACGCCGCATTGCTGGCGAAAGTGCGTGATTACCTGTGGAAGAACGCCCATCTGGTCGCCACCGTCGTGAGCGGCAAAGAGGAAGAAGGGGCAAAATTCCGCGACTATTTCGACCATCATGAGCCCATTGCTAACGTCCCGTCTCACCGTGCGCTGGCCATGTTCCGTGGTCGTAACGAAGGCATTCTGCAACTTTCGCTCAATTCCGACCCACAGTTTGATGAGCCGCCAAAAGAAAGCTACTGCGAGCAAATCATCATGGACCATCTCGGCCTGCGGCTAAATAACGCCCCGGCGGATAGCTGGCGCAAAGGCGTAGTGAGCTGGACGTGGCGTATCAAAGTCTTAATGCACCTCGAAACCGAACTGATGGGCACCGTGCGCGAACGTGCGGAAGACGAAGCGATTAACGTGTTTGCGCGTAACCTGCACGACCTGCTGATGGCAGCCCCCGCAGGCCTGCGCGCCACGATGGGCCTTGATCCTGGCCTGCGTACCGGCGTAAAAGTCGCTGTCGTTGACGGCACCGGCAAGCTGGTGGCGACGGATACCATTTATCCGCATACCGGTCAGGCGGCCAAAGCGGCTACCGTGATCGCCGCGTTGTGCGAAAAATACCACGTCGAACTGGTCGCGATTGGCAACGGTACGGCCTCGCGTGAAACCGAACGCTTCTATCTCGACGTACAGAAACAGTTCCCGAACGTGACGGCGCAGAAAGTGATCGTCAGCGAAGCGGGGGCGTCCGTGTATTCCGCTTCTGAGCTGGCGGCGCAGGAGTTTCCGGATCTCGACGTCTCCCTGCGCGGCGCGGTCTCTATCGCGCGTCGTCTACAGGATCCGCTGGCGGAACTGGTGAAAATCGATCCGAAATCGATCGGCGTCGGCCAATATCAACACGATGTCAGCCAGACCCAGTTGGCCCGTAAGCTGGATGCGGTGGTCGAAGACTGCGTAAACGCCGTCGGCGTCGATTTGAATACCGCCTCCGTGCCGCTGCTGACCCGCGTCGCAGGCTTAACGCGCATGATGGCGCAAAACATCGTCGCCTGGCGCGATGAGAACGGTCAGTTCCAGAACCGCCAGCAACTGTTGAAGGTGAGCCGTCTGGGGCCGAAAGCGTTTGAGCAGTGCGCGGGCTTCCTGCGTATTAACCACGGCGATAACCCGCTGGATGCGTCCACCGTCCACCCGGAAGCCTATCCGGTTGTCGAACGCATTCTGGCGGCGACGCAGCAAGCGCTAAAAGATCTGATGGGCAACAGCAACGAATTGCGTCACCTCAAGGCCGCTGATTTTACCGACGATAAATTCGGCGTGCCAACCGTGAGCGATATCATCAAAGAGCTGGAAAAACCGGGCCGCGACCCGCGTCCTGAATTTAAAACCGCGCAATTCGCCGATGGCGTTGAAACCATGAACGACCTGCTACCGGGGATGATTCTGGAAGGGGCGGTCACTAACGTCACTAACTTCGGCGCGTTTGTCGATATCGGCGTTCATCAGGATGGCCTGGTGCATATCTCCTCCCTGTCGAATAAGTTCGTCGACGATCCACACACCGTGGTAAAAGCTGGCGACATCGTGAAGGTGAAAGTGCTGGAAGTGGATCTGCAACGTAAGCGTATTGCGCTGACGATGCGTCTGGACGAACAGCCCGGCGAAACCGCCGCTCGCCGCGGCGGCGGCGCCGATCGCGCGCAGGGCAACCGCCCGGCGTCAAAAGCGGCGAAACCGCGCGGTCGTGACGCCCAGCCAGCCGGTAACAGCGCCATGATGGACGCGCTGGCAGCGGCAATGGGGAAAAAACGCTAATCGGGTAATACGCAGGCCGGGTTACTTCTTATCCGGCCTGCGATTTTGCAATACGTCCAACCCTTTCTTTTTTAATTAACAATTAAATCTTACCCATTAGAATCTGTTAATTAATTTTCTTCTGCTATCTGCACTATTAATTATCACTTTATTAACAGATGAAACCTTAATTAAACATTAAAAACGGTGGATATTTGCACATTAGGGGTATTTGCAAAAAGACAAATAAATGTTGAGCCATATCAACATCGGCGCAAATTATCGCTTATTTGTACATTCCGTCACATTTTAATCGTTGAAGATAGAAACCATTCTCATTATCATTGTGTTGTTGATTATTTACTCTTTCCTTCGTTGGCTAAACATCGGGTCTCCTGCCGCCCCCCTGAGCGCCGCATGAGGTATACATCCAGTTAGTAAGAAACAAGTAGGTCGTATGCAATTCACTCCTGACACTGCGTGGAAAATCACCGGCTTTGCGCGTGAAATCAGCCCGGCGTATCGTCAAAAACTGCTTTCGCTCGGCATGTTGCCCGGCTCTTCATTTAATGTCGTCCGCGTCGCGCCCTTAGGCGATCCGATCCATATCGAAACACGACGCGTGAGTCTGGTTTTGCGTAAAAAGGATTTGGCGTTAATAGAAGTGGAAGCGGTTTCCTGTTAATACAGTGAGTCTATAAAAATGAAAAAATTAACCATTGGTTTAATTGGTAATCCTAATTCCGGCAAGACCACCTTATTTAACCAACTCACCGGCGCGCGTCAGCGCGTGGGGAACTGGGCGGGCGTCACCGTCGAGCGTAAAGAGGGCCAGTTCGCGACAACTGACCACCAGGTCACGCTGGTAGATTTACCCGGCACCTATTCTCTGACGACCATCTCGTCACAAACCTCTCTCGACGAACAGATCGCCTGCCACTACATCCTGAGCGGCGACGCCGACCTGTTGATAAACGTTGTGGACGCCTCCAATCTGGAGCGCAACCTCTATTTGACGCTGCAACTGCTGGAGCTGGGTATCCCCTGTATTGTCGCGCTCAACATGCTGGATATCGCCGAAAAACAGCAGGTTCGTATTGATGTCGACGCTCTGTCCACGCGTCTGGGTTGCCCTGTCGTACCGCTGGTATCGACTCGCGGCCGCGGTATCGAGGCGCTGAAACTGGCCATTGACCGTCACAACGCTAACGACAACGTCGAACTGGTGCATTATGCCCAGCCGCTGCTGCGCGAAGCGGATTTCCTGGCCGACGCGATGGCCCAGGAGATGCCTTTACAACAGCGCCGCTGGCTGGGTCTGCAAATGCTGGAGGGCGATATCTACAGCCGGGCTTACGCAGGCGAGGCGGCGCAAAACCTGGACACCTCCCTGGCCCGTCTGAAGGACGAAATGGACGACCCGGCGCTGCATATCGCCGACGCCCGTTACCAGTGTATCGCCGCTATTTGCGACGTGGTAAGTAATACCCTGACAGCCGAACCCAGCCGCTTCACCAGGGCGGTCGATAAAATTATCCTGAACCGCTTCCTCGGCTTACCGATTTTTTTGTTCGTGATGTACCTGATGTTCCTGCTCGCCATTAACATCGGCGGCGCGTTGCAACCCCTGTTTGATGCCGGTTCCGTCGCCATCTTTATTCATGGCATTCAATGGATTGGCTACACGCTGCACTTCCCGGATTGGTTAACCATCTTCCTGGCGCAAGGTCTTGGCGGCGGGATCAATACCGTCCTGCCGCTGGTGCCGCAAATCGGGATGATGTACCTGTTCCTCTCCTTCCTTGAAGACTCCGGTTATATGGCGCGCGCGGCCTTCGTCATGGATCGCCTGATGCAGGCGCTGGGACTACCGGGTAAATCCTTCGTGCCGCTGATTGTCGGCTTCGGCTGTAACGTACCTTCCGTGATGGGCGCCCGCACGCTTGACGCTCCGCGCGAACGCCTGATGACCATCATGATGGCGCCGTTTATGTCCTGTGGCGCGCGCCTGGCGATTTTCGCCGTCTTTGCCGCCGCCTTCTTCGGGCAAAACGGCGCGCTGGCGGTCTTCTCGCTATACGTGCTGGGTATTGTCATGGCGGTATTAACCGGCCTGATGCTGAAACATACCATTATGCGCGGCGAAGCCTCTCCGTTTGTGATGGAGCTGCCGGTTTACCACGTACCGCATATCAAGAGCCTGATCATCCAGACCTGGCAACGCCTGAAAGGTTTTGTACTACGCGCCGGTAAAGTCATTATCATCGTGAGTATTTTCCTGAGCGCGTTTAACAGTTTCTCGCTGAGCGGCAAAATCGTCGATAACATTAATGACTCCGCCCTCGCCTCTGTAAGCCGGGTCATCACACCAGTCTTTAAACCGATCGGCGTCCATGAGGATAACTGGCAAGCGACCGTGGGTCTGTTTACGGGCGCCATGGCGAAAGAAGTTGTCGTCGGTACGCTGAACACGCTCTACACCGCCGAAAATATTCAGGACGAAGCGTTTAATCCTGCCGACTTTCACCTCGGCGATGAACTGCTGGGCGCGGTTGACGATACCTGGCAAAGCCTGAAAGACACCTTTAGCCTGAGCGTACTGGCTAATCCGATCGAAGCGAGTAAAGGCGACGGCGAAATGGCGACCGGCGCGATGGGCGTGATGGATCAAAAATTCGGCAGCGCCGCGGCGGCGTACAGTTACCTGATTTTCGTCCTGCTTTACGTACCGTGTATCTCGGTAATGGGCGCTATCGCCCGCGAGTCCAGCCGCGGCTGGATGGGCTTCTCCATCCTGTGGGGGCTGAATATCGCCTATTCGCTCGCCACGCTGTTCTACCAGGTTACCAGCTTCAGTCAACACCCGACATACAGCCTGATCTGTATTCTGGCAGTGATCGTCTTTAACGTTGTGGTGTTAAGCCTGTTACGCCGCGCCCGCAGCCGTGTAGACATTGAACTGCTGGCAACCCGCAAAAACGTCAGTTCCTGTTGTTCGGGCACTGCGGGCAATTGTCACTAAGGGATGTAAAAAATGGCTTCATTGATACAGGTTCGCGATCTACTGGCGCTGCGGGGGCGTATGGAGGCAACGCAAATCAGCCATACGCTGCACGCTCCGCAGCCCATGATCGACGCCATGCTGAATCAACTGGAGATCATGGGTAAAGCGGTACGTATCCCGGAAGAACCGGACGGCTGCCTTTCAGGCAGCTGTAAAAGTTGTCCGGAAGGTAAAGCCTGCCTGCGCGAATGGTGGACCTTGCGTTAGCCTTCGCCGGGTAGCGACGTAACGCGTCTTATCCGGCCTTTATCCCGCGTTATGTTGCCCGGTACGCGTCACGCTGCCGGGCAATTTTGCGTCATGCCTTCCACAAAGATGAAAGCGTTACCGCCGTGCGCATTTATCTCCCCACGCGCCTCGCAAGCGCGCTAATCCTCTACTGCAATCAGCCCGGTCTGCGCGTAGTGTCACGCCATTGAACTTCACCGATGACGGATCGATATGGCGACCTCAACAACATCCACGCCGCATGACGCGGTATTCAAACAGTTTCTATGCCACCCCGATACTGCACGGGATTTTTTGGAAATTCATCTCCCGACGACATTACGTCAAATCTGTAATCTGAATACGTTACGGCTGGAGTCCGGTAGCTTTATTGAAGAGGATTTACGCCCCCATTATTCCGATATTCTTTGGTCGCTGGAAACAAGTGAAGGTGAAGGTTACATTTACGTGGTTATTGAACATCAGAGTACGCCGGACGCGCATATGGCATTTCGGCTGATGCGTTACGCAATGGCTGCAATGCAACGGCACCTGGAAGCCGGGCATAAGACGTTGCCGTTAGTGGTGCCAATGCTGTTTTATCACGGAAACCGCAGCCCGTATCCGTTCTCATTATGCTGGCTGGATGAATTTGCCGACCCGGTGATGGCGCGTAAGCTATACGCCACCGCCTTTCCTCTGGTCGATATTACGGTCGTGCCGGACGACGAGATTATGCGACACCGACGGGTCGCGCTGCTGGAACTCATACAAAAACACATCCGCCAGCGCGATCTGATGGGGCTTGTCGAACAGCTGGTCGCCCTGCTGGTTAAGGGATACGCTAATGACACCCAGCTTCAAAGTTTGTTTAATTACATGATGCACACTGGCGACGCCGCGCGCTTCAATACGTTTATCCGCCAGGTGGCTATGCGTATCCCACAGCATAAGGAGAAGATCATGACTATCGCAGACAGATTACGTCAGGAAGGACATCGTAACGGGTTACAGCAAGGCAAGCAGGAAGGCCAACGGCTCGCCGCATTGCGCATTGCCCGCTCCATGCTAAACGATGGTTTCGATCGCGATACCGTGCTTAGGGTTACCGGGCTGGCGCCTGCCGATCTGGCGTCTGAAAGCCATTAATCTGGCAGAATGGTCCGGGCCCGGCAACGCCCTGGTTACAGCGATGATTTTAGCGTCATCAGCGCCTGACAAAACGCCGCCGGATGCGAGATAAACGGCGCATGGGCCGCCTTCGCCATTATCTGTGATGTACTGTGCGGCCATAACGTATCGAGCAAAGGCACGATTTTACGCGGCACCAGACCGTCCAGATAACCATACAAACGCAAAAACGGCATGTTCACATTTTTAAGCGCTTCTCGTAGATCGACCGTTTTTAAGATTTCCAGTCCGCCATTGAGCACCTCTACATCCGGCATAGGCTGCGCCAGCACCACGCTTTTTAAGGTGCGGGCATCCTGACGCGCCGTCTCCGTCCCTAACGTTTGCAGCGCCAGAAAACGCTCCACCGTGCGCTGAAAATCGTCGCTAAGCTGCTGCTGGAATCCGCCGAGGATTTCTGGTTTTATTCCCGGCCACCCCTCACGCGCGCTAAAGCATGGCGAAGAGGCGACAGTCACCAGCGCCTGGACGCGTTCAGGGTGGGTGAGCGCCATCTGACTCGCCACCAGGCCACCCAGGCTCCAGCCAAGCCAGATAGCCTGGTCCGGCGCGTTTTTCGCTACCTGCGCCGTCATCTCTTCAAGCGTCATGGCGCCAAACCCCGAGCTGCGACCATAGCCCGGCAAGTCGACCAGATGCAGCGTAAAATGCGAGCCGAGTTCCTCGCGAATGCAATGCCACACCTCCGCGTTCAATCCCCATCCGTGCAGCAGCACAAGATGACAATTTCCCTCGCCGTAGGTCTGCCACCAGATGTCATTCATCAGTTACTGTTCTCTTTTGTCTAACAAGGATGCACCTATGCTAACAGTACCGGGATTATGCTGGCTATGCCGAATGCCGCTGGCGTTAAGCCACTGGGGGATTTGTTCCGTATGCGCGCGCGCCGTTCGTCAGCGCGTCAGCCTGTGTCCGCAATGCGGATTACCTGCCGCGCATCCTTCGCTCCCCTGTGGTCGCTGCCTGCAAAAACCTCCGCCCTGGCAGCGTCTGGTGAGCGTCAGTGACTATACACCGCCCTTGAGTTTACTGGTGCATCAGCTTAAATTTACCCGCCGCAGCGAAATTGCCGCCGCACTGGCGCGTCTACTGTTGCAGGAAGTCCTCATGGCGCGCCGCAGCACTGGCTTGCAGCTTCCCGACAGAATCGTCAGCGTTCCGCTCTGGTCGCGCCGACACTGGCGGCGGGGGTTTAACCAAAGCGATCTGTTATGCCAACCGTTAGCGCACTGGCTGGGCTGCGCGTGGGACAGCCAGACCATCACGCGGGTACGGGCGACCGCAACACAACATCATCTCAGCGCCAGGTTACGTAAGCGCAATTTGAAAAACGCGTTTCGCCTTGAATTGCCGGTACAGGGTCTCCATATGGTTATTGTGGATGATGTCGTCACTACCGGAAGTACCGTCGCGGAAATCGCGCAACTGCTTTTGCGCAACGGCGCAGCGACTGTCCAGGTATGGTGCCTGTGTCGAACCTTGTAGAGCCTCGATGATGGGCGTATTATAACCAACTAAAATAGTCAACTATTAGGCCATTACTATGATCCGTATTTCCGATGCTGCACAAGCGCACTTTGCCAAACTGCTGGCAAATCAGGAAGAAGGGACGCAAATCCGCGTATTTGTCATTAATCCCGGCACTCCTAACGCAGAGTGCGGCGTTTCTTATTGTCCGCCCGACGCCGTAGAAGCCACCGATACTGCACTGAAATTTGACCTGTTGACCGCTTATGTCGACGAGCTGAGCGCGCCCTATCTGGAAGACGCGGAAATTGATTTCGTGACCGACCAGCTAGGTTCTCAACTTACATTGAAAGCGCCAAACGCGAAGATGCGCAAAGTGGCCGATGACGCACCGCTGATGGAGCGCGTGGAATATGCTCTGCAATCGCAGATTAACCCGCAGTTGGCGGGCCACGGCGGTCGCGTCTCGCTGATGGAAATTACCGATGAAGGCTATGCAATTCTGCAGTTTGGCGGCGGTTGTAACGGTTGCTCGATGGTTGACGTCACGCTGAAAGAAGGGATCGAGAAACAGTTGCTGAATGAATTCCCGGAACTGAAAGGCGTTCGCGATCTGACCGAACACCAGCGCGGCGAGCACTCATACTACTAAGATTTTCCCCGCATCCATGCCCGATGGCGCTTGCGCCTGTCGGGCCTTGTCTGCCCCACCGTAGGCCGAATAAGGCGTCTACGCCGCCATCCGGCGCTATCAACCACATCTCATAACAATGGCCCTTCTTCTTTCGCCGATAACATGACCTGTGTCTCATAATTTAAATTTTGCCTGCCAGGGTCATTTTCAACACCCATATGTTACCCGTATCATTCTTATGGGCACCTAACATCCATATAACATCTGACTACGCTCATTCGTTTCAACGGTAATCAGTATTGGTGCTATTGCGACTCTGTTCCCGTCGGGAACAACAGGAATTTGTCGTCGAAACAATGACGTTACCCATAACAAAGTAAAGGCCAGGTAAATCATGCCATTAGTCATCGTTGCTATCGGTGTTATCTTGTTACTTCTTCTGATGATCCGCTTCAAAATGAACGGGTTTATCGCCCTTGTCCTGGTAGCGCTCGCTGTCGGGTTGATGCAGGGAATGCCGCTGGATAAAGTCATCGGCTCCATCAAAGCCGGTGTCGGCGGTACGCTTGGCAGTCTGGCCCTGATTATGGGGTTCGGCGCCATGCTGGGCAAAATGCTTGCCGACTGCGGCGGCGCTCAACGTATCGCCACTACCCTGATCGCGAAATTTGGTAAAAAGCATATTCAGTGGGCCGTAGTGTTAACCGGCTTTACCGTCGGCTTCGCTCTGTTCTATGAAGTGGGCTTCGTTC
Organism: Salmonella sp. SJTUF15570; assembly: GCF_043357055.1. NCBI lineage: Bacteria > Pseudomonadati > Pseudomonadota > Gammaproteobacteria > Enterobacterales > Enterobacteriaceae > Salmonella > Salmonella sp. SJTUF15570. The sequence goes on along the minus strand of NZ_JBEUKJ010000007.1, from coordinate 203,857 downwards.
TGATGCTGCCGCTGGTATTCACCATTGCCGCAGCAGCGAATATCCCGTTACTGTACGTCGGCGTGCCGATGGCCGCGGCGCTTTCCGTCACACACGGCTTCCTGCCGCCGCACCCGGGTCCAACCGCGATCGCCACGATTTTCCATGCCGATATGGGTAAGACGCTGCTGTTTGGTACGATTCTGGCAATCCCGACCGTGATCCTTGCCGGACCGGTTTACGCCCGTTTCCTGAAAGGTATCGATAAGCCGATCCCGGAAGGCCTGTACAGCGCGAAAACTTTTACGGAAGAAGAGATGCCGGGCTTTGGCGTCAGCGTCTGGACGTCGCTGGTTCCGGTGATTCTGATGGCGATGCGTGCGGTTGCCGAGATGATTCTGCCAAAAGGCCACGCTTTCCTGCCCGTTGCCGAGTTCCTGGGCGACCCGGTAATGGCTACGTTAATTGCCGTACTGATTGCGATGTTCACCTTTGGCCTGAACCGCGGGCGTTCAATGGATCAGATTAACGATACGCTGGTCTCTTCCATCAAAATTATCGCCATGATGCTGCTGATCATCGGCGGCGGCGGCGCGTTCAAGCAGGTGCTGGTCGATAGCGGCGTGGATAAATACATCGCTTCAATGATGCATGAAACCAATGTCTCTCCGCTGTTGATGGCGTGGTCTATCGCGGCGGTGCTGCGTATCGCGCTGGGCTCTGCGACTGTCGCGGCGATTACCGCAGGCGGCATTGCGGCGCCGCTGATCGCCACTACCGGCGTTAGCCCTGAACTGATGGTTATCGCAGTCGGTTCCGGGAGCGTGATTTTCTCTCACGTCAACGACCCGGGCTTCTGGCTATTCAAAGAGTATTTCAATTTGACTATCGGCGAGACCATTAAATCCTGGTCGATGCTGGAAACGATCATCTCCGTCTGCGGCCTGATCGGCTGTCTGCTACTGGGTATGGTGGTTTAAGCGAGGCGGCTTGTAGGCCGGATAAGGCAGCAATGTGCGCCAGGATTGCCTGATGGCGCTGCGCTTATCAGGCCTACGTGCTCTCACCATCATAAAGCCGGGGAAATCCCCGGCTTTATTACTTCTTCTTCGCGGCCGCTTTTCGGCGCTTATCCAAATCCTTAATCAGCTTGTTTACACCCTCATCGGCAAACATCTGCTCCAGCGTGGCGGTGAGCTTCCGTCGCCAGTTTTTATACTGATCGCTGGTGCCCGGTACGTTAACCGGATCGGCCATATCCAGCCAGTCCTCCGGCTGAAGCCCCAACAGACCGCTGTTACTGTCGGCGATGTAGCGCTGAAGCCCGCGATTTAGCGTTGGCGTCATCGACATTAACGATGCCTTATGCCCGGCGCGTTTTGGCAGACAACCATATTTATGCAGCGCGTCCAATAGCCCCTGTTTCGCCCGCTCGCGATCCTCATACAGCCCGCGCAGAATCACTTCATCCGGATAAAGCCCCAGAGCTTTACCCAACGTCAGGTCACCGCATTCCCAATAGCCGCGCAGCGTGGGGAGATCGTGCGTCGAGGCGACAGCCATCGATTGTTGCGGATACGCGCCTGGCGCGCGGAAGTTTTTCTCAAGGTCATTTTCAAACCACAGCACTTTATAAGAATAGACCCCGCTATCGCGCAGCTTGCCGACAATCTCAACTGGCACAGTCCCCAGATCTTCGCCTATCACCATACAACGGTGACGTTGGCTCTCCAGCGCCAGAATAGCCAACAGATCGTCAACCGGATACTGAACATATGCCCCGCGATCCGCGGTTTCGCCATACGGTATCCACCACAGACGCAGCAACGACATGACATGGTCAATGCGCAACGCGCCACAGTTTTGCATATTGGCGCGCAGCAGGTCGATAAAGGGCTCATACGCCCGGGCGACAATAATATGCGGGTCCATTGGCGGCAGCCCCCAGTTCTGACCGAGCGGGCCGAGGATATCCGGCGGCGCGCCGACAGATGCTTTCAGGCAGTACAGCTCCCGATCGCACCAGGTTTCCGCGCCGCCTTCCGCTACGCCAACCGCCAGATCGCGGTACAGACCAATCGGTAGTTTAAAACTCTGGCAGGTATCCCAGCAGGCGGCGAATTGGCGCCAGGCCAGCCACTGAAGCCAGAGGTAAAACTCCACCTCTTCGCGGTGCGCTTCACAGAATTGTTTGACAGCGGGAGACTCTATCGACTGGTACGCCTCCGGCCAGGCTGGCCAGCCCCAGCGCTGCTCATCCTCTTTTACCTGATACGCATGCAGCGCGTCGAATGCCGCCTGCCAGTAAAGGCTCTCGCCTTCGCGGGCGATAAAGTGACGAAACTCCGCCATTTGCGCATCGTCGCGAGCGGCAAACCGCGTCCACGCCATCCGCAGCGCCGTGATTTTCAGCGCGGTAACGGTAGCGTAATCCACCCATTGCGCATCGCGCGCTTGTCGCAGCTTTTGCTGTGTGGCGGGCATTTGCCACCATGCCTGCGCCTCTTCGCTCAGGCGGAAATCTTCGACGGCGTTGACGTCGATATATATCACGTTCAGCCAGCGACGAGACGAGGGGCTGTAGGGACTGGCGCTCTCCGGATTCGCCGGATAAAGCGCGTGGATCGGATTCAGGCCGATAAACGCGCCGCCGCGTGTCGCCACATCGACCAGCATCGACTTCAAATCGCCGAAATCGCCAATACCCCAGTTTTTTTCTGAACGCAGAGTATAAAGCTGGACGCAGGCCCCCCACAGTTTTTTCCCTTCCAGCAGCGCCTGCGGCTCATAGCATCGCGGCGGGGCAACGATAATACGGCAGTGCGTACGCTGTTCATCCTGAGTCAACGTCAGGGTGTGGTAGCCCTCCGGCAATGTAGCCGGCAGGTTAAGTTTTTTACCGCCCGTCACGCGCCCTTTGTAATGCACGCCCTCTTCCGTAGTCAGCAGCCAGGCAAACTCACCGCGCCCCTCAACCGGCAACGCCATTTTTTTACCCGCGGTATAAACCTTCACATTCGGCACGACCGCCTGTGGTCCTGTTGTCGTGCCGTGCATCGCCGCCAGCAAACGTCTCTTGGTTTCAGCGCCAATAGACTGCGGTTTGCCATGAGCATTGATGTAACTGGGGCTGATCCCCGCCGCCAGCGCGGCACTATCGAGACGTTTATTTTCCATCGCGCTCCCTTAGCGTTTTGCCTGCCAGATACGGGCCTGATAATCGCGAATAGAGCGATCGGAACTGAACATACCGCAGCGCGCGGTATTGAGGATCGCGGCGCGCGTCCACGCTTCCTGGTCGCGATACAGCGCATCCACCTGCTTTTGCGCCTCGACATAAGCGGCGAAGTCCGCCATGACCAGGTACGGATCGCCCCCCTGTTTGCCGAGGCTATGCAGCATCTGGTCAAAGGCATGTTTATCGCCATCGCTGTATTGACCGCTTTCCAGCTCTTTTAGCACCGCATCCAGCACTTTGTCTTTTTTACGCCATTTCACCGGATCGTAGCCTTTGGCTTTGAGCGCCTTGACCTCTTCCACAGTATGGCCAAAGATAAAGATATTCTCTTCACCCACCTTCTCAGCGATTTCAACGTTAGCGCCGTCCAGCGTTCCCACAGTCAACGCCCCGTTCAGCGCCAGTTTCATGTTGCCGGTGCCGGACGCCTCTTTCCCGGCGGTAGAAATTTGCTCGGAAATATCCGCCGCCGGAATGAGCATTTCCGCCGCCGAGACGCAGTAATCCGGCAGGAAAACCACCTTCAGCTTATCACCCACCGCCGGGTCGTTATTAATGGCTTCCGCAACCTTATTGATAGCAAAAATGATGTTCTTCGCCAGGTAATAGCCCGGCGCCGCCTTCGCGCCAAACAGGAATACGCGCGGTACGCGGTCGGCCTGCGGGTTTTCGCGGATCTCTTTGTACAGCGCCAGAATATGCAACAGATTCAGATGCTGACGCTTGTACTCGTGCAGGCGTTTGATCTGAATATCAAAAATCGCGTTGCTTGAAATCTCAATCCCGGTACGGGCCCGGATAAATTTCACCAGCCGTTCTTTGTTCGCCCGTTTGATGTCGCGATACTGCTGACGGAATGTGGCGTCGTCAGCGTATTTTTCGAGGTTGATCAACTGGTCGAGATCGTTAGCCCACTCTTTTTTCAGCGCTTTATCCAGCAACGCCGCAAGCTGCGGATTGCACTGTTTAATCCAGCGACGCGGCGTAATGCCGTTGGTGACATTGTGGAATTTGTTCGGCCAAAGCTGGTGATATTCCGGGAACAGATCTTTCACCACCAGATCGGAGTGCAGCGCCGCCACACCGTTGACCGCAAAGCCGCTGACCACGCACATATTGGCCATGCGTACCTGACGGTCGTGCACCACCGCCAGTTTTGCCCATACCTGCTTATCGCCAGGCCAGGTCTTATCGACCAGCGTCTTAAAGCGATCGTTAATCTGCTTGATAATCTGCATATGACGCGGCAACAGCGCTTTGATTAACCTCTCATCCCAGCACTCCAGCGCTTCTGGCATCAGGGTGTGGTTGGTGTAGGCGAAGGTTTTGCTGGTGATAGCCCAGGCGTCATCCCAGCTCAGTTGGTGCTCGTCAATCAGCACGCGCAGCAGTTCCGGAATGGCGATGGTCGGGTGAGTATCGTTCAACTGAATGACCTCGTAATCCGCCAGCTCATGCAGTTTGCGTCCGGCCAGATGATGGCGACGCAGAATATCCGCTACCGAGCAGGCGCACTGGAAGTATTGCTGCATCAGGCGCAGTTTTTTGCCCGCCGTGTGGTTATCGTTGGGATAAAGCACCTTCGTCAGTTTTTCCGCATCGATACCCTGCTGTTCCGCCCGCAGGAAAGCGCCGTCGTTGAATTTGGTCAGATCAAACGGATGCGCGTGGGTCGCCTGCCACAAACGCAGCGGTTGCGCGACGCCGTTACGATAGCCTAACACCGGCAGATCCCAGGCCTGGCCTGTAATCACAAAACCTGGCTCCCAGCGCCCTTCTTTGGTGACTTTACCGCCGATCCCAACCTGGACGTCCAGCGCCTCGTTGTGGCGGAACCACGGATAGCTGCCGCGATGCCAGTCATCCGGCGCTTCCATCTGCTTGCCCTCAACAAATGACTGACGGAACAGCCCATACTGGTAGTTCAGACCATAGCCCGTAGCGGACTGCCCGACGGTGGCCATCGAATCGAGGAAGCAGGCGGCCAGACGTCCCAGACCACCGTTGCCGAGCGCCGGATCGACTTCCTCTTCCAGCAGATCGGTCAGATTAATATCGTGCGCTTTCAGCACATCGCTAACGTCCTGGTACCATCCCAGATTTAACAGGTTATTTCCCGTCAGGCGGCCAATCAAAAATTCCATAGAAATGTAGTTCACATGACGCTGGCCTTTCGTCGGCTGCGCTACCGGTTGCGCGCTCAGTAATTCCGCCAGCGCGCCGCTAACGGCCTGCCACCACTGACGAGGCGTCATGTCGGACGCCGACAGTAAACCGAAACGCTGCCACTGACGCGTCAGGGCGGCCTGGAATTGATCTTTATTGAAGGTTGGCTGTGACATAGGAAATCCGTCCTCGGGTAATAAAACAACGTTATCGCTAGTTTGCCAGGCTCGATGTTGACCTTCCTCCTCCCGGCAATGATTAGGGAGGGAGGAGGAGCGGGGATGAGCATAAAAGTGTGATCGCCGCCACTTACCCCTGTATAAACGCGCCGATTCCTGTCAACGACACCCAGTGTTACGCATAATCAAATGAATAAACAGAAATAACAGTAAATCGCGAAGGGGTATTTTCGAAAGATTATATGAACGCCGAAATAGTTTCTTACCTGAAATATTCAGTGGCGGGAGATTCACTCACTAAACATAATTAATTAAACGCCTGGTATCGCCATTGTGTTAAATCCGGATGATGTCCAGGACATTATTTACAATAACGGAAATATGACCTCAGCCCAGCTCTGACGCTCGTTTCAACCGCGCCGAATACTTTTTTAATACCGTTATTTAGAATTGTGACAGAGTGCAAATTCAGACACATAAAAAGTCTGCTTAGCTTGCATTAAAATGCTTTCTGGCCGACCTTATATCTATTAATTACGAAGCGCAAAAAAAATCGCAGTTCCCCCCATTTCCCACAGTGAAGTGATTGCTATGTTGATTCCGTCTAAATTAAGTCGTCCGGTTCGTCTCGACCATACCGTGGTTCGTGAGCGGCTGTTGGCTAAACTTTCCGGCGCGAACAATTTCAGGCTCGCCCTGGTAACCAGCCCTGCTGGCTATGGGAAAACCACGCTTGTCTCACAGTGGGCGGCGGGCAAAAATGAATTAGGCTGGTACTCTCTCGACGAAGGCGATAACCAGCAAGAGCGATTCGCCAGTTACTTAATTGCCGCTATCCAACAGGCCACCGGCGGACACTGCTCTACCAGCGAAGCGATGGCGCAAAAACGTCAGTACGCCAGCCTGACGTCTCTCTTCGCACAGCTCTTTATTGAACTGGCGCAATGGCATCGCCCGCTTTATCTGGTGATTGACGACTACCATTTGATTACCAATCCGGTGATTCACGACGCGATGCGCTTTTTCTTACGGCATCAGCCGGAAAATTTCACCCTGGTGGTGTTATCGCGTAATTTGCCGCAACTGGGCATCGCTAATCTGCGCGTGCGCGATCAGCTGTTGGAAATCGGCAGCCAGCAGTTGGCTTTTAACCATCAGGAAGCAAAGCAATTTTTTGACCGTCGTCTTTCGTCGCCCATTGAAGCCGCTGAGAGCAGCCGCATGTGCGACGATGTGGCCGGTTGGGCCACTGCGCTACAGTTGATCGCCCTCTCCGCGCGCCAGAACCATACCTCTGCGCATCACTCCGCCCGCCGTCTTGCCGGGATTAATGCCAGCCACCTTTCTGATTATCTGGTGGACGAAGTACTGGATAACGTGGATGTCAGCACCCGACATTTTTTACTTAAAAGCGCGATTTTACGCTCAATGAATGACGCGTTGATCGTGCGCGTGACCGGCGAAGAAAACGGCCAGATGCGGCTGGAGGAGATTGAGCGCCAGGGGTTATTCCTGCAACGCATGGACGACACGGGCGAATGGTTCAGCTATCACCCGTTGTTTGGTAGCTTTCTGCGCCAGCGTTGCCAGTGGGAACTGGCGGCGGAACTGCCGGAGATCCACCGTGCGGCCGCGGAAAGCTGGATGGAACAAGGTTTTCCCAGCGAAGCTATTCATCATGCGCTGGCGGCGGGTGACGCGCAAATGCTGCGCGATATCCTGCTTAACCATGCGTGGGGGCTGTTTAATCACAGTGAACTGGCGCTGCTGGAAGAGTCATTAAAAGCGCTGCCGTGGGAAAGCCTGCTGGAAAATCCGCGGCTGGTGTTGTTACAGGCCTGGCTGATGCAAAGCCAACACCGCTACAGCGAAGTGAATACGCTGCTGGCGCGCGCCGAGCAAGAGATCAAAGGGGTCATGGACGGCACGCTACATGCTGAATTTAACGCGCTGCGCGCCCAGGTCGCCATCAACGACGGCAATCCGGAAGAGGCAGAGCGGCTGGCGAAACTGGCGCTGGATGAGCTTCCTCTCGCCTGGTTTTATAGCCGTATTGTCGCGACCTCCGTTCACGGCGAAGTGCTGCACTGTAAAGGCGATCTCAGCCAGTCTTTATCGCTGATGCAGCAAACCGAACAAATGGCGCGCCATCATGACGTCTGGCATTACGCGCTGTGGAGCTTAATTCAACAAAGCGAAATTCAGTTCGCCCAGGGATTCCTGCAGGCCGCATGGGAAACGCAGGAGAGAGCCTTCCAGTTGATCAAAGAGCAACATCTGGAACAACTGCCGATGCATGAGTTTCTGGTACGTATCCGCGCGCAATTGCTGTGGGCGTGGGCGCGCCTTGACGAAGCGGAGGCCTCGGCGCGCAGCGGTATCGCTGTGCTGTCCACCTTCCAGCCGCAACAACAGTTGCAGTGCCTGACGCTACTGGTGCAGTGCTCGCTGGCGCGCGGCGATCTGGATAATGCCCGTAGTCAGCTTAACCGACTGGAAAATTTATTAGGCAATGGTCGTTATCACTGCGACTGGATCTCTAACGCCGATAAGGTGCGTGTCATTTACTGGCAGTTAACCGGCGACAAAAAATCCGCCGCCAACTGGTTACGTCATACGCCCAAACCGGCGTTTGCCAATAACCATTTTCTGCAAGGGCAATGGCGGAATATCGCCCGCGCGCAGATCCTGCTGGGCGAATTCGAGCCTGCGGAAATCGTGCTGGAAGAGTTAAATGAGAATGCCCGTAGCCTGCGCTTAATGAGCGATTTAAACCGCAATCTGCTGTTACTCAATCAGCTTTACTGGCAATCCGGGCGGAAAAACGACGCCCAGCGCGTATTGCTTGATGCCTTACAGCTCGCCAACCGCACCGGATTTATCAGCCATTTTGTGATTGAAGGCGAAGCCATGGCGCAACAATTGCGTCAGCTTATCCAGCTCAATACGCTGCCGGAGATGGAGCAGCATCGCGCGCAGCGCATCCTGCGAGAGATTAACCAACATCACCGGCATAAATTCGCCCATTTTGACGAAGGCTTCGTCGAGCGCCTGCTTAACCATCCGGATGTCCCGGAGCTTATTCGCACCAGCCCGCTCACCCAGCGTGAATGGCAGGTGTTAGGGCTTATCTATTCCGGTTACAGCAACGAACAGATTGCCGGCGAACTGGCGGTGGCCGCGACCACCATTAAGACGCATATCCGCAACCTCTACCAGAAACTCGGCGTCGCGCACCGTCAGGACGCGGTACAGCACGCGCAGCAGTTGCTGAAGATGATGGGGTACGGGGTTTGAGGCAAAACAGGCAACGTCCTGGTGTGTAAATTTGTTTAATCATAAAACCTGAAAGCACCGGTTAACATATGGGCAAAAACGGCGCTTTTAAAATAAATCGGCATGCGTTCCTGTTCGTTCAAATCGCAGGCATTCATCCGTTATCTTATCAATAAGAATCCAGTCAGGCCCAATATGGGCATCCCGGTATCCGCTATATGAACCTTGTAACGGGTAATCTTTATAAATGGCAGGAAGGGGAAAAGGGTGGTGAATCAGAAGCGTCATAAGTGTTTTAAGTTTGCCGACATCCTTATGACGCTTTTGTGCCCGTTTTACATCTTTCTGGAACTGTCCCGAATATTCAATTTCCCTTTGCCCCATAGTCAGATCCCTAACTGGTCAAACAAATCATCAGCATCTTTGGCTTTATGAATGTCAACGCCAGCTTCGCTATTTTCTATCGTTCGGGACGTTAACTCATTGGGTATCCGCAAATCAAAAGGCAATGCCTTTTCACGCGCAACTTTAGTCAGTGTAATCCGTATCAAATCAGAAATGGTTAACCCCATTTCAGCCAGGACATCTGCCGCCTGATTCTTCAGCGTTTCGTCGATACGGGCACGAACAAGCGCATTTGCAGCCATCGATTAGTCTCCTGTACTGTGTCTCTATACAGTTCAAATTGTGGCTCAACTGAGACACACATACAAACCGGGCCTGGATGTTTGCCTTGCAATGCTCGTAAAGATGACTTAGTCGCTTACCCGGACAAGATAGCCACTTTCGGTTGCTTCACAGGAAAATCTGACCGGCAAAAACCGTTCCACCACCGCAATATTGGTAAGCAAGTGAGCGGAAGCCCGCGCCACGGTAAACGCGCCTTCGCCCGCCAGCGCCAGCGGTAAAATCAGCTGGTCAGCCAGATGCTCTCCCACCGCCGCCGGGCTTGCGAGATAGCGCCGCGCTTCATGCGCAACCTGGTTAGCTACCGCTTCCGCGCTGGTGCCTTTTACGCCGAACGCGGCGAACAGTTCGGTCAGTTGTTCGCTTTGAATCATCAGCGACAGCGTGTTGCCCGGCCCGCAGCCGCCTTCCAGCGCAACGACGTTTTTCTCCGCCTGCGGGAAGTGGGCTTCCAGCGTTGCGACTTCACGTTCGCCAACGTGGTAAGGAACCGCCGCCAGCAAAGCTTCGGCGGTGATACGCAGCGTCTCGCCGCGCGATATCAGCGTCAGACCGCGTAAAGACGCCGCCGGTTCGACGACCGTCGCTGCCGCGCCGCCGCCAGCCGGATAAAAGCCGTGTTTTATCAGCGTGGTACGCTGGCTGATGCCCATCCTCGCCAACAGCGGCTCCCAGACGCGGCAGATAAAATCGGCGCTGGGCGCGGCCTGATTATGCGTCCCGCCGTGAACCTCCACGCGGGATGAACCGTCAGCAAACCACAGCGCGGGCAGGACGGTTTGCAGCACCAGCATACAACTGCCCGCGCTGCCAATCGCGAAACGGTACTCGCCGCCGCGAATCGGCCCCGGCGTAAAACGCAACTGTTGCGAGCCCAGCTCGTCGCCGTTCACCTGCGCGCCGCAGATTTCCGTCGCCGCTCGCACCGCCGTTAAATGCTGGCGTAGCAGCCCCGGTTTGGCGCGCCCGGCGCGGATGCCGCTCATTTCAAACGGCTGGCCGGTTATCATTGATAAACTCAGCGCCGAGCGCAAAATCTGCCCGCCGCCCTCTCCCTGTGCGCCATCCAGCGCGATAATCCTTGCCATTTTCTATCCTTTAACGCACACCACCTGCCGCAGGGTGTACATGATTTCCACCAGGTCAGACTGCGCCGCCATCACCGCATCAATGTCTTTATACGCCATTGGGATCTCGTCGATCACGTCCGCATCTTTACGGCATTCGACATGCGCGGTGGCGCGAATCTGATCGTCAACGCTAAACAGTTTCTTCGCTTTCGTTCGGCTCATCACACGCCCGGCGCCGTGGCTGCACGAACAGAACGACTCTTCGTTACCCAGCCCGCGCACGATAAAGCTTTTCGCCCCCATCGAACCGGGAATGATACCGAACTCACCGCGCCGCGCCGAAACCGCCCCTTTACGCGTCACATAGATCTCTTCGCCAAAGTGCTGCTCTTTTTGCACATAGTTATGGTGGCAGTTGATCTCGTCCATATCGAGGGCGATCGGTTTTTCCACGCAGCGCTGGAGCGCCGCCAGCGCGTTTTCCATCATCGCCTCGCGGTTCAGGCTGGCGAATTGCTGCGCCCAGTGTACCGCTTTCAGGTAATCATCAAAATATTCGCTTCCTTCATTAAAATACGCCAGATCGCGGGACGGCAGCGTTTCTAACTGCTCCTGCATTTCTTGCTGCGCCAGGCCGATAAAATAGGTGCCGATGGCGTTACCGATCCCGCGCGAACCGGAGTGCAGCATGATCCATACCCGATCGGTTTCATCCAGACAGATCTCAATAAAGTGGTTACCGGTTCCCAATGTTCCCAGGTGCTTATAGTTATTGGTATTCAAAAAGCGCGGATATTTTTGCGTTAACCACTGATATCCCGCTTCCATCTGCGCCCATTTTTCATCAACGTTGGCGGGCGGTTTTCCCCATGCGCCCACATCGCGATGCCCGCGCCCGGTGGTACGCCCGTGAGGCACAGCGGCCTCTATGGCGCTACGCAGTTCCGCCAGATTTTCCGGCAGATCGGCCGCCGTTAAGCTGGTACGCAGCGCGTTCATTCCACAACCGATATCCACGCCCACCGCCGCCGGAATAATCGCCCCTTTCGTCGGGATCACGCTACCGATGGTCGATCCTTTCCCCAAATGCACATCCGGCATAACGGCAATATGTTTGAAAATAAACGGCATTTTCGCCGTATTGATCAGCTGCTGACGGGCATCGTCTTCTACCGGTACGCCTTTGGTCCACATTTTTACCGGTGCGTTCTGGGTGGTCATCAATTCGTAATTCATCATTTTTTTCTCGTTTTAATCATTAGGGTGGCGACAAGTTTATGTGAATACACCGCTCTACCATTGAGCTACAGAGCCGGGCTCTGACGGGTCTCGAACCCGCAACAAATGTAGATCCACAGGCATTCGCCAAAATAGGGTGGCACGACAAGTTAAGGTGAATCACCCGCTCTACCGTTGAGCTACAGGGCTAAGCCCCGGCAGGGTTCGAACCTGCGTCTGGCCATACAAGGTGTAGATCCACCAGCATTCGTGCCTTCAGCGTTGCGCGACAAATTCATAGCCGGGATGATACGCATCGGGAAAGATGTAATCCCGGCCAGCATTCGCGCCGCGCTGAATACTCTTTACAGCGTCACGGCTTCAATCTCTTCCAGCCAGTGCGCGCTGCCATAGCGACCGTTAACAAAGTTATCTATCACCGTAAACACCTCGTCGCTGAAGCCGCCGACGTTCAAAATATCGCTTCGTTCCGCCGCCTGGGTGGTGCCGTAAGGCAGCAGATCGATACACACCAGGCGCGCCTGCGGGTTGCGCTTTTTCAGTTCGATCCAGCATTCCATGGTGGCCGTTGAGCCATGGCACGACTTATCAACCCACGATTCGTTATCCGACACCATAATCACCAGATCCACCCGCGCCCGCTCGTTCAACAACCTACGCAGCGGCGCGGAGCAGTTGGTGCCGCCGCCGCCAACCGCCGCCAGCTTTTGCGCGTTGTGCATAACCGACTGGCGCGCATCAAGCCGCACGTCGACCACATCGCATTCAAACGGCAGCACGCGGGCCTGCGGATGATTACGCAGCACGGCGGCGGCGATCAGCCCGGCAACGTCCACGCAGCGGATCTTACTGGTCGCCCCCTTGCGATAGCCGGTTATCGACGACTTCATCGACCCCGACACGTCCGGGCAGACCACCACATTGCCGCGAAACGGCGGAATGTTCTCCAGCGCGTACTCCATCGCCTGCGCTAAAGCCTCGCGAATAACCTGCGGCACGCTGCTTTGCAGATTGCTCCACGCCGACAGCAACTGATAAGGATAAACCCAGGACTGGCGCACCTGCGCCCTGTCCGCCAGCCGCTGCGCCACGCTGGCGGCAAGCGTTGCATTCTCAAACACGTCATGACGCGCCAGGGTATTCAAATTCATCCGCAACGTTTGCCAACTCATCCGCTGCGCCAGTTGCGCCCATTGTTCGCGGCTCAGCGGCGCGTTGGTCAGCAGTAAAAACGGCACATCGGGTAAGGCCGCGCCCATGTCGCCTTCACGAAACGCCAGCAGCGCGCGCGTTTTTTCCGGCAACTGTGTCTTATCGCACGGCTTACCAATCAGCCAGGCGAAGAAGGCTTCCTGCCACGCCGCCTGCGGCCGTGGGTGTACCATTTTGACGATATCCGCCAGCGACGGCGCATTGCCCACCGATGCCTGCAATAAACGCTCTTCGCTGGCGTTCTGCAACCAACGCTGCACCAGCTTCTTTGGCCGCGTCCCCAGCGAGCGCCGCCCGGTCACGCCGCTGCGCAAAATTTGCACAAAGTTACGCAGCATCCGGCCATTATTGATCACCCGCGTAAATACTATCGGCAGCAGCGCCGAACCACGCGCCGCCAGAATGGCGGTCAACAGCGCGGGCATATCCTTCATCATCCCGCGTTCGCGGCCATAAATCGCCAGTTGCGCTAAAAACAGATCGTCGAGATCTTTCGCCGTCGCCAGAACATCATTTAGCTGCGCCTGGCCGCTGGTATAAAAAGTCTCGTTCATGCAGCCGGTCATCACCATTTGCGCCAGTTTATGGCGCGGGATGAAGGCAAAGGCCGCTGCGCCTTGCTGATTGCTGGCGTTGGCCAGCGGCGCATCCCTTAACAGCGAACGGAACAAAAGTGGATTAGCCATTTGTTTTTCCCATTTCCGTTATTCTCCATGCCAGAGTTATTGCAACCAGCGTGCCAGAAAATAAATTATTTTATAGTCTATTGATTTTTAAGTTATTTATTTCATTAGCGTTCAGGTGAAAGAAAAATGCCTGCACGGTAGCCATTAAAAAGCGATAAAATTATCTCGTCTTTTAGAAGGAAATCTAAGATGCGAAAAACGGTGGCCTTTGGTTTTGTCGGTACGGTGCTCGACTATGCAGGACGCGGCAGTCAGCGTTGGGAAAAATGGCGTCCTACTTTGTGTCTGTGTCAGCAGGAGACGCTGGTCGTTCACCGCCTGAAACTGCTGTACGATGCCCGCTCTCGCTCGCTGTTTGAAGGATTAAAGAAGGATATCGCCAGCGTCTCGCCGGAAACGGAAGTCGTTGGCGTAGAAATCGCGATCCGCAACCCGTGGGATTTCGAGGAAGTTTACGCCTGCCTGCACGATTTCGCCCGCAGCCATACTTTTCATCCCGAAGATGAAGACTATCTGATTCACATCACCACCGGCACCCACGTCGCGCAGATCTGCTGGTTCCTGCTGGCGGAGGCGCGCTATCTTCCGGCGCGATTAGCGCAGACCTCGCCGCCGCGCAAAAAAGATAAACCGCATAGCACGGGCGACGTGACGATTATTGACCTCGACCTCAGCCGCTACAATGACATCGCCACCCGCTTCGCCCAGGAGCGGGAGGAGACGCTCAACTTCCTGAAGTCCGGCATTGCAACCCGCAACCCGTGTTTCAACCGGATGATTGAGCAAATTGAGCGCGTCGCGATACGCTCCCGTTCGCCAATCCTGCTCAACGGCCCGACCGGCGCGGGCAAGTCGTTTCTCGCCCGTCGCATCTATGAACTAAAACTGGCCCGCCACCAGTTCAGCGGCCCGTTTGTCGAAGTGAACTGCGCCACCCTGCGCGGCGACACGGCGATGTCGGCGCTGTTCGGCCACGTTAAGGGGGCGTTTACCGGCGCGAGAGAGGAGCGTGCAGGGCTGCTGCGCAGCGCCGACGGCGGCATGTTGTTTCTTGACGAAGTGGGAGAACTGGGCGCGGATGAACAGGCCATGTTGCTGAAAGCCATTGAAGAAAAACGCTTTTACCCTTTCGGCAGCGACCAGCAGGTCAGCAGCGATTTCCAGTTGATTGCCGGCACGGTGCGCGACCTGCGCCAGCGGGTGGCGGAGGGGACATTCCGCGAAGACCTGTACGCGCGTATTAATCTCTGGACCTTCGAACTACCGGGCCTGCGTCAGCGCCAGGAAGATATTGAGCCAAACCTTGACTACGAACTGGAACGCCACGCGGCGCTAACCGGCGACAGCGTGCGTTTTAATACCGAAGCGCGCCGCGCCTGGCTGAGCTTCGCCACCTCGCCGCAGGCCGCCTGGCGCGGTAACTTCCGCGAACTCTCCGCCAGCGTCACCCGCATGGCGACGCTGGCGGACAACGGGCGAATCACGGTCGAAACGGTAGACGATGAAATCGCGCGTTTGCGCTATAGCTGGAATGACCATCGCCCCTCCGCGCTCGACGGACTGCCGGGCATTGACGCAACGGCGCTGGATCTGTTTGACCGTATGCAACTGGAAAACGTCGTTGCGGTCTGCCGCCAGGCGAAAACCCTTTCCGACGCCGGGCGGCAGCTATTCAACGTTTCCCGTCAGGGGAAAGCCACGGTGAATGACGCTGACCGGCTGCGTAAGTACCTGGCGCGTTTTGGGCTGACGTGGGACGTTTTACAGAATTAACACAGCTCCAGTTGAATATGGTTCTCCGTCAACACCTGCATCACGCCCGGCGGCGGCAGGGTATCGGTGTAGACCGCATCGACCATACTAATGCTGCCCATGTTTACCATCGCGTTACGGCCAAATTTAGAGTGATCCACCACCAGCATCACGTGGCGCGAATTTTCGATAATCGCGCGCTTGGTGCGTACCTCATGGTAGTCAAATTCCAGCAACGAGCCGTCGCTATCAATACCGCTAATACCGAGAATGCCGAAATCGAGACGGAACTGGGCGATAAAGTCCTGCGTCGCTTCGCCAATAATGCCGCCGTCGCGGCTACGGAGTTCACCGCCGGCGAGGATAATACGAAAATCCTCTTTCGCCATTAGCGTGTTCGCTACGTTCAAATTGTTGGTCACGATCCGCAAATTACTGTGCCCTAACAGGGCGTGCGCTACGGCTTCCGGCGTCGTGCCGATATCAATAAACAGCGTTGAACCATTGGGGATCTGGGCCGCGACTTTGCGAGCGATGCGCTCTTTTTCTTCCGTTTGCGTCGCCTTACGATCGTGCCACGGCGTGTTCACCGAGCTGGAGGGCAACGCCGCGCCGCCGTGGTGGCGCAAAATCATATTCTGTTCCGCCAGATCGTTAAGATCCCGACGAATGGTTTGCGGGCTGACAGAAAAATGCTCCACCAGCTCTTCCGTACTGACGTACCCCTGTTTTTTTACCAGTTCAATGATCGCGTCATGCCGTTGTGTTTGTTTCATGAATAATCTCTGAAAGTAACCAACCTTGCGCCGGATAGCGGCATTCGCCCTACCCGGCCTGGAAAAATATCTCGACCACAGGCCGGATACGCCTCACGTTCGTTTTCGCGCATTCAGCGTATCAACAAAGGCCATCGCTAAACCGACGATAAGCCCGGCGATGTGCGCGCCGTTCGCCATAGACATGCCAAACCAGTCAAACCAACCAGCGACTATCCACAATAATGCAAAAATAATTAAGCCGCGCTGGAGGTAAATTCCGCTTTGCGGATCGCGCTCTCCGCGCAGCCACACGTACCCCATCAGCGCATAGACGACGCCAGACAGTCCGCCAAACCACGGGCCGCTAAATTTCTGCTGTACATAGCCGCTTAGCAGCGCGCTTATCACCGTAATGACGATTAATTTACCGCTGCCCAGGCGCTTCTCTACCGCCCCGCCGAGATACCACCACCACAGCAGGTTAAAAAGAATATGCATCAGTGAGAAGTGCATAAAGATATGGGTGAAGTAGCGCCAGACTTCAAATTTTAAAACCGGATCGAACGGCCACGCCAGCCACACCATCACCGTCTGATCGCCGATGAGACTCATCGCGATATAGACCAGCACGCAGGCGAGCATCACGATCCAGGTAACAGGGCCGGCTCGTTCACGCAGCGTGGCGAGAAAGGGAAAACGGCGGTAGCGCAGTCCGCTGTTAGTCTGCCCGGACTGCCAGCTAGCCGCCAGATAACGCGGATCGCCGGGATTTTCTATAAACCGCGCCAGCTCGACCCGCACACGTTCGGCCTGCGATTCATCCGCCAGCCAGATATCGCTTTGATTATGTTGCTGAATAGTAAGAATGACGCCCTGGGTGGCCATGTAATCAACAAATGCCTGCGCCACACGAGGATTCGCAAAGGAAGTAATCATCAACATTATTGCTGTCGCTTAGTCCATACAAAAGAAGACAGTATATATACCCTTCTCGTCGGAGGCTGCATCTTTATGGGATTACGCGCCATTCGCGACATCGGCAGGGAAACGGCGATGCCAGGCCTCAAACCCGCCGTCAATGCTGTAAACCGCATCATAGCCTTGCTGGAGCAGATACTGCGCGGCGCCTTTACTACTGTTGCCGTGATAGCACATTACCATCACCGCGGTATCGAAACCATGCTCACGCATAAACGCGCCCAGCGTATCGTTAGTCAAGTGAAACGCCTGCGGCGCATGACCCATGGCATAACTTTGCGGATCGCGAATATCGACCAGCACCGCCGCGCCCTGGTGCAGTTTCTGATACGCCTCTTCTACAGTGATACATTCAAATTGTTCCATGAATCGCTCTTTCATTATTGCCGGTGAAGCCAATTAAGGCATTTTATCGCCCAGTGTACGTTGACGGAGTAGCTTAACGCCATAATGTTATACATATCACTCTAAAATGTTTTTTCGATGTTACCAATAGCGCGTTTCTTTGCTATTATGTTCGATAACGAACATTTTTGAACTTTAACGAAAGTGCAAGAGGGCAGCATGGAAACCAAAGATCTGATCGTGATAGGCGGGGGCATTAACGGTGCAGGCATCGCGGCTGATGCCGCCGGACGCGGTTTGTCCGTACTCATGCTGGAAGCGCAGGATTTGGCCTGCGCAACCTCTTCCGCCAGTTCGAAACTTATCCACGGCGGCTTACGCTACCTTGAGCACTACGAGTTCCGTCTGGTCAGCGAAGCGCTGGCAGAACGTGAAGTGCTGTTGAAAATGGCGCCGCACATCGCCTTCCCGATGCGTTTTCGTCTGCCGCACCGCCCGCATTTACGTCCGGCCTGGATGATCCGTATCGGTCTGTTTATGTACGATCACCTCGGCAAACGTACCAGCTTACCCGGTTCCACCGGTGTGCGGTTTGGCGCAGATTCGGTGCTCAAACCTGAAATCGTGCGCGGATTCGAATATTCCGACTGCTGGGTAGACGATGCGCGTCTGGTGCTGACTAACGCACAGATGGTGGTGCGTAAAGGCGGCGAAGTCCTTACCCGTACTCGCGCAACCGCCGCTCGTCGGGAAAATGGCATGTGGATTGTCGAAGCGGAAGATATCGACACCGGTAAAAAATATGTCTGGCAGGCGCGCGGACTGGTTAACGCCACCGGACCGTGGGTCAAACAGTTCTTCGACGAAGGGATGCACCTGCCGTCGCCGTATGGCATCCGCCTGATCAAAGGCAGCCATATCGTCGTGCCGCGCGTCCATAATCAGAAGCAGGCGTATATTCTGCAAAACGAAGATAAGCGTATCGTCTTTGTCATTCCGTGGATGGAAGAGTTTTCGATCATTGGCACAACCGATGTCGAATATAAAGGCGATCCGAAAGCGGTAAAAATTGAAGAGAGCGAAATTAATTATCTGTTGAAGGTCTATAACGCGCACTTCCAGAAGCAACTGGGGCGCGATGACATCGTCTGGACGTACTCCGGCGTCCGTCCGCTGTGCGATGATGAGTCCGACTCACCGCAGGCGATCACTCGCGATTATACCCTTGATATTCATGATGAAAACGGCAAAGCGCCGCTGCTTTCCGTGTTTGGCGGTAAGCTCACGACCTACCGTAAGCTGGCCGAACATGCGATGGAAAAACTGGCGTCTTATTATCCAGGCATCGGCCCGGCATGGACCAAAACGTGCGTACTGCCCGGCGGCGACATCGACGGCAGCCGCGAAGATTACGCGGCGAAGCTGCGTCGTCGTTATCCGTTCCTGACGGAATCGCTGGCGCGCCACTATTCGCGCACTTACGGCAGCAACACGGAGTGGATTCTCGGCGAAGCCACGTCGCTGCTTGATTTAGGCGAAGATTTCGGTCATGAGTTTTACGAAGCGGAACTCAAGTACCTGGTGGATCACGAATGGGTGCGCCGTACTGAAGATGCTATCTGGCGTCGCACCAAAGAAGGCATGTGGCTGACCGCCGAACAGCAGTCCCGCATCACCCAGTGGCTGGCGGCGTATGTTGAGAAACACCAACTTTCACTGGCGTCGTAATAAAATCCGGGGCGGTTTATACCGCCCTTTTTCGCCACATACCGCATTCACTCGCCGGATTTTGTACAGCCGGGCATATGATTAGTGATACGGTAGCGATCGACACTTATTTTGGTAATAAAGAAGGGTTTTGCCCGCGCTTCGCTATTCCAGAGAGTTTTCCCCGTTTTACACCAGCTTTTATGAGGAAAGTTGGCATAATGAACCACGCTCTCCTCCCCCAGCACGCTTTCAAAATGCGCGCGTTTATCACCGTCGGCCACGCTAAAGTCAGCATAAAAAAGATTGCTGTCCAGGTTAAACGTCATTTCTATTTCACTGGCGGAAGATGGAAAGAACACAGGTAGCCAGGTCCAGATACCGGATTGCTCGGGTATAGCGGCATAATCAGGAAAATAGCTTACCTGGCGATCATCGCAGGCGGTCAGCACAGCGACGATGATTAATGCTGCGCCACACCGGAGGACCTGATTAATCAGCTCAGCAACAATATCTTTATGCCACGAAGTGGATTCACGCCGTGCAATACGAATATCAGCGCCGCTGGCCGGGTCTACGCCTACCCGTTCCACATATAATTTAACATCTTCCATTTAGTCCCTTTATTTCGCGGCCGGATACAGCGGCACATATCCCACATCCTGCACCAACTGCTGCCCCTGCGGGCTTAGAAACCAGTCCACCAGCTTTTGTGTTTCCGCTGTGGGGTGTTCACGGGTGACCATATAAACATCAACCGTGTACGGGTAACTGCCGTTACGAATATTTTCAACCGTCGGCGCAACATCGTTTATCGCCAGTAATTTAATCTCTTTATTGCTGTGCATCTGCGTAGCGTAATAACGAAAGGTATAGCCAATGGCGTTGTGCGTATTGCGATACTCAGCCACGATATCCACCATTTCCCCCATCGCGGTTGCCACTGATGTTGTTTGCGCTGGCATCAGCTTCGTTTCTTTCATTACCTTCGCCAGCATCGCCGTTTGGCTGCCAGAGTTTTCCGGTCGCTGCCAGGGCTTAATGTCGATTGCCTCTCCGCCCACCTCATTCCAGTGGGTGATTCTTCCGCTAAAAATGCCGCGAATTTGTACATCACTCAACGATGACACGGGATTGTTTTGGTTGACGATAAACACAAACGCTTCACGTGCAAAGGGGGTATAAACCAGTTTTACGCCACTGGCCTCGGCCAACTGCTTTTGAGCAGTGGAAGGCTGGGCGACAAAAATAAGATCGGCATTACCGTTAAGGATATTTTGATAGGCTTCAATGGTTCCCTGGTTTTCAAGGTAGTCTTCAGGGCAGATATCATCCGGAAAGCGCGTAAGCGCATAAAAAGCCGAGGCGTATAACGGCAAGCCAGCCGTTGCGCCATCGAGCCGCGGCCAATTTTGGGTGAGCAGAAGTGTCGGTTCATCGCGCAGCCCGGTTAGCTTGTTGCCCCATGTGTGCGCCTGATAATCGCGGAAATAAAGATATTCACTGCTCTCGGGAGCGGGATACTTCACGGCATAAAGATGTGACTGATATACGGCACAGCTCCCGAAAAACAGCAGGCAAATCACCAGCAGATTACGACAAGTGTAGCCCGCACCGCCGCGTAGCACTCCCCAACGCGCACCGCCATACCCTAATGCAAAACAGAGCTGCGAGCCAACCGGGATGAGCAACACTGCCCATACCCAGCCATTGAAAAAGGATATTACGCTGGGTACTAACCAAAGCGTTTGCACCACCTGGGCGATGGGTTTACGCCCTATCGCGCGAATATTAAGATCGGTGAGAAACATCAGGATGACCCACCCCATCAGCACTACCAGAGCGGGCATAAGCAGGCAGCAATCACGCCATTCTGGATTTACCTCTAATGCATTTCCCTTTCCCCATATTCGGCCACAGAGAAAAATTAACCCCGCGCCCAGAAGCGCTACCGGGATAATGGTCGCCTCTTCAATAGATCGCGCGACGGGGATACTATTTTCAAGAACGCTAATGTACGCCCACATTCCCCCCACGATAATCGTAATAATGTTCACCAGCAGCGGCACGCCGATAAACGCCATCATGATTGACAAAAAAAGCCACTTAGCATTTTTCATTTTTCTATCCGCTAATCCCTGCGATAGCGGAAGTATAAACCCGGTAGTCCTGAGCCCCCCCCATGCATTTTTCTGAAATCGCGACGTTAAAACATTCACGATAGCGGCAGACAGAAGTTGAAAGTTCCGGCTGCCGTTTTTTATTTACAGGCTCACATTAACCTGCAAGATCGATCTTTTTCCGCGCCTGCCCAACAGCATCGGCGGCCCGCAATGCCGCCTGCACAGCCTCCGGCGTAATGGTAAACGGCTCGTTGTGCATCGTTTCCCCGGTTTGACAAGACGCCCTGGCAACGGCCAGCAGTTCATCATCGCTAACGCCAGCCAGACCAATATCCGCCAGCGTGGTGGGCAAGCCTATATCTTCACAAAATTGATAAACCTCCTCGATAAGCTCAGGCGCTCTATCGGTGAGCATAAGCATTGCCAGCGTGCCAAACGCAACCTTTTCCCCATGCCAGTATTTGTGCGTGGCGGGCAGTACCGTCAGACCGTTATGAATGGCGTGTGCCGCCGCCAGCCCACCGCTTTCAAAACCGAGCCCGGATAATAGCGTATTCGCTTCGATAACATGTTCGAGCGCCGGAGTAACCTGATGTTGTTCACAAGCAAGCTTCGCCAGGCGCCCATAGCGCATTAAGGTGGTGTAGCAAAAGCGCGCCAGCTCAAATGCGGTCATCGGTCCTGGCCTGGTGGTCATATTGCCTGCCCCTTTGATGCGGCAATCTTCCGCTTCAAACCAGGTTGCCAGCGCATCGCCTATCCCGGAAACCAAAAAGCGTACCGGCGCGGCAGCAATAATACTGCTGTCCACCAGCACAAGCGTCGGGTTACGTGGAATCATCAGGTAGCGTTTGAATTGCCCTTCTGGCGTATAGATAACAACCAGTGAACTGCACGGCGCATCCGTTGAGGCCAGAGTAGGAACCACGGCAATAGGCAGCCGCAGGCTGGCGCCGGTTGCTTTTGCCGTATCCAGGGTTTTCCCACCCCCCATACCGACAATCACATCGGCGCCAATTTCCTGCGCGCGTGCGGAGATGCGAGCAATTTCCTCATCACTGCACTCGCTACTGAACACTTCGATATCAAATTCAATCACCCCGTGCAGTGCTGTTGCAACTGTATCCCGGTAGGTGTTGTGAACAACAGGATCCTGCAAAATCAGCGCCTTATGACCGAGTGCGGCCAATTCCTGCGGGAGATGCGTTGTCAACGCTCCTTTACCCTGAACATATCGTGACGGAAAGATCGCGGTAGTAACCATTGTTTCTCCTTAAAAAGCATTAAAGTTCAATATACAGAACACAAATTCCACATAAAGAATTTAATGCTGTTTACTCTGAACGCACAATGACCAGGTGAGAGCATAATCTTATCCTGTGAGGCAGCGCACAATTTTGGCGATGTATTAGACCGATGAGCAGTTTCCAGTGGGTTATCCGCTCTTTCTCACTTTATCTCCGTTCATTTTTGAAGCAAATCACAAAATATAACCTTCCTTAGAGTATGGAATTGACGCTGTATGAATACGTCGGCATAGTGTCAATATACAGAACAATAGTTCCATATACAGAACATAATTTTTTGATACTAAAGGGATGCAATGATGAGCATTGAAATAGAGAAACCGACCACACGAGGGCGCTGGCTGCATATTATTCCAGCCACGATCCTCGTTTATATCGTGGCCTATATGGACAGGACCAATATCGCCATTGGGATCGCAGGCGGCATGGATGAAGATTTAGGCATGACGGCTTCTTTTGCCGGTCTGGTCGCCGGGATCTTCTTTATTGGTTATATCTTCCTGCAAATTCCCGGCGGTCAGATAGCCGAGCGGCTAAGCGCCAAGAAGTTAATTGCCTGGACAATCGTCGCCTGGGGGGGCTTTGCCCTGCTGACCGGTTTTGTTCAGACACCGACGCAGTTGTTGATTATCCGCTTTGTGCTCGGCGTGGCGGAAGGTGCTGTGTATCCCGCCATTCTGGCGCTGATTGGCCACTGGTTCCCAAATGAGGAGCGCGCCAGGGCTATCGCCTATTTCCAGATGAACCTGGCCGTCGCTTCTATTATTACCGGGCCGCTTTCCGGCTGGCTTATTGAAACCTACGGCTGGCGGGAGATGTTTATCATCGAAGGCTTGCTCTCTCTGGGACTGCTCTTTGTCTGGCTACCTTTGGTTTCCGATCACCCGCATCAGGCAAAGTGGCTGGATCCGAAAGAGCGCGCCTGGATCGAACAAAAATTGCTAGCCGATCGCGCGTTGAGTATTGGCGGAGAGCAAAGCAGCATTCGCGGCGTATTAAAAAGCATCAACCTGTGGAAGCTTGTCGGTATCTATTTCTTCGTACAGGTCGGCTTCTATGGCTTCGCGCTATGGATGCCAAATCTGATTAAACACCTGACCGGCAGCGGCATGACCATCGTTGGGGTACTCACTGCGGCGCCTTACGTTCTGTGCATTATCGGTCAGTATTACATCGCCAAATGGTGTGATAAGACGATGAATCGCCGCCTTTACACGGCTATTCCTCTGCTGGGTTTCGCGGTCTGCCTCGCCCTCTCCTTATTACTGAAAGATAACGTCTGGCTCGCCTACGGCATGATGGTTATTTGCGGGTTCTTCCTGCAAGCCTATGCCGGTCCATTCTGGACGCTGCCGCCATTACTCTTCGCCCCCAACGTTCTGGGCGGCGTGCGCGGCACGATCAACGCCCTGGGCAACATTGGCGGCTTTATCGGTCCGTACCTCGTCGGGCTGTTAACGGTGACGTTCTCGCAAACAGCAGGAATGACCGTACTGGTTGCCGCACTGCTTATCGCCGTTGGACTGCTTTTCAGCTTGCCTTCTGTTACCGCTCGTCCTGCAGGTAGCAGCAACACACCTAACACCTCGACGCCGGGTGCGTCACTTAAACAGGAAGGAATCGCCAAATGAGCCAAAAATGTCAACATGCTCGCGATCTGTGGTCGCAGCTCGACGCCCTGCGTCTTGGAATGAATTACAGCAAAGAAGATGTCAATAAACTGCAGGTCCTGGTGGATGATTGCTATGGCGAAAGTCATCCGGGCAGTTTCCATCTTAACCAACTGGGCGATGAAGCCGTGCTGGGTGTTCATGAAAGCGGCGGTCGCGCGGTCCGTCACCATGTGACGGATATCTGCGACGGCTGGGGTCAGGGCCACGATGGGATGAACTACATCCTGGCATCTCGAGAAGCCATTGCCAACATGGTCGAAATTCATGCCTCAGTGGTGCCTTATGATGCTGGTATTCTGATCTCAAGCTGCGATAAATCTATCCCGGCGCATCTGATTGCCGCCGCACGCCTGAACCTGCCGCTGCTGCATATTCCCGGCGGTTCTATGCGTCCGGCACCGAATATGAGTACTTCTGACCTCGGCGGGATCACTGCTAAGTTGAAGAAAGGCGAAATCGGCATTCAGCAAGTAGAAGCCATGCAGCAATGCGGTTGCCCCACCGCCGGAGCCTGCCAGTTTATGGGAACGGCCAGTACCATGCAGTGCATGTCGGAGGCATTGGGGCTGGCCCTGCCAGGCAGCGCTTTGCTGCCATCGACCCTGGCGGAAATTCGCCGCGTTGCCAGAACCGCAGGCCACCAGGCGCTGTATCTGGCGGAGAAAAATATCACCACCCATAAGATCCTGACTCCTGCGGCGTTTGAAAATGCTATCAAAGTCCATGCTGCTATTGGTGGCAGCACCAATGCGATGATCCACCTTCCGGCCATCGCTCATGAACTTGGATGGGAGCTGAAGCCCGAACTGTTTGATCGGATCAATAACGAAATCCCTTATCTGACCAATATTCAGCCCAGCGGTGAATACGTTACCGAAATGATGTGGTTCGCTGGCGGCGTGCCAATGGTGCAATGGTATCTGCGCGATTATCTGGATCTTGATGTTCTTACCGTGACTGGCCGTACGCTCGGCGACAACCTGGAAATGCTCCATCAATCTGGCTTCTTTACCCGTAACCACGGTTACCTCAACAATTACAAAGTCAGTCCGGAGGAGGTGATCCGTAAACCAGAAAATGCCACCAAAAAAGGGTCGATTGCGGTACTGAAAGGCAACATCGCGCCTGAAGGAGCGGTCATTAAATACGCGGCCTGTGCGCCGGATATGCACCACCATACCGGTCCTGCTCGGGTCTTTAACTCCGAAGAAGACGCTCAGCAGGCCATCATCCATAACCATATCGAACCCGGCGACGTCATTTTCATTCGCTACGAAGGCGCAAAAGGCTCTGGCGCACCGGAAATGCTGATGACAACCGATGCCATCGTGTATGACAAACGCCTCGACGGAAAAGTCGCATTGATTACCGACGGTCGTTTCTCTGGAGCGACCAGCGGGCCATGTGTCGGACACGTCTCGCCAGAAGCCGCTGATGGCGGGCCGATTGCCCTGGTGGAAGATGGTGATTTAATCGAAATGGATGTGAAAGGCCGCAAGCTCAATATTGTAGGGATCGACGGGGTGTTTAAAACAGAAGAGGAAATACGCCGCTGCCTTGAAGAGCGTCGAGCAAGCTGGAAGAAACCTGATTATTCAAACCGTCGCGGCGTCTTTAAACAGTTCACCGCTAATGCAACATCATTAATGGCCGGAGCCTGGCTTAAATAATATCCCTGGCGGGCTACGGCTCGCCTGTTTTAAGGATCAATACATGACTCAGATTACGAAATTTCACGGCGTATTTCCGCCAGTTCCGACCATTGTTAATGCGCAGGGAGAGTTAGATAAAGTCGGCATGGCAACCTTGCTGGATCATC
Source organism: Salmonella sp. SJTUF15570 (assembly GCF_043357055.1). Classification (NCBI taxonomy): domain Bacteria; kingdom Pseudomonadati; phylum Pseudomonadota; class Gammaproteobacteria; order Enterobacterales; family Enterobacteriaceae; genus Salmonella; species Salmonella sp. SJTUF15570. Next base: position 177,663 of record NZ_JBEUKJ010000007.1, on the reverse strand, counting down.
TTATTGCAAGCAAGGTCAATGGCGTATTACTGCTGGGCAGCGGGGGGGAATTTTGCCATATGACCAATGCGCTGCGTCTGGAAACCGCAGAGTTTTGCGTCCGTCATATTAACCGCCGTATTCCAGTACTATTAGGTATTAGCAGCACCAGCACGCAGGAAGTGATTAAGTATGGTCAGCATGCCGACCGACTCGAAGTCGATGCCGTGCTGGTACTCAATCCCTACTATGCCAGATTGACCGATGAGTATATTTATCATCATTTCAAAACCGTGGCTAATAACATAAAAAGCCCGGTGATTCTCTACAACTTTCCAGCATTGACGGGACAGGACCTTAGCGTTGATTTAATTACCCGGCTGGCGCAGGATCACCCCAATATTATCGGCATTAAGGATACCGTTGATAATATCAGCCATATTCGTGAAATCATCAATAATGTCAGGCCAGTGCGTCCGGACTTCGTTATTTTCTCCGGCTATGATGAATATATGATGGATACACTTATCTTAGGCGGCAACGGCGGGATCCCAGCGACAGCGAACTTTGCGCCGCAGCTAACCTGCGGGATCTACCGCGCGTGGTGTGAAAAAGAGTATGAGACAATGTTCGGATTACAGCGCCGGCTGTCCGCGCTTTCCACTATTTACAGCCTGGATTCACCTTTCTTCGGGATAATCAAAAAGGCAATTCAGCTTAGCGGAGTCGATATTTCAACTCATGTAATGCCCCCCGTTTTGCCGGCAAATGAAGAACATATTTCGAATTTGAAGCAGATCTTACAGCGTGCGGGACTTTAAGCTATGACGAAAGCGGGCTTCTTGCCCGCTGTGTCTTTTTATTTCAGCACATCAGACGCGTCAGGCTACGGCTGGCATCCATCATCAGCGTAGCAAGCGACTCGCGTTTATCATCGGGGATCTGGAACGTAACGCCGGATACGCTCAGGGCGGCGATCACTTTCCCCTGCGTATTGAATACCGGCACCGCAATGCAGCGCACGCCAAGGGAGTCTTCTTCATTATCATAACCCCAGCCGCGACGGCGAATTCCTGCTAACTCCTGCTTAAGGATATTCACATCTGTGATCGTCGTATCCGTAAAACGCGTTAATATCTGATCTGGAGGCAGCAACTCCTCCAGCTCTTCCCCGCTAAGCCATGCAATCAGCACCTTTCCCAGCCCTGAGCTATGTAATGAGAGGCGCTTGCCCTCCCAGCTTCGAATCACAATAGCCTGTGGGCTTTCGACTTTCAGAAGATAAATGGGGGCATCGCCCTCCAGAACGCCAAGATGGCAGGTCAGGCCGGTGTTATCGCGAATCTCTTCAAGAATCGGTAACGCGATTTTTTTAATATCGTACTGTTCCGCCGCTTTATTACCTAATTCATACAGGCGTAGCCCCAGATAATACTTGTCTTTTTCCTGGCGTAATAACCCATGCTCCACCATGCCGTTGAGCAAAGATGAGGTACTGCTTTTCGCAATCCCTGAATTTTGATGGATCTGGGTAAACGTTGCGCCATCGCACTCCAGAAGGTAAGCAAATACGCGCATAATTTTATCGAGAGCCGGAATAGATGTCGTAATCTTTTTCATATTATTATCAATTAATTATGGATTTTTCTGCTAATACTATACACCAGTACTCAACCCTTTTTCCATGACAGAGACCAAGTGCCGCTAACAGATTCAGCAGACGAATATCGGCATACCCCCCGAATATACCACGATAAAAAACGGGGCCGTTTGGCCCCGTTCTCAAGCATTAAACCGCTACAACCGCACCGGATCAATATGCCAGATATTTTCGGCATACTCTTTGATGGTTCTGTCCGATGAGAAGTAGCCCATATTGGCAATGTTGAGCATCGCTTTCGTCGTCCACTCTTCCGGGCGACGATACAACTCATCCACCTTATCCTGGCAGTCCACGTAGCTGCGGTAGTCCGCCAGCACCTGATAGTGATCGCCAAAGTTAATCAGCGAATCTACCAGATCGCGGTAACGGCCTGGCTCTTCCGGATTAAAGACGCCGCTACCAATCTGCGTCAGTACCTGATGTAGCTCTTCATCTTTTTCATAATAGTCGCGAGGCTTATAACCCTGCCTGCGCAACGCTTCCACCTCTTCTGCAGTATTACCGAAGATAAAGATATTCTCCTCGCCGACATGCTCCTGCATCTCTACGTTCGCGCCATCCAGCGTACCAATGGTGAGCGCGCCGTTCAGGGCAAATTTCATATTACTGGTGCCGGAAGCTTCTGTCCCTGCCAGCGAAATCTGCTCAGACAGGTCGGCAGCGGGAATGATCACCTGCGCCAGGCTGACGCTGTAGTTCGGGATAAACACCACTTTCAGCTTGTCGCCAATCTGCGGATCGTTGTTAATCACTTTCGCCACGTCGTTGATCAGATGAATAATGTGTTTTGCCATGTAATAGGCGGAAGCCGCCTTACCGGCAAAAATATTCACCCGCGGCACCCAGTCGGCCTCCGGATTTTCTTTAATGCGGTTATAGCGGGTAATGACATGCAGTACATTCATCAACTGCCGCTTGTATTCGTGAATACGCTTAATCTGCACGTCAAATAACGCTTTAGGGTTTACCACCACATTCAGTTGTTGCGCTATCACTACCGCCAGCCGTTTTTTATTTTCCAGCTTCGCCTGACGCACCGCATGATTGACCAGCGGATAATCACAATGCTGCTTCAGCTCGCTGAGCTGACTAAGATCGGTACGCCAGGTACGACCAATATTCTCATCCAGCACGTCAGAAAGCGGCGGGTTTGCCAGCGCCAGCCAGCGGCGCGGCGTAACGCCGTTAGTGACGTTACAAAAACGGGTCGGAAAAATCTTCGCAAAATCCGCGAACAGCGACTGCACCATCAGGTTGGAATGGAGTTCAGAAACGCCGTTGACTTTATGGCTGACCACCACCGCCAGCCAGGCCATCCGTACCCGGCGGCCGTTCGACTCATCAATAATCGACGCGCGTCCAAGCAGGCTGGTATCGTTGGGATATTGCTCCTGCAACGTTTTCAGGAAATAGTCGTTAATCTCGAAGATAATCTGCAGGTGACGGGGCAGAATTTTCCCCAGCATATCGACAGGCCAGGTCTCCAGCGCCTCGCTCATCAGCGTATGGTTGGTATAAGAGAAGACCTGACAGCACACCTCAAACGCGTCGTCCCAACTAAATTTATGTTCATCAATCAGCAGGCGCATCAGCTCCGGAATTGAAAGCACCGGATGCGTATCATTGAGGTGAATGGCGATTTTATCCGCCAGATTCTCATAGGTTTTATGCAGTTGATAATGACGGTGCAGGATATCCTGTACCGTCGCCGAGACCAGAAAATACTCCTGGCGCAGGCGCAGCTCGCGTCCGGAATAGGTGGAATCGTCCGGGTAGAGTACCCGTGAAACGTTCTCAGAGTGGTTTTTATCTTCCACCGCCGCAAAGTAGTCGCCCTGGTTGAATTTACCGAGGTTGATTTCACTACTGGCCTGCGCATTCCACAGCCGCAGTGTGTTAGTGGCGTCGGTGTCGTAACCGGGGATGATCTGATCATACGCGACGGCCAGAATCTCTTCCGTCTCAATCCAGCGCGCTTTTTTACCTTCCTGCTGAATGCGCCCGCCAAAAAGCACCTTATAGCGCGTATTGTGGCGCTTGAACTCCCACGGGTTGCCATATTCCAGCCAGTAATCCGGAGACTCTTTTTGCCGCCCGTCGACAATATTCTGCTTAAACATGCCGTAATCGTAGCGAATGCCGTACCCGCGGCCCGGTAATCCTAGCGTCGCCAGCGAGTCCAGGAAGCAAGCCGCCAGCCGTCCTAAGCCGCCGTTGCCAAGCCCTGGGTCATTCTCTTCATCGATCAGCTCTTCGAGATCTAAGCCCATGGCCTCCAGCGCGCCTTTAACGTCGTCATAAATGCCCAACGAGAGCAGCGCGTTAGAGAGAGTACGACCAATCAAAAACTCCATCGACAGGTAATAAACCTGCCGGGTTTCCTGCGATAATTGGGCTCGATTAGAACGCAGCCAGCGCTCCACCAGACGATCGCGCACCGCGAACAACGTGGCGTTCAGCCATTCGTGTTTATTGGCAATGACCGGGTCTTTACCAATCGTAAACATCAGCTTATAGGCAATAGAATGCTTAAGCGCCTCAACGCTGAGAGTGGGCGATGCATAAGTAAACGGAGCATTCATATAAATGATTCCTGGATGACTATTTCAAGCGATAGTACAGCTCGCGGTATGATTTCGCGGCAACTTGCCAGCTAAAATCCATCGCCATCGCCTGCCGTTGTACAAACCGCCAAAGCGAAGGCCGTGACCACAACACAAAAGCACGCCGAATCGCGCGTAGCAACGACCAGGCGTTACTGTCTTCGAAGACAAAACCGCTGGCGATACCGTCCGCCAGATTTTCCAGCGAACTGTCGGAGACCGTATCGGCCAACCCCCCGGTACGCCGCACCAGAGGCAGCGTGCCATACTTTAAGCCATATAACTGCGTTAAGCCGCACGGTTCGAAACGACTGGGCACCAGAATAACGTCCGCGCCGCCCATAATGCGATGCGAGAAAGCTTCGTGATAGCCGATCTGTACGCCAACCTGCCCTGGGTGTTCCGCCGCCGCCGCGAGGAACCCTTCCTGAAGCACCGGATCGCCCGCGCCAAGTAGCGCCAACTGCCCGCCCTGCTCCAGCAGTCCCGGTAACGCCTCCAGCACCAGATCCAGACCTTTCTGGTTGGTCAGACGGCTTACCACGGCAAACAGCGGCACTTTGTCGTTAACCTTCAACCCCATCGCAATTTGTAGCTGACGTTTGTTTTCCGCCTTCTCTTCCAGGGTATCGCGCGTGTAGCGCGACGCCAGCAGCAGATCGGATTCCGGGTTCCAGATCTTCTCATCCACGCCGTTCAGTATGCCGGACAAGCGCCCTTCCAGATGACGCTGGCGCAGCAGGCCTTCCATACCATAAGCAAACTGCGGTTCAGTAATTTCACGCGCATAGGTCGGGCTCACCGCCGTAATATGGTCGGCATAGTACAAACCGGCCTTCAAAAAGGAGAGTTGTCCGTTGAACTCCAGCCCATGCATATTAAAGAATGACCACGGCAGTTCGATGTCATCCATATGCTTTGCATAAAACATGCCTTGATAGGCCAGGTTGTGTACGGTAAAGACCGATTTCGCCGGCCGCCCGCGCGCCGCCAGATAGGCGGGCGCCAGCCCAGCGTGCCAGTCATGGGCGTGCACCACGTCGGGGCGCCAGAATGGATCAAGTCCGCAGGCCATTTCACAGCCGACCCACCCTAACAGGGCAAAGCGCAGCACGTTATCGGTATAGGCATATAAATTCGTATCGTGATAGGGACTGCCTGGACGCTCGTACAGATGCGGCGCGTCGATCAGATAAATGCCCACGCCGTTATAATGCCCGAACAGCAGCGATATCTTACCTGCGAAAGTATCGCGGCGGCTCACCACATGCGCATCGGGTATCCCCCGACGGATATCGGGAAACCCTGGAAGCAGAACGCGAACATCAACACCATCCGCAATTTGTGCCGCAGGCAACGCGCCTATCACATCCGCCAGCCCCCCAGTCTTCAGCAGGGGGAACATCTCTGAACATACATGTAAAACCTGCATTATCGCTCCTGTTTGACCTGCAGTTTGCGCAGCATTTCACGCGTGACCAGTACAATACCTTCTTCTGAACGGTAGAAACGACGAGCGTCCTCTTCCGCATTTTCACCAATCACCATGCCTTCCGGGATAATACAGGCACGGTCAATAACACAGCGACGTAAACGGCAGGAGCGTCCTACCCAAACCTCAGGTAACAACACTGCCGAATCAATATTACAAAAAGAATTTATTCTCACCCGTGGGAAGAGCACAGATTGCACCACCACCGAACCGGAGATAATGCAGCCGCCGGAGACCAGCGAGTTCAGCGTCATACCGTGGCTACCTGAGCGGTCCTGCACGAATTTCGCAGGCGGTAGCGATTCCATATGCGTACGGATAGGCCAGTTCTGGTCATACATATCCAGCTCCGGCGTCACCGAGGCTAAATCCAGGTTCGCCTTCCAGTAAGCTTCCAGCGTACCTACATCGCGCCAGTACGGTTCGGCTTGTGGATCGGACTGCACGCAGGAGAGCGGGAAAGGATGCGCGTAAGCCATACCTTCGCGGGTGATTTTGGGGATAATGTCTTTACCGAAATCGTGGCTGGAAGCGTCATCTTTATCGTCTGCCGCCAGCAATTCATACAGGTAATCGGCGTCAAAAACGTAAATGCCCATACTGGCCAGCGATTTGCTGGCGTCACCAGGCATTGCGGGGGGATTCGCCGGTTTTTCGACAAAATCAATAATCTTGTCGCTTTCATCGACCGCCATCACGCCGAACGCCGTCGCTTCTTTGATCGGCACCGGCATACAGGCCACCGTGCAACGCGCGCCCTTTTCAACGTGATCGATCAACATACGCGAGTAGTCCTGCTTATAGATATGATCGCCTGCCAGGATGACGACATATTCCGCTTTATAGCGACGAATAATATCCAGGTTCTGGGTCACCGCGTCTGCCGTGCCGCGATACCAGTTTTCGCCCTTCATACGCTGTTGGGCTGGCAGCAGATCGACAAATTCGTTCATCTCTTCGCTAAACAGTGACCAGCCGCGCTGAATATGTTGCACCAGCGTGTGGGACTGATACTGAGTGATCACGCCGATACGGCGAATCCCGGAGTTCAGACAATTAGATAAGGCGAAATCGATGATGCGGAACTTCCCACCAAAGTGGACGGCTGGTTTGGCGCGTTTGTTCGTTAAATCTTTTAGACGCGTGCCGCGGCCGCCGGCCAGGATTAGGGCAACAGATTTCAATGGCAGCTGGCGCGCCAACATTACACGATCGTTCTTCTCTAAACTCACCATGATTAACTCCTTTTTTATCCTCTCTGGAACACACACAGTCCATGCGCAGGTCCCTGCCAGACCGCCGTTATCACCGGATTATCCTCTCCAGCGAATGGGGGAACGGCGCGCCATTCCCCTTCGGGTAAAACTATATCTGTCACCTCAAGCGTGGCATTTATCGCAATCAGAAAACGGTCCGACAACAGAATTTGCATCAGCTTAGGCCCGTTTTGCCACTCATCCGCACTCAAGGGTTGCGCGTTTTTATTCAGCCAACGCACGTTGCCATCGCCTTCTTCCCACCAGCTATTGCCGGTTAAAGCCGGTATCTGCTGACGCAAACGAATCAGCGCGGCGGTAAACGTGGTTAACCCACGATTTGCCTGCTGCCAGTCCAGCCAGGTTAAGGCATTATCCTGACAGTAGGCGTTATTGTTGCCGTGCTGGCTATGGCCGTGTTCATCGCCTGCCAGCAGCATCGGCGTTCCCTGAGAGAGCAGTAGCGTCGCCAGCAGGGCATGAATGCTGTCGCGCCGCCGCTCCATTAAATCAAGCGGACCGCCTAATCCTTCTTTACCATGATTGTCGCTGTAATTGCTGTTGGTGCCGTCGCGATTTTCCTCACCGTTCGCCTCATTGTGTTTCTGATTGAAACAGACGCAGTCCCGGAGCGTAAAACCGTCATGCGCCGTGAGCAGATTGACAGAGGCGCCGGGCGCGCGGCCATTGCGTTTAAACACATCGCTGGAAGCGGCGAAACGACAGGCAAACTCCCCGGTCGTCAGGTTACGCGGCAACCAGAATCGGCGGGCCGCATCGCGAAAATGGTCGTTCCACTCGGCAAACGGTGGCGGAAAATTCCCGACCTGATAGCCGCCCTCGCCAATGTCCCACGGTTCAGCAATCAGCTTGACCGTTGATAACACAGGACACGCTTTAATCGCGGCGAACAGCGGCGCATCCTGGCGAAACGTCGGCGTGCGCCCCATGACGGACGCCAAATCAAAACGAAAACCATCGACATGACAGGTTTCCACCCAATAGCGCAAACACTCGCACGCGTATTCCACCACGCCGGGATGGCTTAAATTGAGCGTGTTGCCGCACCCCGTCCAGTTGTGATAATCGCCATCGTCCCTTATCCAATAATAGCTACGGTTATCAATTCCGCGCAGGGAGAAGGTTGGACCGTCCAGATCCAGCTCGGCGCTATGGTTTAATACGATGTCCAGAATGACCTCAATCCCCGCGCGATGCAGCGCTTTCACCGCATCGCGAAACTCGTCCAGCGCCGTCTCGGGCGAACTGGCCCAGGCGGGATGCAGCGCGAACATCGCCATCGGGTTGTAACCCCAATAATTGGTCAGCCCCATACGTTGCAGGCGCGGCTCGCTGGCAAACTGCGCCACCGGCAACAGTTCCAGCGCCGTAATGCCAAGCTGTTTGAAGTACGCCACCATGACCGGATGACCGAGCGCTTTATAGGTACCGCGTATCTCCTGGGGGAGTTCCGGATGCAGGTAGGTAAGCCCTTTGACATGTGCTTCATAGATGACCGTTTTTCCCCACGGCGTGCGCGGCGCGGCGTCATCTTCCCAGTCATAATGGTCGCTGATTACCACGCTTTTCGGCGCCACCGCCGCGTTATCGCGGTAGTCCGGTTCATCGTGTCCGCCGTGCAACAGCGGATGATCTTTTAGTTCGCCCTCGACCCGGCGCGCATAAGGGTCAAGCAGTAACTTCGCCGGATTAAACCGATGCCCCTGCGCTGGCTGCCACGGGCCATGTACGCGATAGCCATAGCGCAAACCTGGCCTGGCGCCTGCCAGATAACCATGCCAGACATCGCCGCGACGTCCTGGCAGGTCATAGCGACGCTCATTCCCTCGGGAATCAAAAACGCACAGCTCTACGCGCTCCGCATGAGCGGAAAAGAGCGTGAAATTCACGCCATGACCGTCATACGTTGCGCCATGCGGCGTTGCTTCGCCGATCGCAAGCTGCGTCATTCCCCCTCCCGCATCAGCCAGATCGTCGCCAACGGCGGTAACGTCAGGCTAAGAGAGTGCTGACGGCCATGGCTTTCGATCTCATCGCTGTGCACCACGCCGCCATTGCCGGTGTTGCTACCGTGATAATGCATCGAATCAGTATTGAGAATTTCACGCCAGCGTCCCGGCTGGTTGATGCCAAAGCGGTAGTCGTGGCGAGGCACGGGCGTAAAGTTGCTGGCGACGATGATCTCGTTACCGGCTTTATCACGGCGTACAAAAATCAGTACCGAGCGTTCATTGTCATCGACCACCAGCCACTCAAAGCCGTAAGCATCAAAATCCAGCTCATGCAACGCTTTATGGTGGCGATAGGTGTGGTTGAGATCGCGTACCAGACGCTGAACCCCGTGGTGCCAGTTATCGCCCCCCTCCAGCAGGTGCCAGTCGAGGCTGGCGTCATGGTTCCACTCGCGTCCCTGGGCAAACTCATTCCCCATAAACAGCAGTTTCTTGCCGGGGAAGGCCCACATCCAGCCATAATAGGCGCGCAGGTTGGCAAATTTTTGCCACGCATCGCCCGGCATACGATCGAGAATGGATTTCTTGCCGTGAACCACCTCATCGTGCGACAGCGGCAGAACAAAGTTTTCGGTATGGTTGTACAACATACCAAAGGTCAGCTTGTCGTGATGATACTGGCGGTACACCGGGTCCAGCTTCATGTAGTCCAGCGTGTCGTGCATCCAGCCCAGATTCCACTTGTACCAGAACCCCAGCCCGCCCGTTTCCGGTGGACGCGTCACGCCAGAGAAGTCTGTCGATTCTTCCGCCATGCTGACCGCGCCGGGCACCTGCTCGCCAATAATGCGGTTGGTATTGCGCAGAAACTCAATGGCTTCCAGGTTTTCACGACCGCCGAACTCGTTCGGTATCCACTCGCCCTCTTTGCGGCTGTAGTCGCGGTAGATCATAGAGGCCACCGCATCGACACGCAGCGCATCAATCCCAAAACGCTCCATCCAGTACAGGGCGTTGCCCACCAGATAATTACTGACTTCACGACGACCATAGTTGTAGATCAGCGTATTCCAGTCCTGGTGATAGCCCTCGCGCGGGTCGCTGTGCTCATAGAGGTGGGTGCCGTCAAACTCCGCGAGGCTAAATTCATCGGACGGGAAATGGCCCGGCACCCAGTCGAGAATGACGTTAAGGCCCGCCGCATGGGCCGCATTGATGAAATAGCGGAAGTCGTCCCGCGTACCAAAGCGGCGGGTCGGCGCGTAGAGGCCGGTCGGCTGGTAGCCCCAACTGCCGTCAAACGGATGTTCGTTGACTGGCAAGAGTTCAAGGTGCGTAAAGCCCATCCATTTGGCGTAAGGCACAAGCTGATCCGCCAGCTCACGATAGCTCAGCCAGAAATTGTTATCCGTATGGCGGCGCCATGAACCTAAATGCACCTCATAAATCGAGATCGGCGCATCAAACTGATTGGCTTTTTGTCGTTCTTCGCTTGGCGTCACTTTCTCCGGCAGTCCGCAAATCATCGACGCCGTTTCCGGACGCATCTGCGCCTCAAAAGCATAGGGATCGGCTTTAATGCGCAGATTACCGTTCGCATCAAGCAGCTCGAATTTATACAGTTGTCCATTATGCGCGCCGGGGATAAACAGCTCCCAAATACCGCTCTCTTTGCGCAGACGCATCGGGTGGCGACGCCCATCCCAATAGTTGAATTGCCCGACAACCGAAACGCGACGAGCATTAGGCGCCCAGACGGAGAAACGGGTGCCGGTGACGCCATCCATCGTATCGGCGTGCGCGCCCAGCGTTTCATAAGGACGCAGGTGGGTGCCTTCCGACAATAGCCAGGCATCCATTTCCTGTATTAATGGACCAAAACGGTAAGGATCGTCAATGAGGTTCTGCTGTCCGTGCCAGGTCACGGCGAGCTGATAGCGAAAGAAATTTTTACGTCGGGGTAAAACGCCGCAGAAAAAACCGCGAGCGTCGAGACATTCCAGTTTGCCGACTTTACGTCCGGTTTTGGGTTCAATCACCCATACGTCGGTGGCATCAGGTAATAGGGCGCGGACTTCTAGTCCGGCTTGGGTCTGGTGCATTCCGAGTACGGAAAAAGGGTCCGCAAAATGTCCTGCAATTAGCGCATTAATCACGTCTCTATCGATACGACTGGACATGGTTTGTCATCCTGTTTTGTGGCGTCACTCCATCTCACTGAATTCAACATCAGGTAGTGACACTTCTTTGACCTGAACGGCGCAGCACACTGTGCATCCTATCTGCGTCGTCCTACCTTCAGGTTAGGCTTAATACCCGTGGGATTAAGCTACCCTTAAAGAATAGCCAATGCTCTGCTTAACTCCTGATAAAAATGAAACATCTGCGTTTACTCCTGTATTACGCAAAAAAAAGGGTGACGATGCACCCCTGGTTTAACACAAATTTCCCCGCCGGATGGCGGCGCTGACGCGCCTTATCCGGCCTACAGAACCACACGCAGGCCCGATAAGCGCTGCAATAGCTACTACGCCAACTGGCGCAGCATTCGACGCAGCGGCTCGGCGGCGCCCCATAACAACTGGTCGCCTACGGTAAACGCCGACAAGAACTCTGGCCCCATGTTCAGCTTACGCAGACGACCAACCGGCGTAGTCAACGTGCCGGTCACCGCCGCAGGGGTTAATTCGCGCATAGTGATATCACGATCGTTCGGCACCACTTTCGCCCACGGATTATGTGCCGCCAGCAGTTCTTCCACCGTCGGAATGGATACCTCTTTTTTCAGCTTGATGGTGAACGCCTGGCTGTGACAGCGCAGCGCGCCGACGCGCACACACAAACCATCAACCGGAATCACAGAGGCGGTATTGAGAATCTTGTTGGTTTCCGCCTGGCCTTTCCACTCTTCGCGGCTCTGGCCGTTATCGAGCTGTTTGTCGATCCAGGGGATCAGGCTTCCCGCCAGCGGTACGCCAAAGTTATCAACCGGCAGCTCGCCGCTGCGGGTCAATGCCGTAACTTTGCGTTCAATATCAAGAATTGCGGAAGACGGCGTCGCCAGTTCATCGGCGACATGGCCATACAACTGACCCATCTGGGTTAACAGCTCGCGCATATGGCGCGCGCCGCCGCCGGAGGCGGCCTGATAGGTCGCGACGGATACCCAGTCAACGAGATTATGGGCAAAGAGACCGCCCAGCGACATCAACATCAGGCTAACGGTACAGTTACCGCCCACAAAGGTCTTCACGCCATTGTTCAGGCCGTCGGTAATCACGTCCTGGTTGACCGGGTCGAGAATAATAATGGCATCATCTTTCATGCGCAGCGTAGAAGCCGCGTCAATCCAGTAACCCTGCCATCCGCTTTCGCGCAGCTTTGGATAAATTTCGTTGGTATAATCGCCGCCCTGGCAGGTCACGATGATATCGAGCGCTTTTAGCGCATCCAGATCAAAAGCGTCCTGTAGCGTGCCGGTGGAGGTGTCGCCGAAGGTGGGCGCCGCCTGTCCAAACTGGGAGGTAGAAAAGAAAACAGGGCGAATAGCGTCGAAATCGCGCTCCTCTACCATGCGTTGCATGAGAACAGAGCCGACCATTCCGCGCCAGCCGATAAAACCAACATTTTTCATAGCGTTTTTTTCCTGCAAAGAGATGTGCTGTGTATGCGCGCCAGTATCCTGTGGCGCATCCTTCACCATACAAAAAGCAGCCAAAGTCGCAAGTGAAATTAATCAATGATAGCGAAGCCATCAGTAATGCGACTTATCCTGCCTTACCGCGCAAGCAGAAAGTCCAGTGGCGATTATCAGGGAATTTGCGTTAGGAAGGGAATCATTTCCGTCGCTGTTTTATTGATCCTAATTATGGATCAGCGTAGAAATTTGCCTGCTTTTATGCGCGTACTGAAACATGGCGAGGCAAAACGTCGTTGGGCGATTGCCATGCACACCTCAATAAAAAAACCGGGTAGCGATTACGCCTTACCCGGCTTACGGTGTCGATATGTGCCCGTTTCCAGGCCCGGTAAGCACAGCGCCACCGGGCAACAAGACTCAGCTCAGCAGTTGGAAAGCAATCATTCCGACAATCGCGCCGACCGTACCGAGGATAGTTTCCATCATCGTCCAGGTTTTTAACGTCTGCGCTTCGGTCGCGCCGGTAAATTTACCGAATAGCCAGAAACCGGCGTCGTTAACATGAGAAACCACAATTGAACCGCCGGCGATACAGATAGAGAGCGCCGCCATCTGCGCGCCGGAGAAATTCAGTTGCTCAATGACCGGCATCACCAGACCGACCGCGGTTAAACACGCCACGGTCGCGGAACCCTGAATGATGCGCACCGCCGCCGCCAGCACAAAGCAGGTAATGGCAATCGGCAGTCCCATACCGGTTAACGCTTCGCCCAGCGCCGGGCCGACGCCGGAGTCAACCAGTACCTGTTTGAACACCCCGCCTGCGCCAATCACCAGCAGGATAATGCCCGCCGGTTGCAGCGCGTGGCCGCAGATTTCCATCACTTTGTCTTTCGGCATCCCCTGACGCATCGCCAGGCCGTAAATCGCTACCAGACAAGCGACCAGAATCGCAGTGAAGGGGTGACCGATAAACTCAAACCATTCGTAAGCGCTGGAACCTTCCGGCACAAAACGCGCGGCGATCGTTTTCAGCCCTACCAGCACCAACGGCAACAGAATCAGCGACAGGCTGAAGCCGAAAGAAGGCATTTTACCTTCACCCAGATGCGGCTCGGTAATGTCGTCAGGAATACGCAGCTCAACGTAGCGGCTGATAAAATTCCCCCACAGCGGCCCGGCGATAATCATGCCAGGAATGGCGGCGCACAGCCCAATCAGGATCATCCAGCCGAAATCAGCATGCATCTGGGAAGCCAGCAGCATCGGCGCAGGCCCAGGCAACAAAAACGCCGCGGCTGCCGCCACGCCCGCAAACAGCGGAATGACCAGCTTCACCAGGTTTGTGCCTGTATGACGCGCCATAGAGAACGCCACGCTTATCAGCAGCACAATCGCCACTTCAAAGAACAGCGGAAGCGCGCAAATCAGCCCGGCCAGGCCAATCGCATAGTGCGCGCGGTTATGGCCAAAGGATTTAAGCATCTTGACGGCTATCTGATCGACCGCGCCGGTTTCATGCAGAATCTTGCCGAACATCGCCCCCAGCGCGACCACAATCGCCAGGAATCCCAGCGTGCCGCCCATCCCTTTTTCCATGGTCGCGGCGATTTTATCAAGCGGCATCCCTGAAAAAAGCCCCGCGCCCATCGAGACGACCATTAACGCGACGAAGGCGTGCATACGCGCCTTCATCACCAAAAACAGCAGCAGTAAGACGGAACCGACGGCGGTTAAAACCAGTGTTAATGTACTCACAGCGTACTGCCTTTATTGATGACCTCAATGGTGCTCGCCACGACGCCTTCCAGCGGCTGGTCGATATCCACCACCAGAACATCGCGTTCGTCGGCACCCGGCTCTTGCAGCGTTTCAAACTGCGTCACCAGCATCTGGGTTTTGAAGAAATGACCTTTGCGCGCTTTCAGACGGCTTTCAATGACGTCGAAATCACCTTTCAGATAGATAAAGGAGAGGTTCGGGTTTCCCTCGCGCAGCAGGTCACGATAATGTTTTTTCAGTGCGGAACAGACGATCAGCGAGATTTTATTGGTACGCTGCATCGCGAAAGCGGCGTCGTTCAGCGCCTGTAACCACGGTTTGCGGTCATCATCATTCAACGGCTCGCCGGAAGCCATTTTTTCAATATTGCAGCGCGGATGCAGAAAATCGCCGTCCAGAAACGCGGCATGAAGCTGATGCGCCACGGCGCTTGCGACAGCGGATTTACCGCTGCCTGATACGCCCATCAGAACGTAAACGTGGTGATCATGATTAGTCGTGCTCAAAGCGGGCCCCCACTCTACAAGTTGCAAAATTTGTTACGGGTAACTGTTATCGGTAACATTGTCCAACCGCACCATTCACGACGCAATGACCATTCGTGCCAAAAGTGAATAAGTGTGAGCTACTTCAAAGTTGTCAGACTAAATAGATCCGCCCGGTGACAAGGTGAAACCTAAATCTAACATTTTCGGCGTGACCGTTTCGCCGCGAATGCGGGCCAACAGACGTTCCGCGCCAATGCTGCCCATTCGCTCGCGCGGCGTCAGGACGCTTGCCAGACGCGGTTCCATCACCTGGCCGATGTCATGACCGTGGAACCCGGCGATCGCCATGTCGTCCGGGATTTTTAGCCCCAGGCGCTGGCATTCGAAGGCCGCCCCCACCGCCAGGTCATCGTTGGTGCAAAAAATACCGTCAAGCTGTGGGTATTCGCGTCGCGCCTGGCGCATGAGTTCGATACCGGAAGAGTAGGATGAAGATTGCTCCATCATCACACTGTAAGGAACCAGTCCTGCGTCCCGCATCGCCTGTTCATAGCCCTTCTGCTTGATGATAGTACGTTCGTCGAGGCGCGCCCCCAGATAGGCGATATGACGATGACCACGCGCGATAATCGCGGCGGTCATCTGACGGGCGGCCTCGAAGTTGTCAAAACCGACGGCAATATCGAGACACGGCGACTGGCTGTCCATCAGTTCCACCACCGGAATCCCGGCGACTTCGATCATTTTTAAGGTGCGCGGCGTATGGGTACGCTCAGTGAGGATCAGGCCGTCGATATTCCAGGAGAGCATCGATTCCAGGCGCTCCTGCTCCATCTCCGGTTTATAGCCGTAGTGCGCCAGCATGGTCTGATACCCGTGGGCATCGGTGACGGCCTCAATGCCGCGTAACACTTCCGCAAAGACCTGGTTGGTTAAAGACGGCAGCAGAACGCCAATAGCGCGGCTGGTGGCGTTGGAAAGAATGTCAGGCGCGCGATTAGGAATGTACCCGAGCTCATCAAGCGCAGCCGCAATTTTACCCCGCAGCGCGACGGAGACCTGCTCCGGATTACGCAAAAAACGGCTGACCGTCATTTTGGTCACGCCCACGCGGTCGGCTACATCCTGAAGTACGGGTCTTTTCTTTTTCATCGTCCTGAAAGGTATAAAAGGGATAGATTTGCCCAGTTTACCACGGACGTGCGGAATTAATGACAAACGATGAAAAGCCGGATGGCAACGCTTTCGCGTCTTATCCGGCCTACAAAAGGTTACAGCACGTTAGACTGGCGGCAAGTCAAACAACAACACTTCACTGTCGCTGTCGGCATGAATCGAGATTGCCTGCTCATCCCAAATCGCCAGGCCGTCGCTGGTGGTGGCTTTGGTGCCGTTAATGGTCACGTTACCTTTTACCACCTGGATCCAGACGCGGCGCTCAGCGGCAATCTGATGCACCGACTGCTCATCTTTGAGCAGCGCCCAGCGGTACAGCTCCATATCCTGGTGGACCTTCAGCGAACCATCGCGAGCATCTGGCGAAAGCACCAGTTGCTTGCCCTGCGCGGCGTCGAAGCGGCGCTGTTCGTAGCGCGGCGTGATGCCGGTTTCTTGCGGAATGATCCAGATCTGGTACAGCCGCAGACGATCCGTTTTGCTCGGGTTGTACTCGGAGTGGCGAACGCCGGTCCCGGCGCTCATAATCTGGAATTCACCTGCCGGAACCTGTTCTTTATTGCCCATACTGTCCTGATGCTCCACCGCGCCTTCCAGCACATAAGTCAGGATTTCCATGTCTTTATGCGGATGCGTGCCGAAACCCTGGCCTGCGTCGATCACATCGTCGTTAATCACACGCAGCGCCGAGAACCCCATAAAGTTCGGATCGTAATAATCGGCAAAAGAAAAGGTATGCCAGGAGTCAAGCCAGCCATGATTCGCATGACCGCGGTCGTTTGCTTTGCGTAAGTAGATCATTGTGTTCACCCCAGATGTTTTCGATGGAATAAGTGTGGACTCATTCCGTCCGGGATCATAGAGGGTGAAAATTGACTCCTCTGTTCAAAAAATATGAACAAGCCAAGAGGAGTCTGCGCAGGCTATTTAGCGAGGGTTATCGTCGCAGGCGATGCCTGTTCGAAAGCACGTTCGAGGATTTCCAGGTTGGTAAGAACTTCAGATTCCTTGACGTAATTAGGCGTACCGACGGTCAACGTCTGGTACAGCGCATCATAGACGCGGCCATAGTCACCCGTTTCCGGTTTCACCTCTTCTTTCACGGTCACGCCGTCATCGTTAACATATTCCAGCACCCCGACGGATTCGTCAGCGGCAAAACCGGGTTCGCCAGGCATAATGTTCGCTTTCAGGCTGGTTTCTTGTTGATCGATACCGTATTTCACAAACGAACCTTTGGTGCCGTGAACAATAAACTTTGGATAGTCGATTTTCACCAGATGGCTGGTTTTAACGATAGACTTCAAATCGCCATAAAACAGTTGCGCTTCAAAGGTGTCATCCGGGTTCGCTTTATTACGCAGGCTACGAATGTCATACGCGACATGATCCGGGCGGCCAAATAGCGAAATAATTTGATCCATAGTGTGGACGCCAAGTCCATAGAATGCGCCGTCCTGCGGCAGGCCCGGTTTGGTTTCTGCTACCGGGCGGTAATAATCGAAATGGCTTTCAATTTCGACAATCTTGCCCAGTTTGCCGCTCTCAATCGCTTTTTTAGCCGTGAGAAAACAGGAATCAAAACGCCGATTCTGATACGGCGTGACGGTCAGTCCTTTGCTTCGCGCCAGGTCGAACAACACTTTTGCCTCCGCCAGCGTCGGCGTGAAAGGTTTCTCAACCAGCACATTTTTACCCGCTTCCAGCGCGCGTTTGGCGTATTCGAAATGGCTATCAGCATGTGTACAGACGATCACCAGTTTTACCTGCGGATCGCCCAACACCTCATCCAGATCGCTGGTGAAGTGAATATGCGAATACTGCGGCGCCTGCTCTTCCGATTTAGCGTGACGACGGAAAATATGCGCGACATGCCAGGTATCTTTCCGATTCAGAACGTAGGGGAGATGGTAACGGGTGGTACTTTTGCCAAATCCAATAAATGCGCAGTGTAAGGTCATGAGACGATCCTTTTGAAGATGATTGTTTACACCATAGCGCAAAGCGTGAGGAGACTGAATGTTGGATTCTTTGCCGGATGCGGCGTTGCCTTTTCGGGCCTACAAAAGCAGATGCCTCAAGATCGGCCGTCGGCGTCGCGGTCAGTTGTTCACGGCAAGCGCGTAGGGCCCGGAGCGTACTAAATGTACGTGAGGAGCACGAGCACTTCCCGGGGACAAAATGACAAGTAAGCCAGGCTGAAACAAAACCAAAAAAAAAGCCAGCAAAAGCTGGCCAAAATAATACTGGAAGCAATGTGAGCAATGTCGTGCTTTCAGGTTCTCCGTAGGGGTTCCCCTGAATGCAAGGCAATAATAATCATTCTCATTCGCACTTGTCTACTTCTTTTTGCAAAAAAATGCGGTTGACGGAATTTTCTTTCTCAGCGAGTGTAAATACACAATTAACCCTGCAGGAGATAAGGAATGAGTGAAATAGTGATACGCCACGCTGAACCGAAAGATTACGACGCCATTCGTCAGATCCACGCCCAGCCGGAGGTGTACCACAACACGCTACAGGTTCCTCATCCTTCCCTCGAAATGTGGCAGGCGCGGCTAACCGAGCAAGCCGGGGTTAAACAACTGGTTGCCTGCATTGACGATATTGTCGTTGGCCATCTTTCTATTCAGGTCACCCAACGTCCCCGTCGCAGCCACGTGGCCGATTTTGGTATCTGCGTGGATACCCGGTGGCACAATCGCGGCATTGCCAGCGCGCTGATCCACACGATGATCGACATGTGTGACAACTGGCTGCGCGTCGAGCGTATTGAGCTAACGGTGTTTGTTGATAACGAGCCCGCCGTGGCGGTGTATAAGAAGTACGGCTTTGAAATCGAAGGCACCGGTAAGAAATACGGCCTGCGCAACGGTGAGTACGTTGATGCGTACTTTATGGCGCGCGTGAAATAAAGTTTCCCCGCCCCACCCTGTGGGGCGAAACGTCACAAACCTTCACAACATTCCAGTTATTGCAACCTACTTCCCCTATATCAAAACAATAACCATCTGAATTTCATGGTTATTACCACTTTAAGCTTTATCACCGTTTTTTCCGTAATTTTAGCAATATCAATATTACATTTTTGTTTTTTTTTGGTTTCTGCCATCACTTTATGGTGACAATCACAACAATATACTCCTCCCGGGACTAATTTAACCACGGTGAGGTAAAAAATGAAATTTGAACGCCATCATAGAATATTGAAGGAACTCAGTATTTCGGGAGTTGTAAAAGTTTCAAATCTGGCGAAAAGTCTCAAGGTAACAAAGGAAACTATTCGTTCAGATCTCAATGAACTTGCCGGACAGGGATATCTTACTCGCTGTCATGGTGGTGCATTTATTACCCTTGATTCTCTTGATAACGTCGCAAAAAATGAAATTGCTTATGTGCTGGAAAAATATGAATCAGCGCAGAAAAATAAAAAAGGTCTCTCTGCCATGAAAAATAATGTATGTGTTATTGGCTCGTTCAATGTTGATATTATCAGTTATCTACCGAGATTACCCTCAACGGGAGAATCATTGCTGGCCGATAAATTTATTTTTTCACCCGGCGGTAAGGGATGTAATCAGGCATTAGCAGCAAGCTATGCCGATTCTGATGTGCATTTTATTACTAAAGTCGGCTCAGATCATTTTAGCGATTACGCCATTAATTTTATAAACTCATCAAAAATCCATAAAAGTGTTATCTACCAGACCAAAGAAACACAAACAGGTACAGCAACTATCATGGTGAATGGAGATACCGGAGATAACGTCATAGCTATCTACCCTGGCGCCAACATGACAATTTCCCCTGATGAAATCACCATTCAGAAAGAAGCCATTGTTCATTCAGATATTGTTCTTGTCCAACTGGAGACGAATTACGAAGCGCTGCAGCAAACAATTCGTCTCGCACAAAAAAATGACATACCGGTCATCATCAATCCAGCGCCATACAATGACATGGTTAACACCATCATTGATAACATTGATTATATTACGCCAAATGAAACGGAAGCAGGCCTGCTGGCCAATATGGCGGTTAATGATATCGAATCAGCCAAATGCGCGGCCAAAATTATTCATCAGAAAGGCGTCAAAAATACCATTATTACATTAGGTAGCAAAGGTTCGCTTGCTTATGACGGCACACAATTCATCTATTCCCCGGCATTTCCGGCAGTTGTAAAAAATACGGCGGGAGCGGGTGACGCTTTCAATGGCGCCCTCGCATCTGGCCTTGCAAAAGGAAAGTCACTGGCATCCGCATTGTGCTACGCCAGCGCATTTGCCTCACTTGCGGTTGAAACGCCTAATGCCTCTGATATGCCGGAAAACGACTCCGTTCTTCATCGTATTCAGGGTTCACATTACAAACAAACTATCTCTACTCACTAAATCAAGGAGCAGACTATGAACAATACGCAGAAAAAACTAAAGGTGCTCTTTATTGGAGAATCCTGGCATATTCATATGATTCATTCAAAAGGTTATGACAGTTTCACCTCCAGTAAATATGAAGAAGGCGCTACATGGTTACTGGAATGCCTGAGGAAAGGCGGCGTTGATATTGATTACATGCCTGCCCACACAGTACAAATTGCCTTTCCAGAGAGTATTGACGAATTAAACCGTTACGATGTGATTGTTATTAGCGACATTGGTAGTAATACCTTCCTGTTGCAAAACGAGACATTTTATCAGCTAAAAATAAAACCAAACGCTCTGGAGTCCATTAAAGAGTACGTCAAAAATGGCGGTGGACTACTCATGATTGGCGGTTATCTGTCATTTATGGGTATTGAGGCAAAAGCCAATTATAAGAACACCGTTCTTGCTGAGGTTCTGCCAGTTATTATGCTTGATGGCGATGACCGGGTAGAAAAGCCCGAGGGTATCTGTGCTGAGGCTGTCTCACCTGAACATCCTGTTGTTAACGGGTTCTCAGATTATCCGGTATTTCTTGGATATAACCAGGCCGTCGCCAGAGACGATGCCGATGTCGTATTAACAATAAATAATGACCCATTGTTAGTGTTCGGTGAATACCAACAGGGTAAAACCGCCTGCTTTATGAGTGACTGCTCCCCACACTGGGGAACCCAGCAGTTTATGTCATGGCCATTTTATACCGACCTGTGGGTCAACACGCTTCAATTCATCGCCAGAAAATAAAAAACAATGGAGTAACGAAAGTTACTCCTTTTATAAAATATAAGGATTGATGTATGAACAAGAATAAGTACTCAACCCCCTTGCTGATGCTTGCCACCATCTTAGCCGGTATGCTTTCCCCGATGCAGTCTGCCGTTAATGGGCAGTTAGGACATTGGTTACAAGACGGTAATGCTTGCGCAGTAATCTCGTTTGCCAGCGGTCTGGTCGTCATGTTTTTTATTATTATTGCGCGCAAAGAAACACGCCAGCAATTCGCCTCAATCCCTACTCTGATTAAAAAGAGAAAAATTCCGCTATGGAATTGGTTTGCAGGATTATGCGGGGCTATGGTCGTATTTTCTGAAGGCGCATCCGCCAGCGCGCTGGGCGTTGCCACCTTTCAAACGGCATTAATTTCTGCCCTGCTTCTTTCCGGCCTGCTGTGCGACCGTTTTGGCATCGGCGTGGAGGAGAAGAAATATTTTACGCCATGGCGCATTACTGGCGCATTGTTCGCCGTTATCGCCACCATTTTTGTCGTGTCGCCACAGTGGCACTCAACCTCGTTTATCCTGCTCGCTATCCTCCCCTTTTTGGCAGGGTTACTCGCTGGCTGGCAGCCTGCGGGGAATGCGAAAGTCGCCGAGGCAACGGGCTCCATGCTGGTGTCCATTACATGGAACTTCATCGTCGGCTTTTGTGTCCTGGGCGCGGCGCTGGCGATACGTATCGCATTAGGCCATGTCACCATTCAGTTACCCGATACATGGTGGATGTATCTCGGTGGTCCGCTGGGTCTGCTGTCCATCGGGCTAATGGCGATTCTGGTGAGAGGCTTAGGGCTATTGATGCTGGGCGTAGCGTCAACAGCAGGCCAACTGCTTGGCTCAGTGCTAATTGATGAATTGATCCCTTCATTAGGCAATACGGTCTACCTGGTCACCATCATCGGTACGCTGTTCGCGTTAGTCGGTGCGATTGTGACCACCATCCCTGAATACAGAGCATCCAAAATGGCGCAAAGAATGGAGGTGTCAGAATGAAAGGTTTCCTGCAAACCGTAACAGGCCCGGTGGCACATACGGATATGGGGCTGACGCTACCGCATGAACATCTGTTTAACGATCTGTCTTCGGTCGTAGACGAGCCACATTATGCTTTTTCACAGCAACTGGTGGGAAAGAAAGTCAGTGCTGACCTGCAGTGGGGACTGAAACACGACCCATACTGCTGCGCCGATAACATGGACCGCAAAGAGATTGATGATGTTATCTTCGAAATCAATAACTTTATGTCTTTGGGCGGCAGGACGATTGTCGACGCCACCGGATCAGAATCCATTGGGCGGGACGCCTCAGCGCTACGAGAAGTTGCCTTAAAAACGGGTTTGAATATCGTTGCGTCATCCGGACCTTATCTGGAGAAATTTGAAAGTACCCGGATCCATAAACCTGTTGAGCTGTTAGCCTCACTCATTGATAAAGAACTGAATCAGGGTATTGGCGAGACGGATATTCGCGCTGGCATGATCGGTGAAATCGGCGTATCTCCCGCGTTTACCCAAGCGGAGCGTAACAGCCTGCGGGCAGCGTCTCTGGCACAATGTAACAACCCCCACACGGCGATGAATATCCATATGCCAGGGTGGCTGCGACTGGGTGATGAGGTGCTGGATATCGTGCTGGAAGAAATGAACGTCTCTCCGGCAAAAGTCTCGCTGGCGCATTCGGACCCTTCAGGAAAAGATGTCGTCTATCAACGTAAAATGCTCGACCGTGGCGTATGGCTTGAATTTGACATGATTGGTCTGGACATCACCTTTCCAAAAGAAGGTGTCGCGCCGGGCGTTCAGGAGACCGCAGATGCAGTAGCGAATCTGATTGCACTGGGTTACGCCGACCAAATCGTTTTAAGCCATGATGTTTTTCTCAAACAGATGTGGGCGAAAAATGGCGGAAATGGCTGGGGGTTTGTCCCGAATGTCTTCCTCGCCTATCTGGCTGCTCGCGGAGTAGACAACGATACTCTGCGCAAGCTTTGTATTGATAATCCAGCCCGATTACTCACGGCATAATCTGCAAATAGCCCGGTGTCTGACACCGGGCCTGGAATTAAAAATCAGTATCCCGCCGTTAAATCATCCACCGAACGCGGGTCAGACGCACCGTACAGTTCGCCATCCGGTCCAACCATAATACTTTGGGTACTGCCCATCGCTTCTTTCAGCGCCACTTTCTGCCCTTTCTGTTCCAGCAACTTCAGCGTATCGGGGCTGAAGCCCTTTTCTACCCGCAGTTCGTCCGGCAACCATTGATGATGGAAACGCGGCGCGTTGGTCGCTTCGGCGACGTTCATGCCAAAATCAATGCTGTTCACTACCATTTGCAGCACGGTAGTGATAATTCGACTCCCGCCAGGACTGCCGGTCACCAGCCAGGTTTTGCCGTCTTTTACCACGATAGTGGGCGACATCGACGACAGCGGACGTTTTTTTGGTTCGACCGCGTTAGCATCGCCGCCCACCAGGCCATAAACATTGGGTACACCGGGTTTAGCAGAAAAATCATCCATTTGATTATTCAGCAGAATACCGGTATTTCCCGCCACAATTCCTGTGCCGAAGGTGGTGTTCAGGGTATAGGTCACCGCCACGGCATTGCCGTCTTTATCCACCACCGAGAAGTGGGTGGTCTGGTTGCTTTCATACGGGGCGAGCTTGCCCGGTTTTATCTGGCTGGAAGGTTTGGCCTTGTTGATATCAATTTGATCGGCCAACGTTTTCGCATAGGCTTTGTTGGTCAGCGCCTGCCACGGCACTTTCACAAAGTCCGGATCGCCCAGATACTCTGAGCGGTCAGCGTAGGCGTATTTTTCCGCTTCCGCCATGATTTGCATGGCATCGGCGCTGCCAAAGCCGTACTTCTTCATGTCGAAATTTTCGAGGATATTCAGGATCTGTACGATGTGAATACCGCCCGAGGATGGCGGCGGCATGGAGAAGACCTGATACCCGCGATAGTCACCGCTGATTGGCGTACGCTCAACGACTTTATAGCTGGCTAAATCCTCTTTGGTCATCAGACCGCCGTTCTTCTGCATTTCTCCGGCAATCTGGTCAGCAATCGCCCCTTTATAAAACGCATCCGGGCCGTTTTCGGCAATCATTTCCAGGCTTTTCGCCAGATTCTTCTGGACCAGCTTATCGCCTTTTTTCAGCGGCTCGCCGTCTTTCCAGAAAATGGCTTTGCTGTTCTCATGGTTGGGGATCACTTCGCTGCCGTAAGTTTTTAAGTCGTCGGCCAGCGCATCGTTAACCACAAAACCCTCTTCCGCCAACTTCATCGCCGGACGCACCACTTTATTCAGCGGCATCGTGCCGTATTTCTCCAGCGCCAGCGAGAACCCCGCCACGGTACCCGGCGTACCGGATGCCAGATGCGACGTCAGCGACTTTTTCGCATCGGCGTTACCCTGATCGTCAAGGAACATATCGCGCGTAGCGCCGGCCGGCGCCATTTCACGAAAATCAATCGCCGTGGTAGCGCCATCTTTAGTGCGCAGCAGCATAAATCCCCCGCCGCCCAGATTCCCGGCTTGCGGATGCGTGACAGCCAGCGCATAGCCCACGGCGACGGCGGCATCCACGGCATTACCGCCCTGCTTTAAGATATCCACGCCAACCTGCGTCGCCATTGCATCCACGGACGCCACCATCCCTTGCGTCGCCCGTACAGGATGAAAGACATCTTCTTCAACACCATAGGAGACTGGCGGCGCGACGGGAGGATTGGCCACCGCGCTAAACGTCCCCCCGGCCAGCAGAGCGGCGATCGCCACCCAGCGCATAAACGTTGGTTTCATCGTTGTTTTTCTCCAGATAAATGGGTGTATGTCCCGTTTAATCCTGGTCCACAACGCTTAAAAAATCATCATCATGGCGAAATAGAGGTACACTTAAAAAGAGGCCTCATCGGGAGGAGACGACAATGAAACGCTTACTACTTATTACGGCTTTGTTACCCTTTGCTGTATTGGCCCAGCCAATTAACACTATGAATAATCCTAATCAGCCAGGTTATCAGATTCCCAGCCAGCAGCGTATGCAGACGCAGATGCAAACGCAGCAGATTCAGCAGCAGGGTATGTTGAAACAACAGATGCAAACGCAGGCGCGCAGCCAGCAGCAAAATCTACAGTCGCAGTTGAATGCCAATACGCAGCGGGTTCAGCAGGGACAGCCGGGCAACGGTATGCTCGGTCAGCAAACGCTGCCCAATACGCAGGGCGGAATGCTCAGCGGCAGCGGAAATCCGGACCGGATGCTAAACCATTCCCAGCCAATGTTGCAGCAGGACAGCGGGACGCCGCAGCCTGACATCCCGCTGAAAACCATCAGCCCTTAAAACTGACGGCCCTTAAAACTGAAAGTGAGGGCCGATGTCATCAATGCGATCGGTGCAGATACAATCCACGCCCCAGCGCAGCAGCTCTGCCGCCCGCTGGGGCTGATTGACGGTATACACCAGAATCCGCAGACCCGCGGCCTTAATCTCTTGCACTCGCGTCTCATCGAGTAATTTATGGTTGAGATGGAGGGAAACACAGCCCAGACGGATCGTCAGTTCACGCCAGTCTTCACGCCATTTATCCAGTAGTAACCCGCGCGGCAGTTCAGGTGCTGCCGCCTGCGCCGCTTCCAGCGCCTCTATCTCAAAGGAAGAAAGCAGCGGCGGTGTCATCCCGGCCCACAGTTCGCGGGCGGCCAACGCCACGACGCGTCCTGTTAGCCTTCCGCTCCCCGTTGTCGGTTTGATCTCAATATTCGCCATCATGCCGTGTTTACGGCAGCGCTCCGCCACCTGCGAGAGCAACGGCAGCGGCTCGCCTTTAAATTCGCCGCTAAACCAACCGCCAGCGTCCACACGCAATAAATCCTGCCAGTTCAACTCGCCCGCCACGCCCCAACCGTTGCTGGTGCGCTCCAGGTTATCGTCATGCAGCAGGAAAATTTCGCCGTCTTTCGACAGCTTGGCATCAAACTCAATCATGGTGTGCCCGTATCGCGCGCCCACGTCAATCGCCGCCAGAGTGTTTTCCGGCGCCAGTTTACCGCCGCCGCGATGGGCGACAATGTGGGGATAAGGCCAGTTACTCATACACGTTGTCCTGTTTCGCCATCAAAAAGATGCCGCTGATGTTCCGGCAGATGCAGCCATAGCGTACTGCCCGCCGCCGGGCGCTGCTGATGCGCCAACCGCACCACCAGTTTCTGATCGCCCCAGCGCCCATGCGCCAGATTATCCGCGCCCAGAATCTCCAGCGTGTCTACCGTTAACGGCACGCCGCCTTCCGCCTGCGAGCTTAACGCAATATGCTCCGGGCGGATACCCAGCGTCATGTTACGTCCGGCATGACCCCGATAGTCCGCACCTATCGGTAACGCCAGACCGCCAGGCAATTCGAAACGGTCGCCGGAAGCGCTGATAACGCCGTCCAACAGGTTCATCGCCGGGCTGCCAATAAAGCTCGCCACGAAGCGACTGGCCGGTTTTTCATATACCTCTACCGGCGTGCCAATCTGTTCTGCGACGCCTTTATTCATCACCATCACCCGCTGGGCCAGCGTCATCGCCTCTACCTGATCGTGAGTAACATAGAGCGAGGTGGTACGAAGACGACGATGCAGATGCTGTAACTCCAGACGCATCTGCACGCGCAGCTTGGCGTCGAGGTTAGAGAGCGGTTCGTCGAATAAAAAGACTGCCGGCTCGCGGACGATCGCGCGCCCCATTGCCACGCGCTGCCGTTGACCGCCGGAAAGCTCGCGTGGACGGCGTTTAAGCAGGCCGTCCAGCTCCAGAATGCGCGCCGCCTCCCGCACGCGTTCTTCAATATGCGCTTTGCTCATACCGCGAATTTTTAGTCCCCACGCCATGTTCTCCTCTACGCTCATATGGGGATAGAGAGCATAGTTCTGAAATACCATCGCGATGCCGCGATCTTTGGGCTCCATCTCGGTGACACGTTTGCGATCAATCCAGATATCGCCGCTGGTCACGCGTTCCAGACCGGCCACCATCCGCAACAACGTTGATTTGCCGCAGCCGGACGGCCCGACCATCACGATAAATTCGCCATCCGCCACGTCCAGCGTTAACGGTTGAATGACCTGGGTTTTGCCGTCCCAGCTTTTGGTTACTGCCTGTAATTTCAGTCCTGCCATGTTATTTCTCACTGTCCACTAAACCACGCACAAACGCCCGTTGCATGGCTAACACAATTACGACCGGGGGAATCAGAGTCAGCAGCATCGCGGCCATCACCTGGTTCCATTGCGTGGTACCTTCGCCGGTGGCGATCATCCCTTTGATACCCGCTACGGCAGTGCCAAGATTCACGTCGGTGATAATCAACAGCGGCCACAGATACTGGTTCCAGCCGTAGATAAAGGTGATGACGAATAACGCCGCCAGGTTGGTTTTTGACAGCGGCAACACGATGTCGCGGAAAAAGCGCATCGGCGACGCGCCGTCAATACGGGCCGCCTCCACCAGTTCATCCGGAAGCGTCATAAAGAACTGACGAAACAGGAAAGTGGCGGTAGCGGACGCCATCAGCGGTAGCGTCAGACCGGCATAGCTGTCGAGCATTTTCAGGTTGGCGATCACTTCCACCGTCGGGAAGATACGCACTTCAACCGGCAGCATCAGGGTGATAAAAATCATCCAGAAGAACAGGTTACGCAGGGGAAAACGAAACCAGACGATGGCGAATGCGGAAAGCATAGATACCGTGATTTTGCCTACCGTAATGCTGAACGCCATAATGAAACTGTTAAGCATCATCAGCCAGAATGGCGCGCTATTAACACCGACGCCGTTGACCCAAATAGTTTTGATATTCTCCAGTAACTGCGTGCCGGGAAGCAGCGTCATCGGCGTCTCAAACACCGCGCGGTCGTCCAGCGTCGCCGCGACAAACGCGACATACAGCGGAAACAAAATGACCGCGATCCCCAGAATCAGCATGGTATGGCTGAATATTGTCAGCCCGCGACGATTCTCTATCATTGGTAACGCACCTTACTTTCCACATAGCGGAACTGCACCACCGTCAGAATGATGACGAGGAACATCAACACTACCGACTGCGCGGCGGACGCCGAGAGATCCAGGCCGGTAAACCCTTCGCGATAAATCTTATAAATCAGCGTCGTGGTAGCTTGTACCGGCCCGCCGGCGGTCGCGGCGTCGATCACCGGGAAGGTGTCGAAAAAGGCGTACACCAGGTTGACCACCAGCAGGAAGAAACTGACCGGCGCAATAAGCGGCAAAGAAAGCCGGAAGAAACGACGAATCGGCCCGGCGCCGTCAATGGCCGCCGCTTCCACCAGCGAGCGGGGAATGGATTGCAGCGCGGCAAAGAAGAATAAAAAGTTGTAACTAATCTGCTTCCAGACTGACGCAAATACCACCAGGAACATCGCCTGACCGCTGTTTTGCGCGTGGTTCCAGTCATAGCCGAATTCGCCAAGGAAATGGGTGATTAATCCCCGCCCCGGGTTAAACAGGAAAATCCACAATACGGCGGCGACGGCGGGCGCGACGGCATAAGGCAGCAGCATCAGCGTCTGATAAAAACGGCTGCCGCGCACCACGTAATCCACCAGGGCGGCGAAAAACAGCGAGACCAGCAGGCCGCTAAACGTGACCAGCGCGCTGAATTTAATCGTCGTCCAGAAGGCGTCGAGATAATAACTGTCGTGAAAAAGCGCGACGAAATTCTCCAGCCCGACAAATTGGCTGGAAAAACCAAACGGATCGACGCTTTGCAGCGAATACCACAGCGCTTCGCCCGCAGGCCAGATAAAGAAAATAACGGTGATAACCAACTGCGGGGCAACCAGTAAATACGGCAGCCAGCGCGAGCGGAACACCGGACGGAATGATGACATGAAGGTTCTTTTCCTGGAAGGTGCCGGATGGCGGTGCAAGCACCTTATCCGGCCTACAAACGCTGTAGGCCTGATAAGCGCAGCGCCACCAGGCACTTATACACTTAAGATTTGCTCGCTTTCTCAAAACGACGCAGCAACTGATTCCCGCGCTCCACTGCGGTATCCAACGCCTGTTGTGGGGTCTTCTTCCCGGTCCAGACGCTTTCCAGCTCTTCGTCCACGATGGTACGAATCTGCGGCATATTGCCCAGACGCAAGCCTTTGGTGAAGGGTAACGGCGGCTTATTCAACATCTGGCGAGTGGCGATATCCGCACCGGGGTTTTTATCGTAATAACCCTGCTCGCGGGTCAGCTCGTAGGCGGCGGTGGTAATCGGCAGGTAGCCGGTTTTTTGATGCCATTCAGCAGCGTTTTCCGGTTTTGCCAGGAAGTCGAGGAATTTGGCGACGCCGGTATAGGTTTCTTTATCTTTACCCTGCATGACCCATAGGCTGGCTCCGCCGATAATAGCGTTTTGCGGCGCGCCCTTGATATCCGCGTCGTACGGCATCATACCCACGCCATAGTTAAATTTGGCATACTGGCGGATATTGGCGAGCGAGCCGGAGGACGCGGTTGTCATCGCGCAGTCACCGTTATAAAACTTCTCGGTAGACTCGTCCTTACGCCCAACATAGCTAAAATCGCCTTTCTTATTCATCTCTTCCAGCAGCGCGATATGTTTCACCTGCTCTGGCTTATTAAACTCCAGCACCGCATCTGTACCGTCAAAGCCATTGTTTTTACTGGCGAAGGGGAGACCGTTCCAGGCGCTGAAGTTTTCCAGTTGGATCCAGCCTTGCCAGCCGCTGGCGTAACCGCATTTCATGCCTGCCGCTCTCAATTTCGCGGTATAGTCAGCCAGCTCCTGCCAGGTTTTCGGCGGCTGCTCCGGATCTAAACCGGCTTTCTTAAAGGCGTCTTTGTTGTAGTACAGTACCGGCGTGGAGCTGTTAAAGGGCTGGGAGAGCAGATGCCCGCTTTTAGCATCGGTGTAGTAGCCTGCAACGGTCGGTACAAACTGGGACTCGTCAAAGTTAATACCGGCGTCTTTAAACACTTCATAAACCGGCTTAATGGCTTTCGAGGCCATCATGGTCGCTGTCCCAACCTCATAAACCTGCAATATTGCCGGCGCGTTGCCGGTACGGAATGCCGCGATCCCGGCGCTCAGGTTCTGTTCATAGTTCCCCTTATAGACCGGAACGATTTTGTAATCCGGATTGGCCTGGTTGAAACGTTGCGCCAGTGAATCAACTTCTTTGCCTAACTCCCCTTCCATTGAATGCCAGAATGGAATAGTGGTGACGGCCAACGCCTGACCCGTAAATGCCAGACTCAGCGCCAGTCCTAAAGCTGTATGTCGTAACGATATCATCGGTTATCTCTCTTTTTGTGCCGGGATGCGCGATATCACGCGTTTTATGTTCGCGGGGGTAACATGACATGCTCGAATGACAGAAAAATAACTTTTTTATTACAAAAAAAAGATAGTAAGGCGACAGAGAGATGGCAAGGCAGTGAAAGCGCCGGAAAAGAAAAGTGGGAGCTACGGCACGTCTGACAGCGTAATGCTGACCAGACATGCGTTATTTGGCTGGCGTCAGCAGTTAATCACGATGAGAATACTTTTTGTACAGATTTTGTAAGCGCCGCTGATCTCGCCGCTCGCGTTCACGCTGAATGTCGGATTTTTCATCCTCCCACGTTGCACAATCCGGATGATGACGCACTTCGCAGGTCGTTGCGGCCAGTGGATAAGGCGTTGCGGTTTCTTCTTGCCAGATAGCAGGATCGCGGGGATCAAAATCGTTTGAGGTTAAGGCGTTAACACTGAACGAAGCCGCGAACAACAGCGTTCCCATTATGCAGGCGCCTGAACGTATCATCCTTGCTCCTTCTTCGGTGGTTATAGTTGATAACTATTCTCAACTATAACATATTGGTACGAAAAATGTTCTACTGATTTGCCGAATGCCGAGTAATCCGCCAGGTCCGGTAAGCGGTAGCGCCACCGGGCGCGTTTGCCAGATGGCAGCTGTAAACTGCGCCTTATCCGCCCAGATAGGCGCTGCGCACCGCTTCGTTCGCCAGCAGCGCATCACCGGTATCGGATAGCACCACGTGGCCGTTTTCCAGCACATAACCGCGGTCGGCGAGCTTCAGCGCCTGGTTAGCGTTTTGCTCGACAAGGAAGATGGTCATACCCTGCTCGCGCAACTGCTCAATGGTGTCGAAGATCTGCTGGATGATGATCGGCGCCAGCCCCAACGACGGTTCATCCAGCAGCAATAGCCTCGGCTGGCTCATCAGCGCGCGGCCAATCGCCAGCATCTGCTGTTCGCCACCGGACATGGTGCCCGCTCGCTGGATACGGCGTTCATGCAGGCGCGGAAACAGCTCGTACACCCATTTGATACGCTCCTGAAACCGATCGCGCTCGGCAAAAAAACCGCCCATCGCCAGATTCTCTTCTACCGTCATCCGCGAGAAGACGCGCCGCCCTTCCGGCACTATCGCCACCGCTTCACGCATGATTTTCGCCGTCTGCCAGTCGGTGATGTCTTTACCGTCAAACACCACCCGTCCGCTGGAGGCGCGCGGATCGCCGCACAAGGTGCCAAGCAGCGTCGTTTTCCCCGCGCCGTTAGCGCCAATCAGGGTAACGATTTCCCCCTGGTTGATGTGCAGACTGACGTCGTGCAGCGCCTGAATCTTGCCGTAGTGGGCGCTGACTTTTTCAAACGTTAACATCGTTTTTTCCATCTTATGCCTCACCCAGATAAGCGCGGATGACGTCCGGGTTGTTGCGGATCTCTTCCGGCGTGCCGTTCGCCAGCGGCGTGCCCTGGTTCACCACGTAAATGCGATCGGAAATGCCCATCACCAGCTTCATATCGTGTTCAATCAGCAAGATAGTGGTGTTGTGATGGTTACGTAGTTCGGCAATCAGCTCATCCAGCTCTTTGGTCTCTTTCGGGTTAAGGCCGGCCGCCGGTTCGTCGAGCATCAGAATTTCTGGCTGCGTCACCATGCAGCGGGCAATCTCCAGCCGACGCTGGTCGCCGTAGGCCAGATTACTGGCCTGGCGGTTGGCATGTTCCAGCAGGCCAATACGCTCAAGCCAGGTCGCCGCGCGGTCCAGCGCTTCGCTTTGCGCGCGGCGGAAAGCGGGCGTTTTCAACAGGCCGGAAAAGAGGCCCGTTTTCAGTTGCTGGTGCTGCGCCACCAGCAGGTTTTCAATCACCGTCATTTCGCGAAACAGACGCACATGCTGGAAAGTACGTACCACGCCCATGCGGGCGATCTGCTGGCCCGGCAATCCTTCCAGATGCCGCTCGCGCAACGTGATCGTACCGCCTGTCGGCTTATAGAAACCGGTCAGGCAGTTAAACACCGTCGTTTTACCCGCGCCGTTAGGGCCAATCAGCGACACAATTTCCCGCTCACGCAATTCCAGCGATACATTGTTGACCGCCAGCAAACCGCCAAAGCGCATCATCAGGCCGTTAACCGCTAATAATGGCTGACTCATGCCTGCTCTCCTTTCGCCTGACCACTTTTCAGCTTCAACTGCGGACGCGTCATCGGCAGCAATCCCTGCGGGCGCCAGATCATCATCAACACCATTAAACCGCCGAGCATCAACATGCTGTATTCGTTGAAATCGCGCATCAACTCGCGCGACACCACCAACAGAACCGCCGCCAGGATCACCGCAAACTGCGAGCCCATGCCGCCCAGCACCACAATCGCCAGCACGAAGGCGGATTCGGCGAAGGTGAAGGATTCCGGGCTGACAAAGCCCTGGCGGGCGGCAAACAACGTCCCGGCGAAACCGGCAAACGCGGCGCTGATAGTAAAAGCGGTCAGCTTGATGCGCGTCGGGCTTAAACCTAATGAGCGACAGGCGATCTCATCTTCACGCAACGCTTCCCACGCCCGGCCCAGCGGCATACGCAGCAGGCGGTTAATGACAAACAGCGACAGGACCACCAGCAACAGGGCCACCAGATAGAGGAAAATGACCCGGTCGGATGGGTCGTACTTCACGCCAAAGAAATTGCTGAAGGTATCCCAGCCGCCTTCGCGGGTGTTGCGGCTAAACTCCAGACCAAACAGCGTCGGTTTGGGGATCTGACTGATGCCGTTCGGGCCGCCGGTAATTTCAGTGTTGTTGAGCAGCAGGATACGGACGATTTCGCCGAAGCCGAGCGTCACAATCGCCAGATAGTCGCCGCGCAGACGCAGTACCGGGAAGCCGAGCAGGAAACCGGCGGCGGCGGAGACCAGTCCCGCCAGCGGCAGGCAGGTCCAGAAACCCAAACCATAATAGTGGTTGAGCAGCGCAAAGGTATAAGCGCCGATGGCGTAAAAGCCGCCGTAGCCCAATACCAGCAGGCCGGACAGCCCCACCACCACGTTCAGCCCCAAACCGAGGATGATATAAATCATGGTCATGGTGGCGATATCGACGCTACCGCGCGACACCATAAACGGCCATGCCACGGCGATAACCAACAGCGCCATCAGAAACAGCTTTTGCTTAACGGTAGAGCCATCGATCGCCGGCAGAATAAACTTCGGTCCGGAGACGTGCTTCACCGCTTTCTGGAACATCGGACGCAGCAACTGAAAGAAAAAAACCACTGCCGTACCGATAAAGATCCACTGCCAGCGGATGTCGGCGGCGGTATCCACCACCAGTTTGGTGCCGTCCAGCTCCAGTTGTACGCCCATGAAGACGCCAGCCAGAACGAAGAACATCGCCGCAGAGAACAGAGCCATCGCAATATGCATCGGTTTCATACTTTCTCTACCTCCGGACGCCCCAGGATACCGGTCGGCATCACCAGCAGTACCAAAATCAGCAGAGCGAACGATACGACATCTTTATATTCGGTACTTAAATATGCGGATGAGAGCGCTTCGGCAACGCCCAAAATCAGACCGCCGATCATCGCGCCCGGAATGCTGCCAATACCGCCCAGCACCGCCGCGGTGAACGCTTTCATCCCGGCCATAAAACCGATGTAGGGGTTAATCACGCCATAAAATTGCCCAAGCAGAACCCCCGCCACCGCCGCCATTGCCGCGCCGATAACAAACGTTAGCGCAATGACACGGTCAGTATTAATGCCGAGCAGGCTGGCCATTTTCAGATCCTCCGCGCAGGCGCGGCAGGCGCGGCCCATCCGGGAGTAGCGAATGAAAATGGTGAGCGCCAGCATAGCCAGAAAGGTGACTATCCAGATAACCGCCTGCATGGTGGTGATGGACGCGGCAAAGTTTTCGCTGCTGCCCACAATCCACTGGCCGTTAAACAGGCTGGGTAACGCCACGTCGCGCGAACCTTCCGTCAGGCTGACGTAGTTTTGCAGAAAGATGGACATCCCGATGGCGGAAATCAGGGCGATTAGGCGCTTGGAGTTGCGCACGGGCCGGTAAGCGACTCGCTCGATACTCCAGCCGTAGGCGCTGGCAATAATAATCGCGCCGATAAATCCGGCGGCCACCAGGAGCCAACTGGTGTCTATTCCCATCATCATTAGCGCGGCGATGATCATAAAAGAGACGTAGCTGCCGATCATATACACCTCGCCATGAGCGAAGTTGATCATGCCGATAATGCCGTACACCATCGTATAACCGATAGCAATCAGCGCGTAGGTGCTCCCCAGCGTGACGCCGTTAAACATCTGCTGCAAGAAATAGAGAAACTGCTCGGACATAAGGTAACCTTTTTAAACCCGCCCGGCGTGCGGGCGGTGGGATAACTTATCTTCTGGCATTACTTCGCGACGGTTGACGAGCCGTCGGCGTGCCACTGGAAGACGCCAAATTCAAATCCCTTAAGATCGCCTTTTTCATCCCATTTCAGCGGCCCAATAACGGTATCAGCCCCGTTAGCTTTAAGATCTTTCACCAGATCCAGCGGAGCATGGCTGGCGCTACGCGTCATTGCGGTCGCCAGCGACTGGACGGCGGCGTAGGTGATCCAGACATACGGACCGCTGGGATCTTTCTTGTCGGCTTTCAGCGCCTCAACAATCGCTTTATTCGCCGGGTCCTGGTCATAACGTTTTGGCATCGTCACCAACATGCCTTCCGCCGCACCGCCCGCAATATTGGACAGCGACGCGTTACCCACGCCTTCCGGCCCCATAAATTGCGTTTTCAGGCCATTAGCCCGCGCCTGGCGCAGCATCTGCCCCATTTCCGGGTAGTAGCCGCCGTAATACACAAAGTCGATATTCTCTTTTTGCAAGCGGGCAATCAGGGCGGAGAAATCTTTTTCGCCGGCGGTAATACCATCAAAAAAGACAATATTGGCATTGCCCTGCTTCAGGCCATCCTGCACGGAGCGCGCCAGTCCTTCGCCGTATTGCTGTTTATCGTGAATAATAGCGATGCGCTGCGGTTTCACCGTTTCCAGGATGTATTTCGCGGCCGTTGGCCCCTGGGAGGAGTCCAGGCCGGCGGTACGCATAATGTACTGATAGCCGCGCTGGGTCAGCTCCGGGTTAGTCGCCCCCGGGGAGATCATCAGAATACCTTCATCTTCATAGATATCGGATGCTGGCTGAGTAGAAGAAGAACACAAGTGACCAATAACGTATTGAATACCGTCGTTAACGATTTTGTTGGCCACCGCCACCGCCTGTTTTGGATCGCAGGCATCATCGTACTCTACGCCGACCAGCTTATCGCCTTTAATACCGCCTTTAGCGTTGATGTCTTTAATGGCCTGGCGCGCGCCGTTAAATTCCATATCGCCCCATTGCGCTACCGGGCCGGACATCGCCCCGACTATGGCGACTTTAATATCATCTGCCATTGCCCCCTGCGAGACTGCTAATGCAACAATCCCTGCGATTATTGTTTTCGCTTTCCGTTTCATGTGCCTGTATCCCCATTCGTGATGTTATATGTTTTGTTTTTTGCTGGTTAAAAAGCAGACTGTACTTTTTATAAATGGTGCGCTTTTTACTGACTCATTAATGAGTTAGCGCAGCATTTAAAGCATAATAAGATTAAAATCTCTATTTTTCAGTCTATTAAGAAAAGATAATATTCTGCTTTTCGCTATAGATAAACAAAAAAAAGCACGCTTGTCAGCATAAAATAACGGCATATTAAGTGGAATAATTCACTAGCATTCAGGGAATTATGCTGCCTGTTTTCCATTCTCTAATGCTTCAAACTGTAATTATCGTTGTTAAAAAATTAATAACCTGGTAAATGACACAAAAAAGAGAAAGCATCTGGCCTGCCTGTTTCGGTACACTGATCGCATCTTTTGAAATCGGGACAAGCCGTCGATGAAGCTGACCATTCTTCGTTTAGAACACTTTAGCGCTCAGGATCAGATCGATCTGGGCAAAATCTGGCCGGAATATTCCGCCTCCTCATTAAGCGTAGATGAAACGCACCGGATTTATGCCGCGCGGTTTAACGAGCGTTTGTTGGGCGCCGTAAGAGTGACGCTGAGCGGAACGCAGGGCGCGCTGGATTCCTTACGCGTGCGTGAAATCACCCGTCGCCGCGGCGTCGGGCAATACCTGGTAGAAGAAGTCATCCGCGATAATCCCAACGTCTCGTCGTGGTGGATGGCGGATGTCGGTGTTGAAGACCGTAGCGTGATGGCCGCGTTTATGCAGGCGTTAGGCTTTACCGCCCAGCATGACGGCTGGGAGAAGCGCTAAAAGAAAGCCGGATGGCGCTGACGCTTATCCGGCCTACATGCCGGGAGAAAAGATAAAAACCACCTCGCAATTTTCCAAGAATTTCGCGTTGCAGGCAGGCGGCAAGTTATGAAATCCCCGGGAGCTTACATAAGTAAGTGACCGGGGTTGAATAACGTAGCCAACGCACCTGCAGCGCGAAAGGCGCCAGGAAAATTACTTAGCGTCTGTCGCCGTACCGTTCGCATGCCAGTCAAACACGCCGAACTCAAATCCTTTCAGATCGCCCTTCTCATCCCACGACAGCGGTCCCATTACGGTGTCGACCGTGGCGCCTTTCAGGTATTTGGCAATTTCCGCCGGATCGTCAGACTGGTTCAGACCCGCCTGCAACGATTGCAGCGCGGCGTAGGTGGTCCACACGAATGCGCCGCTAGGATCTTGTTTCTTGGCTTTGATGGCATCCACAATCGGTTTGTTCGCCGGGACCTGGTCGTAGTTCTTCGGTTTGGTGACCAGTAAGCCTTCCGCCGACTCTCCGGCGATGTTAGACAGCGACACGTTCGCCACCCCTTCCGGCCCCATAAACTGGGTTTTCAGCCCTGCGGCGCGAGACTGACGCAGGATCTGCCCCATTTCCGGGTGATAACCGCCGTAGTAGACAAAGTCGATATTCTCTTTTTTCAGACGCGCTACCAGAGTGGAGAAATCTTTTTCGCCGGCGGTGATGCCGTCAAAGAATACGACGTTAACGCCGCCTTTCTTCAGACCGTCCTGCACCGCGCGCGCCAGCCCTTCGCCGTACTGCTGCTTATCGTGGATAATCGCGATGCGCTGCGGTTTTACCTTCTCCAGAATATACTTTGCCGCCGTTGGCCCCTGGTCAGAGTCCAGACCGGTGGTGCGCAAAACCAGCTTATAGTCGCGCGCGGTCAGCTCCGGCGCGGTCGCCGCCGGGGTTATCATCAGGATGCCTTCGTCTTCGTAGATATCAGACGCTGGCTGTGTGGAAGAGGAGCATAAGTGACCGATAACATACTTGATGCCGTCGTTCACCACTTTGTTAGCGACAGCTACCGCCTGTTTCGGGTCGCAGGCGTCGTCATATTTCACCGCGACGAGCTTATCGCCTTTAATACCGCCTTTCGCATTGATATCGGCAATTGCCTGCTCCGCACCGGTAAATTCCTGGTCGCCATACTGCGCCACCGGACCGGACATCGCGCCGACAACCGCGACTTTAATGTCCTCTGCGAATGCCATATGGCTTAATGACAGGGCGATACATCCTGCCAATAACGTTTTACCCTTCATATTCATCCTGATAATCCCCATTATTCTGGTTGTTACGTGTGTTGTGGTGTTATTGTTCAGCACTTTATTTCGATTATTGGCTAGCTACCCGTGCTTTAGCAGCATACTCTGCTAAAACATACCCGATTTTTATTATTTTGGAATAGCTAAATTTACATTCAGATAACAGATTTGTGTCGGTGGGGGAGAGGAAGGGCCCGTAGGCCCGATAAGCGAAGCGCCATCGGGCAAACGTGTTGCCGGATGGTAGGGTAAACGCCTTATCCGGCCTACAAAAAACAAAACCCCCGAATTCACATTCGAGGGTTCATTGGCAATTCGCGAAGATTACGCTTCGATCGCAGCGCGAAGCTTTTTCATGGCGTTCTTTTCAAGCTGGCGCACACGCTCAGCGGAGACGCCGTAACGATCGGCCAGCTCCTGCAACGTAGACTTATTGTCTTCGTCCAGCCAGCGAGCGCGGATAATATCCTGGCTACGCTCGTCGAGCCCCTGCATCGCGTCGGTCAGTCGGTTGGCGGCCTGCTCTTCCCAGTTATCGTCTTCAATGCCGTCGGCAAAGTTAGACGATTTATCCTGCAGATACAGCACCGGCGCCATTGGCTGGCTGTCGGACTCATCGTCCGAAGACATGTCAAACGTCATGTCCTGCGCCGCCATACGCGACTCCATCTCACGCACGTCTTTACTGGAAACACCCAGTTCGCGCGCCACCATTTCAACCTCATCCTGATTAAACCAGCCCAGACGCTGCTTGGTTTTACGCAGATTAAAGAACAGCTTACGCTGCGCTTTCGTGGTTGCAACTTTAACGATACGCCAGTTACGCAGCACGTATTCGTGAATTTCTGCTTTAATCCAGTGTACGGCGAAGGAAACCAGGCGCACGCCTACTTCCGGGTTAAAACGACGTACGGCTTTCATCAGGCCGATGTTGCCTTCCTGGATTAAATCCGCCTGCGGCAGACCATAGCCCGCATAGTTACGAGCAATATGAACAACAAAGCGCAGGTGAGACAGGATCAGCGTTTTAGCTGCTTCCAGATCGCCCTGGTAATGCAGCCTTTCAGCCAATGCCCGCTCCTCGTCAGCCGATAACATCGGCCACGCGTTCGCCGCCCGGATATAAGATTCCAGGTTGCCAACAGGGGCTAAAGCTAAATTTTGCATTTCTTTGGTCATTCAAATCCTCTCAATCAGTATTGCCTGGCACCGTCAGCGAGCAACAACCGTGCCAAAGCCGATGAGCAACGAGAATATCACCCACTCTTTTATCAGACAGTGATTTTATCCACAAGTTCAATGTAACACTGTGCATAATTTGCACAAATCTTGTGACATAAAGATGACGCGCGGGGAAGAGACAACAGGGACTCTTTCCCTGCGAACGGAAGCCCATTGCAGGGAAAGATTATACCACGATTTTATCAATCGGGAGTAAAGTGACGTAAATGTTGCACCGTGGCCAGCCAGGCGGCGATCCAGCCAATCATGGAACAGACCAGCAGCAGCAGCAGGCACTCATCGAACGATAAGCCATTGAGATCAAACTTCGTGCCGAAGACCTGCGCCACTTCAGTCACCGCCGATGATAAACGCATCACCAAAATTTCAGACAATATCAGTGAAAGAAACGCGCCGGAAAAACCGAGCAACGCGCCGCCGTAGAGGAACGGACGCAGGATAAAGCCATCGGTCGCGCCAATCAGCTTTTGCACGTTAATGGTGTCGCGACGGGCAAAAATGCTCAGGCGCACGCTGTTGCCGATAACGAGGAAGACCGCCGCGACCATCAGCACGCCGATCATCGCCGACACGCGGCCCACCAGCCCGGTGAGCGCCGCCAGGCGCGCAAACCAGCTATCATCCATGCGGACTTCGTCAATGCCGTTAATCTGCGAGATACGGTCGCGCAGCGTATTAAGCGAGGCGGTACTCTGGAAGTCCAGCTTGGGGATCACCACCGCCACCGCCGGTAGCGGGTTCTCTTCCAGCATATCCAGCGCGCCGCCAAAACCCGACCAGTTGCGGAATTCTCCCAGCGCGTCCTCACGGGACAGGTAGTTGACCTTCTCAACGCCCTGCTCGGCCTGAAGCTGCCCAACAACCCGCGCCGCCGAGTCATCATCCAGCGTTTTTTGCAGATAAACGGTGATCTGCGGCGACGGATAATACTGAGTCGCCGCCTGGTTGACGTTCTTATAGACCATGTAACAGACGCTGGGCAGCGTCAGGGAGATGGCGATCACCATCACCGTCAGAAACGTCGCCAGCGGTTTGCTTTT
Organism: Salmonella sp. SJTUF15570; assembly: GCF_043357055.1. Lineage (NCBI taxonomy): Bacteria > Pseudomonadati > Pseudomonadota > Gammaproteobacteria > Enterobacterales > Enterobacteriaceae > Salmonella > Salmonella sp. SJTUF15570. Next base: position 137,177 of record NZ_JBEUKJ010000007.1, on the reverse strand, counting down.
CAGATCTTGCAGCGCGCCGTGCCAGGCATAGCGCACCTGTTCATTAAAGACATTCGTTTTACGTGAGTTCGGTTTCGGCGTCGGCTTCTGGCGTCCTGGCGCGTTGCGCCCGCCGCCTGTTCCGCCGCGAGACTTACGCAGTCGATCCAGCCGTCCACCGAACTGCCTGATTTGGTTAATCGCGTCGCGCCTATTCATTGGCCAGGCCTCCATGCAGATGTCCATCGCTCAGGACGAGCTGCCTATAGGAACGACGGGAGATAAGTCCAATATCGTGCGTCGCCATCAGTACCGTCACCCCTACGCGGTTAAACTCTTCAAACAGACGTAAAATCCCTTCCGACAACGCGTCGTCCAGGTTCCCGGTCGGTTCATCCGCCAGCAATACCGCTGGCTTATTGACCACCGCGCGGGCGATGCCCACGCGCTGCTGTTCGCCTCCGGAGAGTTGAATCGGGAAGTTTCTCGCTTTGTCCAGTAGTCCAACCTTATCCAGCGCCGCCGACACACGACGACGGATATCATCGCCGCTGGCACCGGCAATGATTAACGGTATCGCCACATTGTCATAGACCGTGCGATCCATCAGCAGATGGTGATCCTGGAAAATCATCCCAATCTGGCGGCGCAAAAACGGCACTTCGCGGTTTTTCAGGCGCGTAATATCATGCCCGCTGAAGAAGATTTTGCCGGCGCTGGGCCGCTCAATCCCACAGATTAGCTTCAGCAGGGTACTTTTCCCCGCGCCGGAGTGGCCGGTCAGAAACGCCATCTCGCCTGGCCGCATATGGAATGTCACTCCCTGCAGCGCTTGTCTCCCGCCGAGATAGGCCTTGCTGACATGTTCAAAGCGAATCATTGTTAATCCTCTCGGGCAAAAAGTGCCTCAATAAAATCGTCCGCCTTAAACGGACGCAAATCCTCGATACGTTCGCCCACGCCAATGTAACGGATAGGAATGCCAAACTGGTCAGCTACCGAGAAAATCACCCCGCCTTTCGCCGTACCGTCCAGCTTGGTCAGGGTAATACCGGTTAAGCCTACCGCTTCATGGAACAGTTTGGCCTGGCTTACCGCGTTCTGTCCGGTGCTGGCGTCAATAGTCAGCATAACTTCATGTGGCGCTTCTTCGTCCAGCTTTTTCATGACGCGAACGATTTTTTTCAGCTCTTCCATCAGGTGCGACTTGTTCTGCAGACGCCCTGCCGTATCGGCAATTAACACATCCACATTACGCGCCTTCGCGGCCTGGATAGCGTCAAAAATCACCGAGGCGGAGTCCGCGCCGGTATGCTGGGCGATAACCGGAATGTTGTTACGCTGTCCCCAGACCTGTAGCTGTTCGACCGCCGCCGCGCGGAAAGTATCCCCCGCCGCCAGCATCACTGATTTACCCTGCTGCTCAAACTGGCGCGCCAGTTTACCGATAGTGGTGGTTTTACCCACGCCGTTCACGCCAACCATCAGAATAACAAAAGGCGTTTTACCTTCAATATTAAGCGGTTCGTCTACCTTCGCCAGAATCTCGCCCATCTCGTCTTTCAACAGACCATACAACGCCTCGGCATCTTTAAGCTGTTTGCGGCTGGCGCCTTCCGTCAGATTAGCGATAATCTTACGCGTGGTTTCTACCCCGACATCAGCGATGAGCAACTGCTCTTCCAGCTCCTCGAACAAATCATCGTCGATTTTCTTGCCGCGGAACAGACTGATAAATCCGGAACCGAGATTTTCTTTGGTTTTCAGCAGACTGCGTTTCAGGCGGGCAAAGAAACCTTCTTTAGTCGGTTTTTCCTGCTCCTGAACGATCGCTTCCACCGGCGCGTCTTCTTCCGCCGGCGGAACAACCATCACCGCCTCTTCCGCCGCCTGAGCGGCCAGCGCCTGCGCTTCCAGCTCTTCGTCGGTGAATTTCGCCGCGTTTTCGCCCTCTTCTTCTACCGCGGCAATGACCTCTACGGTTTCCGCTTCGGCCTGCCACTCTTCGGGCGAGATAGCCTCGTCTTTGACCTCTTCCGGCAGCGGCAATTCCTCGCGTTCCACCGCGATCTGCGGCGCTGCCATCTCAATGGCCGTCGCGGGCTCCGGCTCTACCGGCTGCGGTTTTTCGCTCTCCTGAACTTTCTCAGTAACGTCCACCACCTCTTCCGCAAAGGCTTCGGTTTCTGCTTTGCTGTGCGCGGGCGTTTGCGCGTCTACGTCTGCCGCCGTTTCAACAGGGGGCTCAACCGGTCGTTGTTCCTCAACAATCTGCTGTTCTTCGGTCTGTTCCTGCTTCTGCTCTTTATCACCGAAGCCCAACCAGGAAAAGAAGCCACGTTTTTTCTGTTTTGCCATCTGCGACTACACCCCTCGCGGCGCTATATACATGGAAGCTAAAAAAATGATGAAATAGTCTATCACTTAACTTAATTCACATCACCGCCTGGAATAACTTGCAACAGGCGGTTCGAGCAAGAGAAATGAAAAAACCGACTCACTCTGGCAGCGGCCAAATCCGCATTATTGGCGGGCAATGGCGTGGCCGTAAATTACCGGTTCCGGACAGCCCGGGTCTGCGTCCCACCACCGATCGCGTGCGCGAAACGTTATTTAACTGGCTGGCTCCGGTAATGGTAGACGCCCATTGTCTGGATTGCTTTGCCGGCAGCGGCGCGCTGGGTCTGGAAGCGCTATCGCGTTATGCGGCCCAGGCAACGTTACTGGAAATGGATCGCGCCGTATCGCAGCAGTTGCAAAAAAATCTGGCGACGCTGAAAGCCAACAATGCTCGCGTCGTCAATACCAATACTCTGGCCTTCCTCAGCCAGCCGGGAACGCCGCATCACGTCGTCTTTGTCGACCCGCCGTTTCGTAAAGGGCTGCTGGAAGAGACGTTACAATTGCTGGAAACCCAGGGATGGCTGGCCGACGACGCGCTAATCTACGTAGAAAGCGAGGTGGAAAACGGTCTGCCGCCCGTTCCGGCGAACTGGGCATTGTATCGAGAAAAGGTGGCCGGACAGGTCGCTTATCGTCTGTATCAGCGCGACGCGCAAGGAGAAAATGATGTTGATTAATCTGGGCCGCTTATTAATGCTCTTCGTGTGGGCATTTTTGATTCTTAATCTGGTGCATCCCTTCCCGCGCCCGCTCAATATCTTCGTCAACGTGGCGTTGGTGTTCATGGCGCTGATGCACGGTATGCAACTGGCGCTACTGAAATCAACGATACCGAAAGAGGGTCCGCAGATGACGACGGGAGAGAAAATCCGCATTTTCCTGTTCGGCGTGTTTGAGCTGCTGGTCTGGCAGAAGAAGTTTAAGAACAAAAAATAACGTTTGCTGCCGGATGACGGTTTATTCGTTATCCGGGGTACGGCTAACAAACCCGACGAACCGCGTTCCCTTATAGCTCAGCGTACCTTGATCGCCCACCGTCAAAGCGTGGTACTGCTGCGCTTGTAAACGGAACGTTTTTTCGAGACCGCCATTGAGCGGCTTAAAACTGGCCTCATAGCGCATACTGGTTCCCGCCGGGATCACTTCCTGCTGGCGAGAGCGTCGGTCGTTAACCGGCTTCTCCCGTTTATTGCTGACCACGACCTGATTTTGCTGTAACGGCGCCGCCTCATTAGCGGCTTTTTCCCGCCGTTGCTGAACGAAGCGAAACGACGCGGCAACTACGATTAATGCGATGATTATAATGAAGAAAAGCGGTGGCTTACTCATACTGTTAACCTGTCAGAAAATGCGGAAATAAGCATACCCTGCCCGTTATAGTGTTGTCATCTGACCGTCACGGCCTCTACACTGAATAATAGAGCCGCAAGCATACCGTTTGCGAAAAAATAACGAATTCAAGGAATTAAGATGCTTTGGTCGTTTATCGCTGTCTGCCTGTCCGCATGGCTGTATGTGGACGCCTCCTATCGCGGGCCAGCCTGGCAACGCTGGGTTTTTAAGCCCGTCACGTTATTACTATTGCTGTTACTGGCCTGGCAAGCGCCGATGTTTGACGCCATCAGTTATCTTGTGTTGGCCGGACTGTGCGCCTCGCTGGTCGGCGATGCGTTAACGCTCTTGCCGCGTCAACGCCTGCTGTACGCCGTCGGGGCATTTTTCTTATCGCATCTGCTCTACACCATTTACTTTGCCAGCCAAATGACGTTGTCGTTCTTCTGGCCGCTGCCGCTGGCGTTACTGATAGTCGGCGCGTTGCTTATCGCCGTTATCTGGACGCGACTGGAGGAGCTACGCTGGCCGGTATGTACTTTTATCGCCATGACGCTGGTCATGGTCTGGCTGGCGGGCGAACTGTGGTTCTTCCGCCCAACGGCGCCAGCCCTTTCGGCCTTTACCGGCGCGACGCTGCTGTTCATCGGCAATATCGTCTGGCTGGGTAGCCATTACCGCCGCCGTTTCCGGGCGGATAACGCGATTGCCGCCGCCTGCTACTTTGCAGGACACTTCCTGATTGTTCGCTCGCTGTACCTGTAAATAATAGCGCTTGACTCTGGAGTCGACTCCAGAGTGTATCCTCCGGTTAATGAGAAAATTATCATCAACCGGAGGACGTTATGTCGACCCCTGATACCGATGGCAAAAAAGTCCCGCCCTTTACCTCCTTCAGATTAGCCCCGGCAATACAAAAGGCCGATAGCTGCTGCTGCGAAGAACATTGCGCGTCCAGCGCGCCTGTTTCTACTGCCGTGGCAGGCACGCGCTATACCTGGAAAATCTCCGGTATGGACTGCGCCGCCTGCGCCCGAAAAGTGGAGAATGCGGTACGCCAAATTCGCGGCGTCAACCAGGCGCAAGTGCTGTTCGCCACCGAAAAGTTAGTGGTCGATGCCGACACCGACCTCCGCACGCAAATTGAACGCGCCGTACAGAAGGCGGGTTATACCTTGCGTAGCGAAGATTCTCGCGACGCCGCGCCTGAATCTCGTCTTAAAGAGAACCTGCCGCTAATTACGCTGATCATTATGATGGCGATAAGCTGGGGGCTGGAGCAATTTAACCACCCGTTCGGCCAACTGGCCTTTATCGTCACCACTCTGGTCGGTCTGTATCCTATTGCCCGCCAGGCGCTGCGGCTGATGAAAAGCGGCAGTTGGTTCGCTATTGAAACGCTGATGAGCGTCGCCGCCATTGGCGCGCTGTTTATTGGCGCGACGGCGGAGGCGGCAATGGTATTGCTGCTGTTCCTCATCGGCGAGCGCCTGGAAGGATGGGCCGCCAGCCGCGCCCGTAAAGGCGTCAGCGCGTTAATGGCGCTTAAACCGGAAACGGCGACCCGTCTGCGCGACGGCGTGCGGGAAGAGGTCGCTATTAATACCCTGCGACCGGGCGATATTATCGAAGTCGCCGCCGGGGGGCGTTTACCCGCCGATGGTAAACTGGTTTCCGGTTTCGCCAGCTTTGATGAAAGCGCGCTCACCGGCGAGTCTATCCCTGTGGAGCGCGCAACGGGCGACAAAGTCCCGGCAGGCGCGACCAGCGTTGACCGTCTCGTCACCCTGGAGGTGCTATCTGAACCTGGCGCCAGCGCGATTGACCGTATCCTGACGCTGATTGAAGAGGCGGAAGAGCGCCGTGCGCCCATTGAGCGGTTTATTGACCGTTTCAGCCGCATCTATACGCCAGTCATTATGGTCATCGCGCTGCTGGTGACGCTTATTCCGCCGCTGATGTTCGATGGCGGCTGGCAGGAGTGGATTTATAAAGGGCTGACGCTGCTGCTCATCGGTTGCCCGTGCGCGCTGGTGATCTCCACGCCCGCGGCCATTACCTCCGGGCTGGCGGCGGCGGCACGGCGCGGCGCATTGATTAAAGGCGGCGCAGCGCTGGAGCAACTGGGCCGTATCACGCAGGTCGCCTTTGATAAAACCGGTACGTTGACCATCGGTAAACCACGGGTGACGGCGATTCATCCGGCAAGCGGTATCAGCGAAGCTGAACTGTTGGCGCTGGCGGCAGCCGTAGAACAAGGCGCTACGCACCCGCTGGCGCAGGCTATTGTCCGCGAAGCGCAGACACGCGATCTGGCGATCCCGACGGCGGAATCGCAGCGAACGCTGGCCGGAACCGGGATTGAAGCGCAGGTTAACGGCGAACGAATTCTGATTTGCGCGGCGGGAAAACAGCCTGCGGCAGCGTTTGCCGGGCAAATTAGCGAACTGGAAAACGCCGGGCAGACGGTGGTTCTGGTGCTGCGTAACGAGACCGTACTTGGCGTCCTCGCCCTCCAGGATACGTTGCGTGACGATGCGCGCGACGCCATCCGCGACCTGCATCAGTTAGGCGTTAACGGCGTGATTCTGACCGGCGATAACCCACGGGCGGCGGCAGCGATTGCCGGCGAGCTGGATCTGGCGTTTAAAGCCGGACTACTGCCGGAAGACAAAGTGCGGGCAGTCACCGCCCTTAACCAACAAGCGCCGCTGGCGATGGTGGGCGACGGCATTAATGATGCGCCCGCGATGAAAGCCGCCAGTATCGGAATTGCGATGGGCAGCGGTACTGACGTCGCGCTGGAAACGGCTGACGCCGCCCTTACTCATAACCGTCTGAGCGGGTTAGCGCAGATGATTACGCTGGCGCGCGCTACCCACGCGAATATCCGGCAGAACATCACCATTGCGCTGGGGCTGAAAGCCATTTTCCTGGTGACGACGCTACTGGGTTTTACCGGGCTATGGCTGGCAATCCTGGCGGATACGGGAGCCACGGTATTAGTGACCGCCAACGCGCTACGTTTGCTGCGTAAAAACTAATCTTCTCCCACCCGGCGGCATGTCGCCGGGTTATCCCGCGGTATTCCTTTCTTTGTTCATATTATTCACGCGAAAATTATTTATTTTCTATTACTTATCAAACCATTAATCAGAAATAGCGTGATTTGATGTAAGGTTAATTTTTATCCAACCGATATTGATCATACCGTCTACAAAATAAGGAATGTTAGGCACTATGAAAAATATCAAAGTCATCACCGGCGTTATCGCGACGCTGGGCATATTTAGCGCCTTATTGTTGGTGACAGGAATACTGTTTTATTCCGCCGTCAGCAGCGATCGGCTGAATTTCCAGAATGCGAGCGCACTGAGTTACCAACAACAGGAACTGGGCGGCAGTTTTCAGACATTGATTGAAACCCGCGTCACCATTAACCGCGTGGCGATACGCATGTTAAAAAATCAGCGCGATCCCGCCTCGCTGGACGCCATGAACACGCTGTTAACCAACGCTGGCGCGTCGCTCAACGAAGCGGAAAAGCATTTCAACAACTACGTGAACTCCGAAGCGATCGCGGGCAAAGATCCGGCGTTGGATGCCCAGGCCGAAGCCAGCTTTAAGCAGATGTATGACGTTTTGCAGCAGTCTATCCACTATCTTAAAGCCGATAATTACGCCGCTTATGGCAACCTTGACGCGCAAAAAGCGCAGGATGACATGGAGCAGGTATATGACCAGTGGCTCTCTCAAAATGCGCAATTAATAAAATTAGCCAGCGATCAGAATCAGAGCAGTTTTACCCAGATGCAATGGACGCTGGGGATAATTCTACTTATCGTGCTCATCGTACTGGCGTTTATCTGGCTGGGGCTGCAACGCGTTCTACTCCGCCCGCTGCAACGGATTATGGCGCACATTCAAACTATCGCCGACGGCGATCTTACCCATGAGATAGAGGCCGAAGGACGCAGTGAAATGGGCCAACTGGCTGCCGGTCTCAAAACGATGCAGCAGTCGTTAATCCGTACCGTCAGCGCGGTGCGCGATAACGCAGACTCTATCTATACTGGCGCAGGCGAAATTTCCGCCGGTAGCAGCGACCTCTCTTCCCGTACCGAACAGCAGGCCTCGGCGCTGGAGGAAACCGCCGCCAGCATGGAACAGTTAACCGCCACGGTACGGCAAAACACCGATAACGCACGACAGGCGACGGGTCTGGCGAAAACCGCATCAGAAACCGCGCGTAAAGGAGGACGCGTGGTGGATAACGTAGTGAGCACCATGAACGATATCGCCGAAAGCTCGGAAAAAATCGTGGACATCACCAGCGTGATTGACGGTATCGCCTTCCAGACTAATATTCTGGCGCTGAACGCCGCGGTAGAAGCTGCCCGCGCCGGCGAACAGGGGCGAGGATTCGCGGTCGTGGCCGGAGAGGTACGCACGTTGGCCAGCCGTAGCGCGCAGGCCGCCAAAGAGATCAAAGTACTGATTGAAAACTCCGTGTCGCGCATTGATACCGGCTCTACGCAGGTACGCGAAGCGGGAGAAACTATGAAAGAGATCGTTAACGCCGTGACCCGCGTGACCGATATTATGGGCGAAATCGCCTCTGCCTCCGATGAGCAAAGCAAAGGCATTGAGCAGGTGGCGCAGGCGGTATCGGAAATGGACAGCGTGACGCAGCAAAACGCCTCGCTGGTAGAGGAATCCGCAGCAGCAGCGGCGGCGCTGGAAGATCAGGCTAACGAACTTCGTCAGGCGGTCGCCGCGTTCCGCATCCAGAAACAACCTCGTCGGGAGGCGTCGCCGACGCCGTTAAGCAAAGGCTTAACGCCACAGCCCGCCGCAGAACAGGCGAACTGGGAAAGCTTCTAATCAGAATGCTATCTGCCGTGCGGTTAATGCGCTTTACGCAATAAATAGCGGTACGGCAGACCCTCCGTCTCTTGCGCCAGCAAATCGTGTTCCATAAAGGTACAGAACCCCGGAATATCACGCGTCGTCGCCGGATCGTCGGCGATAATCAGCAATGTTTCGCCAGTTTGCATGTTGCGCACCGTTTTGCGCACCATCATTACCGGTTCAGGGCAACGCAGCCCCAGGGCGTCAAGCGTATGGTCAGGGGAGGAAAACAGATCGCTCATCTTCGTCTCAATGGTAGAAAAACGGCGATATTTTACGCCCATCTTCGTCAGTAAGCCAGGCAGGTTAACGATTGCGTGAAAATTAGCCATTGCAATGCCAGCGCAAAACAGTATCATGCGGCGGTTCTTTATTGGGTTCCCTCACCCCATCCAACAAAAAGGTCACAATATGACTCCGTTTACACAATCACAGCGCGTAAAAGCGTTGTTCTGGCTATCGCTATTCCATTTACTGGTGATCATTTCCAGTAACTATCTGGTGCAGCTCCCCATCACTATTTTTGGTTTCCACACGACCTGGGGCGCGTTTAGTTTTCCTTTTATTTTTCTCGCCACCGATCTTACCGTGCGTATTTTTGGCGCACCGCTGGCGCGCCGCATTATCTTCGCCGTCATGATCCCCGCGCTGCTGGTGTCATATGTGGTGTCATCGCTGTTCTATATGGGCGCCTGGCAAGGTTTCGCCGCGTTGGCGAACTTTAATCTGTTCGTCGCCCGTATCGCCGCCGCCAGCTTTATGGCCTACGCGCTGGGACAGATCCTTGATGTCCATGTGTTTAACCGCCTGCGCCAAAATCGTCGCTGGTGGCTGGCGCCGACCGCTTCAACGCTGTTTGGCAATATCAGCGATACCCTTGCCTTTTTCTTCATTGCGTTCTGGCGAAGCCCCGATGCCTTTATGGCCGGGCACTGGATGGAAATTGCGCTAGTGGATTATTGCTTTAAGGTGCTCATCAGCATTATTTTCTTCCTGCCGATGTACGGCGTTCTACTGAATATGTTGCTGAAAAAGCTGGCAGATAAATCTGAAATTTCCCCATTACCGGCAAGTTAAAGGTTCGTTTTCCGAGTTGTGATAAGATGAGCGAATGAGCCGTTATGGCCGTTTATCGAAAGGAAGAAGTCAATGCGCAATTTGGTTAAATATGCCGGTATTGGCCTGCTGGTTATGGGGCTTGCGGCCTGTGATAACAACGATACAAAAGCGTCGGCAGAAAGCGCCGCCGCAGAAAGCCAGGCCTCCGGTCAGCCCATCAGCCTGATGGATGGCAAACTCAGTTTCTCACTGCCGGCAGATATGACCGATCAAAGCGGTAAGCTGGGCACCCAGGCGAATAATATGCACGTTTATTCTGACCCGACGGGCCAGAAAGCGGTGATTGTTATTGTCGGCGATAATACCGATGAAGCGTTGCCGGTGCTGGCGAACCGCCTGCTTGAGCAACAGCGTAGCCGCGACCCGCAGCTTCAGGTGGTCACCAATAAGTCTATTGAGCTCAAAGGCCATACGTTGCAACAACTGGACAGCATTATCTCCGCGAAGGGCCAGACGGCGTACTCTTCCATCGTGCTGGGCAAAGTGGATAACCAATTACTGACGATTCAGGTCACGCTGCCTGCGGACAATCAGCAAAAAGCGCAAACCACGGCTGAAAACATCATCAATACGTTAGTTATTAAGTAACCTTTACGATGATGATGCGGCCTCCGGCAGTGCAGACGGAGGCCGTTTTTTTAAGCGCCAGGTCAGCAATAGCGCCATCGTTACCAGCCCGGCTGCCGCCAGATAAATCACCGGCACGCCCGCCCAGGTCATCACCAGCCCCGCCAGCGGCCCGGTCACCCCCAAAGACATATCCATAAAGACGGTATAGGTCGCCAGCGCCGCACCCTGGTTCTGCGGCGGCACGGCTTTGACGGCCACCACGCCCAGCGCCGGAAAGACCAGAGAAAAACCCATCCCCGTGAGTAAAACGCCGATTTTTGCCATCCACGGCATGGCTGCCGTTCCCACCAGTAACAGACCAATAATCTCCACGCCAAAGCAGATCATGGCGACATTCAACCCGCCTAAACGATTGATGCCGTTAGGGAACAGCAAACGCGTGCCGACAAACGCGACGCTAAATAACGTGAGCGCAAAGGCGGCGCCATCCCAACCTTTAGCATCATAAAATAAGGTAATAAACGTCGCGATGACGCCAAACCCTGCCGAGGCCAGTGCCAACGCCATACCATACAGCCAGACACGCCCCAGCACCGCGCGAAACGGCAGCGGCTTGCCTTTGTTCGCCTTCACCGACGGACGTGGAAGGGCTAACAGTATCGCCAACAGCGCCACGCCCATCACCGTTAGCGCCAGCCCCTGTAACCCGCCCCAGGCATAACACAGCACGCCCAGCGGCGCGCCCATCGCCATTGCGCCGTAGGTGACGATACCGTTCCAGGAGATGACCCGACCAATATGCAACGACCCGACGACGCCGACGCCCCACAGTGTCGAACCGGTGCCGGCAAAACTTTGCCCAATCCCCAAAATCACGCGACCCAGCCCCAGTAGCAACAAACTGATCATCGGCCAGGCGCTGGCGATATCCGCCAGCAGGTAGCCGAGTCCGCTTAAAAAACAGCCGCATAAGCCAAAGACAACGATTTTTTTCGGCCCTAATACATCCGCATACCGCCCGGCATGGGGACGGCTTAACAGAGTGGCGAAGTATTGCAGGCTGATAATAAGCCCCGCCCAGAACGCGCTGAATCCCATCGCATCATGCACATAGCCGGGCAAGACGGCGAGCGGCAGGCCGATGGTCAGGTAGCTGGCAAAGTTAAACATCACAATGGAGACAATACGCAGATTGAGGCGCAATCCGTTTAGCGCCGGTTCAGCGACGGGTTCGGGCATGAGTATCACCGCATTTTTACAACATGTTTTCTTTTCTATCATGGCGCGCGGTGAAAATCAGTAGTGAGATTCAGATTATCGGTATCAGGGCAGCCGCTACACTTAGAAAAAAACACAACAAGGAAAACTTCATGGCAACCGCTCAACCCGACAAAACGGGTATGCATATTCTGCTGAAACTGGCCTCCCTGGTTATTATTCTCGCCGGGATTCATGCCGCGGCGGATATTATTGTACAACTCTTGCTGGCGCTCTTTTTCGCCATTGTTCTTAATCCATTAGTGACCTGGTTTATTCGCCGGGGCGTGAAGCGACCGCTGGCGATTACTATCGTGGTGGTTGTCATGCTGATCGTGCTTACCGCGCTGGTGGGTGTGCTTGCCGCATCGCTTAATGAATTTATCGCTATGCTGCCTAAATACAGCAAGGAGCTGACGCGTAAGGTCTTACACCTTCAGGAGTTAATGCCCTTCCTGAATTTACATATGTCGCCGGAACGTATGCTCCGCGGGATGGACTCCGATAAAATCATGCTCTTCACCACAACATTAATGACCGGCGTATCGGGCGCGATGGCAAGCATTGTGCTGCTGGTGATGACCGTGGTTTTTATGCTGTTTGAGGTGCGTCACGTGCCTTATAAATTACGTTTCGCGCTAAACAATCCACAAATTCATATTGCCGGCCTGCACCGCGCCCTGAAAGGCGTCTCGCATTATCTGGCGCTGAAAACGCTGCTCAGTTTATGGACGGGCGCGATTATCTGGCTGGGGCTGGCGTTAATGGATATTCAGTTTGCGCTAATGTGGGGCGTACTGGCCTTTTTGCTCAATTACGTTCCTAATATCGGCTCGGTGATTTCCGCCGTTCCCCCCATGATTCAGGCGCTGTTATTTAACGGTTTTTACGAGTGCGTACTGGTCGGCGCGCTCTTTTTGGTGGTCCATATGGTGATTGGCAACATTATGGAGCCACGCATGATGGGCCATCGTCTGGGAATGTCCACGCTGGTGGTATTTCTTTCGTTATTGGTCTGGGGATGGCTATTAGGCCCGGTCGGGATGCTCTTGTCCGTTCCTTTGACCAGCGTCTGCAAAATCTGGATGGAAACCACTAAAGGCGGCAGCAAACTGGCGATCTTACTGGGGCCAGGCCGACCGAAAAGCCGTTTACCGGGATGAGGCGACAGATGCTACAATCTCCTCTTCTTCATAGGCAACGTTGGTCCTGATATGTACCAGGTCGTTCTGGGAAAAGTGTCAACATTAAGCGCAGGTCAATTGCCCGACGCGTTAATCGCTCAGGCGCCGCAGGGCGTTCGCCGGGCAAGCTGGCTGGCCGGGCGCGTGCTGCTTTCCCGTGCGCTCTCGCCGCTACCGGAGATGGTGTATGGCGAACAGGGTAAACCGGCTTTTTCCGCCGGAACGCCGCTGTGGTTTAACCTCAGCCATAGCGGCGACACTATTGCTCTGTTGCTTAGCGACGAAGGTGAAGTCGGCTGCGATATTGAAGTGATCCGCCCGCGCGATAACTGGCGTTCGCTGGCAAATGCGGTATTCAGCCTCGGCGAACATGCTGAAATGGAAGCGGAACGTCCGGAGCGACAACTGACGGCCTTCTGGCGTATCTGGACGCGTAAAGAAGCCATCGTAAAACAACGCGGCGGCAGCGCCTGGCAAATCGTCAGCGTGGACAGCACGTTGCCCTCTGCCTTGTCGGTCAGCCAGTGTCAGCTCGATACGCTCAGTCTGGCAGTCTGTACCCCCACACCGTTTACGCTGACGCCGCAGACGATAACAAAAGCGTTATGACACATTAATTTTTCCCTCTGGCGGCGGACGTGTGTTACAAAATGCGGAGCTTCCCATGCGCCGACGCGCCATACCAAAAGGTTTAAGTCAGATGCAACGTGTCACCATCACCCTCGATGACGATTTACTGGAAACGCTGGACAGCCTGAGCCAGCGACGCGGCTACAATAATCGCTCCGAAGCGATCCGTGATATTCTGCGCGGCGCTCTGGCGCAGGAGGCCACCCAGGAACACGGTACACAGGGTTTCGCGGTACTTTCATATGTTTATGAACATGAGAAACGGGATTTAGCCAGCCGCATCGTCTCCACCCAGCATCATCATCATGATTTATCCGTCGCCACGCTGCACGTCCATATCAACCACGATGACTGTCTGGAGATCGCCGTTCTGAAGGGCGATATGGGCGACGTACAGCATTTTGCCGATGATGTTATCGCCCAGCGCGGCGTGCGCCACGGCCACTTGCAGTGTTTGCCGAAAGAAGACTAACGCCGGGGGCGCTTCGCTTGCCCGGCCTACGCTCGCACGTCTGTCGTTTGTAGGCCGGATGAGGCGCAGCCGCCATCCGGCAATAATGTTTACGCCATTGTGCCAATCGTTTTTCTGAAGCGTAACAGCGCTATCAGGAAGAACACGCCGCCTATCGCCAGCAGGGTCAGGAACTGCGGCCAGACGATACTCAAACCTGCGCCGCGATAAAGAATAGCCTGGGCAAGACTGACAAAATGCGTCGTCGGCATGGTCAGCATAATATCCTGCACCGCCTGCGGCATACTTTCACGCGGCGTGGAACCGCCGGAAAGCATTTGTAGCGGTAACAGTACCAGAATCATTAATAACCCCAGTTGCGGCATCGAACGGGCGATGGTGCCCATAAAAATCCCAATTGAAGTGGTGGCGAACAGGCTCAGCGCTACGCCCAACATAAACAATGGGATCGATCCTTCAATCGGTACGCCAAGTACGCCTTTCACCATCAGCATCAAAGACAAACCGGAAACCACCAGCACGACCAGCCCCATCGACCATACTTTTGCCATCATGATCTCAAAGGGCGTGACCGGCATCACCAACAAATGCTCTACTGTGCCGTGTTCTCGCTCGCGGATCAGCGCCGATCCGGTCAGCACTATCGCCAGCATGGTAATGTTGTTGATAATCGCCATCACGCCGCCAAACCACGCCGGGTCCAGATTCGGGTTAAAGCGCATCCGAATCTCCAGCGACACCGGCTGAACGTTATCTCCCCGCGCGCGCGCCACAAAGCTGTTGACCTCGCCGCTAATAATATTCTGGATATAACTGTTGCCGGTAAACGCCTGACTCATGCGCGTCGCATCGACGTTAACCTGAATATCAGGCTGACGTCCGGCCAGCACATCACGCTGGAAATTCGGCGGAATATTGACCGCAAAGGTATAGCGTCCGGCATCCAGTCCGGCATCCATTTCCGTTGCCGTAATCATCTCCGGCGGCAGAAACCACGGGCGGTAAAAACTATTCACAATACGGTTCGACAACTGTGACTGATCCATATCGGCGATGGCGATAGGGGCAAGATGCAACGAACCGGGCAGGACGGTAGCGGAGGAGTAAACCGAAATCGTAAAGGCGAAGACGATCAGCGCCAGCATCGCTTTGTCGCCCAGCAGACTGCGCAGTTCTTTAACGCCGAGATTATAAATATTACGTAATCCGCGCATTACCCCTCCTGTTTTTTCAGCAGCAGAATGCTCAGACCCATCACCACCGGGACGGCAATCAGTAACGGCATAAATAACGGCCAGAGATCGGACAGATCCAACGCTTTGGAAAACGTCCCGCGCGCGATCGTCAGAAAATGGCTGGTCGGGTAGATCTCGCCGATCCATCTTCCCGGTCCTTCCAGCGAAGCCACCGGATCGATCATGCCGGAAAATTGTGTTGCCGGAATGAGGGTAATAATCGACGTCCCAAAAATAGCGGCGATTTGGCTCTTCATAAACGTAGAGATCAGCAGCCCCAGACCGGTGGCGATGATGACGTAAAGCAGCGCCGCGAGGGTAAGCGTGAGAAAGCTGCCTTTCAGCGGCACGCCGAACACAAAGACCGACAGCGCGCACAGTAGCAAGAAGTTCAGCATACCCAGCGCGATATACGGCAGTTGTTTACCCAGCAAAAATTCGCTGCGCGTCGTCGGCGTTACGTACAGATTAATCATCGACCCCAGCTCTTTCTCCCGCACCACGCTCAGGGCGCTAAGCATTGACGGGATCATCATGAGCAGCAGCGGAATGACCGCCGGGACGATAGCGGGCAGACTTTTCACATCCGGGTTATAGCGATAGCGCGTTTCAATGTTGAGCAGCCCGGTCTGTTTAACCGGGTTCGGCTGACGACTTGCCGCCTCCTGCAGCCAGCTTTGGTGCATCGCCTGAACGTACCCCTTCACCGTCTCGGCGCGGCTGGGCATGGCGCCATCCACCCAGACGCCAATCTGCGCTGGCGTACCGCGAGCAATATCGCGGCCAAAATTAGGCGGGATCTCAATGGCAACCGCCAACTCTCCCGAACGCATCCGCCGGTCAAGCTCGTCATAGCTGGCGAGCGGCGGCTGTTCGATAAAATAGCGCGATCCCGCCAGATTGAGCGACCATGCCTGGCTGCTGACGGTTTGATCGCGGTCGAGTACGGCAAAACGCAGGTTCTCCACGTCCATACTGATGCCATAGCCCATAATCAGCATCAGAATTACCGTTCCCAGCAGCGCCAGCGTCGAGCGTACCGGATCGCGGCGTAGCTCCAGCGCTTCGCGGCGACTGTAGCTGAACAAACGCCGGAAGCTCAATCCCTGCCGCGACGGTTTACCTGACGCGGCGGGCGTCTGGGATGGCGGTATTGGGGTTTCAGGCGCCGCTCCCGCAGCTTCCTGTAGCCAGGAAATAAACGCCGCCTCCAGATTGGCCGCGCCCCGCTGTTGCACCAATTCCTGCGGCGTACCGCTGGCGAGCACTTTACCGGCGTGCATCAATGACATTCGGTCGCAACGTTCCGCTTCGTTCATAAAATGGGTCGAGATAAAAATCGTCACCTTATCCTGACGCGAAAGATCGACCATAAGCTGCCAGAACATATCCCTGGCGACCGGATCAACGCCGGACGTTGGCTCATCAAGAATCAGCATTTCCGGGCGATGGATCACCGCTACCGCCAGCGATAAACGCTGGCGGATACCGAGCGGTAACGAAGCGGGGAGCGTATCTTCCACCTCCGTTAGCATAAAGCGTTCGATCATCTGCGCGACGCGCGCCGGGATCTCCGCTGGCGGAATATGAAACAGGCGGGCATGAAGTTCCAGATTCTGCCGCACGGTGAGTTCGTTATAGAGCGAAAAAGCCTGCGACATATACCCGACCCGGCGACGAGTATCGATGTCGTTCGGGTCCACCGGCTGGCCAAATAGCCAGGCCTGGCCTTCGCTGGCGGGAAGCAGACCGGTCAGCATTTTCATGGTGGTCGATTTGCCGCAACCGTTTGAACCGAGGAAGCCAAAAATCTCGCCGCGCGGAATGCGGAAATTAACATGGTCAACCGCGACGAACTTACCGAAGCGCATGGTCAGATCTTTCGCCTCAATGGCAATCTCTTCCTGCTCAGCGTGATACGGCGGGATCACCACTGGCTTATGCGCCTGGCGCTGCGCTTCTGGCAACAGGGCGATAAACGCCTGTTCCAGCGTCGCGCTATGGGTTTTTGCCCGCAGTTGCTGCGCGCTGCCGGTTGCCAGTATCTCGCCCGCATTCATCGCCACCAGCCAGTCAAAACGCTCCGCCTCTTCCATATAGGCCGTTGCGACCAACACGCTCATATTGGTCTGCCGTTGGCGGATACTGTCGATTAAGTCCCAGAACTGAGCGCGGGAGAGCGGGTCCACGCCGGTGGTAGGCTCATCAAGAATCAGCAATTCCGGGTCATGAATCAGCGCACAGCACAGCCCCAGCTTTTGTTTCATCCCACCGGACAGCTTCCCGGCAGGACGGTCACGAAACGGCGCCAGGCCGGTGCTGTTCAGCAGCTCGGTAATACGCGCTTCGCGTTCAGCTTTGTCATGACCAAAGAGACGAGCGAAAAAATCGACGTTCTCATAAACCGATAACGTGTGATAAAGGTTTTTCCCCAGCCCCTGCGGCATCCAGGCGATGCGCGGACAGACGTCGCGGCGATGTTTCGCATCGCGCATATCGCCGCCCAGGACGATAACGTTCCCTTGCTCAATCACCCGCGCGCCAGAAATCAGCGACAGCAGGCTCGACTTACCCACCCCGTCCGGACCAATCAGCCCGACCATACTACGGGCGGGAATGTCCAGCGTGATATTGTTCAGCGCGACCGTTTTTCCGTAATGCTGGCTCACCCCCTCAAGCTGCGCCACGGGAGGAACAGGCACCAGCGTCAGCGACGTCATTGCGACAGCCTCACGCTTAGAGCGTCAGGCCAGGGCACGCGCTCATCCAGACGAACCCAGGCCATTCCCGGCAAACCGGTTTTGACATATTCCAGATGCTGTCGCAGTAGCTCTGGCGGAATACGCGCTTTGACGCGGAACATCAGCTTCAGTCGTTCATCGTGGGTTTCCACGGTTTTGGGCGTGAACTGCGCCACGCTGGCGACAAAACTGATCGTCGCCGGAATACGCAGATCCGGCGCGGCGTCCAGCACCAGTCGCGCTTCGCCGCCGATCTTCAACAACCCCGCCTGTTCGGTCGGCAGGAAAAATGTCATATAAACATCGCTGAGATCGACCATGTTCAACACCCGGCCGCCAGCCGATAACACTTCGCCCGGCTCCGCAACGCGGTACTGCACGCGTCCATCGCGCGGCGCTTTTAATTCGCTGTCGTCGATGTCGGCGACAATACGCCGCTCGGTCGCCTGCGCCGCTTCCACGCGCGTTTGCGCCTGGATAATACTGGTACGCGCCGCCTCAATCGCCGCTTTTGCCGCAGATACCTGCGCTTTGGCGGTCTCCAGGGCGGCGCGCGCGCTTTCCGCCGCCGCGCGATCGTCATCTAACTGTTGTACAGATACCGCGCCACGCTGCGACAGCGAACGGGAACGCACGTGACGTTTAGAGACGGAGTCCAGCTCAGCTTCCCGCTGTTTGACGACCGACTGCGCGGCGCGCATTTCACTCTGGCGTTGCTCCAGCAAGGCGCGGGCGGCGGCAACTGCGCTCTCGGCCTCTTTAATCTGCGCAATCGCCTCCAGCCGCTGCTCCTGCAATACGCGGGTATCCATTTTCGCCAGCACCTCGCCCTGGCGAACGAACTGCCCTTCCGAAACGAGGATGGTATCAATACGCCCGGCAATCTTAGTGGCAATATCCACTTCGGTGGCTTCAATTCTGCCGTTGCTGGCGGCAAACCCCTCCGGTATTCCCGCAGGGCGCAGCATCCACCAGGCTATCGCGGCCACCGCCACAAGAATCCCCGCTCCCCACCACACCAGATGACGCTTCATTTTGTCCATAATCGACCCGCCGTAATCCCTGTTGTCTAACCATGCGTGTCACAAAGTCCGCCGGGCGTGCGCTCAGCGGGGGTTTCCATTCGGGATAAGAATGAAAAAAGAAAAGGGGCCAGACGACGAACAGACGCCGATGAAGCGCTCGCCGTCAAAGGGAGTGAATGATGTAGGTACCCGGAAAAGAGGGAGTAATGTTGTCATCATCAGCGTTCCTGGCCGTAAATGAAACACGCATACTCATAACTGCTATAAATCGATACTAACACCTCTGTCCGGGATGTCTATTCGCTTATTGTTTGTAATGGTACTTAGCGTTTTGCCGCCAAATCCTGCGCACAGGCCCAGGCGCTCGACCAGGCCCACTGGAAGTTATAGCCGCCCAACCAGCCAGTGACGTCCATCACTTCGCCGATAAAATAGAGACCCGGCACGCGGCGCGCTTCCATAGTCCGCGATGATAGTTCGTTTGTATCCACGCCGCCCAGCGTCACTTCCGCTGTCCGATAGCCTTCGGTGCCGTTAGGCTGCACTTGCCAGGCCGTAAGCGTGTCAACCAACGCCTGCTGGTCACGAACGTTCAACTGCCTGAGCGATACATCCGGGATGTGCCCCAACTGTTGTAAACACTCCACCAACCGTTTCGGCAGATGCATCGCCAGCGTGTTCTTCAGACTCTGGTTCGGGTGCGCGTTACGCTGTTCATTGAGAACGTCTTCCAGCGAGAGATCCGGCAATAAGTTAATGCTCACTAACTCGCCCGGTTGCCAGTAGCTGGAAATCTGTAAAACGGCGGGGCCGGACAGCCCACGATGGGTAAAAAGTAGGTTTTCCCGAAATACCGTGCCATTGCGGGCGGTAATCACGCAGGGCACAGAGACGCCAGACAGCGTCTGGAGCTGTTCTAACAGCGGCTTATGTAGCGTAAAGGGCACCAGCCCGGCGCGCGTCGGCAACACTCTGAGACCAAACTGTTCGGCGATTTTATAGCCAAACGGCGATGCGCCAAGCCCCGGCATCGACAGGCCGCCGCTGGCAATCACCAGCTTTTGCGTAGTCACCGTCTCGCCGTTCAACGCCAGTACGAAACCCGACTCATCACGCTCGACGCTCAGTACCTCGCTACGCAGGCGCATCGTTACGCCGCCTTTGTCGCACTCGGCAACCAGCATATCGACAATGCGTTGGGCGGAATCATCGCAAAAAAGCTGTCCCAGCGTTTTCTCATGCCAGGCTATCCCATACCTGTCGACCAGATCGATAAAATCCCACTGGGTATAGCGGGCTAACGCTGATTTACAAAAATGGGGGTTCTGGCTCAAATACGCAGCAGGCTCAACATAAAGATTAGTAAAGTTGCAGCGCCCACCGCCGGACATGAGGATTTTACGTCCTGGCTTCTTGCCATTATCGATGAGCAGCACGCGGCTACCCGCCTGTCCTGCCTGCGCGGCGCAAAACATGCCCGCTGCGCCAGCGCCTATAATAACGGCATCAAACCTTTCCACGTCGCCTTCCTCTCTCAAATTCGGGCGGGAATTGTAAAGTTTCCTCAGTGGTCGCACCAGCGCGAAAAGCGCCTGAAAATGGTATTTATCTGAAATATATAAGATAATTCTTTAGTGATATCAAACAAAGCACGAAGTACATCAAAAAAAGTCTATATTTCACTTTGCCCGCGCCGCCAAAGTCACTGATAATGCGCCGCGTTCATGTCCTCAAAATGGCGTAACGTCCTATGCTACATTTGTTTGCTGGCCTGGATTTACATACCGGGCTTTTATTATTGCTTGCTCTGGCTTTTGTGCTGTTCTACGAAGCGATTAACGGCTTCCATGACACAGCCAATGCAGTCGCAACCGTGATTTACACCCGTGCGATGCGTTCGCAACTGGCGGTTGTCATGGCGGCGGTGTTTAACTTTTTTGGCGTTTTGCTGGGGGGTCTCAGCGTGGCGTATGCCATTGTGCATATGCTACCGACAGATCTCCTGCTCAACATGGGTTCCGCGCACGGCCTCGCTATGGTCTTTTCCATGTTGCTGGCGGCGATTATCTGGAACCTCGGCACCTGGTATTTCGGGTTGCCGGCGTCCAGTTCCCACACGCTGATTGGCGCCATTATCGGCATCGGTTTAACCAATGCGATGATGACCGGCACGTCAGTGGTGGATGCGCTTAACATCCCGAAAGTTATCAATATTTTCGGTTCACTCATTATCTCCCCTATTGTCGGTCTGGTATTCGCCGGCGGTCTGATTTTCTTGCTGCGCCGCTACTGGAGCGGTACTAAGAAACGCGCCCGTATCCACCTGACGCCAGCCGAACGTGAAAAGAAAGACGGCAAGAAAAAGCCGCCGTTCTGGACGCGTATCGCGCTGATCCTCTCAGCTATCGGCGTGGCGTTTTCGCATGGCGCGAACGATGGTCAGAAAGGCATTGGCCTGGTCATGCTGGTGCTGATTGGCGTCGCGCCTGCGGGTTTCGTGGTCAATATGAATGCCTCCAGCTACGAAATCACCCGTACGCGCGATGCTATCAACAATGTCGAAACGTACTTTGAGCAGCGTCCTGACCTGCTGAAAGCCGTCACCGGCGTTGACCAACTGATTCCGTCTCCGGAACCGGGCGCGACTGAACCGACTGAATTCCACTGCCATCCGGCTAACACCATTAACGCGCTTAACCGTGCGAAAGGGATGCTGGCAAACGTGGAAAGCTACGACAAGTTAAGCGTTGAACAGCGTAGTCAGTTGCGTCGCATTATGCTGTGCATTTCCGACACGACCGATAAAGTCGTGAAATTGCCTGGCGTAAGCAGCGATGACCAGCGCCTGCTGAAAAAGCTGAAGACCGATATGTTAAGCACCATTGAGTATGCGCCGGTGTGGATCATTATGGCAGTGGCGTTGGCGCTGGGTATTGGTACGATGATCGGCTGGCGTCGCGTGGCGACCACTATCGGCGAGAAAATTGGTAAAAAAGGCATGACGTATGCGCAGGGAATGTCGGCGCAGATGACGGCGGCAGTCTCTATCGGTCTTGCCAGCTACACCGGTATGCCAGTTTCTACCACTCACGTACTCTCCTCTTCAGTGGCGGGAACCATGGTCGTTGATGGCGGCGGGTTGCAGCGTAAAACCGTGACCAGCATTCTGATGGCCTGGGTATTTACGTTACCGGCGGCGATTATTCTTTCCGGCGTGCTGTACTGGCTTTCCCTGAAGATTATTTAAGCCAAATGGGCCGGATAGCGCTGTCGCTAATCCGGCCTGTCAGGATGAAACGACACAGGCCTGATAGGCCGCTACAAGCGGCGTCATCCGGGAGGCTTATCTAACATGAGCGGGTCAGGAAACTGGCCCGCTTTTTTCATTCAGTGCCAAATCATGAGCGCAATCAAGCTCACCACCACCAAACCGCATAACGCGCTGGTCAGCAGAAACTGGCGGCGCACGCGTTCACAACGGCGAATAAATTCTTCATCATGATGATCGCGATAGCGCTGAGCGTAGATATACCATACCAGGCGCACCTGTTTGTTGGGCTGACCATGCGTGGTAAAGAAGCCGCCGCCATCGACATATTGATAGAGCAAAGGATCGCAACCACGAAGTACCACTAACAGTGCGCGTAGCGATGAGAAATAGCGCGCCATATTAACAATGCAAACGACACATAAAGCCCAGAATAGTGAGACGGTGCTTATCATATCTCCTCCCCGGCGACCCGCCCACGGAGTTCCTCTCCGGGACTACCGCTCCCCGATACCCTGCCAGACAATCAGTGAAAGAGTACTACGAAAGCCGTCCATATTAGCGCTCCGCATTCGAACGGCTCTTATACACATTGTAGGAGATCAGTTAATTTTTTTACCAGAAGGTTAATCACTATCAATGCAATTCCCTGAAAATTTTGTTTAACTAACTGGCAAGCAAGGCAGATTGACGGATTATCCTGGTCGCTATAATGTAAGGATAGTTATGGTAAACGGCTGAGCTAGCCCCGCGCATAGAGTTCGCAGGACGCGGGTGACGCGGCGGCATAAGAAACGCCAGTAGCTCAATGGTCATCGACAACTTATGGAAGGAGTAACACTATGGCTTATAAACACATTCTTATCGCAGTTGATCTCTCCCCGGAAAGTAAAGTTCTGGTTGAAAAAGCGGTCTCTATGGCGCGCCCCTACAACGCGAAAATCTCCCTCATCCACGTTGATGTGAACTATTCTGACCTGTACACCGGTCTGATTGACGTCAATCTGGGCGATATGCAGAAACGTATCTCCGAAGAAACCCACCACGCGCTGACCGAGCTGTCTACCAACGCTGGCTACCCTATCACTGAAACCCTGAGCGGTAGCGGCGATTTGGGCCAGGTGCTGGTTGACGCCATCAAGAAATACGATATGGATCTGGTCGTTTGCGGTCATCACCAGGACTTCTGGAGCAAACTGATGTCTTCTGCGCGCCAGCTGATCAACACCGTTCACGTTGACATGCTGATTGTTCCGCTGCGCGACGAAGAAGAGTAATGCTTGCCGTGCCGGCTGGCGGCTAAGACCGCATCTGGTCTATAGTCAATCAGGTTGGCCTGAACCATCAGGCAAATTCCGGCTATCAACAACAACGCCCGCTTATGTGGGCGTTTTGTTTATCCCCCCTTCTTCGCAGTACTCAGTACATCATTCCATCACACCAAACATAATTAGTGTGATCCACTAATTAGTTTGCGTATCATTTGTATAATAACCTATTGATCAGGCTAATAACCGCAGTCTATATCAGGGTAAGTCTTTTCGGCGCGTTTTGATATACGCGCTCATACGTTTCGGGATGGCATTAAAAGGCGAAGGAATATGAATACAACTGCACCTACGGGCTTGCTGCAGCAACCTCGTCCATTCTTCATGATCTTTTTTGTAGAATTATGGGAACGATTTGGCTATTACGGCGTCCAGGGCATCCTGGCGGTCTTTTTCGTTAAACAATTGGGTTTTTCTCAGGAACAGGCCTTTATTACCTTTGGCGCTTTTGCGGCGCTGGTTTATGGCCTGATCTCCATCGGCGGCTATGTTGGCGACCATCTGTTAGGGACTAAACGCACCCTGGTCCTGGGCGCGATTGTGCTGGCGATTGGCTATTTTATGACCGGCATGTCGCTATTAAATCCCGATCTGATTTTTATCGCGCTGGGTACGATTGCCGTGGGCAACGGGTTATTTAAAGCCAATCCCGCCAGCCTGCTCTCTAAATGCTATCAGCCTAAAGATCCCCGGCTGGATGGCGCTTTCACCCTGTTTTATATGTCGATTAACATCGGTTCTTTGTTATCGCTATCGCTGGCGCCGGTGATTGCCGATAAATTTGGCTATGCGGTGACCTATAATCTGTGCGGCGCTGGTTTAATTGTTGCGCTTCTGGTGTACTTCGCCTGCCGTGGCATGGTGAAAAATATCGGTTCTGAACCGGATCATAAACCGCTACGTTTTCGCAATTTGCTGCTGGTACTGCTCGGCACCGTCGTCATGATTTTCCTCTGCGCCTGGCTGATGCACAACGTTAAGATTGCCAATCTGGTGCTCATCATCCTTTCTATCGTCGTCACTATTTTCTTCTTTCGCGAAGCGTTTCGTCTGGATAAAACCGGCCGCAATAAAATGTTCGTGGCGTTTATTCTGATGATTGAAGCCGTGCTGTTTTACATTCTGTATGCGCAGATGCCTACCTCGCTGAACTTCTTTGCGATTAATAACGTGCATCATGAAATTCTTGGATTCGCCATTAACCCGGTGAGTTTTCAGGCGCTGAACCCATTCTGGGTGGTCGTCGCCAGTCCGGTACTGGCAGCGATTTACACCCGACTGGGTAGCAAAGGCAAAGATCTGACTATGCCGATGAAGTTTACGCTTGGCATGTTCCTCTGCGCGCTGGGTTTTCTGACCGCCGCCGCCGCCGGGATGTGGTTTGCCGATGCGCAAGGACTGACGTCGCCGTGGTTTATCGTGCTGGTGTATCTGTTCCAGAGTCTGGGCGAGTTGCTGATTAGCGCGCTGGGACTGGCAATGGTCGCCGCTCTGGTGCCGCAGCATCTGATGGGCTTTATTCTGGGAATGTGGTTCCTGACCCAAGCCGCCGCCTTCCTGCTCGGCGGTTATGTGGCGACCTTCACTGCCGTACCGGAAAACATCACCGATCCGTTACAGACGCTGCCCATTTATACCGGCGTCTTTAGCAAAATTGGTCTGGTAACACTGGCGGTCACCGTGGTGATGGCCATTATGGTGCCATGGTTAAACCGGATGATTAATACGCCAGGTACCGAACAGTAATACTCAGTGCCGGATGCGGCTTACGCCTTATCCGGCCTACAAATAATTGAGAATCGTAGGCCCGATAAGCGCAACGCCATCGGGCAATCCGTTACTCCGTCAGAGGGGTTCCGGCATAAATATCAAACCGATGCCCTTTGGTGACGATGGCGTTGGGCGTCGCGACATCCGCCAGCGGCGGCGCATAATCGGGACGTTTGACTACCACGCGTTTGGTCGCCAACTGACGCGCCGGTTCCAGCAGTCCGTCGGCGTCTAAATCCGGCCCCACCAACGACTGAAACACCCGCATCTCTTTCTTCACCAGCGCGCTTTTCTGCCGGTGAGGAAACATCGGATCGAGGTAGACCACCTGCGGGCGCGGCGTGATATCAGTCAACGCCGTCAGGCTGGAAGCATGAATCAGCTGCAAACGCTCCTGAAGCCAGCCGCCAATGTCCGCATCGGCGTAGCCGCGCGTCAGGCCGTCGTCGAGCAACGCGGCGACCACCGGATTACGCTCCAGCATCCGCACGCGGCAACCGACGGACGCCAGCACAAACGCATCGCGCCCCAGTCCGGCCGTGGCATCAACCACATCCGGCAGATAATCGCCTTTGATACCGACGGCTTTCGCCACCGCTTCGCCGCGCCCGCCGCCGAACTTACGTCGATGGGCCATCGCGCCGCCAACAAAATCGACGAAAATGCCGCCGAGCTTCGGTTCGTCGCGCTTGCGCAGCTCCAGATGTTGCGGCGTCAATACCAGCGCCATCGGGTTGTCTTCGTCATGCTCCAGTCCCCAGCGGGCAGCCAGAACAGATAAGGCGCCGTCTGTGGCGCCCGTTTCATCCATTAAGCAGATTTGCACGTAAAATCAGCCTTTAATCCCGTAATGCTCCAGCATCGCGTCCAGTTGTGGTTCACGGCCACGGAAGCGTTTAAAGAGTTCCATCGGCTCTTCAGAACCACCGCGAGTCAGGATGTTATCAAGGAACGACTGACCGGTCTCACGGTTGAAAATACCTTCCTCCTCAAAGCGGGAATAAGCGTCCGCCGCCAGTACGTCGGCCCACAGATAGCTGTAGTAGCCTGCCGCATAGCCGCCAGCAAAGATATGGCTGAACGCATGTGGGAAGCGGCCCCATGTCGGTGACGGCACCACGGCGACCTGTTTTTTGATTTCAAAGAGCGTCTCAAGAATTTTCGCTCCTTGCTGCGGGTTAAATTCCGCATGCAGACGGAAATCAAACAGACCGAACTCCAGTTGACGCAGAATAAACAGCGCCGCCTGATAGTTTTTCGCCGCCAGCATTTTATCCAGCAGTTCCTTCGGCAACGGCTCGCCGGTTTCATAGTGGCCGGAGATAAACGCCAACGCTTCCGGCTCCCAGCACCAGTTTTCCATAAACTGGCTTGGCAGTTCGACCGCGTCCCACGGCACGCCGCTGATACCGGAGACCCCGGCGGTCTCAATACGGGTCAGCATATGATGCAGGCCATGACCAAACTCGTGGAACAGGGTGATCACTTCGTCATGGGTAAACAGAGCGGGTTTACCGTTCACCGGACGGTTGAAATTACAGGTCAGATAAGCGACCGGCTTTTGCAATGTGCCGTCCGCCTTACGCATCTGGCCGACACAGTCGTCCATCCACGCCCCGCCGCGTTTGTGTTCGCGCGCGTACAGGTCAAGGTAGAAGCTGCCGCGCAGCTCGTTATTTTCGTCATACAGTTCAAAGAAACGCACTTCCGGGTGCCAGACATCAACGTCAGTACGCTCTTTGGCAGTGATGCCGTAAATACGTTTCACCACTTCAAACAGGCCATTCACGGCTTTGTTTTCCGGGAAGTACGGACGTAGCTGCTCATCGCTGATGCTGTACAGGTGCTGTTTTTGCTTTTCACTGTAGTACGCGATATCCCACGGTTGCAGTTCCTCAACGCCAAATTCGGCTTTGGCGAAGGCGCGCAGCTGGGCCAGCTCTTTTTCCCCCTGCGGACGGGCGCGTTTCGCCAGATCGGTTAAGAAATCGAGCACCTGCTGCGGATTTTCCGCCATCTTGGTGGCCAGTGACTCATGGGCATAATTTTCGAAGCCCAGCAGTTGCGCCAGTTCATGGCGCAGCGCAAGAATTTCTTCCATCACCGGGCTGTTATCCCACTTACCGGCGTTCGGCCCCTGGTCGGAGGCACGAGTGGAATAGGCGCGATACATCTCTTCACGCAACGCCTGGTTGTCGCAGTAGGTCATCACTGGCAGATAGCTCGGGATATCCAGAGTCAGCAGGTAACCTTCCTGCTCTTTGGCTTCCGCCTGGGCTTTAGCGGCGGCGAGCGCGCTTTCCGGCATTCCCGCCAGCTCGGCTTCGTCGGTGATGAGCTTCGTCCAGCCCATGGTGGCATCGAGCACATTATTGCTGTACTGGTTGCCCAGCTCAGACAGGCGGGTGGCGATTTCGCCGTAACGCTGCTGTTTCTCTTTCGGCAGGCCGATGCCGGACAGTTCAAAATCACGTAGCGCGTTATCAACCGCTTTCTTCTGCGCGGTATTCAGAGTGGCGTAATGATCGCCGTCGCGCAGGTCGCGGTACGCGTTGTACAACCCTTCATGCTGGCCAACCCAGGTGCTGTATTCCGACAACAGCGGCAGCGTCTGTTCGTAGGCTTCACGCAGCTCCGGGCTATTTTTCACCGAGTTTAAGTGGCTAATTGGCGAGAAAATACGCCCCAGAACATCGTCGGCTTCCGCCAACGGCTGGCAGAGGTTTTCCCAGCTATACGGCGCGCCATGCGCCACAACGCCTTCTACCGCCGCCCGGCAATCGGCCAACGCTTTGGTGACCGCAGGCACCACATGCTCCGGTTTAATTGCAGAAAAAGGCGGCAGTGAAAAAGACGTTAGTAATGGATTGGTCATATGCGCAGTCCTGTAGAAGAAGGTGAGTGGAGCGCGCTTTTGGCGCTCTCGCGATGAGATCTAGAATGGGGGATAGTAAGGGGAATTTCAATGATGGACAGCGTACAGACGTGGGTATCGCTGCAATAAGCCGCCCCTTTAACATCATCCCGGCTTACGTTTTATAAGCCGGGTGACAACGTCAGCGCGTTTTTCTCGCCATCTCGTAAGCAGCGGACAGATCCAGACGCTGCCAGAACTGTTGATCCTCGGTCTCGCCCGACAACGGATATCCTGCCGGTAACGCCGTCTCTTCCATTAACGCCTGACGCTGCGCTGGCGACAGGTTCGGCAGCGCTGTCTGTAGCAGAACATCGGCGCCTTTTGGTATTTTCAACGGCTGATGCTCGCCTTTCTGTTGCGGCAGGTTATAAGTCATGGTGAAGCGGTAGAAGGTATGCATGGCCGGATCGCGGTACGGATCGTCTTTTCCGGCCGATGCCGCGCATTCGACAATCGTCGTACCGCACTCTTTCACCAGCGCCTCGCGCAGTTGAGCGCGAGCTTCGTTGAATAACGTACGATAATACGGATCGTTAAGATAATGCGCGACATTACGCTGCGCGACCATCCGCGCGCCCATCACATCCAGCGGATAGTGTACGCCAAGGACCAGGCGAGAATAGCCATAACGCGCGCCACGAATCACCAGCGCATCAAAGCGTTCCGGGATCATTTCCGCCATCAACAGCGCATCCGTATAACCGGTATTCGTGTGTCCGCTGGGAAAAGCACCGCCACCTGCGGTATAAGGATGACCATCTTTTACCACCACATCATCCGGCGTCAAATGGATAGTATTACCCGGCACCTGGTAAGGACGCGGGTAATGAAAATATTTTTTCGCCGCGCCGGTGCTGACTTCCGAGGCTTTAATCAACGCTGCCGCTTTGCCCAACTCACCTTTATCATAAGCGGCGAGAAATGCCCGCCCCAGCCGTGGCCCCATTGCGTCGCTCAGGAAATAGAGATACTCCACGCTTTCCGCATCCGCCAGCGCCTGGTGACGGGTATTAACATCGGCATCGTGATTAATCGCCGTCACCGTCGCCAGATTGTCTTTCAATACTGCTTCCGGCAATGTATTGAAGGCGGAAAGTAGGGTAATTCCCATCTGTTGATTCTCAGTAGTATGAAAATCATAACCGCTAGCCTGTAACCAGGCATTATCCGCCTGGATGGAATTCTGTCGCATCTGAGCCAGGGCGTCGCGAGTCAACGCGGCGGTATCGCCTTGTAATACCTTACGCAACTGTGTCAGCCATTGAGCCTCAAGGTCATTAAAGGCGACGCTCGCCGAGTCGGGCGTCACGCTTTTCGCTATCGACTCCGCCTGGGACAGGGGAATATCTTTCGCCAGTGCCGGCATCGCCAGCGCCAGAGATGACGCCAGTACAGTAATGTGTAGTTTCATTATGGTTCCTTTCATTAAAAATAACGCCAGGTCAAAACCACTACCTTGTCCACAGGCGATGCTGGCCTGCGCAGTTGACGGTTTGATGATACGAACACGTCTTGCAATACTTTCACAACGCGCGAAACAACATGGCGGTACTGGGGTAATCTCTACGGATCTGCGGTAAACTATCGGCTAACTTGTTTACTTCCCGGAATATCTGCATCCATGCTCAGTTATCGTCACAGCTTTCACGCTGGCAACCACGCCGACGTCCTTAAACATACCGTTCAGAGCCTGATCATCGAGTCGCTAAAAGAGAAAGAAAAACCGTTTCTCTATCTGGACACGCACGCGGGCGCGGGGCGTTATCAGTTGGGCAGCGAACATGCTGAACGTACCGGAGAGTATCTGGAAGGCATCGCCCGTATCTGGCAGCAGGACGATCTGCCCGCCGAACTGGAACCGTATATTAGCGTCGTAAAACATTTCAACCGCAGCGGGCAGTTACGCTACTACCCGGGCTCCCCGTTAATCGCCCGCCAGTTGCTGCGTGAGCAGGACAGTCTGCAACTCACGGAATTGCATCCCAGCGACTTCCCACTGTTGCGCGCGGAGTTTCAAAAAGACAACCGCGCCCGTGTGGAACGCGCTGACGGCTATCAGCAACTGAAAGCCAAATTACCGCCGGTTTCCCGCCGCGGTCTGATCCTCATTGACCCGCCTTATGAAATGAAAACCGACTACCAGGCGGTAGTCAGCGGCATCAGCGAGGGTTATAAACGTTTCGCCACCGGGACATACGCGCTATGGTATCCGGTGGTGCTCCGCCAGCAAATTAAGCGCATGATTCATGATCTGGAGGCCACCGGCATCCGTAAAATCCTGAAAATTGAGCTGGCGATCCGCCCGGACAGCGATCAGCGCGGGATGACGGCCTCCGGTATGATCGTGGTTAACCCGCCGTGGAAACTGGAGCAGCAGATGAACAACGTGCTACCGTGGCTGCACAGCAGGTTGGCGCCAAACGGTCACGGACACACTTCGGTAAGCTGGATCGTGCCGGAGTAATCACAGCCATCGGTGGAACCTTTCACTTTCAGGTATACAATCGCGAATATTTTGGCGGGTAGCGCAGAATCTATCCGTCCGACAACGAACATAAAGGAGCGGTCATGACCAAACACTATGATTACATCGCTATCGGCGGCGGCAGCGGCGGTATCGCCTCGATTAACCGCGCCGCTATGTACGGCCAGAAATGCGCGCTCATCGAAGCCAAAGAGCTGGGCGGCACCTGTGTTAACGTGGGCTGCGTGCCGAAGAAAGTGATGTGGCATGCCGCGCAGATTCGTGAAGCGATTCATCTGTATGGCCCGGACTACGGTTTTGACGCCACGATTAATCAGTTCGACTGG
Source organism: Salmonella sp. SJTUF15570 (assembly GCF_043357055.1). Lineage (NCBI taxonomy): Bacteria > Pseudomonadati > Pseudomonadota > Gammaproteobacteria > Enterobacterales > Enterobacteriaceae > Salmonella > Salmonella sp. SJTUF15570. The sequence continues at coordinate 106,225 of NZ_JBEUKJ010000007.1, read as the reverse complement.
AGCAAGCTGATTGCCAGCCGTACCGCGTATATTGACCGCATCCATACTTCATACGACAACGTGCTGGGCAAAAATAACGTGGATGTGATTAAAGGCTTTGCCCGCTTTGTCGATGCCAAAACCATTGAAGTGAACGGCGAAACCATCACCGCCGACCATATTTTGATCGCTACCGGCGGCCGTCCGAGCCATCCGGGCATTCCAGGCGTGGAATACGGCATTGATTCCGACGGTTTCTTTGCGCTGTCTGCCTTGCCGGAGCGCGTCGCGGTGGTAGGCGCAGGTTATATCGCCGTTGAACTGGCTGGCGTTATCAACGCGCTGGGGGCGAAAACGCATCTGTTTGTCCGTAAACATGCGCCGCTGCGCAGTTTTGACCCAATGATTAGCGAAACGCTGGTTGAGGTGATGAACGCCGAAGGCCCGCAACTGCATACTCACGCCGTGCCGAAAGCGGTGGTGAAAAACGCCGACGGCAGTCTGACTTTGGAACTGGAAGATGGCCGCAGTGAAACCGTTGATTGCCTGATCTGGGCCATTGGTCGCGAACCGTCGACCGACAATATTAATCTGGCGGCGGCGGGCGTGAAAACCAATGAAAAAGGTTACATCATTGTCGATAAATTCCAGAATACCAACGTTGAAGGCATTTACGCCGTTGGCGATAACACCGGCGCAGTGGAGTTAACGCCAGTCGCCGTCGCCGCCGGTCGCCGTCTCTCCGAACGCCTGTTTAACAACAAGCCGGACGAGCATCTGGACTACAGCAACATCCCGACCGTGGTCTTTAGCCATCCGCCTATCGGCACCGTCGGGTTAAGCGAGCCACAGGCGCGCGAGCAGTACGGCGACGAGCAGGTAAAAGTCTATAAATCATCGTTTACCGCTATGTATACCGCGGTGACGACGCACCGCCAGCCGTGCCGTATGAAGCTGGTCTGCGTCGGGCCGGAAGAAAAAATTGTGGGTATCCACGGTATCGGCTTCGGCATGGATGAAATGTTGCAGGGCTTCGCGGTAGCGCTGAAGATGGGCGCTACCAAGAAAGACTTCGATAATACCGTCGCCATCCACCCGACCGCATCGGAAGAGTTTGTGACCATGCGTTAAGATCTTGTGCGCCCATCTTCGAGGGTGGGCGCACAAGCCTGCATGATTAATACGTACTGAAATAACTCTGGATCAGTTCCGGATTACGCGTCTGAGTTAATGCCGTCATCAGCAACACTCGCGCCTTCGCCGGGTTGAGCGAGTCAGACACCAGCCCTGGCTGCCCTTTATCCAACGGTACTACGCCGTTTCCGGTGCGGGAAGCGCGCACCACGATAATCCCGGCTTTCTCCGCTTTTTTAATCCCCGCGTCGCTGCGTACCGAGACCGAACCTGCGCCGGTTCCGGCATAAATAATACCGTCCGCGTGATGGGCGATCGCCGCATCATACATATATTCCGGGTCGTCCTGATAGCCGTAAATAATCACCACATTGGGTAATTTTTTGATATTACGTACGTCAAAAACAGATCGCAGGGTATGAATTTTTTCCACCCGCGTTTCGAACTGTGGCTGACCATTAACGATGACCCCCAGATAGCCCTCTTCCGGCGCTTTAAAGGTATCCAGAGTCGTGGCATTAGTTTTCGTCACAAAACGCGCCGAACCAATACGATCGTTTAAAACCACCATCACACCACGTCCCTTCGCATTCGGGTCAGCAGCCACCGTGACCGCTTCCAGCAGGTTCATTGCGCCATCGGCGCTGATTGCCGACGCGGGCCGCATTGCAGCGGTAAACACCACCGGTTTGTCGCTTTTCACGGTCAAATTAAGAAAGTAGGCGGTTTCATCGAGCGTGTCAGTGCCGTGAGTAATAACCACACCGTCAACATCGTCCCGCGCCAATAACGCATTCACCTTCTGTGAAAGTTTCAGGATAATATCGCTGGTCATATTTTCGCTACCAATATTCGCCACCTGCTCGCCGTCAACGCGAGCGATATTATTCATTTCCGGCACGGCATTTATTAATGTTTGCACGCCAAGTTCACCGGATTTATATCCGGCGGTTTGCGTATTATTGGCTGCCGTCCCGGCGATGGTACCGCCTGTCGCGAGAATAACAATATGCGGTAGTGACGTTGCGCTAAATACACAGTGGCTGATGAGCAGCAACACGGTGGCCATGAAAACTCTGATTTTCATTTTCTTCCTCTGAATTAAAAATAATAAGTGACGTGTGCTATAAAAATATTAATAACAATCAGGCCAGGACCATTTTTCCTATTAACAGCCCGACAATGACCGAGACAATCACGTTAACTAATCCCGGACGCATAAAACTATGGTTAAGCACATATTTGCCGATACGCGTCGTACCGGTATCGTCAAAAGCCAGCGCCGCCAGACACTGCCCCGCCACCGGAATAAAGAAATAGCCGTTAACGGCAGGCCAGGAGCCGATTAATGCATAAGCGGGCAACCCTAACGCCAGCCCCAGCGGCAACAGAATTAACGTCGTTGCCGCCTGGCTGCTGACCATAGCGGACACGAAAAACATCATAATGGCGATAAGCCAGGTATGCTGTTGCAATAGAGTTTGCACTTCTGCCTTAATCAACGCGATATGACCATTCACGAACGTCTCACTCATCCAGGCCAGGCCGAAGGCGCAGACAATCGCCAGCGCGCCCGCCCGAAATACCGTACCGCTGATAATCTGATCGACCTGCGGCCGACATAACAACACAATCAGGCAGGCAAAAGAGAGCATCGTAATCTGGATAGCGGCGGACATCGAAAGCGGTTGTAGCCCTTTCGCTGTTTCCACCATGGGCCGCAGCGCCGGAATCAGTCCTAACAGAACGATAACGATCGCGCTGGTCAGAAATAACGCCACCGACAATTTGGCGCGCGAAGTGACCACCGTATTTTTACTTTCTTTCTGCGCAGGTTTAATTAACCCTTCAGCAAGCCGACGTTGATATTCCGGATCGTCTTTTAACTCTTTTCCTTTATTAAAGGTCGCTATTGCCCCCATCGCTACACCGATTAACGTGGCGGGCACACAAATCATCATTATGGTTGAAATAGAGACGCCCAACGGCGCCATTAAACCAATCATCGCCGCCATGGCGGCAGATATAGGACTGGCGGTGATCGCCTGTTGCGATGCGATAACGGAAATAGATAAAGGACGTTCCGGTCGAATACCAGAATCCCGTGCGACTTCAGAAATAACCGGTAACAAGCTATAAACGACATGCCCCGTTCCTGACATAAAAGTGAAGATATAACAGATAAACGGCGCTAATAACGTAATGTAACGAGGGTGGCGACGCAGAATTTTTTCCGCCAGTTTGACCAGTAAATCCAGCCCGCCGGAGGCCTGTAAAGAAGCGGCCGCCAGGACAACAGAAAGAATAATCAGAATAACATCAATCGGTGGCGTAGAAGGCGTCAAGCCAAAAATAAAAACCATCACGCCGACGCCTAACCCGCCGACCATCCCTAAAAATACGCCGCCGATCCTGGCGCCTATCATCAGGGCCACAAGGATAAAACATAATTCCGTCCAAAACATACTTCCTCCTGGGTTATCTGGAGTGAGTGTCGCTTTACATTGAGAGACGTAACCTATTGTGCAAACGGTTTACCAAAACCAAATGCGCCGTAATGAGATAACGCCTGCGCCGCCGATTTCCCGCCCTGCCGCATGGCGCGTAACACGCTTTCTTTATCGGGTTCCGCCATACCCGATTGCAAAATGGAAAGCAAAAAACCGGTTAAGAAGGCGTCGCCTGCGCCCAGCGTATCGACAGGTTCGATATAAGCAGGTTGCCACTCCAGATAATCCGCGCCGGAAAAATAATAAACTTTTTCATGCCCGCAGGTGGCAATAATATGCCGACAGCCATAACGATAAAGTTTATTGAGTTTTATTTTGATTTCATCTGGCGATAACCCGCTACAGGAGACAAATCCATAATCTACCCACGGGCATACCTTTTCAAAATAGTCGTCTGTACCGCGCCCGGAAAAATCAAAAGAGAGTAAGACGGTTTGTTGTTTAATTTTCTCCAGTTCCGATTCCAGGTGGCCGTTAATACTGGAATGGACTAAGGTAAATTGTGATATATAGCGAAGATCGTCGTCAGACAGGCTAAAAGGATGTTCCCGCAATACGCCGTTTTTGTTGCTGGCGACAAATTGCCGATCGCCATGCGAGAGACGGATACAGGCATACCCATTTTCGCCGGTATAATGGCGGCTGTGAGAGATGTCTATCTGTAGCTGGTGTAATACATCCTGTACGTGCTGCGCGGCGTCGTCATTGCCAAACGCCCCCATAAACGCGCTGGGGATGTCTGCTAATTTCGCATAGACAGCAAAATTTAATGCATTACCGCCGGGGTACATGATGCCGGAATGCAGGTATTTATCGACAACGTTGTCGCCAATACCCAATACGCTGATGCTCATCATTATTCCTTGTTTGTCTTTACAATAAAAAGCGTCCCTGCTTTTTTATCCATCCTGATGTAATTAATATTCCACTTTCCACATATAGCGGCGCGTCGTTAACGGATGCTGACGAGCCTCAGCTAACGCCCGATTGTAAACGGGATAAACGTTATTAAAGAGAGAGTGGTTAAAGTAATCAATAACCGTGGTTTTAATGGTCGATAGCCCCAGCTCTTTCGCATCGACAACTTCAATCCGGCGGCCATATTTTTTCAGGAAGTTTAACGCGCGTTCATCCACCGCCCGCGTATTGCCCTCGGAAAACTGGAAGAAGAAAGGCGTATTCGCATCGGTAATTTCAAACGGCCCGTGGAAAAACTCACCGCTATGAATACAGGCGGAATGTATCCATTGCATTTCCATAAAGATACAGATGCTCTGCAGGTAGGCTGCGCCATAGCCCGCGCCGCTGGCGACGGTGTAAATGACTTTATCGTCTTTATATTCCTGCGCGAACGCCTGCGCGCGTTCCGCAACCTGCTCGCAAGCGCGCCAGACGATACGGTTGATTTTGCTGACGCCATCCTGAAAATCGTCGTAGTGCGCATACCCTTCCGTCTGCTGGAGCAGTTCGACCGCACTCAGCAGGCCTTTCATCGTTTTCTCTCCGGCAATATCTTTACCGTCGCCAAACGTGTACGTTTCCACATAGTCGCAATGCGCCACCAACGGTGAATCCATTATCCAGGTTAAACCAATGACCGGCGCGCCGTGCTGACGGGCGATTTCAGCCGCTTTAATTGTCTCTGGCGTATTACCTTTGTGGGAGGCGACAACCACAACGGCATTTTCTCCCAGCGCTACCGGCGGGTTGTTAATAAATTCTCCGCTGTTATACAGACCGACAGTCAACGCTTTCGCTTCTTTTTCTAAGAATGCTTTCGCCGGATAGAACGCCGCATAAGAACCGCCGCACGCCACATAATAGACGTGTTTAATGCCTCCTTTCTCTGCCTGGCTGGTCACAATATTGCTAACTGTCTCTTTCATACCCATCATGCTTTCCTCTGGTTCCATCAATGATACAGGCGAGGATTCGCCATAAATGACTCATAATGTATTGTTATTTTTATATGACATTTAAATACATTTGATCAAGATGGAAAGCAAAAAAAATCGGGATCCGCGATCTGGATCCCGATTCAGCCTGCTCTTCGTTAGCGTAATGCTGACATCATACGGTAAACCGTATTTTATCGCCGACAATCAACTGTTGCGAAACGCAGGAGAGTTCTCCTTTGTTATCAATCATTTCACTTTTTATCAGGATCAGCGGATAACCCTCGTTGACGCCAAGATAATGGGCGACTTCAAAGCTGGCATAAACCAGTTCGATCATCTTACGGGAGTGGGTAAACCATAAATGGTATTTCTCGCGTAAGCATTCATACAAAGAGTGATTATTAAGATCTTCGTCCAGCAAAAACGCAAAACGTGGGGGAAGATGTACGGTTTCCAGCGATACCGCCACATCGTCGGCATAGCGGATACGTTCAATGACGACCGCTTTTTCGCCATCGTTCATATTCAGTAACGCTTTTGTCTCATCGTCTACCGATTCAAAAACGGATTTGATGGTGCGTGACCCCGGGCGACGTCCCTGGGACTGGCATAACTCGCTGAAACTCATGATGCCGGTCATGCTACGCTGAAATTTCTCACCAGAGACAAAGGTGCCTTTGCCGGAGACACGGGTCAGCAAATTTTCACGCGTCAGCGCATCCAGCGCCTTACGGACCGTGACCCTGCTCACCTGCCAGCGCACGCTCAGTTCATTTTCCGTCGGGATCTGCTGGCCTGGTTTATACTCTCCACGCGCAATGGCCTCTTTTAAGGCGGCTTCAAGCTGCTTATAAAGCGGTTTGGCGCTTTTACTGTCGGGTTGCTCGATCATTTGTATCCATTTGTATTATCATGGTGCCATAGCTTGTATTATAACTATTTACGTTACCTTTGCTTGTGAATCCACGCCATGCGGTGACGTAGTGATACCGCTATGAAACGAATGTTCTGATTTTAGGTCTGGGGCGGGCGTCATGAAAATAGGATTTTCGCAATACTATTCAGTAAGTTATGAAGTGTTTTTTCTTGAGAGGTAAATTGCAAAATGTGATCTACCGCACACTTTGCCACTCAGGTATCGAAGCGAATGTCTACGCTTAATAGACAGCCGGGCAACACCCGTATCTTTTACGACGCAAGCCGGAGGTCCTTGTCATTATGCTCAACCAGAAATTAAACCCCACGCCTTCTGAAGATCTGACTATTGATGTCGATCTGCTTTATGAAACAGACCCGTGCGAGTTAAAGCTGGATGAAATGATCGAGGCGGAACCGGAGCCGGAGATGATCGAGGGGCTTCCCGCCTCTGACGCCCTGACCCCTGCCGATCGGTATCTCGAACTGTTCGAGCATGTACAGTCAACAAAACTGTTTCCAGACAGTAAAACGTTCCCGGACTGCGCGCCGAAGATGGACCCGCTTGATATCTTGATCCGCTACCGTAAGGTCAGACGCCACCGTGATTTTGACTTACGCCGCTTCGTCGAGAACCATTTCTGGCTACCGGAAACCTTATCCAGCGAGTATGTCTCTAACCCCGAAAACTCGCTCAAAGAACATATTGACCAGCTTTGGCCGATACTGACGCGCGAACCGCAGGATCATATTCCGTGGTCTTCGCTGCTGGCGCTGCCGCAATCCTATATCGTGCCGGGAGGCCGTTTTAGCGAAACCTATTATTGGGACTCTTATTTTACCATGCTGGGTCTGGCGGAAAGCGGGCGCGAAGACTTACTTAAATGTATGGCGGATAATTTCGCCTGGATGATTGAAAACTATGGTCATATTCCCAACGGCAACCGGACCTATTATCTGAGCCGCTCGCAGCCGCCAGTTTTCGCCCTGATGGTTGAACTGTTCGAAGAAGATGGCGTGCGCGGCGCGCGGCGTTATCTCGACCATCTCAAAATGGAATACGCCTTCTGGATGGACGGCGCCGAATCGCTGGCGCTCAACCAGGCTTATCGCCACGTTGTGCGGATGCCGGACGGTTCCCTGCTGAACCGCTACTGGGACGATCGCGACACGCCGCGCGACGAGTCCTGGCTGGAAGATGTCGAAACCGCAAAACATTCCGGTCGTCCGCCCAATGAAGTCTACCGGGATTTGCGCGCCGGGGCGGCGTCCGGCTGGGACTATTCTTCACGCTGGCTACGCGATGCGGGCCGGCTTGCCAGCATACGTACAACTCAGTTTATCCCTATCGATTTGAACGCTTTTCTGTATAAACTGGAGAGCGCTATCGCCAATATTTCAGCGCTGAAAGGCGAACGTGACACCGAGGCGCTATTTCGCCAGAAAGCCAGCGATCGACGCGCCGCCGTGAACCATTATTTGTGGGATGATGAAAACGGCTGTTATCGGGACTATGACTGGCGACGCGAAGAAATGGCGCTCTTTTCCGCCGCCAGTATCGTGCCGCTGTATGTCGGTATGGCGAACCATGAGCAGGCCGACCGCCTGGCAAATGTGGTACGTAGCCGTCTGTTAACGCCCGGCGGGATTATGGCGACCGAATACGAAACCGGCGAACAGTGGGATAAACCGAACGGCTGGGCGCCGCTGCAATGGATGGCGATTCAGGGCTTCAAACGGTATGGCGACGATATGCTGGGCGATGAAATCGCCCATAACTGGTTAAAAACGGTGAACCATTTTTATCAGGAGCACCATAAACTGATCGAGAAATACCATATTTCCGGCGGTACGCCCCGCGAAGGCGGCGGGGGCGAGTATCCGCTACAGGATGGGTTCGGCTGGACCAATGGCGTGGTGCGCCGCCTGATTGGCCTTTACGGAGAGCCTTAACCTGCTCCGGCCTCAGTGAATCGCATCATAAATGGCTGACTGAATTTTCAGCCATTTTTTATTGTCTGCGCTGGGCCGGGCCTGAGCGCGCAGCCGGGCCTGCTCCGTATCGTGCTGCTGGCGCGTCACAACAGCCGGAACGGTGCAAAACGTTTGCAAATAGGTTTTATGCATCGCGGTCAGCGGCGCGCCGCTCGACATGTCATGACTTAACGTTGTGATAAATCGTCGGCAGGGTTTGACCTCATCCATCAGCGCGGGATAACGCAACAACAGTTGCAGCACCTCGGTATGTCCTGCCGCAAACGCCTGCTCCGTCCACGCGAGCTGCCAGTTCATTCCACCCTGGAGGAACAGCGCCGTCACCCGCGTATCATTGCGCTCTATCGCCGCCCGCATGGTAAACGCATCCCAGGTAATCCCCATATGATTGAGCGTTTCCCGCGCGGAAGGCGCCTCGCGCGGCGGTTCATCCTGCGCCATTGCGGGCGCTTGCCCGTTATCGGAGCCTGGCGACGACGAACTAAATAGCCAGAACGCGCCCGCCAGTATCGCCAGCGTCATGACGCCAACCCCGCCCCACAAAGCGCCGGAAATAAGTTGCTCACGCTCTTCAGGCGTACGCGGAGGCCGCTTACGCGGTGGTTCTATGCTCTCGCTAATCTCATGCTTATCTCCCCCGGCCTGCCGATCTTTAAGCCGCGCGGTTTCCCAGAACTGGCGCAATTCACGTTCATCCGTCAGCAGAAACGAAGCGGGATTCACGCGGGTACGTTTTTCGGCATAGGCGCGCTGGATGGGCCGAACGATTTGCTGATACTGAACGTTTAGCAGCATAAGCTGCGCTGAGGTGAGCGGCTGCCTGGCGATAACCTCGTTTCGCGCGAGGCGACAATCATCCAGAAACATACGCAGAGTGGTGCGCGACTCGGCGAACAGCGTTAACGCTGAAGCATCATTAAAAATTCTGACGTAATGACGGGCAAACAATTTTTTATCGACCACCATAAGCGCCAGTTCGCTGAACAACATGCCCTCCAGCGCATGTTGATCTTCTCCCTGTTTTAACCACTGGCGCAAACGGTCCGGGCCGAAATGTTGCTTGAGGTAGTGATTCAGCGACGCCCGATCCGGCCATGCGCGCGCAATAAGCGCTTTTAACGTCAGTTCTATCGCCCGAAGCTGACGCTGCGCCTCAAGATGCGCCTCCTGGTCGGGTTCTTCCAGCTCAGTTTGATACGTCAGTAGCGGCTGCTGCTGACGTAGATGCTCCAGCGAGGTGACAAAACGCAACGCGGCAAGGAGTTGATTTTCGCTCACCTCTTGCCCGCTGTCATACTGGGGAACATGCTGCTGAAGGTGACGCAGTTGCAGCATAAACTGGCTCAACTGCGCGTCATTTATCCGCAATTTTTTCGCCACCGCGCCCCAACCGCCCAGGTTAAGACGCGCCTGCTCAAGTTGTTCCATGAACCACCGGGGCTCTTTTCCCTCTGTGGTATGAATACCCAGCAGCAGCAGGATTTCTATTGATGCCTGGCGGATAATCCCCAGGCTATGTTCAAAAGGCGCGCGTGTCGCCTGCGAAGCGCTATTCGTCATTATCTTCCCTAAAAAGACGATCCCGCGACGAGATCTTCGTTTTCTTTTAATTATGTTTTTTCATAGATATAACAGATTTAGCCACATTTCAGTGACTTAATCTTAATGATTGCAAATTTATAAGAAGATCGGTTACTAACCAAAAACATCAGTTTTTCATTCTGTCAACGCGGCGTGACGCTGAACGGCATAGACCTTTTCCCTGCCTGCGTTTGGCCGTCTGACCGCTAGCCACGCGTGCAGCACACTTTATAATCGCGCTTTTTATGAGAAAGATGCCATGCCGCACATTTCATCTCGCTTTAGCTCCGCCTGCATCGCGTTTATTAAACAGTGGCAGGGTCTGTCGCTGGAAAAGTATCGCGATCGGCAGGGTAACTGGGTGATTGGTTACGGGCATATGTTGACGCCGGATGAGACGCTGACGTTCATTACGCCCGACCAGGCGGAGGCATTCTTGCTGGATGACCTCAATAGCTGCGATATACTGCTACAGAATTGTTTGCCGGAACTTAACGATCGGTTTCAACGCGAAACGCTTATTGCGCTGATGTTCAGCATCGGACATCAGCGTTTTTTATCATTAATCAATACGGGTGATATTTCACAGCCAGAAATAAGCGGACTGCGAATTTAACGTCGTTAATTCGATTCATTTAACATCATGGCGGCCTGGGTACGATTTTTTACATCCAGCCGCCGGTAAAGCGACTCCAGATGCGCTTTAACCGTCCCGGTACTAATATTTAACGCCCGCCCAATTTGTTTATTTGATTCTCCTGCGGCAAGCATCTGTAAAATTTCCCGCTGGCGGGCGCTTAACGCTTTTATATCACGGGACTCCAGCTCCGTTGAATTTAACCAATCCCCCGGTAAAAACATCATCCCGCGAGCGACAGCATTGAGCGCAAGGACAAAGGTTTCGGCATCAGAATCGCGTGGCACCACGGCCTGAACGTTAAATTGCATGACTTCATGCAGCCACTTTTGACTGCCATCCATCGCCGTGATAATAATCTTCACCTCCGGAAATTGCTGCGCGGTTCTTTGTAACACCTCGCGGCAAAACTCAGCATCCAGGCCGCTATCCAGCATGACCAGCGCATCCGGCGCGCTTTCTATTTTTTGCCAGAGTTCTTCTGCCTGACCGACACTCTGGATACTTATTCCTGGAATGTGCTGCTGCAAACTGATTTTCATTCCATGAATAAATATTGACTGCCTGTCAAACATGATTACCTGCATTACTTTTCTCCACCTGGGTAAGATAATAGTCTCAAGATGAGGAAGGGTATTACCCGTAGGGTAAAATAAGAAGTCGCCATTTGGTATAGGCCATTTTACCGATAGTCATTGGTTGAGGAAGGGAAAGGTTATGAATATTTACAGCTTCAACATCGGGATTACAGAATTCGCTAAAATTAGCCTTTTAAAGTAAGGAATATCTTATTAGCGCGAACAGCCAAGGCTAATTTGAATATTAATTTAATGAAGAGTACGCCTGGCGCGTCACAAAGGAAATATCTGCTTTTCGCCTGATGTGTTACAAAAAATAAAGTAGCACATTTTGTTAAAAAATAGCCAATCCGCCTGAAAACCGCGACGATGGGTCAATGACAATACCGTGTATGTACATGCATTTCTCTGCCCCACTGCACCCGCTGTTATCGGCGTGTTTTACCGCCCTCGCCCCGTTTATCGGCTTTTTGGCGCTAAAATGCCTGGCCGGAAGGCGATAAATCCGCCGCGCAACGCGATCAGACGTATTCGTCACGCGAGCAATGATTGCGAAAGGGCTTATTAGATGCTAGAAAATCAATAAAACCAGCCGCTTCAGCGTCACTGTTTCAATAAAAACAATAATAGAGCCTGATGATGGATAAAATATATGCAATGAAATTGTTTGTACGCGTGGCGGAACGGGAAAGTTTTTCCCGTGCAGCAGAAGATATCGGCCTTCCCAAAGGCAGCGTCTCACGGCAAATACAAGCGTTAGAACATCAACTGGGCATCCGCCTGCTCCACCGCACCACCCGGCGGGTACAGCTTACTCAGGACGGTATGGTTTACTACGAACGGGCAAAAGATCTGTTGAGTAACCTGGATGAACTGGAGGGTCTTTTCCAGCCTGATCCCGCCAGTATCAGTGGCAAAATACGGGTAGATATCCCGCCAGGTCTCGCGAACAGCCTCATCATGCCGCGCCTGCCCACTTTTTTGCATCAGTATCCCGGCATTGCGCTGGAACTTTGTAGTAGCGATCGACAGGTCGATTTACTACGGGAAGATTTCGACTGTGTGGTGCGTACAGAGCCGCTACATGCGCCGGGGATACTGACGCGCCCGCTTGGCAAACTGAGAAGGGTGAACTGCGCCAGCCCACAATACCTGGCGCGCTTTGGGTATCCGGAAAACCTTGACGATCTCGCCTCACATGCGGTGGTGCATTATTCATTGACCCCGGGAGTTTCTTCACCGGGTTTTGCCTTTGAAACTCCCCACGGTATGCAGTGGGTAAAAACCGGCGGAATGCTAACGGTAAACAGTACGGAGACCTGGCATACGGCCTGTCTGGCAGGATTAGGAATCATTCAGACGCCGCGCATTGCTGTACGGGAGGCGTTACGCGCCGGAACGCTCATTGAAATTTTACCGCAATATCGCGCCGCTCCACTGCCGGTGACGCTGCATTATCCCCATCGCCGTAATCTTTCCCGCCGGGTACACCTGTTTATGGTATGGCTGACGGAAACCATTAAAGAGGCCGCAGAGTAGCCGCATTTTCAGCATCCACCGGGGAGAAGCTATACTGACATATTCTATTAATGATGAAGGACTACCGACCTGATGACGCAGGAAAATGACGTAAAACGCCCTATTCAGGAACTGGAGCACGACCCGATACAAAAAATAGAAACGCAGCCGCATGACGCCCCGGAAAAAAACGAAAAGGCAAATCAGGCGTTGCATTCCGTCACCACCCTGATGCAAAAAATACAGCGTCAACCAATGGTGGCCCACCTCATTCGCGCGACCGAACGTTTTAACGATCGACTGGGTAATCAGTTTGGCGCGGCTATCACCTACTTTTCGTTTCTGTCGATGATCCCGATAATGATGGTGTCCTTTGCCGCGGCAGGTTTTATCCTCGCCTCGCACCCTAATCTACTGGAAGATATTTTCAGCAAGATATTGATGAATGTGAGCGATCCTACACTGGCGTCCACGCTTAAAAATACGATTAATACGGCGGTTCAACAGCGTACCACGGTAGGGCTGGTCGGACTGGGTATCGCACTCTATTCCGGCGTTAACTGGATGGGCAACCTGCGGGAAGCGATTCGCGCCCAGTCACGGGACGTCTGGGAGCGCAAGCCACAGGATCAGGAGAAAATCTGGCTCAAATATCTGCGCGATTTTATCTCGCTGATTGGATTATTAATCGCTTTAATCATTACGCTGTCCATTACTTCCATCGCCGGTTCCGCCCAGCAGATGATCATCTCCGCCTTGTATCTCGACAGCATCGAATGGTTAAAACCGGCCTGGCATTTGATCGGTCTGGCCATCTCTATTTTTGCCAACTATCTGCTTTTTTTCTGGATTTTCTGGCGACTGCCCCGCCATCGTCCACGTAAAAAAGCCTTGATTCGCGGGACATTTATTGCCGCTATCGGTTTTGAGGTGATTAAAATCATTATGACCTATACGCTGCCGTCACTGGTGAAATCGCCTTCCGGCGCGGCGTTTGGCTCCGTACTCGGTCTGATGGCGTTCTTCTACTTTTTTGCCCGCCTGACGTTATTCTGCGCGGCCTGGATAGCCACCGCCGAATATAAGGACGACCCGCGAATGCCGGGTAAAACGCAACGCTAGTCTGCGGCTTGCTGCCGAATGGCACGCACGGCGTCGTCATTCGGCCTACTGGCGTGTGGTCCCAGGCCGGGCAAGCAAAGCGTACCCGGCGGTACAATCAGGCACGTCCTTCCGCCTCATCTCATTGTTTCAGCATATAAATCCAGTAATTAACTTTTATTTAACCATAAACCAGTTTTATCCACCAATTCTAAAATTATGTGAAGCATTTCATAGACGCAAAATGGCTGGCTTAAACATTATCCCCTTTTTGCGCTTTTTTTGACCATTTTTGGCTTTTGTTACACATTGAAATATAACTTTTGCTGTGCGTAATATGGCTATTCGTTCGCTAAAAATAAGAAAATAGTATGCAAGCAACCGCCACAACACTCGACCATGAGCAGGAACATGTTCCGGTAAACTCACGCAATAAAGTCGTTATTGCCTCGCTTATCGGCACCGCAATTGAGTTCTTCGACTTCTATATTTACGCCACCGCTGCGGTGATCGTGTTCCCCCTTATCTTCTTCCCCCAGGGCGATCCCACTGCGGCAACGCTACAATCGCTCGCCACCTTCGCTATCGCGTTTGTGGCGCGTCCGATTGGCTCTGCGCTATTCGGCCACTTCGGCGACCGGGTAGGCCGCAAAGTCACGCTGGTGGCTTCGCTGCTGACGATGGGGATCTCCACGGTCATTATCGGTCTGTTACCGGGCTACGCGACGATAGGTATTTTCGCGCCGCTGCTGCTGGCGCTGGCGCGTTTCGGTCAGGGACTGGGGCTGGGCGGCGAATGGGGCGGCGCGGCGTTATTAGCGACGGAGAATGCGCCGCCGCGCAAACGCGCGCTGTATGGCTCCTTCCCGCAGTTGGGCGCGCCGATCGGCTTCTTCTTTGCCAATGGCACCTTCCTGTTGCTCTCCTGGCTGCTGACCGACGAGCAGTTTATGAGCTGGGGCTGGCGCGTGCCGTTTATCTTCTCGGCGGTGCTGGTGATTATCGGCCTGTATGTGCGCGTGTCGCTGCATGAAACGCCGGTGTTTGCGAAAGTCGCCGCAGCGAAAAAACAGGTAAAAATACCGCTGGGCACGTTGCTGACGAAGCATGTCCGCGTAACCATTCTCGGCACGTTTATCATGCTGGCGACCTACACGCTGTTCTATATCATGACCGTCTATTCCATGACTTACAGCACTGCCGCCGCGCCGGTGGGGCTTGGCTTGCCGCGCAATGAAATACTGTGGATGCTGATGATGGCGGTGATTGGTTTTGGCGTGATGGTGCCCGTCGCCGGCCTGCTGGCGGACGCATTTGGTCGTCGGAAAAGCATGGTCATCATTACCACGCTCATCATTCTCTTCGCGTTGTTCGCCTTTACCCCGCTGCTGGGTTCAGGCAATCCAGCGCTGGTATTCGTGTTCCTGTTGTTAGGCCTGAGCCTGATGGGGCTGACCTTCGGCCCAATGGGAGCGCTGCTGCCGGAGCTATTTCCGACGGAAGTGCGCTATACCGGCGCATCGTTTTCCTACAATGTGTCATCGATTCTGGGCGCTTCCGTCGCGCCGTATATTGCCGCATGGCTGCAAAGCCACTACGGGCTGGCGGCGGTAGGGGTTTACCTGGCGTCAATGGCGGCGCTGACGCTGATTGCACTGCTGTTAACTCATGAGACGCGTCATCAGGCGTTGTAATAGGGCGCCGGATGGCATCATCCGGCGCTACGTTTCACGTTACTGCTTCATCTGCGTTAAAATCGTCCGGCACTGATTGGCTTCGCCTTCAGAGGGCGAAATGAGCGCCAATAGCGCGGCGGCGGGCGTTACCAACGTCGCCAGCGCTGCCGCAACCGCGCCGCGCGCAATCAGCGGGCCGGGCTTGACGCCCGCCTGCGGATTTTTAAATGTCCCACGCACGTACAGCGGCGATCGCAGCGTAATAATACGAATCCCTTTACTTTCCGGATCAATGGTTAAATCGAGCTGTTCAGAGGCGAAGCTCGCCGTACCGGTCACGTTAATCAACGCATTTTCTGTATCAAAAGCAAAAATTTGCGGTCGCGCCACGCCGTTCGCAATATTGAGATTCGCCGCCGCGCAGTTAACCCGCACTTCGTCATCGCCAAAAATCTGCCCGACAATATAGTTGCCGACGTTCAGCCCCACGATTTCCATCAGGTTGCGGCTAATCAATCCATCATTCATCAATAATTTCAGATTGCCGTTACTGTTGCCAAGCAGCGCGGCGACCGAGTTGCCCGTCCCGCGAATATCCGCATCGCCGTTCAGCTCGCCCAGCGTTTTCTGCATCAGCTCCACATCCGGCATCAGTTCTTTAAGCTTCAGCCGACGCGCCTGTATATCCGCCCGCCCCTGCATTGGCTTTTTATCCCCTTCCAGATGGATGTTGGAGACAATACTGCCGCCTGCCAGACCAAACTTCAGCGGCTGTAGACGTAAGTCGGCATTTTTCAGGATGATATGGGTCGAAAGATCGCTAATCGGTAGACTGCCGCCATGCTCAATACGTCGGCCTTTAAATCGGACATCGGCGTCCATGACGTCCCATTTGTCGGTTTCAAAGCGATCGTAAGGCAACACTTTATCCGCCGGCTGAACATTCTTCTCGCCTTTGCGCTGTTCAGACCGTTTCGACTGCTCAGCGTCTTTCCCGGAATCCACGCCAATCAGCGGCCCAAGATCGGCCAGTCGTAACTGGCGCGATTCGACATCGCCTTCCAGTTTAGGGCGCGGTTTACCGGTGGTATAAGTGAGGGAGCCGTGGATATCACTGTCGCCAATGCGCCCATTAAAACCGCGATAATCAAATACCGATGACTTTTCGGCGTCAATTTTCGCCACCAGTCGCCCATCGGTCTCAAACGGCGGCGTATCCGGCAGCAGCACGCCGGTTAAATCATATAAATCGCCCAGTGAATCGCCAGAGAATTTAAGCCGCAGATCGACGCCGCCCATTTTCATCGGCTCGTTCACCACGCCGCTAAAAGCCACCCGCGTGTTGCCAGAGCGGAAATCGGCCTGCACAGGAAAAGGCGTACTTTCGCTGCGTAGCGCCAGCATACCACCTATTTTCCCCGTACCGGTCAACGGTTCCCCGTTATAACGCCCCTGCGCCTTCAGGCCGAAGACGTAGTCACCCACGGTGGATTTGTCTGCTTTGCCTTTCGTTCCCGTCACTTCGCTGAACGGCAACGGTTTGCCTAACGGATCGACCAGAATAGTGATATCCGCTTTACTGACCTTATCATCGATCGCGATTCGCCCCTGGTCGAAGAGAATATTATCCAGCCGGAAGGACCAGGCGGAAGGTTTAGCATTGGGGTCCGTATTCTTGTCTTGCGCGAGGTTAAAGGTCCAGTTATTGGTTTTCTCGGACAGACGAATAAGACGCGCGTCGGGTTTCACCAGTTTGATCCACGGCAGCCAGACGGTTTTGGTCAGGAGCGCCAGTGGGGCAAGCGTCGCCTCAACGCGTGGCAGATGCACCATCGTGACTTCCGGAATATCCGGCGGATTGCCGAGAATGACGTCTTCCGCGTGAACATGCGGCCACGGTACCCAGCTTCGCCAGCCGGTCTCCTGTTTTTGGCGTTCCCACACCACGCCTAAATCGCCGCGAATAGCGAAAGGCCGGTTCAATTCGGTAGAGACTTTCTGGTTGATGGTCGGTTTGAGGCGGTTCCAGTCAAATGTTGCGATCAACAAAATCACTATGGCGATCAACAACAAGAAAGTCCCTGTGATGGCGGCGGTTATTTTGCCTGCTTTAGTCATGTGTTATTTCCTCACTTCTTCCCTTGCCTGTCCTAAAGATAGTTCAGCCAGACGAAAAAGGAGGATGACCGCGCCTCGTAATACCACGTATTACGGGAACAGTCTGGCGTTACAGGGTCAGAATCACCTCTTCGAGCGATATCAGCGGCACGGGTCGAGAAAGAAAATAGCCCTGGGCGGCAAAGGCGGGCGAACGCTGCACATCACGCCACTCTTCCAGCGTCTCCACGCCCTCGACAATAACGCCGCGGCAGTAGCGGTTCATCAGTTGCAGCAGCAGAGTGAACAGGTTGCGTCCCTCCGGGGACTGACGCAGCATGACGAACAGCTCGCGCGCCACTTTAATGTAGTCATAACGCACTTCGCTCAGCGCTGAAAAATTGGCCATACCAGTACCAAAATCATCCAGCCACAGCGGGCCGAACTCACACATCGAGGCGAAAGAGGAGTCTTTCGGCAAACGAATATGTTCCACCAGTTCGAAACGCAGCCAGGGTAAGCGCTCCATCGCTGCCAGAATGTCCGGCTGTCGTCGCATGGCAATCAGCGTAGGGCCGTCGACATTGACCGATGCCAATAAGTGATGGCGAGTGAAAAAATCCGCTTTTTGTTCGAGCTGATGAAGTTGTTCTTTCACTACGTCAATGCGGTGTCGAACCGCTAACTCCGCGAAATAACGATCCGGGGCAATACGTCTGGAAGGGTTATCAGGATGGGTGACGACAGTGAGAAGTTCAACCGCCATCAGACGGCCATCCGTCTGGTATATCGGCTGGTAAGTATAGGCACGCTCGCATTGCAGCCAATAGCGCCGTTCCTGCAAATTCTCTATACCTGCATCAGGAACGCGTAGCTGCTGGATAACCTGCTTTATCATCTCAGTTGTCCTGTTAATGGGAGTGTGACTGTCCGGACTCGTCAAAGGTTATCGGCGTTCAGGCAGAGAACTTTACCCTCGGTCCCTGGCAAAATAAAAACAGACCCCGAAACTTGTCAAAAATACGCACTTGCTCAAAAAAATAATGGACCGATGTTTTAATATTATTGACCACTAAACATCCACAGCGCACACTAACGCTAATTTTTACAGATCAGGTTCACGACTATGTCTAAAAAGATTGCCGTGATTGGCGAATGCATGATTGAGCTGTCGCAGAAAGGCGCTGATGTTCAGCGCGGCTTCGGCGGCGACACGCTGAATACCTCCGTTTATATTGCCCGTCAGGTCGATTCTGCCGCTCTGGCCGTTCACTATGTGACGGCGCTGGGTACCGACAGTTTCAGCCAACAGATGCTGGAGGCGTGGCAGCATGAAAATGTGGATACCTCGCTAACGCAGCGGATGGAAAATCGCCTGCCAGGCCTCTATTACATCGAAACCGATGACACTGGCGAGCGTACCTTCTACTACTGGCGTAACGAAGCGGCAGCGAAATTCTGGCTGGAGAGCGAGCAGTCAGCGGCTATCTGCGAGACGCTGGCGACCTTCGATTATCTCTACCTGAGCGGCATTAGCCTCGCAATTTTAAGCCCGACCAGCCGTGATAAGCTGCTGTCTTTATTGCGTGAATGTCGGGCCAACGGCGGGAAAGTTATTTTTGATAATAACTATCGCCCGCGTTTATGGACAAGTCGCGAAGAAACGCAGCAGGTCTATCAAAAGATGCTGGAATGTACTGATATCGCCTTCCTGACACTGGACGATGAAGACGCGCTATGGGGTCAGCAACCCGTGGAAGAGGTCATTGCCCGCACCCATGCGGCAGGCGTGCAGGAAGTGGTGGTAAAACGCGGGGCGGACTCTTGCCTGGTCTCGATTCAGGGCGAGGCGCTCATTGACGTTCCGGCAGTGAAACTGCCGAAAGAGAAAGTGATAGACACCACTGCCGCAGGCGACTCCTTCAGCGCCGGTTATCTGGCCGTTCGTTTGACGGGCGGCAGCGCGACGGATGCCGCGAAGCGCGGACACCTGACGGCCAGCACGGTGATTCAGTACCGTGGGGCCATTATTCCGCACGACGCGATGCCGCAGTAAGTCATTCGCTCTTGCCCGGTGGCGCTGCGCTTACCGGGCCGACAGGCGGCAGCTTACTGTGCCGCCGGTGTCTCCGTCACTTCCGGATGCGCCTCATCTGCTTCAACAGCGGCGGCAGTAGTCGGGACCATGATTTCATCCCACGTCGCCTTTAACGCCTTCATATTAAATTCCGGCTCGCCTTGCGGTTGCAGCAAAATTAATGCCATCTCCTGCGATAGCTGCTGACGTAAATTCTGATTGAGCATATCAACGGTCAGGCTGTTGAGGAAATTCTGACGCAGCTTCTGATACTGCTCCGGCGCGATATCCACCACCTGATTCTGCAGCGAGCGCATACGCTGTCCAGTCAAAATGTCAGTATCGGTACGCGCGTAGGTCGCGAACAGCTTTTGCAATTCGAGATTTTTCTGCGCCACCAGCGCAGTAAACTCCTCTTCCGACAAACCTTTATCGCGTACTTTCGCCAGTTCATTCGCCACCAGGCTCAAATTGGTATTGAGCTTATCATTAGGTGATTCAATGTTGATGGCGCACTGCGCGCGCAGGAACAGAACCCGGCAGTCAAACCCCAGACCAATATCTTTCGCGTTATTTTTAGTAAGCTCTTGCTGGATATGCCAGAACAGCGCTTCGCGCGCCAGATCCGCCTGCCAGTAGCGCAACAGCGCCGCCGACTCGCGAATCGGTTGCCACGGCGTATCCCACATAATGGAGAGACGATCCTGGCGCACCGCATCGGTCATAATGCTCACTGATTCCGCCCGCAGCGGCGAAAGCGTCGGCACCGGGGCGGGCGTTTCGCGTTTACCTTTCAGCGTACCGAACGTTTTATTGATCTGCTCGGCGACGGAGCGCGCATCAATGTTGCCGACAACAATCAGCGTCATGGCATCCGGGGTGTACCATTTTTCATAGAAAGCCTGAATTTTGGCTGCGTCTACTGGCTGCTTTAACGGTTCCGCGGGATCGTGCCCCAATAACGCCGACCCTTTCAGCCGATAACGCCACCAGCCCTCTTTAGTATCTGCTGGCCACGTCGCAACCATATCTTCGCTGCTTAACGCATGATTCACCGTCTCTGGCGTAATGGTTAATTTACCGGAGACGTTAGCCAGATAGGTCAGCGCTTCTTTCAGCAGATCGTTACGGTTATTGGGTAAACTGAGGTTATAGAGCGTGGAATCATAAGAAACAATAACGGGCGGCATGGGACGTTTCGGATCAAACCCTTGCTGCCATAAAGAACGTGCCTGTGCGGCATCCAGACCACCGCTTTGCGTCAGCGCGATACGGGGAATCGCATGGCTGAACCCGCTCTGTTGCGTACTTTCGGTGAGCGAACCGGTATTAACCTGGAGACGAACTTCAATACGATCGCTGGGGCGCTGAGGCGTAGCCAACACTTGCCACTGTAACCCATTAGCCAGCGTCCCCTGTTGCCATGCCGGATCGGGCTGGAGCGCATCTGCCTGCACATAGCCGGCAGAGGCCAACATCAACAGACTGCCCGCTAAGAGTCGAATTTTTGTGCCCTGCATGTGAACCCCTGATCAACAATCCTGGTAATAAAAAGACAGCCCCGGCAGGGATGCCTGAATATGACGTAAAAACACTTCGTGTTAGACCGCGAGAACCTAAAAATGTCACGGAAGAAGTGAAATAATCCCTAAGCATCATGCTGTATGCTTTGGGCGCAGGGGTCAATTATGCGCAAACACCCGCAGTCCTGGAAGGGACTACGGGCATAAGTGGCGAGATTAGGAGGAAATTTCGTGCGTTTTGCCATCCGGCGCACGATTATTAAGCACATCGTCCAGCTTTTGGTGATCTAACTCTTTCACCCATTTGGCAACCACCACCGTCGCCACGCCGTTACCCACCAGGTTAGTCAGCGCGCGCGCTTCGGACATAAAGCGGTCGATACCGAGGATTAACGCCAGTCCCGCCACCGGCAAATGACCTACGGCGGAGATAGTGGCCGCCAGCACGATAAAGCCGCTTCCGGTCACGCCCGCGGCGCCTTTTGACGAGAGCAGCAACACGACCAGCAGCGTTATCTGGTGGAAGATATCCATATGGCTGTTGGTCGCCTGGGCGATAAACACCGCCGCCATCGTCAGGTAGATAGAGGTGCCATCGAGGTTGAACGAATACCCCGTCGGGATCACCAGCCCTACCACCGACTTACGGCACCCCAGTTTTTCCATCTTATCGAGCATACGCGGCAACGCTGACTCGGAAGAGGAGGTGCCGAGCACAATGAGTAATTCTTCCCGGATATAGCGAATAAATTTAAAAATGCTAAAGCCCGTTACCCGTGCAATCGTCCCCAGCACCACCACCACGAAGAGAATACAGGTGATATAGAAGCAGATAATGAGCTGCCCCAGTTGCACCAGAGAACCGACGCCGTATTTACCGATGGTGAAGGCCATCGCGCCGAATGCGCCAATCGGCGCCAGGCGCATGATCATATTGATGATGCCGAAAATGACCTGCGAAAAACTCTCAATCACATTGAAAATGAGCTGGCCTTTGCTGCCCAAACGGTGCAGCGCAAAACCAAACAACACCGCAAACAGTAAGACCTGCAGAATGTTGCCGCTGGCAAACGCGCCGATCACGCTGCCCGGTATGACATCCATCAGGAAGGCAATAATGCCCTGCTCCTTGGCTTGTGCGGCATAAACGGCCACCGCCTGCGCATCCAGCGTTGCCGGATCGACGTTCATCCCGGCGCCAGGTTGCACAACGTTGACGATGATAAGACCGATAATCAGCGCAATCGTACTGACAATTTCAAAGTAAAGCAGCGCGACCGCGCCGGTACGGCCCACCGCTTTCATGCTTTCCATGCCTGCGATGCCCGTCACGACAGTACAGAAAATGACAGGAGCGATGATCATCTTAATGAGCTTAACGAACGCGTCGCCAAGCGGTTTCATTTGTGCGCCCAGTTCAGGATAGTAATGGCCAAGGAGAATACCAATGGCGATTGCTGTCAGGACCTGAAAATAAAGACTTTTGAACAGAGAGGTTTTCATAGGGTGTCCTTGAAGTAAAAACCACAGGTCTTGTAAGGTTATGAGTAACCTGCGGCCTTAAAATAACACCCACACAACATGACAGAAATGCGCCAGGATCATAATTGAAACAAAAATGTTAAAAAGTTTGAGCTGGCTCGCACAAGCGCGACCTTTTTTAACTTTTGTAATCAGGATTTTCGTGCGACAGATACCGTTCTTCAAAGATATCCGCGGGAACGGGCCGAGCAAACAGGAAGCCTTGCGCGACGTTGACTCCCGCCTGTTCCAGCCACGCGCGTTGCGCCTCGTTCTCCACGCCCTCGGCAATCAATTGTAAATTAAGACTGCGGGCCATCAGAATAATCGCCGTCACCATACTGTGATCATCCGGTAACCCATCGACAAACATTTTATCAATTTTAAGGATATCGACCGGTAGCGACTTCATATGCTGTAACTGGCGCAGCCCCGCGTAACCCATGCCAAAATCATCCAGTGCGATACGCACGCCAGCATTACGTAACGGACGTAAGATAGCGACGGCAGCGTGCGGATCGTCGATACGGCGGCTTTCAGTGACCTCAAGAATCAGCGTACCCGGTTGAATACGATAGCGGTTTAACAATTCCAGCAGCTCCGACACCATGCCAGGGTGCATGAGCTGTAACGCGGAAAGATTGACGGAGAGCGGCAATGTCACGCCGCGCTCCTGCCAGGCGGCAAGCTGGCGGCAGGACTCTTCCAGCACCCAATAGCCCACCGTGACCATCAGGCCGCAGGATTCAATGCGCTCAATCAGCCCCTCCGGCAATTCCCAGCTACCGTCCGGCTGTTGCATACGTAACAAGGCTTCGGCGCTTAATACGTTGCCGCTGCGCATCTCGACCTGCGGCTGCAACCAAATGGCAAACTGATGGTTATCCAGCGCGGTAAGGATATCGCTCTCTTCGGTAAGGCGCTGTTGAGCGGCCTCCATCTGCGCCGGGTCAAAGAACTGGATCTGATTTTTACCTTTTCGGCGCGCGGTAAACGCGGCGGAGACGGCGCGACCATAGAGCTCTTCGGCGGTCAGATCGCCATAATACATCGCAATGCCAATACTGCAGCTTGGGCGCAGTTGAATACCCTGGATGGGCAGTCGTTCATTAATGATAGTGAGTATTTGCTGACCTAATGTGATGGCGTGCCACGGCTCTTTAACGCCGTGGGCGATAATGGCAAAGTCATACCCGCTGACCTGCGTAAGCACCATGCGCGGCGCCAGCACCGACTTCAGCTTCTCAACCAGCGTCAGTAATAGAATCTCCCGCTGCGTTTCTTGCAGCACGCCTGCCGTGTCACGCAACGTTTCGCACGTCACGATGATAAGCGCGGTGGTTTGTTGGCGGGTGATAACCTGTTCCAGCAATGCCATTAAAAAGGCTTTATTGGGCAGCTCGGAAACCGGAAAACGCATCGCGTTGTCCGTTTGCTCCTCGCGTTGACGCTGCATAAGCTGCTGGTTGAGGTTATAGCTGCGCACCAGCATCCCAATTTCATCATCCTGATGCAGACGCGGCAACGCCAGCTGATGTCCGATCAGCTCCTGCTGCGGAATGTCGTTCAGCTCGCGGGCGATTTTGCGCAGCGGATGCACAATCAGGCGGTTTACGCACCAGGCGATGGCCACCGTCAGGATCAGCGATAGAAGTAAGTAAATGGTCACTAACGTAGAGAGCGCGCTCATGACGAACTTGTACATACGGTACGAATCCGCCTGCAATACAAGGTAGGCCAGCGGTTGCGGATTGGCGGGACGCTCCAGCGAATAAACCGGTAAAGAAATTTGTACCGGCAGTTCGAAGAGACGCGTCACCATAACCGGGACGGGGCGTTCAGGAATGAAGCGCTTACGCAACGCCTGGAACTGATTCGGCAATACCACATCGGCGCGACTCACCACGCCCGCAGGTTTAATACTTTCCAGAATGGTTTCCGCGCCGGGGAGATCCGCTTTTAAAATCGCGGAAGAAAGAGGTTCCCGAACAGATCGCGCGATGCTTTCCAGTTGCGTAGCCGTGTTGTAGCGGTTCTGCTGTACCAGATGGAACAACAAAACGGTGCAAAAGACAAAAACAAACACCATGACAACGGCCGCAACCATTGCCATCTGTTTAATTGTTAACGAGCGGCTGACGCGCAAATTGACTCTCCCTGGATATCCCGGACTGCCGCCTGAGTATACCCGATTGCAGCGGCATTAAGAGAGGCTGTATCTGAAAAGGACTTTTCTGAATAACGGTTAATGATAGCGTCTGATGGCGCTGCGCTTCTCAGGCCTACGACGCCTGTCAATTCGTAGGCCTGACGCAATGATTACCAGTCAGCGTAAGGCACCAGAGGCTGCGGCGGTAAATCCATATCCCCCTGCCAGCCCGCCGCGGAATAACGGACATACAGCAGCAGATGACTGGGGGTATAATCTTTCGCCTGCTGAATATCGACAGCCGTACCCACAAACCAGTTGGCAGTGACCCGGCGTTCAATGAGCGCCCGCGCGGTATAGCCAAATCCCTGGCTGCTGCCGCCGCCGTTGGTCTGGTCACGCGCATCCTCCTGATAATCCGCCGGGATCAAATTCATCAGCGGATAACGCGGCATGGTACGGGTGCGGGAGTGCGACCAGGATACCGAGCCGCCTAGCTCCCACGACCAGTTTTCCGTACGCTGCCGCCACATCACCGGCACCGCAAACGACAGGTATTCCTGCGGGCTATAATAACCGCCCTGACCCAGTGAATAACCGCTCAGATCTTTGTCGTAATGCCAGATCATGTTATTCAGCCCGACGGTAACGCGGCGGTTATTCTCGTTAATCACCTTATAGTAATAACCGGTCATCCAGCGCACGCGCCAGTTATCTTCCACATTTTTACCGCTCAACTGGTCGCCGCTGAGCGACGCCCAGACACCGTTTGCTTCGCCTTTATCATAGCTGAGACTGACGCCGCCGCCGTTGGCCCGCACGCCGCCCCATTTGGTGCCGGTATTGCTGCTGGCGTCCTTTTGTCCGCCAAACGCCAGCAGCGAGCTGGAGATCGGGCGACGATGCGCGTTCAGGGTATAACCCAACGGCCCGATATCGTCGCTATAGCTGACGCCACCGACCACATCAACGACATTAAAGCCCATCGGCGTCGTGCCGATATCCCAGCGCCAGGTCTCATTCTGCCAGCCGACCGCCACGCTCGCGCCCGTATCGGCCTGGCTACGATGTCCGCTGCATTTCTCCAGCGTACAGGTACCCCAGTTATTATCGTATTTTCCGTCCGCATCCGTAGAGAAACGGCCAACATCCATATTCACCATATCAGTACGAAAGAACGCCCGTCCGTCCGACCAGGGCGCATCCACCTGAAGCATCGTGGTATGCGCCTTCAGATCGGAGTAGCCGCCAGTCCCGCTCGACCCCCAATAATCGTGCGCCAACGTGACATTAAGATCCTGCTGACGGTACAACTCCGCCGCATCGCTACGCACGCCGCGTTTTAGCCAGTCATCTTTTTCATCATTGCGCGTCAGGCGGGTAAAGGTATCGTTATCCTGGGGACGAACCGGCGTAATCGCCGCGGCGACCATTGCGTCTTTGTAGGTCTCCAGCGCCCGCTGCGGCTCGCCCGTTTGCGCCTGAAAAGCGGCGGCGTCACGCAATACCATCGCGCTTTCCATTGATGGCGGCTGTGCTTTTGCCTGCGGCGTAATGCGGTTGAAGGTCCGCGCTGCCGCCGTGATATCGCCAAGCTGGAGCTGCGCCAGCGCGACGCGGCGCTGCATGTTAATAGAGGTGATTTGCGACGCAGGCAGCGCCGCCAGTTGAGCGCGCGCCGCGGCGTTATCGCCCTGTGCGATGTCGATTTCCACCCGCCCCAGCATGGCATCGACATTATCCGGTTCCCGCGCCAGAACGGCGTCATAAGCGGCGCGGGCCGCCGCATTATCGCCACGCTGCTGCGCCCAGTCCGCCAACGTTAACGCAATGCGCGTAGAGGGCGGCTGCTGACGTAACAACGCTTCCGCTTCGCGTTCTTTGCCGCTATCGCGCAAGCGGTTAGCGCTTTCCAGCACCTGGTTACTTTGCAATCGGCCCGCCAGTTCCTGAATATTGCTGTTCCACTGGTTGGTCGGTAGGGTATTGAGATGCGCCAGCGCCGCCCGGTCCCGATCGCTGCCGGAAAGATAAAGCCCATAAGCATAGACCTGTTCCGGATCGTTTGGCTTCTGTTGCGCCAGAGAGCGCATTTGCGCATCGGCCTGGGCGTGCTGCCCGGCCTGCCACAGATCGCGTGACAGTCGGTACGTTACCCACACGCTCCCCGGATCTAATGCCAGCCGACGACGGTGGAGTTCTGCGGCCTGCGCCCATTTGCCCTCGCTTTCCAGCGTTTCCGCCTGCTGCGCCAGACGGTCATTTTCCAGACTGCGTTCGATATCGTCGATACTGCGCCGCTGGCTGGCGGAAAGAGAAGCGATAAACGCGGCGGCTTTTTGCGGCGACTGCTGGCGATAAAGATTCGCCAGCCCGCGTACAGCATTGGTATTACCGCTGTCCATACGCAGCGTCTGCTGATAATAACGTTCGGCGGCGGCATTATCTTTGCGCGCCATCGCCACATCCCCCAGCCCCAGCACCGCGTAGCTGTCGGTGTTATCCACTGCTCGCGCCTGCTGATAGAAACGCTCCGCCTGGGCCAGATTATTCGCTTTTAAGGCCGCGTCGCCCTGCTGAATTAACAGCCAGTAGCGATTGACCTTCAGCAGACTCTCCCACTTATCGCGGCTGCTGCTGTGCGGCGCCATCGCCAGCGCCTTTTCAAACTGAGCGACGGCGCGGGCGCGATCGCCACGCTGTGAGTATGCCTGCCCCAGCGCGCCGACCGCCTCACTGTCGTCCTGCCGGGCGCTTACCGCCTGCTGCAATTGCGCAATGGCCTTACCGCCTTCTCCGGCATTAACCGCCGCGATGCCCTGCGAGCGCGCGCGGAACGCCGGATCGGCTAACTGTTTTTGCTGCTCGCTAAGCTGGGCGCGGGCGGCAGACACGCTATCGCCTTCGCTAAACTGCGTCAGATAGTCTTGCAACGCTTTTACGCTGGCGTCGCTAACCGGGAGATCTTTTATCTGCTGGTACCAGATGGCGGAGGCCGCGCTGCGTCCCGTACTGGATTTCGCCATCTGTTTTAGCACCGCGAATCCCTCATCGCGCCGCCCGCTGGCGAACAACAGTTGCGCCAGCGCATTTTGCAGAGCGTTATTACCCGGACTGACGGCATTAATTTTCTGTAGCTGGTTAATCGCTTCGTGACGGCGGGCGGGCAATTTCGCCACGGTCGTCCAGTATTCGACCGCCAGTTCGCCCTCCGGCGGATAACCTTTAAACAGCTTGTCGTAGCTGGCGATCGCTTGTTCAGTATGGCCGGTCGTCGCCAGTAAACGCGCCTCCTGCAAAGACTGGCGTCCTTGCGGCGTGGAGAGCAGCATCGCGGTGCGGGAAGATTGATACGCCGTCGACTCCGGCGCCAGTTGCGCCAGCCGGTCAAGTAGTTTCTGTGCCCCGTCGCTATCCCCCTGGCGCAACAGATAGCGGAAACGGGCAGCGATAACCTGTGGATCATTGGGGTCGATCAGCTCCAGGCGATAGAGCGACTGACGGACTAAGTCCTCACGGTGCGTGGCCTCGCCCAGCCGAACCTGCTCCAGCAACTGTTGCTGCGCGGAGGTCGCTGCGCCGGCAAGCGGTGTTAGCGCCATACCAAGCGATAACCCCAACAATGCCCGAGAAACGCCCCTTTTGCCAGGTAAGGCGTTTCGACCGCCAGCCGGCAAAAAAGCGTGCATGAGACTTAACGTGAACTTACGCATTCCTGGCCCCAGTCAGGTAATAATTCACCTTTGACGGTGAAGCGAAAACGGTGCTGATCCCAGCCTTGTCCAAAGAGAGTCAGCACATAGTTGTAATAGGCATCGCTGCCAGGAAAATGGTCTGCGACCCGCTGTCGCTGCACGGCCTGGGCGTCGCGATTTTGCAGGAAAGGCAGTAAAGCGGCGGAAAACCCGACCGGCCCCGTCCCTTGCGCATTCCCGCTGACGACATCCACTTTCTCCGGTGGAACGCCGTTTTTCATCGTTAACGTCGCCATCGGTTTAAATCGCGCCAGTAAACGCGCTTTTTGCGGATCGCCATCATGCATCATTCCCGTCCATAAATAGACGCGAATCGCATCGTAGCTACTGATCAGCGTCTTTTCCGCTTTCAACTGCCAGCCTTGCTTGCTTTCATAACGCACCCAGTCCGGCGAGAAACCTTTCGGCGCGGTTTCCAGCAAAAGCCGCAAATTGGTTTCCCGTAGCGTCGACCACGGCGCGCCAAAACGGCTAAAGTATTGCGCCAACTGCGGCGGCAGATAGCTTGGGTTAAAACGCCAGCTATTCGCCTCGGCAAAGCCGATTTTGCCAGGTAGCAGCATTGAGCCCAGCCCCGGCACATTCACGACCTCTTCGCGGGCGATGCGTTTTAGCAACGCCGTGCCCACCTCGGTATAACGCGTCTCTTTCCACAGACGACCAGCCTCCAGCAGCGACCATGCCATCCAGATATCGCCGTCGGACGCGGAGTTGCTGTCCAGCACCGACCAGGTGTCGGGATCTTTTTGTCCCCACAGCCAGGCGGGCAGATGTTCACGCAGCGATCCCTGCGCCAGATTGTTTTGCGTCCAGTTAAACAGTTGCGCGAACGCCGGTCGATCGTTCGCTGCCAGGGCAAAGAACATGGCGTAGCTTTGCCCTTCGGAGGTGGTAATTTTTCGCGCATCGCCCGGATCGATAACGCGTCCCTGCTGGCTAATGTAATCTTTCTTGAACTGTTCCCACGCAGGCCAGCTACACGCTGCCTGCGCATTTATTGCCGTCAGCATGACGATCATCGTTATCCATCCGCGCAGCATAGTCATCATGCGTTACTCATGGTCAGGGTCGAGACGACGGCGACTGAGAATACGTAGCAGACGCCACAATACCCACGCCAGTAATACCACACTGAGGGCCGCCAGTACCGCCAGCAGCACCGGGTGATTCGCCAGCGCATACCACAGCCGCTCAAACCACGGCAGATGTCCGACGTAATAGATATCGCCAACGCGCAGACTGTGAACGCCGGACTCGCGGATCACCGCCACGGAACCAAACATCGCGGCGCGTTTACCGCTGTCGTTCACGGCGTCGTTCAGTAGCTGGTAACCGCGCGGGCTGTCAGCCAGCAGAGCAATCACGCTGCGCTGATCATTAAACGGCGACTGGAAGCCCACCACCGCCGCCATCGGGCCGCTGGCGGTGACGGTGGACTGCGCATCCGCCGCGCGATCGGCCTCATCCGGCATAATCGACGGGAAAGCGGTCTGCCGCATCGGGGTTTTTACCCAGCTTTGTGTCGCCTGCACCAACAGATCGATACGCTTATCGTCTTTTAGCTTGCCCGGAATAGCGCCAATAATCAGCAGATCGGCGTCTTTGTCGGCTATCTGAGCGCTATCATCGGTGATGGTCAGATTAATTGCCGGGAAACCGGTCTGCCCGCCAATGGCGCCGACCGTATTCAGCAGCGTTTCCATTTGCGCTTCGGTTGGGGTCTTCGGCATCACCGCCAGCGTGTCAGACAAGTCGGCCATCCGGCTGAACGGGAAACCCGCATTGGCGAACGCGCGTAAATCCGGCATCGCGATAAAGTGGTAATATTTCGAAAAATCGATAGTGGAATCATCCCCTATCACCACATGATTCGGTACCGGCTGGAAGGTAATACAGTTGTCCACCGACCCGCCCGGCATCGGATTCATGTAGCGGAAGTCAAAACGTAGTTGGTTCATCGCCCCCAGTTTGAGCGCCGGAATAGACACATCCGTTTTACCATCCAGCAGTCCCTGAAGTACCGGCAGGCGCAACAGGAGTCGATTAGTTTCCTGCGTGCTGTTAAGACTAAAGGCTTGCAGGAACTGGTTATTCAGACTGATATCCAGCCGTGAACTGTCTTTGGTCGGCGGCGAGGTGTAACGGTAGTTGAGATCCATATCAATACCGTTGCTACGCAGCAAATAGAGGTCCGGCGGCAGATTCAAAGAAACGTTGATGGGCGCCGGCTCCAGCCCACTCGACTGGAGCTGCTCTTCATAGGTTTTCAGCTCGCCAAAAGTGACCGGGCGATCGGTACGCACCCAGTTCGGCGCATCATACGGTTTGCGCGCCAGCAGCGGTTTTACATCGTTGACCACCACGCTGGAACCACGGAAGAGAATATTCCCTTGCGCGATACCTTTTGCCGCCTGCAACAGGTCTTTATCATCTCGACCAAACACGATCAGCAACTTCACATACGGATTATCCGGATGGCTCATCATCTCGATAACCGGCGCGTTAACCGCAGGATGATCGCGCAGGAAATCGGGGCGTCGATCGTTGGTGGCGAACACGATCGCATTGCGATCCGGCAGGTGATTATACAACACCGGGAAGCGCTGACCGCGCCAGCCCGCCCGCGAGCCAAACCAGGACGCGACAATAGAAGCTGCCTGCTGCTGCGCCAGATCAGGCATATCAGCAAACACTATCGGCAACGTCACCGGACGGTTATCCCGCGGATCAAAAAACGGCACCGGGAAGTGGGACAGATCGTTATTCACCGCCAGCATGTTATAGGTCAGATCCAGGGCGCTATTTCGCCCGATGTCTAACCACAGAGTACTGCTGGCCGGATTTTCACACACGTCGCGATAGTGGCCGACAAACTCCAGCCGCACCCGGTTAAAGTCGGTGATAAATAGCGGATTGATAGGTACCTGCGCCAGCGTCTTTTTCCCCAACTGCTCTTTTGTCACCGGCAGTACGCCCATCAGTTCATCATTGAGATAAACCTTGAGCTGCGACTGAACCGGCAGGAGCGACGGCGAGGGCGTATATTCCAGATTCAGCACCGCTTTCGACGCCACTTCATCGCTGCGCATACCAAATTCAATGCCGCCGTTAGGGTTAACGCCACGCAGCGCCATACTACCCGGCGGCGGCGCGATTTGCGCAAAGGTCAGCTTGACCTCGCGCGAAGGCGCGGTCTGCGCCACGACGGGCGCCTCAGTTGCGGGCGACGGCGCAGGCTCGGTGGGTTCAGCATTTATCAATGGCGGCGTAGCAGGCGCCGCCGCCGTCATGAAAGCAGGAAACGCGCTTAATCCTATTACCGCCGCACACATCCAGGACAATTTTCTTTTCATCGCATTATCATCATTGTTGAGCCTGAGCCATAACCCGATCCGACGGCTGTATCGCCGCTTGCCGCTCCGGGCGACGCGGAATAAACGATACAATCCAGGCAATTAACGCCGTCAACGATCGGAAAATTACTTTTACTGAAGGCGGCGCGAATTCCGCGAGGTGGCGATATCCGCGGAAGCCCAGCTTCAGAATATCCAGCAAGCTTTCCAGCGGTTTATCTTCCGGGAAGCTATCTTGCCAAAGCGCCCACGTATCGGCGCGCGCGAAGGTACACTGCACAAAATCAATATGTTGTTTGGTGGTGAGCGGCATCAGTTGTAGCCCGACCTCATTGCCCGTTACGCGCACCACCTGCGTTGGAAAGACATATTCCTGCTGCCCGCGTTTAAGCAACAGATTCACTTTCTGCCCTTCCAGCACCTGCGCCTGACCGTTGATCTTGATGCCTAACCCGCCGTCGGAGAAGTCATGTACGGTACAGGAGAACAAATGTCCATCTTCGCGGGCGATGGCCCCCGGCATGGCAATCTCGACCCGATGCGCGCGCCTGACCTGTTTACTCTCTACCGAAACCGCAACCGCGCCGCCGAGAATGACCAGGTTATAGAAGACCCACACCAGGCTAACGATGACGGTCAGCGTTTCATTTTCCGGCCCGTAATAGTATCGCCATACGCCCGCCGCCACGCCGAGCAGGTTAAGCAAGACAAGGAAGATATACGGACGCGAGATTACCCAGTCGACGTACTTCTCTTCCACCAGCCCGCCTTTCGCCGTGACGTTAAATTTCCCTTTGTGCGGATTGATCAACGCGACCAGAGTCGGCGGTGCGATATACCATGCCAGTACCGTTTCATAGATTTCACTCCAGAAAGAGTGACGATACTTGCCCTGAATCTTCGAGTTAGTCAGGCTGGCGTGGACCATGTGCGGTATCACAAATAGCGCAATCATCAACGCAGGCGCATAAATGATATAGGCGTGCAGCAGCAGAAAAGCCAGCGGCGCGGTCAGAAAGATCAGGCGCGGAATGCCGGACAAGAAATGGAACATCGCGTTGAGGTAGCACAGCCGCTGCGCCAGTTTTAAGCCTTTACCAAACAGAGGGTTATCGAGGCGGAAAATTTGCACCATGCCCCGCGCCCAACGAATACGCTGCCCGATATGCGCCGACAGGCTTTCCGTCGCCAGCCCCGCCGCCTGCAGAATGCGCATATACGCTGAGGTATAACCTCGCCGGTGCAGCCGGAGCGAAGTATGCGCATCTTCCGTCACCGTCTCAACGGCGATACCGCCAATCTCATCCAGCGGCTTACGGCGAATCACCGCGCACGATCCGCAAAAGAAAGTGGCGTCCCACATATCGTTACCGTCCTGTACCAGTCCGTAAAACAGCGTGCCTTCGTTAGGCGTTTTACGAAAACGTCCCAGGTTGCGCTCAAACGGGTCCGGGGAGAAGAAATGATGCGGCGTCTGCATCATCGCCAGCTGTTTTTCTTTCAGGAACCAGCCCATTGTCATTTGCAGAAACGAGCGTGTCGGCACATGGTCGCAATCGAAGATCGCCACAAACTCGCCTTTCGCGTGTTTTAGCGCATTGTTGATGTTGCCGGCTTTGGCGTGTTCATGCGTGGCGCGGGCAATGTAATGCACGCCAACATGTCGGGCAAACTGACGAAATGATTCACGCCCGCCGTCATCAAGGATCCAGATATTCAGCTTGTCCTTCGGCCAGTCAATGCCAAGCGAAGCGTAAATGGTATTTTTGACCACATTAAGGTCTTCGTTATAGGTCGGTACAAAAATATCCACCGTCGGCCACTGCGACATCTCTTTCGGCAACGGCACCGGTTGACGATTTAACGGCCACACCACCTGGAAGTACCCCAGCACCAGCACAATCCAGGCGTAGGTTTCCGCAAACAGCAGAATCAGCCCGCACACCAGACTGACCGGGTCGTCCCAATTTAGCGTCGAGGTATAGCGCCACCAGATATAACGACAGGAGACCGTTAGCGACAGCACGATGAGCATCAGTGCGGAAAAGCGTCCCGGCATACGTCGTACCAACAGCGCAACGCCCCACAGCAACAGCAGAAAGATAAATTGCGATAGCGGGTTAAATGGCTGCGTAATACAGATCAGCGCCAGTATCAGTGAAAAAGTCACGATAACGCCCAGAATAAAACGCCGGGCGCCGTTGCTAAGATGTCCCAGCTCTTTTTCCTTTTCCAGATGCGTTGTCTTTTGGCGCACCCGTTCCGGTAAGGTATCCATCCATTGATGGTAACGTCCACGAACGTCCTTCAGGCGCGCAAATGACCGCCAGCGCGGTTCATGACGTTCTTTAGTCGACGAGATCATCACCAGCCAGAGGGTCTGAATGAGGTAGCGGGCCGGGTCCAGCGGGCGCGGGCGGGCGGCGTTAATATGCGGATAAAGCGCTTTATGCCCGTCGCGAATACGCTGCCAGCGCGGATGCTCAAGCGGAAACACTATCCACGCCAGAATCGTCCACAGGCAGCCGAGCGCTGCGCTAAACGGCGACGCGCCGTGGCGGCGGTAACCCTGATAGCGCTCGCTCAAACGCGCGCTAACCGGCGGGATAAGCAGCCACCGGGAAAGGGCGCTCATCGCAGGCTCCCGGCGGACGTTTTGTCGCCCGCATCATGCAGCAGGCACCAGTTCGCCAGCGTTAACACCTCTTCGGCAGCTAACGAATCGCTGCGATATTCGCCTAACGGCTGTTTCGACGCCATGCACTCCGCCATCGCCTCATCGCGATGGATCACAATGGGCAGCAACCGGCGCTGGCTTTGCAGCCAGACCTGGTACAGATCGTCCTGTAACTGACTGCCAATGCGTAAGTCATTGATCAGAATATGCGCTCCGGCAGGCAACGCCTGCTGATGAAGGCGAATATGGCAGTTAGCGTCAACCCGGGCTATCGCCAGCGTATGGTCGCAGAGGCTCACCAGCTGCCCTGTCAGCGGTGACGCGCCGTAGGACAAGTCCAGTAAAATCCAGCTATAACGCCCGCTCGCTTTCAGCGCCTGGATAGCCGATCCGATCTCTCCCAGCGTCTCCTGCCAGGCCTGCGGATTTTCCCGCTCTTGCGCGGTGAGCTGTCCAAACGGCAGTAGATCAAGCTGCGAGGTATAACGTAATCCGGCATCGCGCCAGTCCTGGCCGTCCAGCAACGATCGCGCCCAACCGCCCTGATGGACGAAGTCGACGTTAAACGACATGCGCAGCAGGTTATCGGGGCTGGCGTCAATCACCAGGACATTTTCCCCTAAGATTTGTAACGCCCAGGCGAGTGCTGCGGTGAGAGATGTGGTTCCC
This sequence comes from Salmonella sp. SJTUF15570, assembly GCF_043357055.1. Taxonomy (NCBI): domain Bacteria; kingdom Pseudomonadati; phylum Pseudomonadota; class Gammaproteobacteria; order Enterobacterales; family Enterobacteriaceae; genus Salmonella; species Salmonella sp. SJTUF15570. The sequence goes on along the minus strand of NZ_JBEUKJ010000007.1, from coordinate 70,882 downwards.
ACCCCGCCGCGCACGCCCTGCAGTCCCAGAATCGCCATTCATGGCTTCCTTAATGAATGTGGTTGCGCAAATTCAGCCAGAAGTGGCCATCTTTTAATCGCCGCCGCCAACTGTTCGCGTTGGGAAATATCGGTATAATCTATTTCGGGTAGTGAAAACGCCTGGCTTAATGCCAGAAAATCATTTTGAAAAGTGTAGCCCAACGTTGGATCGGACTGAGCGCCAGGTTCATTGTTATACATTCTGGTTGCTCCTTTTTAAATATTTCTCACTGGCAGCATTACGCCCCGTCGTCAATACGGGAGAACGCGCATTTTTCATCTTTCCGTGACATCATTTATAATGTGTAAAAATGCAAAGCGCAGAGTTACAGGGCATCCTGCCGGGCAAATTGATTCACATGCTAAATCTGATGCGTTTTAATTTCAATGTTAGGTTTATTTCTGTGCTTTCGCTAGTAAACTGATAAACAGTTAAAATAGTGACATGAGGGACACTGTGGACCCCGTATTTTCTCTCGGCATCTCATCATTATGGGATGAACTGCGCCATATGCCAACCGGCGGCGTCTGGTGGGTTAACGCCGATCGCCAGCAAGATGCCATCAGTCTGGTGAATCAAACGATTGCGTCACAAACGGAGAATGCAAATGTCGCCGTCATCGGCATGGAAGGCGATCCTGGCAAAGTAATCAAATTAGATGAATCTCACGGTCCGGAGAAAATCCGCTTATTTACCATGCCGGATTCAGAAAAAGGGCTATACTCTTTGCCCCACGATTTGCTTTGTTCTGTTAACCCGACGCATTACTTTTTCATTCTTATTTGTGCAAATAACACGTGGCGGAATATAACGTCAGAAAGCCTGCATAAATGGCTGGAAAAAATGAATAAATGGACTCGTTTTCATCACTGTTCATTGTTGGTTATTAACCCTTGTAATAATAGCGATAAACAGTCCTCGTTGTTGATGGGCGAGTATCGCTCACTTTTTGGCCTCGCCAGTTTACGTTTTCAGGGCGACCAACATTTGTTCGATATTGCCTTCTGGTGTAACGAAAAAGGCGTCAGCGCCCGACAGCAGTTATTGCTGTGTCAGCAGGACGAACGCTGGACGCTATCCCATCAGGAGGAGACGGCAATTCAGCCGCGTAGCGACGAAAAACGCATTCTTAGCCACGTCGCCGTCCTTGAAGGCGCGCCGCCGCTCTCGGAACACTGGACGCTTTTCGACAATAACGAAGCGCTATTCAACGACGCGCGCACGGCGCAGGCCGCGACAATTATTTTTTCGCTTACACAGAACAACCAAATCGAGCCGCTTGCTCGTCGCATTCATACTTTGCGACGCCAGCGGGGAAGCGCGCTGAAAATTGTCGTGCGCGAAAATATCGCCAGTTTGCGCGCCACCGATGAGCGCCTGCTGCTGGGCTGCGGCGCGAATATGATCATTCCCTGGAACGCCCCGCTTTCACGCTGCCTGACGCTTATTGAAAGCGTGCAGGGGCAGCAGTTCAGCCGTTACGTACCGGAAGACATCACCACGCTACTGTCGATGACGCAGCCGTTGAAACTGCGCGGTTTTCAGCCGTGGGATACCTTTTGCGATGCCATCCATACGATGATGAGCAACACCCTGCTCCCCGCCGACGGGAAAGGCGTTCTGGTCGCGCTGCGCCCGGTACCGGGCATTCGGGTTGAGCAGGCGTTAACATTATGTCGGCCAAGCCGAACCGGCGATATTATGACCATCGGCGGCAACCGTCTGGTGCTGTTTTTATCATTCTGCCGGGTCAACGATCTGGATACCGCGTTAAACCATATTTTCCCTTTGCCGACGGGCGATATTTTCTCTAATCGTATGGTCTGGTTCGAAGATAAACAAATCAGCGCCGAGCTGGTGCAGATGCGCTTATTGTCGCCGGAACTGTGGGGAACGCCGCTACCGCTGGCAAAACGCGCCGACCCGGTAATAAATGCCGAACACGATGGCCGCATCTGGCGTCGTATTCCTGAACCCCTGCGATTGCTCGACGACACCGCGGAGCGTGCATCATGATGACCATCAGCGATATCGTGCAAATTATTCTTTTTTGCGCGCTGATTTTCTTTCCGCTGGGGTATCTGGCGCGTCATTCGCTACGCCGTATCAGTGATACGACCCGGCTGCTATTTGCCAAACCTCGTTATGTAAAACCAGCCGGAACTCTGCGCCGCGCTACGAAAGTCAAGGCAGACAAAAAATGACTCAGCATACTCAAACTCCTTCAATGCCTTCTCCGCTCTGGCAATACTGGCGCGGTCTTTCCGGCTGGAACTTCTATTTTCTGGTCAAGTTTGGCCTGCTGTGGGCAGGCTATCTGAATTTTCATCCTTTACTGAATCTGGTATTCATGGCGTTTCTGCTCATGCCAATACCAAAGTATCGCCTTCACCGGTTGCGCCACTGGATTGCCATTCCCGTCGGCTTCGCGCTGTTCTGGCATGATACCTGGCTGCCCGGCCCGCAAAGCATTATGAGCCAGGGGACGCAGGTGGCGGAATTCAGCTCCGGTTATCTGCTCGATCTGATCGCCCGTTTTATTAACTGGCAAATGATCGGCGCCATCTTCGTACTGCTGGTTGCCTGGCTATTTTTATCGCAGTGGATTCGGGTCACGGTGTTTGTGGTCGCCATCATGGTATGGCTGAATGTCCTGACATTAACCGGCCCGGTTTTTACGCTGTGGCCGGCAGGCCAGCCAACCGATACGGTGACGACGACTGGCGGTAATGCAGCCGCTACCGTCGCGACAGCGGGCGATAAGCCGGTCATCGGCGATATGCCTGCGCAAACCGCGCCGCCGACGACCGCGAATCTGAACGCCTGGTTGAACACCTTCTATGCCGCGGAAGAAAAGCGGAAAACGACGTTCCCGGCGCAGCTTCCGCCTGATGCGCAGCCGTTCGACCTATTGGTCATCAATATTTGTTCGCTCTCCTGGTCGGATGTCGAAGCGGCAGGCTTGATGTCACATCCGCTATGGTCGCACTTTGACATTTTGTTTAAACACTTTAATTCCGGTACATCTTACAGCGGCCCGGCGGCCATTCGTCTGCTGCGCGCCAGCTGTGGTCAACCATCGCATACCCGACTTTATCAACCAGCCGATAACGAATGTTATCTGTTTGATAATCTGGCGAAGCTGGGTTTTACTCAGCATCTGATGATGGATCATAACGGTGAATTTGGCGGCTTCCTGAAAGAAGTTCGCGAAAACGGTGGTATGCAAAGTGAACTGATGAACCAGTCCGGCCTGCCAACCGCCCTGCTGTCATTCGACGGCTCGCCGGTATATGACGATCTGGCGGTCCTGAACCGCTGGTTGACAGGGGAAGAACGTGAAGCCAATTCCCGCTCCGCGACTTTCTTTAACCTGCTGCCGCTGCACGATGGCAACCATTTCCCCGGCGTCAGCAAAACGGCGGATTATAAAATCCGCGCGCAGAAACTGTTCGATGAACTGGATGCTTTCTTTACCGAACTGGAGAAATCCGGGCGTAAGGTGATGGTAGTCGTCGTACCGGAGCACGGCGGCGCGCTGAAGGGCGACAGAATGCAGATATCAGGCCTGCGCGATATTCCCAGCCCCTCCATCACCAACGTCCCGGCGGGCGTGAAATTTTTTGGCATGAAAGCCCCGCATGAGGGCGCGCCGATTGATATTAATCAGCCGAGCAGCTACCTGGCGATTTCCGAACTGGTCGTACGCGCCGTGGACGGTAAGCTCTTTACCGAAGACAGTGTGAACTGGAACAAGCTGACCAGCAATCTGCCGCAAACCGCGCCGGTTTCAGAAAACGCTAATGCGGTGGTGATTCAGTACCAGGGTAAGCCATACGTTCGTCTGAATGGCGGCGACTGGGTGCCTTACCCGCAGTAAACCGAAAAAGGCCGCAAGGTTTCCCCTGCGGCCTGGTTCGGGCGCATGTTGCCATTACGGCGGACAAACGCTCAAAACGCGTTACTTCCTGTCACGTAGCCAGTTGACGATCACACTGGCGATAATGCCAGCAATGATCGGTGCCGCCAGATCGTGCCAGAAGGCCACGCCCAACTGCGTAAGCGTCATATAGCCGCCTTGTTGCAATGGCAACCGTTCGCGGCTATCCTTGATGTGTTGAGGTTCAAGTTAGCCCCCGTCAGGTTGCCAGGTTTATACCAGTCAACGTGCGGGGGTTTTCTCTATCCAGCAACCTATGCCGCCGGGGATCAAGCCCCCGCAACATTGCGCCTCACCGGGTAAACCCGGCTTGCTGCTGATATTACGGCAAAATCCCCGTCCCGGCACGGCGCTAACGTGCAATCTGCGTGACGCTTCGCAGACGATTACTTTTATTTGCCAGAATACATTCAGCATTTCTGAGGCTGGCAGTCAGCCGCTCAATTCTGTAAATTATGCCTCCTCGCGGCCAGTCCCGGTGATACCGAAACCCTCGTTCAGCATCCTGCGTCTATGACATATTCGCCTGTTGCGCCAGAGGAATGGCTAAAAGCAGGTATTACCGACGAACTTATCCGTCTTTCAGCGGGACCTGAAGATCCCGACGATATTATTCATGACCTTGAACACGCCAGCAGAAAAGCAGCATTCTGACGATTGCTCGGCGAACCGCTGTCACCGGTTTGCCGCATCGGGTATCAAGGCACTATAGCCTGGTTATAGGCAGCATTCTTTATGAGAGAGCTGCGTATATTTTGGGCAGGGGGCTCTATGCAGGACGACACATTACCATTAAATAACAGTAACGCTACGACCACACCGCTTTCAACGAGATTACCGTTTACAAAATATGATTTTGGCTGGGTGCTCTTGTGTATCGGAATGGCGATCGGCGCCGGTACCGTCTTAATGCCAGTGCAAATCGGTCTCAAGGGGATCTGGGTATTTATTACCGCTTTTATCATCGCCTATCCCGCTACCTATATTGTGCAGGATATTTATCTAAAAACGTTATCTGAAAGCGAAACCTGTGACGATTATACGGATATTATCAGTCACTATCTTGGCAAAAACTGGGGCATTTTTCTCGGTGTAATCTATTTTCTTATGATTATCCACGGGGTGTTTATTTACTCCCTGTCGGTGGTGTTTGATAGCGCCTCCTATATCAAAACCTTCGGCCTTACTGAGGCCGATCTTTCGCAGTCTATTATCTATAAAGTCGCGATTTTCGCCGTGCTGGTGGCGATTGCCTCCGGCGGGGAAAAGCTATTATTTAAAATTTCCGGCCCGATGGTGGTGGTAAAAGTCGGGATCATTCTGATATTCGGTTTTGCGATGATCCCACACTGGAATCTTGATAATATTTCCGCCTTTCCCGCCGCATCGGTTTTCTTTCGCGACGTACTGCTCACTATCCCATTTTGCTTCTTTTCTGCGGTCTTCATTCAGGTGCTAAACCCAATGAACATCGCCTATCGTAAGCGCGAACCTGACCGTGTGCTGGCCACCCGGATGGCGATTCGCACGCACCGCATTAGCTATATTACGCTGATTGCCATTATTCTCTTTTTCTCGTTCTCGTTTACCTTTTCGATTAGCCATGAAGAGGCGGTATCAGCGTTCGAGCAGAATATTTCCGCCCTTGCACTGGCAGCTCAGGTAATCCCTGGCCATATCATCCACATTACCTCCACCATCCTCAATATTTTTGCCGTACTTACCGCGTTCTTTGGTATTTATTTAGGTTTTCACGAAGCGCTTAAAGGTATTGTACTGAATGTATTGAGTCGTATTATGGATGTCAAAAACGTCAACCCACTGTTACTGACATCTGGTATCTGTGTCTTTATCGTGGTGACTCTGGTTATCTGGGTTTCATTTCGCGTCTCAGTATTGGTCTTTTTCCAGTTAGGCAGTCCGCTTTATGGCTTTGTCGCGTGTATTATTCCCTTTTTCCTGATTTATAAAGTAGCGCAACTGGAAAAATTACGCGGCCTGAAAACCTGGCTTATTCTGTTATATGGAATATTGTTGTGCCTGTCGCCGTTATTAAAATTGATTGAATAAGTCGTACCGGAGAGCCATGCCCGGTGGCGCTACGCTTACCAGGCCTACAGGTACGGTGTAGGCTTGATAAGGCGCAGCCGCCATCCGGCATAAAACGCAATTAACTCAGCGGTTTCTGCGGATTTTCATCCTGATCGACGGCAAAGCAGGCCACCAACTGGCCGTCGTACTCTTTAAGCTGCGGCTGTAACTGCGTACAGGGTCCGAAGCGACGGCTGCAGCGGGCGTTGAAGGCGCAGCCCGGCGGCGGGTTCAGCGGGCTCGGCAACTCGCCGGTCAGCTTAATCCGCTCACGGCGATCGTCCGGATTCAGCCGTGGCGTGGCGGAGAGCAACGCCTGGGTATAGGGATGACGTGGATTGTTAAAAATCTGCTCTTTGGTCCCTTTCTCCACGCAGCGGCCTAAGTACATGACCATCACTTCATCGGCGATGTGTTCCACCACCGACAGGTCGTGCGAGATAAAGACATAAGACAGCCCCATATCCTGTTGCAAATCCATCATCAGGTTCAGCACCTGGGCGCGCACCGACACGTCGAGCGCGGAGACCGGTTCGTCGGCAATCACTACGTCCGGATCAAGCATCAGACCGCGGGCGATAGCGATACGCTGACGCTGGCCGCCGGAGAACATATGCGGATAGCGGTCGTAGTGCTCGGTTTTCAGCCCCACCTTCGCCATCATCGCCAGCGCTTTTTCACGACGCTGCGCTTTACTCAGGCTGGTATTGATCAGCAACGGCTCTTCCAGAATTTGCCCCACTTTCTTGCGTGGATTCAGGGAACCGTAGGGGTTCTGAAACACAATCTGAATTTTCTGCCGCCGCAGTTTCTGCGCGTGCGGATCGTGTTTGAGCAGATCCTGCCCCTGGTAATAAAGCTCGCCGCCGGTTGGCGTTTCAATCATCGTCAGCAGGCGACCCAGTGTGGATTTTCCACAACCGGACTCCCCCACTACGGCCAGCGTTTTACCGCGTTCGAGATTAAACGACACGCCGTCCAGCGCTTTTACCAGCCGTTCCGGAGAAAAGATCCCCTTCTTCACCGGATAGTGTTTTTTCAGGTCGATAGCCCGCAACAGCGGCTGTTGCAAGGTGGCCTCATGCGTGCTCATAGTGTGGGCCTCCCGGCATCATCGAGTGGGTAATGACATTTTGACTGACGTCCATCGTCCAGTTGGTTGAGAGCAGGTTCTTCCGCACGACATCTGTCCGTGGCGTAGGGGCAGCGCGGGTTAAGCAGACAACCCGTCGGTCGGTCATATTTCCCCGGCACCACACCCGGCAGCGACGCCAGACGCGCTTTGTCCTGAGCAAACTCTGGTAACGCGCGTAGCAGTGCCTGCGTGTAGGGATGACGCGGCGCGCGGAAAATATCCTGCGCAGCGCCGGTTTCGACGACCTGCCCGGCGTACATGACGATAATTTTGTGCGCCGCTTCCGCCACCAGCGCCAGGTCATGGGTAATCAGCACCAGCGCCATGTTCTCTTTTTGCTGCAACTCCAGCAGCAGCTCAATAATTTGCGCCTGAATGGTCACATCCAGCGCCGTGGTCGGTTCATCAGCAATTAACAGCTTTGGTCGACAGGCTATTGCCATCGCAATCATCACGCGCTGACTCATGCCGCCAGAAAGCTGGTGCGGATAGACATCCAGACGAGAGGCCGGATCGGGAATGCCCACCTGGTTCAACAGGTCAATCGCTCGCTGACGACGGGTTTTCTTGTTCCCGCCCTGATGTACCTTGATGGCTTCCATAATCTGAAAGCCAACGGTATAGCAAGGATTGAGGCTGGTCATCGGGTCCTGGAAAATCATCGCCACTTCAGCGCCCACCAGGTTGCGACGTTCCTTCTCGGAAATGCGCTTCAGATCCTGTCCGTTAAAGAGCAGGTTTTCCGCCATCACGCGGCCTGGGTAATCGATAAGCCCCATAATCGCCAGCGAGCTGACGGATTTGCCGGAACCAGACTCGCCGACAATACCGACCACCTCCCCCTGCTTCACGCTGTAGCTAATGCGGTCGACGGCTTTGAACGGTGTCCCTTCGTCGCCGAAGTGCACCGATAATTGATCTACATTTAATAACGCCATCTCGAACCTCTTACTGCTTCAGTTTGGGATCGAGCGCGTCACGCAGACCGTCACCCATCAGGTTAAATGCCAGTACCGTCAGCAGAATCGCCAGCCCCGGGAAGGTCACGACCCACCAGGCGCTTTGCGCGAACTGCAATACGTCAGAGAGCATGGTGCCCCATTCCGGCGTAGGCGGCTGTGCGCCCATGCCAAGAAAGCCGAGGGCGGCCATATCGAGAATGGCGTTAGAGAAGCCCAGTGACGCCTGAACGATCAGCGGCGCAAGGCAGTTCGGGAAAATATTGACGAACATCTGACGCATCGCGCCTGCGCCCGCCACGCGGGAGGCAGTCACATAATCGCGGTTCACCTCTACCAGAACCGCCGCGCGGGTTAAGCGGACATAGTGCGGCAGCGCCACAAACGTCAACGCCAGCGCAGCGTTGCCGATGGAGGGGCCGAAGATCGCCACCAGCACCAGCGCCAGCAGCAGGCTCGGCAGGGCCAGCATAATATCGACCACGCGCATGATGATGTTATCGACCAGACCGCCGAAGTAGCCCGCGACCAGGCCGAGAATAATCCCCATTACCAGCGACAGGACGACCACCAGACAGCCGACCAGCAGTGACAAACGCGCGCCATACATCAGGCGCGAGAGGACATCGCGACCAACATCATCCGTTCCCAGAATATGCGCCCAACTGCCGCCTTCCTGCCAGACCGGCGGCGCCAGCAGCGCATCACGGAACTGCTCTGCCGGGTTGTACGGCGCAATAAAGTTGGCAAACACCGCAATCAGGATCACGATGAGAACATACGCCAGCCCGACGACCGCGCCTTTATTGCGTTTGAAATAGTGCCAGAACTCCCGCAATGGCGTCATGGGCGCCGGTGCGGCATTAACATTATTTTCAGTAACCTGTGACATGATGGCCCCTTACTTCTTATGCCGAATACGCGGGTTCACCACGCCGTACAGCAGGTCTACCAGCAGGTTGACGAGAATAATCATCGTTGCTACCAGTAACACGCCGCCCTGCACTACCGGATAATCGCGGCGTTGCAGCGCATCGATCAGCCAGCGCCCCAGACCGGGCCACGAGAAGATAGTTTCTGTCAGAATCGCGCCCGCCAGCAGCGTACCGACCTGCAGGCCGATCACGGTGACGACTGGCAGCATGGCGTTACGCAGAGCATGGACGATAATGACGCGCATCCTGGTCAACCCTTTGGCGCGTGCGGTACGGATATAATCCTCCCCCAGCACTTCCAGCATCGACGAACGGGTCATACGCACAATGACGGCCAGCGGGATTGTGCCGAGCACCATCGCAGGCAGGATCATATGCGCCAGCGCATCAATAAAGTTACCCTCTTCGCCCCAGATAGCGGTGTCGATCAGCATAAAGCCCGTCAACGGATTGGTATCATCAAGGAACACCATATCGCTCACGCGCCCGGAAACCGGCGTCAGGTTCCAGTGGACGGAGACCAGCATGATCAGCATCATGCCCCACCAGAAGATAGGCATAGAGTAACCAGTCAGCGCCAGGCCAACGGCAGTGTGATCGAAGATAGAACCGCGCTTCACTGCGGCCAGCACGCCCACCGGAATCCCCACGGCGACGGCAAAAATCATGGCGCAGACGCCAAGTTCCAGCGTCGCTTTAAAGCGAGGCACAAACTCGTCCCATACAGGGATTCGGCTTTTCAGCGAGATGCCTAAATCGCCATGCATCACCCCCCAGATATAATGGAGGTACTGCTGCCACATCGGTTTATCAAGACCGAGTTCAGCCAGCAGTTGAGCATGACGCTCAGGGGAAATACCTCGCTCACCCGCCATGATCATCACCGGATCGCCGGGGATCATGTGGACAAAGGCAAAGGTGAGAAGGGTAATACCGATAAACGTCGGGATAACGAGTCCCAAACGTCGGAGAATGAACTGCAACATAACCCGAATTCTCTCTCATGACCCACGGCCTGGAACCGTGAGTCTGTATTGCTCACAAATCTTATCCCACGCAAACTGCATCGCGGATAAAGCATTACGCCGGATGGCGCTGCGCTTATCCGGCCTACACAACACCGGGGCGCAGCGCTCTTTTAATTATTCGACAGAGACGTTTTCGAAGTGATGTTTGCCTAATGGATCAACCACATAGCCTTTAACTTCTTTACGCACTGGCTCATAAACCGTGGAGTGAGCGATGATCAGCGCTGGCGCCTGGTCATGCATCACAACCTGGGCCTGTTTATAGAGTTCAATACGCTTGTTGTGGTCATCGGTCGCACGCGCAGGCTGAATCAGGTCTTCAAACGGCTTGTAGCACCATTTTGAATAGTTGGAGCCTTGCTGGGCGGCATCGCAGCTGAACAGCGTGGCGAAGAAGTTATCCGGATCGCCATTATCGCCGGTCCAGCCCATCATCACCGTCTGGTGCTCGCCATCTTTAGCGCGCTTGAGGTATTCGCCCCATTCATAGGTGACAATTTTGGCCTGAACGCCAATCTTCGCCCAGTCCGCCTGGATCATTTCCGCCATACGACGCGCATTCGGGTTATAGGGACGCTGTACCGGCATCGCCCATAGATCGATGGTGAAGCCTTTTTCCAGACCGGCTTCTTTCAGCAGCGCCTTCGCTTTTTCCGGATCGTAGCCGTAGTCTTTAATATCGTCGTTGTAGCCCCACATCGTCGGCGGGATCAGGTTTTTCGCCGCAACGCCCGCGCCCTGATAAACGGCTTTGATGATGGCCTCTTTATTCACGGCATAGGTCAACGCCTGGCGAACTTTGACGTCATCCAGCGGTTTTTTCTGCACGTTATAGGAGAGATAACCCACGTTCAGACCGGCCTGCTCCATCAGGTTGATGTTTTTATCCTCTTTCATGCGCGCAATATCCGCCGGGTTCGGATACGGCATCACCTGACATTCGTTCTTCTGCAGTTTGGCGTAACGCACAGAGGCGTCAGGCGTGATGGAGAAGACCAGACGGTCAATCTGCGGCTTCGTGCCCCAGTAGCCGTCAAAGGCTTTGTAGAGAATGCGGGAGTCTTTCTGATATTGCACCAGTTGGAACGGGCCAGTGCCGACCGGGTTCAGATCCACTTTTTCCGGCGTACCGGCTTTCAGCATGTTGTCAGCATATTCTTTGGAAAGAATAGAGGCGAAGTCCATGGCTAAATCGGCAAGGAACGGCGCTTCCGGACGCGTCAGCACAAACTGCACCGTGTGATCGTCTACCTTCTTCACTTCGCTAATCAGATCCGGCAGCCCCATGCCTTCAAAGTATTCATAGCTGCCGCCAGACACTTTGTGGTACGGATTCTGCTCGTTTTTCTGCCGGTCAAAAGAGAACACGACATCATCGGCGTTCAGCTCGCGCGTGGGTTTGAAATCCTTGCTGGATTGCCATTTCACCCCTTTACGTAGGTGGAACGTATAGGTTTTACCGTCTTCGCTGATATCCCACTTCTCAGCAAGACCCGGGATCACTTCCGTGGTGCCGGTTTTGAATTCAACCAGACGGTTATAGATAGGTACGGAGCTGGCATCATAGGTGGTGCCAGACGTAAAGAGCTGTGGGTTAAAGCCTTCCGGCGAGCCTTCTGAACAATAAACCAGGGTTTTGGCCTGCACGCTTGCTGCAACGGTCATGGCCACCAGGCTCAAACCAAGCTTCAGCATCCCTGACTTCTTCAAGGAAATACTCATTCTTCTGCTCCAATTGTGATGTATGTTGTTTTGCCCTTTGCAAAGGCTTTTACCGCCCGGCCTTTTTTGTTTTTTACCTGGTCAGGTCAGTAGTGAGAGGTGGGGATTCCGTTCGCATAATCGACTGAGTTGCAGTGCGGATTCTCCATAAAATGCCCCTCATTCCCTACAATCTGTCAATAGAATGTCAAAACGTCAATACAGGTAACCAGCTTTTACAACAACGGTGAGAATTAACAAACAAAGATTAAAAAAAGTTCAGAAGGGTATTTTCAGCAGGGAAATTTGTGCTATAGGCAGAAAGGCAGAGTTATTCACTTAATATTTTGCAACAGTTAGTGATTAACAATTAGACATTAATTGAAAAATTTCTTTCGATATGTTGATTATCTGAGCGATTAATACCACTAACGCTAAAACGCACAGGCGAAAATGCTGAGGTTATCCATAAGCCGTGTGCAAAAAAGAGTTATCCGGACATTGAAAAACACCATCGAATATGTCACAAAATTGTAAATAAGTAGGCCGTCGTGCGGCCTACCGCGATCACAAAACTAACTTTTGACCCTGGCCTGCGTGCGCTTTTCGCTCCAGTTAAACAACGAGTTCACCAGAATCGCCGTCAACGTCCCCGCTGCCATGCCGTTGCCAAAGACCATCTGTACGCCCGCCGGGAAATTCTGATACAGGCCGGGTACCAGTATAGGTAGCATTCCCATGGCCAGCCCCATCGCCAGCGCGTAGGTTTTACCCGGCGTATGCAGTGGCTCACGCGCAATCATATCAATACCGATAACCCCGATAATGCTGAAGACAATCACCGCCGTACCGCACACCACCGAACCTGGCAGACAGGTCGCCAGACGTACCAGCGGCGCGAATATGGCAATCAGGATTAACAATCCTCCGGCAGCCGCAGTCACGAAACGCGATTTCACATTAGTGGTGCGTACCACCCCAATATTTTCGCCGGAGGTGATAATTAAGGAGGTGCCAAAAATCCCCCCCAGCAGCGACATTACCGCATCACCACGAATGGTGCGTGGAATCGCCTGCTGCACATTTTGCGTGGAATTGACTATTTCCGCGGTCGCAATCGTTTGCCCGGTTGCTTCAGCCATAGAGATGACCGCGTAAATCAGCAACGGCAGCGAGGCGGAGAGATCAAAAATCGGCCAGCCGAACGGCAAAAGCTGTGGAAAACTAAACAGCGGCCCGTGACTAACACCGCTAAAATCGGTGCTGCCCAGCGCCATTCCCAGCAACGTTCCCGCTAAAAGGCCGAACATCACCGCCAGCTGGCGCAAAATACCGCTAAACGCCAGCGCGAAAATCAGCGTTATCAGGATAGTTCCCAGCGATAAAATGATACTGGTTGGATGAGCGAAGTCGGCGCTCCCTGGCTGGCCAATGATCAACCCGCCGTACAGGCGAATAAGGTTAATCGACACCATTAGCAGCATGATGCCAATGATAAAGGGGGGAAAATGGTGCAGGCAGCGGCGGAAAATCGGCAACGCGATAAAGTAGAACAGCGAGGTCAGAATTACGGCGCCAATCGCGGTCTGGATATTGGTCTGTAAAGCGATCGCAACGAAAATCGCAATCGGCGCGCCCCCCGGTACCATAATAAACGGCAAACGCGCGCCCACCCCTTTCACACCCAGGCTTTGCAAAATAGCGCCCAGACCGCACATCAGAAAGGTCGCGCTAAGTACCGAGGCGGTCACCGTATCGGTAAAGTGGAGCGCTTTGGCGATCAGAAAGACGGAGGTAATGGGGGTGGCGGCAACGACCAGCACATGCTGAAGCGCCAAAAGTAAGGTGGTTTGCCAGGGTAATGCATCGTTATCCGGCGTAGTAAGGCCAGGTTGCGGCATGATTAACTCCCATAAAACATCAAAAAAATAACCGCCAGCGCGGGCTGGCGGTCTGTATTATTTCAACCAACTAATGGCATCAGCGGCATAGCGATGCGCACGGAAGGCGCTGTTCTGTTTTCCAGGAATAATGCCTTTACTGAGGTGCTCCGGATATTCATTAAAGAACGGAATGATATATTCCCATACCGTTTCGCCTTCCGGGGTGACTTCAAACAGGCGGCCAAACGCCGATTCACAGATAAAGGTGTTGCCGTTCGCCAGCCGCTGCGCGCTCCCCATATACGGCGAGAAAAACGCCGGCGGGAAGATATCGCGATACTGCCAGGTAATCGCTTTGGTCTGCGGATCGAACTCCAGCACCGTGGAATGCGGCGAGGTGACGCCGGGACGCAGGTTGCCGTTATCGAAAACCAGAATCGACCCGTTCTCCATCTCAACCGGCGTGTGCTGCTGCGCTACGACTTCCGGCCCTGCATGCCAGATAACCTTCCCGCTCTCTTTATCCACGGCAATGACGCCGGAAGTGGTACGCAGGCTCATCAGTACCAGGCCATCACGGGTGACGGACAGGCCGTTAATCATCGGCCAGTGGCGGCGGTCGAAAATATCATGAATCGGGAAATCTTCCGGATTCAAATGCTCCCAGGCGCGCCATTCCCAGACCACTTCACCGTCGCGATTGACCTCTTTGACGACGTCGCTCTGAATGATGCCGTCCGGCGCATCGCGGCGCGGGTCGCCGCCGGTAACACGGGCGGCGATATCGGCAGGCAACGGCGACGCGGCGGTATACAGCAGATTACCGTTCGCCAACCATTGCGCATCATGGTGATGGTAAATATCTTCGTAATGCCAGACGATTTCGTTATCCGGCGTCACTTCGTAGAAGTCGCCGCCGTGCCAGAGATCCCACGCCGGATAGAGGTTCGCTGAAGTGCGGTGGCTGCCGTTATAACCCAGATTACCGTTCGGCAGCAGCACCGCATCACGCCCGGCGCGAACCGGAAGCTGCCACTGATGCGCGACTTCGCCCTGCTCGTCCACCAGGTAAACCCGCCCTTCGGCGGTTTGCGGCGCAAAAAGCGTATAGCCGCCAAAGCTCTTCGCCTTATCAGCGTAGATAAGGCCCGCCGGACGGCGTCCAAGGGTGAAAGTCGAATCCTGAGTTAAGTGTGCCACATCGCCTCCTGAGGAATAAATTTGCGCCAAAATACCCCATTAAAACGTTTTAATGAAGAGTTTTTTACGATCCTCACTGAAAAAAAGCAAACGTTACCGTCTGGTAAATATGCTACCCTGTGCGCAAATTTTCGCAGGTCAGGAAGCAGATGGCTGTTCAAAATAAAAAACGCGCAAAGTTGATTGATGTTGCCCGCCATGCAGGCGTATCGCCAGGGACGGTATCCAATGCATTGCACAACACTCGCTTTGTCGAGCCGCAGACGCGACGGCGTATTGAAGAGGCCATTGCTGCGCTCAACTACACGCCGAATATTCGCGCCCGCCAGTTGCGAACCGGCAAAACCAATACCATTGCTTTGCTCTCTTCGGTGCCGCTGGCGATTGCTTCCGGCGCGTCACGACTGGGATTTATGATGGAGGTGGCGTTAACGTCCGCGATGATGGCGCTGGAAAAACAGCATGCGCTGATTCTGGTGCCGCCGGGGGCAAATCCACTGGATGCCGTCAGCTTTGACGCGGCGATCCTGATTGAGCCGGCGGAGAACGACCCGCAGCTCCAGGCGCTGGCGCAAGCGGGCATTCCCTGCGTCACCATTGGCCGCACGCCGGGGACCGACACGCCTGTGCCGTGGGTGGAGCTGCACTCGGCGGCAACAGCACAGCTTCTGCTAACGCATCTGGAGGCCTCCGGTGCCAGCAAATGTGCGTTATTTGTCGGTAACACACGGCGAACATCAGTTCTGGAGAGCGAAGCGGCTTACCAGCGCTGGTGCGCGGGGCGCCAGGCCCCCGTCGTCTACTCTCTCAATGAAAGCGAGGGTGAAAATGCTGGCTACCAGGCCGCGCAGCAGCTATTACAGGCGCATCCCGACGTTGACGGCGTACTGGTGCTGATCGATACCTTTGCCAGCGGCGCGGTACGCGCTTTTCAGGAACAAGACATCGCCATACCTGAACAAATGCGGGTGGTCACCCGCTATGATGGTATCCGCGCGCGCGAATCGCTGCCGCCGCTGACGGCAGTGAATATGCATCTTGATGAGGTGGCGCGACAGGCAATCACACTATTATTTGATTTGCTGGCGGGCAAGAAGGTCAGCCACAGCGACGGGATCATGCCTGAACTGGTGGTGCGAGCGTCAACCTGCCGGTGATAGAGGGTGGCTCGCCCTGCGGGCCGTTGCTGACGCAACGTTCTCTCGCTTCGCTCGGGTCGAACCTCTTGCCCCCGGAGGTTCTCATCCTCGTCAGGCTTCAGACACAAAAAACCCTGCTCGCTGAGCAGGGTTTCTGAATTTGGTCGGTGATAGAGGATGACTCGCCACTGCGTGGCTCGCCCTGCGGGCCGTTGCTGACGCAACGTTCTCTCGCTTCGCTCGAGTCGAACCTCTTGCCCCCGGAGGTTCTCATCCTCGTCAGACTTCAGATACAAAAAAAACCCTGCTCGTTGAGCAGGGTTTCTGAATTTGGTCGGTGATAGAGGATTCGAACCTCCGACCCCTTCGTCCCGAACGAAGTGCGCTACCAGGCTGCGCCAATCACCGAATGCGGGCGCATCTTACTGCTCAGGCGCACGCCCGTCAATCCCTTAGTCGCAAAATACAATTCAATCGGCGAGAAAGTCGGCAGACAACCTACTTCGCGGCGACTTTCTGCGCATCGGGAATATGGCACCAGTTGTTGTTCTGGTTAATGCCGCCATTCGGCGATGTATACCCCAGGCAGCCCATTATCGTATCGTATAGCTCCACATGACGACGCGGCACTTTGATCTCCGCCTGCTGTTTCAGGTGAGCGAACATCTGCGCATGTTGCGGACTGGCAAGATATTTATCCGACATCCATACCAGCATCGGAACACGGAATTGCTCCGGCGGCGCCATATTGCGCGGCGTACCGTGCAAATGTTCGCGTTCGTTAATCGACTCGCCGTGGTCAGCCGCGTAGAACACAATCGCTTTTTTATCACGTAGCTGATCGAACACACTGGTAATAAAGTGATCCACATAGGTCACGGAGTTATCGTAAGAGTTGATCATCTGCGCTTTCGTGCAGCCGCTATCGACCCCAATACATTCGGGCTTCCACTGAGCGTAGCTGCGCGGATAACGTTGCGTATAGTTAAAATGCGACCCCTTAGTATGCAGGATAATCAGATGCTTACCCTCAGGATTCTGGGCAAGCGAGTTCTGCATCTCATCAATCAACAGCATGTCATCAACCGTTTTACCGCGGTTACGCGGCTCGGCGCCGATCTGCTCGCGGTAGGAGATATTATCCGCCATGGTATTGCTATAGAACCACATCTCGCTCTGCATGGCGTACAGATCGGAACTGAATCCGAGCTGTTTGAGTACGGCAAAAACATTCTGCTCTTTTAACGTACGCTGCGGGTTATTATCCGCCCCGCCTTCCCGTACAAACATACAGCGTAAAGAAAGCTTCGTCGCGGTATCGCAGGAATAGCCGCGGAACGCCGCCAGATTTTTTTCCTGCGCCAGCTTCGGCGTGGTATTACGCTCGTAGCCGAAAATCCCCATGTGATCCCAACGGGTCGTCTCACCGATAATGAAAACAACGTAGGTGTCATCCCCATCCTTCGGCGCAACATAGGTAAATTTCCTGGCCGGGTTTATTAACGAATTATTGTCCGACGACTCATCTACCTGCGCCCAGGCATACAGCCCTAACGCAGATAACCAGTTTGAAGGCAGATAGGAGTTCGCCACCACGCCGCCATAGCTGGGTAAGTCGATACCTGTCGCCCGTTCAACCTTTTTTTGCTGTACATCCAGCAGGCGGATAGGCGCCCACACCATTACGCCTGCGAGTACCACTACAGCGGCGCTGCGAAAACGCTGCCCCGGCGTACGTAGCTGGCGCAACAACGTGTAGCGACAGTGGTTACTCCAGATAAAGATGAGCGGAAGCACGCTCACGGCAATCAGCCACAATACGAAGTGCAGCCCCACCACCTCTTTCGAAAGATCGATATCGGTGGTCATAACAGACGCAATAATGCCGTAGCCAATCACCACGTTCAGGAAGGTCATGTAATAACTGGCGCCAGCGGAAAACAGCACCACCAGCGTGGCCAGCACGCGCCAGACGCGTCGGCCAAACAGTGAAAGAAGACGAAGTAAGAAGAAAGTGACCAGCACCGTGGCGCCAAGTTCGACAACTGCGGAGAGGCCTTTCCAAATGGTAAATTCTTGCGCATAACTGCCGAAACGGCGGTAAAACACGGCGCAATTCATAAACAGACCGATATAGAGCGCAAGCAAGAAACTAAGTTTCTGTTGCGTCATCGATTTAATGTATCTCATGCAAACAAACCCTGGGAATCGGGATAAAAACGACCTGTACAACGATTCTTTAATCAAACAGGTAAATATGCGTCTAACGCAGATGTGAGAAAGTCTACCAGCGCGGCTAAGTAGACCACAGGAAGCGCAAAAAGTGTCTATAGAGAATGTGATTGACCTATATATTTTTGTAAATATATAGACAGGGTATTAGCTGAACTTCTAATAAGTCCAGGTGGCGGTTTATCCTGTTAAAACCTGGCACTCACCCCCAGGGTATACAAATAATCACTATCCGTAGCGCTGTTTTCCGCCTGGGAAAACGCCGCATACGCTGCCAGGTGCGGGTTAAGTAACACGTCCGCGCCTACGGTGACATCCAGCCAGTTTCCCGCCTGATTTCCTGCGGTCATACGACTCAACCCGGACTGCGCTTTCCAGATATTTTCCCCAAACTGTTGGTTATAGCTGATTTGCGCCCAGGGACGGACATCGCCGAACTGCGAGTTTACCCGCCAGCCTAACGTACTGACGCTGGCGTGCCATAACGGATCGGTAAACGCTAATGTCGTCGCGCTATCGCCATATTCGTTATACATTGATGACGTCGAACCGTCGTAATGCAGCGCCGCGACCGGCCCAGTGGTCACGCGTCGGGAAAGCGGAAAATTCCAGCCCATACTGATACCGCTGGTCGCATCAAGCGGGGTTTCATCCGCCAGGCTAAGCACCGGCCCCACCGTATTTTGCGTAGACTGAATACGTTCGGCCAGTATGTCGTTGTAATTCGGTTGGTGATCGCTGTCCCAGGTATAGCGTTCCGTCGTATGCCCCGGAGCCGCTTCAGCGATATATTCTTGTTGCCAGGCATACGTGGTATTGATAAAAAACGAGCAGGCCATAAGGCCCGCCAGACAACGCAATGTCCGGCGACCACGGCGTTTTCTTACAATCATCAACGCGACTCCAGAGTAGAGCCGAATTCGGCGATATTATTGTCATTGAATGAAGGATGTCGGGCATCAGCCCTGTATTAACTATTGTCCTTTTAGCGGGCCCGTCAAGGCGGGTTGAAGGAAATTTTCGCGGTAACCACAATAACGAGGAAGTCTATGCAGCGTTGCGACTGGGTCAGCCAGGACCCCCTTTATATTGCCTATCATGATAACGAGTGGGGCGTACCGGAAACCGATAGCAGAAAGCTGTTTGAAATGATCTGTCTTGAAGGTCAACAGGCCGGTTTATCCTGGATCACCGTGCTTAAAAAGAGAGAGAACTATCGCGCCTGTTTTCATCAGTTTGACCCGGTACGCATCGCAGCTATGCAGGAGGAGGAGGTTGAACGCCTGCTGCAGAACACGGGCATCATACGACATCGCGGTAAAATTCAGGCCATTATCAGTAACGCCCGCGCCTGGCTTGCGATGGAGCAAAACGGCGAGTCTTTCGCCGATTTTGTCTGGTCATTCGTTGATGGCCAGCCGCAGATCACCCAGGCGGCCAGCCTGGATAAGATCCCTACCTCAACACCTGCGTCCGATGCGCTTGCTAAGGCATTGAAAAAACGCGGTTTCAAGTTTGTCGGTACGACTATCTGTTACTCCTTTATGCAGGCGTGCGGACTGGTCAACGACCATATTACCGGCTGTTTTTGCCATCCGGGAGAAAAACATGATTCGCAAATCCCAGAGTGAAGACATGGCGTCTATTCTGGCGCTGTGGATGAAAAGTACCATTTATGCCCATCCCTTTATCGAAGAACGTTACTGGCACGAGAGCGAAGCAATTGTACGCGACGTCTATTTACCCGCCGCGCAAACCTGGGTATGGGAGGAAAATGGACAACTGAAAGGCTTCGTCAGCGTACTGGAAGCCCGTTTTGTCGGGGCGCTGTTTGTCGCCCCCGACGCGTTAAGACACGGCATTGGCAAAGCGCTTCTGGAATATGTCCAGCAACGTTTTCCTCTGCTGAACCTTGAGGTTTACCAGAAAAATCAATCCGCCGTAAACTTCTACCATGCGCTTGGTTTTCGTATTGAAGATAGCGCCTGGCAGGAGGATACCGCCCACCCCACCTGGATTATGAGTTGGCAGGCGGATCAAACGCCGTAAGCGGTAGCGCCGGGCCGGTATATTTCTCAAACCAGACCAGCGCGGTGTTGCCCGCACAACCGTTCCCCAGCCGGGAACTGGGAAGATCTTTTGTCAGGACGTTTACCGCGCCGTTTTTGCATATGCCGCCTGCGGTAGGTTCAGGGTCCGGCCATGCGCCTTCGTGAATACAGATAACGCCAGGCCGAATTCCGTCGGTAACGACCGCGCCCGCCAGAACCTGCCCGCGATGATTCCAGACGCGTACCGTATCGCCATCGACGATTCCACGCGTTGTCGCATCCTGCGGATGAATCGTCACCGGTTCGCGTCCGGCTACCGCATACCGCTCCCGTAATGAACTGTAGTTGAGCTGGCTATGCAGACGATGCGCCGGATGCGCGGAAAGTAGCTGAACCTGTCCCGCATCGGCGTTCCCGTGCCACTCATCCGGCACCAGCCACATCGGATGACCGGGACAATCCGCGTAACCATAGCTGGCAATGCGCGCAGAATAGATTTCGATTTTGCCGCTGGCCGTTTTTAGCGGATGGTTATCAGGATCGCGGCGAAAATCCGCGAAGCGCACAAACTGCGCGTTGGCGGGATTTTCCGGCATCTCCAGTAAACGGTTAGCCTGCCAGAATGCGGCAAACGGCGGCAGCGTCACCCCCTGGCTGGCGCCACGCTGGGCGGCAATATTGTAGAAAGTCTCCAGCCACGCCAGCTCGCTTTTTCCTTCGGTGAACCGAGCGTAACCACCGGCTTCCCACCGTTCGCTCAGTTCAGCAAAAACGTCAAAATCATTCCGCGCCTCCCACCGGGGCGACACGACCTGCTTCATCGGCGCCAAATGCTGATTGCTATAGTCGCCGGTCATGGTTAAATCGTTGCGCTCATAGCTGGTGGTCGCAGGCAGAACAATATCCGCGTGTTTCGCGGCGGCCGTCCAGAAACATTCCGAGATAACGACCAGTTCCGGTTTTTGCCACGCGCGAATCAGACGGTTGGTATCCTGATGATGGGTAAAGTTCGCGCCGCCCGCCCACCAGATAAAACGAATATCCGGGAAGCGGCGATCCATCCCATTGTGTTGGTAAAACCCACCGGGGTTTTCCAGCGCCTCGACAATACGCGCCACCGGTATTTTATCTACCGCATCGACCCCGCCAGGGATGCTTCCCTGCATCGAGGCTAACACGGCGGCGCGGCGCGTCGGGTTTCCGCCGTTAGCAAAATGATAAGAAAAACCAAACCCGCCGCCAGGCGTACCAATTTGCCCCAGCATTGCGGCCAGAGTAACGATCATCCAGTGCTTTTGCTCGCCGAACTGCTGACGCTGCATTCCCCAACCAGCCATCAACATGGTGGTGTTATGATGAAATATTTCCGCCAGTTCGCGGATTTTCACCGCAGAAACGCCGCAAATTTCTGCCGCCCATTCCGCTGTTTTGGCCGTACCGTCGGTCGTGCCCAAAAGATAGTCGGCGAAGCGGTCATAACCCGTCGTGCAGCGGGCAAGGAACGCTTCATCCTGCCAACCGTTTTCCACCAGCGTATGGGCGATTCCCAACATTAACGCCACATCGGTGCCCATATGTGGGGCGATCCACTCCATCTTATCGCCAAAAAAGTCGACGCTTTCCGATCGCATCGGATCGATGCAGATCAGGCGCTTGCCGCTTTGTCGCAACGCCGCAAAATAGTCGAGCCCCTGTTCATCCGAGGCATTCCAGGCAATTTTCAGAGTATTCAGCGGGTTCGCGCTCCAGAGCACCACCACCTCGCTGTGTTCCAGCACCACCGGCCAGCTAGTCTGCTGCTGGTAAACCTCGTTGCCACCCACCACATAAGGCATGATAGCCTGCGCCGCGCCGGTGGAATAATCGCCAAGATGGCCGGTATACCCTCCCGCCAGCGCCATGTAACGCTGCAATAGCGTAGCCGCTTTATGCAATACGCCGTTCGAACGCCAACCGTAGGAGCCGGCGAAGATGGACGATGGCCCATAACTTTCGCGAATACGTTTGTGCTGAGCATGGATCAGATCCAGCGCGTCATCCCAACTTACGCGAACAAACTCATCCTGCCCGCGTATGCCTTGCGGCTTATCGGGGGAAGCCAGGAACCCTTTACGCACCATCGGGAAGCGAACCCGCGTTTTGCTGTGTACCTGGTCATGCACAACGGTTTGCAGGGAGTTTTGGTGTGCCGTCGGGAGTTCGCCATACGAGGCAAAAATGCGTTCTCCGTCGGTTTCAACGCGGACTGGCCCCCAGTGTGCGGCGGTCAATACCGAATGACGCGATGGTGCGTGGGTCAAGGTTCGCTCCTGAATTATTGGGATTATTTATTTTGCCGATCAATGTTACTTACAAATTTCAGAGTTTTCCCTGGAATTTTCTTCATGTGCAGACGTCATAATCAACCGCCACGGTCGCTGTGGTAAAAATAAAAAAGTGATAAGGATTTAAGATGAAAAAACGTGTATTTGTGATTGCTGCCATCGTGAGCGGCGCCCTGGCAGTATCTGGCTGCACAACAAACCCTTACACCGGCGAACGCGAAGCAGGTAAATCCGGCATTGGCGCGGGTATTGGATCGCTGGTCGGCGCAGGCATCGGCGCGCTCTCCTCCTCCAAAAAAGATCGCGGTAAAGGCGCGCTGATTGGCGCGGCGGCTGGCGCGGCGCTGGGCGGCGGCGTGGGTTACTACATGGACGTACAGGAAGCGAAACTGCGTGACAAAATGCGGGGCACAGGCGTTAGCGTGACGCGAAGCGGCGATAATATCATTCTGAATATGCCGAATAATGTCACCTTCGACAGCAGCAGCGCGACGCTGAAACCGGCAGGCGCTAACACGCTGACCGGCGTGGCGATGGTGCTGAAAGAGTATCCCAAGACCGCCGTCAATGTGGTGGGCTACACCGACAGTACCGGTAGCCACGATCTGAATATGCGTCTGTCGCAGCAGCGTGCTGACTCCGTCGCCAGTTCGCTGATCACCCAGGGCGTCGACGCCAGCCGTATCCGTACCAGCGGAATGGGTCCGGCGAACCCGATCGCCAGCAACAGTACGGCAGAAGGTAAAGCGCAAAACCGCCGCGTCGAAATTACCTTGAGTCCATTGCAGTAAACTACCGTACCGGGTAAGGCGGCATGCTTTACCCGGCCTGCATTATTCCCTCGCCAGACCGGATACACCTCGCATTACTCGGTATTCATTCATTATTTACCACGACACGGCTGCCGACAGCGGGGAAATTGGCTGGTCGATGATGGCTAAACGGGTTAATAATAAGCCTGTTCCGGTTGGCGCATGCCGCGCTTACCTTTTGATTTACGGAGAGTCGCATGAAGCCGTCCATCATTCTCTACAAAACCCTGCCTGATGATTTGCTGCATCGCCTGGAGGCGCATTTTACCGTCACCCAGGTACCGAACCTGCATCCGGAAACGGTAGCGCGACACGCGCAGGCATTTGCCAGCGCGCAAGGCCTTCTGGGCGCCAGCGAAACCGTTAACCGCGCGCTGCTGGAAAAAATGCCGGCGCTACGCGCGGCGTCGACCATCTCGGTGGGATACGATAATGTCGAAGTGGACGCCCTTACTGCCCGCAAAATAGTCCTGATGCACACGCCTGCCGTTTTGACGGAAACCGTTGCCGATACAGTGATGGCGTTGATGCTGACCACTGCCCGCCGCGTGGTGGACGTCGCAGAACGGGTTAAAGCGGGTGAATGGACGGAAAGCATTGGCCCGGCGTGGTTTGGCGTCGATGTGCATCACAAAACACTCGGTATCGTTGGGATGGGGCGTATCGGGATGGCGCTGGCGCAGCGAGCGCACTTTGGGTTTACCATGCCGGTTCTCTATCACGCTCGTCGGCGGCATCAGGAGGCGGAAGACCGGTTTAACGCCCGCTACTGCGATCTGGATACGCTGTTGCAGGAGGCTGATTTTGTCTGCGTGATCCTGCCGCTAACGGCAGAAACGCGACATCTGTTTGGCGCAACACAGTTTGCCAGAATGAAATCGTCCGCCATTTTTATTAATGCCGGACGCGGTCCGGTGGTCGATGAAAACGCGCTGATTGCCGCGCTGCAAAACGGTGAAATATATGCGGCAGGTCTGGATGTCTTTGAACATGAACCGCTATCCGTGGATTCGCCCCTGCTGAACATGTCTAATGTCGTCGCGGTGCCGCATATTGGCTCGGCAACGCATGAGACGCGCTACAACATGATGGCCTGTGCGGTGGATAATTTGATTGATGCGCTGCAGGGAAAAATAGAGAAGAACTGCGTCAACCCGCAGGCGGCGGGATAGC
Organism: Salmonella sp. SJTUF15570; assembly: GCF_043357055.1. Classification (NCBI taxonomy): domain Bacteria; kingdom Pseudomonadati; phylum Pseudomonadota; class Gammaproteobacteria; order Enterobacterales; family Enterobacteriaceae; genus Salmonella; species Salmonella sp. SJTUF15570. Next base: position 46,237 of record NZ_JBEUKJ010000007.1, on the reverse strand, counting down.
GCTACAGGCCCGATAAGCGCTGGCTTGCGCTTATCGGGCAGACTGTCATTACTGGGTTGCGTTTACCGCCGCCGTCCAGGCCTGATTAAACGCCTGATGCTGCGAGGCCAACGGCCCAATCAGCGCATTATATTGGCTGGCCTGCTGTGAGGTCGGGAACTGAATGCCGTTCGCGACAAAGCTCACCTGCTCACCCTGTTGCGCAATATAATCGCCCACTTGTACCAACTGCTGCGTAAAGATCTGCGCCGCCGGGATCAGCGGCTGCAAAGCATCTGCCGGCACGGTGACCACTTTTTTGTAGACCTGATCAAACACAGGTTTCAGGTCATCGGCCTGCTTTAACGCGCCATGCGCGGCATCAGCCTGCAGTTTTGCATTCTGCAACTGTTGCGCCAGCACGCCTAACGAACCATTTGCCTGCCGCAGCGGCTCGCGTTGCGTCATATAATCCTGCGGAACGCGGATGGCGTTAACGCTATCGACCACCGGGCGCAGACCGGAATCCATCGCCTGGTTTACCTGCTGCGAGTAGCCATACAGTATCGCGTAATCAGACACGAACGGACCAAACTGTTTTTTCTGATCGGCCGTCAGCGTTGGTAAACGCTCTCCGCTACGCATTGCTGTATTCTGCAGGAAATCGACAAACGCTTTGCGCTGATCGCCTTCTTTATCAAAACACCCGCTCAGGCTAAACACCATTAATAACGCCACAACAGGCGCAAACCAGCGAGAGCAGGACTTACCTGTCGCCATTGTTAATACTCCTTTCACCCAAAAATGCGCACAACGACACCTGCGTGCCTGACGGCTTACAAGGATAGTCCAGGTCAGGCTTGCAGGATACCCTTTCCACACGATCTTGTAGCGGAAAATTATGTTTATCTGCATCAATGCTTAATTTGTTATTTTATTGTTAATTTTTGACCTGACACTGCGATAAAAAACGTGGCAAGAAAGCTTTCCAGCGGGGGATGTAATATTTTTTTAATCTTTACAATTATTTTCTGAAAGACGGATATACCTTCCTGGATCAAATTGTTAGCGTCCTAAAAGTCGCGTAGCGTAAGGCATCGAAACGAATTGATAGCGCTTCCTGGCGGCGCGTCGCCCCCCACCCGCAAGTTTCCCGACTATTCTTAAGAGGCTTCGATGCACTTCACGATCCCGCTGTGTGATTTACAGGAGTTCTCAATGGAATATAAAGATCCGATGTTTGAGCTGCTGAGCAGCCTGGAACAAATTGTTTTTAAAGATGAAACGCGAAAGATCACCCTGACGCAAAAACCCAATCCTTTTACCGAATTTGAACAGTTACGGAGAGGGACGGGACTAAAAACAGATGAATTCGCCAGAGCGCTGGGCGTAACGGTTGCCATGGTTCAGGAATGGGAATCGAAACGCGAAAAACCCACGCCAGCAGAGCTTAAATTGATGCGCCTGATACAGGCAAACCCACGCTTAAGTAAGCAATTGATGGAGTAATTTTACCCCTTTCTGTTTTAACGGTCCTGCATAAGGACCGTTTTCCCCGCCCGATTCCTGACCTGGAGAAATAAAGTAAAATAAAAGTTGCATCGCCCGGCATTACATGAGTTAATGTGCTCAACGGTTTGACGTACAGACCATTAAAGCAGTTTAGTAAGGCAAGTCCCTTCAAGAGTTATCCATTAGATACCCCTCGTAGTGCGCATTTCCTTAACGCTTAAAAAATCTGTAAAGCACGCCATAACGCCGAAAGGCACACTTATTTTTTAAAAGGTAATACACTATGTCCGGTAAAATGACTGGTATCGTAAAATGGTTCAACGCTGATAAAGGCTTCGGCTTTATTACTCCTGATGACGGTTCTAAAGACGTGTTCGTACACTTCTCCGCTATTCAGAACGATGGTTACAAATCTCTGGACGAAGGTCAGAAAGTTTCCTTCACCATCGAAAGCGGCGCTAAAGGCCCGGCAGCTGGTAACGTAACCAGCCTGTAAGCTTAAAAAGCTCAGAATTTTGAATCCCTGCCTGATGGCGGGGATTTTTTTATTCCAATTCCCCCCTCTCCCCCCAGCATAACTTTGCATTACTTTACCCTGCGTCCCTTTGACCTTTCCCTTAGGGGAACCCCTATAGTAGGTAAGGAGATTGTTCACAAGGAATTGAAGTTATGTCGAAATCATCATGGTTATTACTTTTGGGTTTATGCGCCAGCGGCTCCGCGCTTGCGGCATCCTCAGAATCCGCTTTTCTGGCGCAACATGGGCTGGCGGGAAAAACGGTTGAGCAGATCGTGGATACGATTGATCAGACGCCGCAGAGCCGTCCTTTGCCTTACTCCGCGTCGATTACCAGTACCGAACTCAAATTATCTGACGGAGAGCAGATTTATACGCTGCCGTTAGGCGACAAATTCTATCTCTCTTTTGCGCCCTATGAATGGCGGACACACCCCTGTTTTAACCACAGCCTTTCCGGCTGTCAGGGAGAAATGCCGAATAAACCGTTCACTGTAAAAGTGACAGACAGTAAAGGCGCTGTCATCGTACAAAAAGAGATGCAAAGCTATCGAAACGGATTTATCGGTGTTTGGCTACCGCGCAATATGGAAGGGACGCTCGAAGTAAGCTACAACGGTAAAACGGCGTCACATGCCATTGCCACCAGAGATGACAGCCAGACCTGTCTGACGGAATTACCATTACGTTAAAAATAAAAAAACCTGCCCGAAAGCAGGTTTTTTTTATTTAACTGAACGCTTATTGCAGTAACGAAATATCCGCAACCTGCAGGAACAGTTCGCGAAGTTTCGACAACAGCGTAAGGCGGTTGATACGGATATCTTTCTCTTCCGCGTTAACCATGACATTTTCGAAGAATTCATCCACCGGCGCGCGCAGAGCAGCCAGCTCAATCAACGCTTCCTGATAACGACCATCGGCAAAGTATGGCTGAAGCTTATCACGCAGCACAACCAGATGTCTGGCCAACTCAATTTCCGCCGCTTCTTTCAGTACGGAGGCGTGGACGATATCGTTCAGCGGCTCAGTGGCTTTCGCCAGGATGTTGGAGACGCGCTTGTTCGCCGCCGCCAGCGCAGAGGCTTCTTCCAGGGTGCGGAAATGAGACACCGCCTTCATGCGGGCATCAAAATCTGCCGGACGGGTCGGACGACGCGCCAGTACCGCCTGGATGGTGTCGACGGTGTAACCTTCATCCTGATACCAGGCGCGGAAGCGACCCAGCATAAAGTCGATCACATCATCGACTACGTTGGCATTGGTCAGCTTGTCGCCATACAGACGCGCCGCTTCTTCAGTCAGCGTTTGCAGATCAAGGTTGAGGTTCTTCTCAACGATAATACGCAGCACGCCCAGCGCGGCACGACGCAGCGCAAACGGGTCTTTGTCGCCTTTCGGATGCTGACCAATACCGAAGATACCCGCCAGAGTGTCCATCTTATCGGCGATCGCCAGCGCGCAGGCCACCGGGTTAGACGGCAGGTCATCACCGGCAAAGCGCGGCTGATACTGCTCGTTAAGCGCCACAGCCACATCTTCCGCTTCACCATCGTGACGCGCGTAGTGCATCCCCATCACGCCCTGGGTGTCGGTGAACTCGAAGACCATGTTGGTCATCAGGTCGCACTTGGAGAGCAGGCCCGCACGAGTGGCGTGGTTGACGTCAGCGCCAATCTGACCGGCAATCCAGCCCGCCAGCGCCTGAATACGGTCGGTCTTGTCGCGCAGCGTGCCCAGTTGTTGCTGGAACAGCACGGTTTGCAGACGCGGCAGATGGTCTTCCAGACGTTTTTTACGGTCGGTATTGAAGAAGAATTCAGCATCTGCCAGACGCGGACGCACCACTTTCTCGTTACCGGAGATAATCTGGGTCGGATCTTTCGACTCGATGTTGGCGACGAAGATAAAGTTTGGCAGCAGCTTGCCCGCGTTGTCATAAACCGGGAAATACTTCTGGTCGCCCTTCATGGTGTACACCAGCGCTTCGGCAGGCACGGCGAGGAATTTCTCTTCGAATTTCGCCGTCAATACCACCGGCCATTCCACCAGCGAAGCTACTTCTTCCAGCAGGCTTTCGCTCAGGTCGGCATTACCGCCAATCTTACGTGCTGCTTCTTCAGCGTCCGCTTTGATTTTGGCTTTACGCGCTTCGTAGTCGGCAATGACTTTACCGCGCTCCAGCAGAATTTGCGGGTACTGGTCAGCATTGTCGATAGTGAACTCCAGCTCACCCATAAAGCGGTGGCCGCGAATGACGCGGTCAGACTGAATACCCAGAATAGTCGCCGGAATGACCTTATCGCCCAACAGCAGGGTCACGGTGTGCACCGGACGCACGAAGTGTACGTCAGACGCGCCCCAGCGCATCAGTTTCGGGATCGGTAGTTTCGCCAGCGAGGTGGCTACCATGTTCGGCACCAGCGCTTCGGTACTTTCGCCCTTCACGTGGGCACGATACAGCAGCCATTCGCCTTTGTCGGTCTTCAGACGCTCGGCCTGATCAACGGTGATCCCGCAGCCGCGCGCCCAGCCTTCTGCCGCTTTGCTCGGTTTGCCTTCGGCGTCGAACGCCTGAGCAATCGCCGGACCACGTTTTTCGACTTCGCGATCGGGCTGCGATTCAGCAAGATTCGCCACTTTCAGCGCCAGACGACGCGGGGCGGCAAACCATTCAACGTTACCGTGCGCGAGGCCGGCGTTATCCAGCTCCGCAGTGAAGTTCGCAGCAAAGGACTCAGCCAAACTGCGCAGTGCTTTTGGTGGCAGCTCTTCAGTGCCGATTTCCACCAGAAAAGTTTTCTCAGACATGGCCGCCTCTTACTTGTCTTTGTTGCACATCGGGAAGCCGAGGGCTTCACGGGAAGCATAATAAGCCTCTGCCACTGCTTTGGTCAGGGTGCGAATACGCAAAATGTAGCGCTGACGTTCGGTGACGGAGATAGCTTTACGCGCATCCAGCAGGTTGAAGCTATGGGCGGCTTTCAGAATACGCTCGTAGGCCGGCAGCGGCAGCGGGTTTTCCAGCGCCAGCAGCTGCTGGGCTTCTTTCTCATACTGCTCGAAGCAGGTGAATAAGAAATCCACATCGGCGTATTCAAAGTTATAGGTGGACTGCTCCACTTCGTTTTGATGGAACACGTCGCCGTAGGTGGTTTTACCCAGCGGGCCATCGCTCCAGACCAGGTCGTAAACGCTGTCCACGCCCTGGATATACATCGCCAGACGTTCCAGACCGTAGGTGATTTCACCGGTCACCGGCTTGCACTCCAGGCCGCCGACCTGCTGGAAGTAGGTGAACTGCGTCACTTCCATGCCATTCAGCCACACTTCCCAGCCGAGTCCCCAGGCACCCAGCGTCGGGTTCTCCCAGTTATCTTCCACGAAACGGATGTCGTGAATGGTCGGGTCCATACCCAGCTCTTTCAGAGAACCGAGGTACAGCTCCTGAATATTCTCCGGAGACGGTTTAATCACTACCTGGAACTGATAGTAGTGCTGTAAGCGGTTCGGGTTTTCGCCGTAGCGGCCATCGGTCGGACGACGAGAAGGCTGCACATAGGCAGTCGCCATCGGCTCTGGCCCCAGCGCGCGCAGGCAGGTCATTGGATGAGAAGTTCCCGCGCCGACTTCCATGTCCAATGGTTGAACAATGGTGCAGCCCTGGCGAGCCCAGTAATCCTGTAAGGTCAGGATCAAGCCCTGGAAGGTCCTGGTATCAAACTTTTGCATATTATTTCGTGCTGGATACGTGTGGATTTAAAGGAAGGAGCCAGTATACCCGCTGGATGCGAGATATACAGTATGAAACCGGTTTGTTTAGCGAAAATTGCCGGATTTCGCGGCATCACACCTCACCAGGCGCGGCTTTTACCGCATAGAAAGATGTAAAAACTGCCCATCTGCATCAAAAGAGCAGACAAAACTCTCTTTACGGAAGGTATTACCCCGCATCTCATAGCTCCCCTGAAACTGTTCGAAACCGGTAACAGCAATTTTCTGTGCGCCAGTATTGTAACGCTGCGCCGCCTGAGCTTTACACAATGCTTCCATATCCAGCGTGCGTGTTGGGCTCACTTTACTCTGCTGGGCTTTTTGCGTCGGTGGCGGTGTCGCTGTGCATCCCACCAGAGCGATGGCTATCATCACAGAACAGAAATACTTCATTATCATTTTTATTACCGTCTGGTTTGCTGGTCAGTCTTATTATTAAGGTTTGTGGGTAGCAGACACATTGTGCGAATCTCCTTACGCCATCACAAGATGTAGCGTAGAAAGTCGGATTTTTCCAGTGAGCCACCGCGCTGGAACTCTATTGAAACGAAAGCTGAGGAACTGATGCAGCCTAAAATTAACTGGATTGATAACCTGCGAGGGATCGCCTGTTTAATGGTAGTGATGATCCATACTACAACGTGGTACATCACCAACGCCCACAGCGTCAGCCCGCTAAACTGGGATATTGCGAATGTCCTGAATTCGGCTTCGCGCGTTAGCGTTCCTCTGTTTTTTATGATTTCAGGCTATCTTTTTTTTGGCGAGCGCTGCGCGCAACCGCGGCATTTTTTACGTATCGCCCTGTGCCTTATCTTTTACAGCGTTGTCGCCCTGGCTTACATTTCACTTTTTACTTCGATCAACGTCGAGCTTTCGCTAAAAAATGTGCTGCAAAAACCCGTGTTTTACCACCTGTGGTTTTTCTTTGCGATTGCGGTGATCTACCTGGTATCGCCATTAATCCAGGTAAAAAACGTGAGCGGCAAAATGCTCCTGATGCTGATGGTGATCATTGGTATTATTGCTAACCCAAATACTGTGCCGCAAAAAATCGGCGGCGTTGAATGGTTGCCCATCAATCTGTATATCAGCGGCGACACGTTCTACTACATTCTCTACGGTATCCTGGGCCGCGCCATTGGAATGATGGAGACGCAAAAGCCATCGCTGACGCTTATCTGCACTGCCCTGTTCATCATCGCGGTATTTGTTATTTCTCGCGGCACATTGCATGAATTACGCTGGCGCGGAAATTTTGCCGATACCTGGTATCTGTATTGCGGTCCCATGGTGTTTATTTGCGCCGTCTCACTGTTCACGGTAGTTAAAAATAAGCTGAATGCGCGGACGTTACCTGGACTGGGGCTTATCTCCCGCCACTCGCTGGGTATTTATGGTTTCCACGCGCTGATTATCCATGCGCTACGTACTAATGGTCTGGAGTTAAAACGTTGGCCGCCGTTAGACATCGTGTGGGTTTTTGCCGCGACGGTGACAGGAAGCCTGCTACTTTCCATGCTGTTACAGCGTATTGATAAACGGAAATGGGTTAGCTAAACGACAATGATGGCTCCGGCCATCATTCATCATCACTGTAGGAAGCGTAAAGATCGGTTCCATATATACTGACCCCCAGCGCCACCAGACACAGTATTTTCAGCGCGCCCGCCAGCGCCAGGTTAAATACGCCGACCGCGACCATGCCGATGCCAAGCAACAGCAAAGATTTGCAACGAGAAAGCAAGCGGCCATTTCCCGTGTGTTCCTGGCGAATTAAGACTGGAAAACCACACATGACGATTGCCGCAAAAAAATATCCCTTTTCGCTTAATGTATGACAGCCTGGCCACAGTCCCACCAGGTATACCACTGCACCGACAACTAACATTCCCAGGCCGAATATCCGTTTCCTGCGCGCAACGTGATCGTCCATCTCACTCTCCTTGTGGTTGTGTGAGACACATTAAGCGAAGAAATAGCGATGAAAAAGGCGCCTGCTCAGCAATAATATAAAAATCAGAAAACACACATACTTACTTCGATATAATTCAATAGAATTAATATTTACGGGAAATGCCTTTCAGCCAAAACCGAAAGGCATTCTGACTTATGACATCAACGGCAACAGCTGCTGATAGAGTCGACGGAAGGTTTCACGACGTTGTTGATAAACCGCATGACGCTGCGCATCGGGATAATGCGCCTGCTCCAGCGGCAACTGCGGCAATACATCGGCGAGCGGAGTCTGTTTATTCACCGCAATTTGCGCCAGACGCGCCGCGCCCAGCGCTGGCCCCACATCGCCGCCAGTACGATAATCAAGCTGTAGCCCGCTAATATCAGATAGCATCTGACGCCAGTATTCGCTGCGCGCCCCGCCGCCGATAAGCGTCACGCTGGCGGGTTTGACGCCGCAGGCGTGAACCACATCCATGCCATCCGCCAGAGCATATCCCACGCCTTCCAGTACCGCCCGCGCCAGTTCCGCCGGGCCATGCTGATGGGTTAAACCAAAGAAAACGCCTTTTGCCTGCGGATTATTGTGCGGCGTGCGCTCGCCGGACAGGTACGGCAAAAACCAGATCGGATCGGTATGCTCATCCGCCAGCTGCGCGGCGGCAATCAGCGTCGGGACGTTCTTCTGCCCGGTGAGTTTAGCCGCCCAGTCCAGACAAGAGGCGGCGCTCAACATTACAGACATTAAATGCCAGCGTTCCGGCAGCGCATGGCAAAAACTGTGTACTGCGCTCTCCGGTTTACTCAGAAAGCCGTCGCTGACGGCAAAATAGACGCCCGATGTTCCAAGTGAGAGCATCGCCTGTCCGGCATCGATCATTCCTACGCCGACCGCGCCAGCCGCATTGTCGCCGCCGCCCGCCACCACAGGTACTGCTGGCATTCCCCATGCGCTGGCTACCTCTGGCAGCAACGTTCCGGTAATGTCACTACCTTCAAATAACGCTGGCATCTGCTGTCGGGTTAAATGACAGGCGTTGAGCATAACGTCGCTCCAGTCGCGCTTTTTCACGTCCAGCCACATCGTTCCCGCCGCATCCGACATATCGCTGGCAAAGACGCCCGTCATTCGCAGCCGCAGAAAATCTTTCGGCAGCAGAACTTTGTCTATCTGGCGGAAAATATCCGGTTCGTGGCGCTGCACCCAGACTAATTTGGGCGCGGTAAAACCGGGCATCATCAGATTACCGGTTATCGCACGCGACTGCGGCACCTGTTTTTCCAGCCAGGCGCACTCTTCGCTACAGCGTCCGTCATTCCATAAAATCGCTGGCCGCAGAACCTGCTGACGGCTATCAAGCAATGTCGCGCCATGCATTTGTCCGGCGATGCCCAACGCCCGGACGCCACTTAACGACTGTTGCCGACCTAAACCTTTAACCGCACGATCCGTCGCCTGCCACCACTGCTCTGGTTCCTGTTCCGACCATAAGGGATGCGGACGCGATACGGTCAGTTTTTCAGTATGCGTAGCCAGCACATCGCCCTGCTCATTCAACAGGATAGCTTTTACACCCGATGTACCAAGATCGATCCCGATATACATATTGTGGGTTCCTTTACTGAAAGCGCCCGGCAGCGCTACGCTTACCGGGCTAATCACGACTACAGGCCGGGCTAACGCGGAGTCGCCCGGTAGATAGGGTTATTTATCAAACAGATAACGGTTAACCAGATTTTCTAACAGCTCCTGATGACCGCTTTGATGTACTGGCGCCAGATTATGCTGCTCCGCATACTGCGCCAGTTCGCCTAAGGAGAGTTGTCCTTTCAGAATCTGCTGCCCCAGCTCGCCATTCCAGCCGGCATAGCGCTTCGCCACGCGTTTATCCAGCTCGCCGTCTTCAACCATTCGCGCGGCGATTTTCAGCGACAACGCCATCGTATCCATCGCGCCGATATGACCGTAGAACAGATCGTATTTATCGGTGCTCTGGCGACGAACTTTGGCGTCGAAGTTGAGACCGCCCGTCGTGAATCCGCCCGCTTTCAGGATTTCGTACATCACCAGCGCGTTCTCTTCAACGCTAATCGGGAACTGATCGGTATCCCAGCCCAGTTGCGCATCGCCGCGGTTGGCGTCAACGGAGCCAAAAATACCCAGCGCGATAGCGGTCGCGATTTCATGGTGGAACGAATGGCCCGCCAGCGTCGCGTGGTTCGCCTCAATGTTCACTTTGATCTCTTTTTCCAGGCCGAACTGTTTGAGGAAGCCATAGACCGTTGCAACGTCATAATCATACTGATGTTTTGTCGGTTCCTGCGGTTTCGGTTCAATCAGCAGCGTGCCCTGGAAACCCATTTTATGTTTGTGCTCGACCACCATTTGCATAAAGCGGCCAATCTGTTCGCGTTCCTGGCGCAGATCGGTATTCAGCAACGTTTCATAACCTTCGCGCCCGCCCCACAGGACGTAATTTTCGCCGCCCAGTTTATGCGTGGCGTTCATTGCCGTAACCACTTGCGTCGCTGCCCAGCTAAAGACTTCCGGATCCGGGTTAGTGGCGGCGCCTGCGCCATAGCGCGGGTTGGTAAAGCAGTTCGCCGTTCCCCACAGCAGTTTTACGCCGCTCTGCTCCTGTTTCGCCGCCAGCACATCCACCATCTGCGCGAAGTTGTTTTTATATTCTTTCAACGACGCGCCTTCCGGCGACACATCCACGTCATGGAAGCAATAAAAAGGCACATTCAGTTTGTGGAAAAATTCAAACGCCACGTCCGCTTTGCGTTTCGCCAGCTCCAGCGCTTCGCCCGGTTGCTGCCACGGACGATTAAACGCGCCTACACCAAACATATCCGCGCCGTTCCAGCAGAAGGTATGCCAGTAACAGGCCGCGAAACGCAGGTGATCTTCCATACGTTTACCTAAAACCAGCTCGTCGGGATTGTAATGACGAAATGCCAGCGGGTTAGTCGATTGAGGGCCTTCATAGCGAACACGATCGAGTTGGTCAAAATAAGCCTGCATAGTGAGCTCCATAATCAGATAAGACGGCAAGTAAACGACATAACGTCATACTGGAATTTCCTGATTTATTGCTCAATTACGTTATTTCACACCGCTATTAAGAGAATCCCCAAATGTGCTCTGGCTCTCAAAAAAACGCTGAAAACCACAGAAGAAAAAAGCGATCGCGATCGAATCCTGGCAAATAAACAAAAAACCGTAATATATAGATAAGAAATGACAATTGTCATCCGCCGTTTGCTGTGATGAATTTCGCATAACGTTTCAGGCGCAAAATAATTTGTCATCATTCGCCAGACCGTTATGTCAGCCGTTTTGATAGTATCCATGAGTCCAGGTTCACTTTTGCAGGATATATCCTCATGTTTGATAAACGTCACCGCATCACTCTGTTATTTAACGCGAATAAAGCCTATGACCGTCAGGTAGTGGAGGGGGTGGGTGAGTATTTACAAGCCTCGCAATCCGAATGGGATATATTTATTGAGGAAGATTTCCGTGCCCGTATCGATAACATTAAAGAGTGGTTAGGCGACGGCGTTATTGCCGATTACGATGATGACGATATCGCGCAATTATTGGCCGATGTCGACGTACCCATTGTCGGGGTCGGCGGTTCTTACCATCTTGCTGAAAATTATCCTGCCGTTCATTACATCGCCACCGATAATCATGCGCTCGTTGAAAGCGCTTTCCTGCATTTAAAAGAAAAAGGCGTTAACCGCTTCGCGTTTTACGGTTTGCCCGACTCCAGCCGCAAACATTGGGCGGCGGAACGGGAATACGCCTTTCGCCAGCTGGTCGCCGAGGAAAAATACCGCGGCGTAGTCTATCAGGGGCTGGAAACCGCGCCGGAAAACTGGCAGCACGCGCAAAATCGCCTCGCCGACTGGCTTCAGACGCTGCCGCCGCAAACCGGCATCATTGCCGTAACGGATGCCCGCGCCCGTCACGTATTGCAGGCCTGTGAACACCTGCATATTCCGGTGCCGGAAAAACTTTGCGTTATCGGTATTGATAACGAAGAGTTAACCCGTTATCTGTCGCGCGTCGCGCTTTCCTCCGTCGCGCAGGGGGCGCGGCAAATGGGCTATCAGGCGGCGAAGCTGCTGCACCGTTTGCTGGCGCGCGAAGAGATGCCGTTACAGCGCATTCTGGTGCCGCCGGTGCGCGTCATTGCTCGCCGCTCGACAGACTATCGCTCCCTGACCGATCCGGCGGTTATCCAGGCGATGCACTTTATTCGTAACCATGCCTGTAAGGGCATTAAAGTCGAGCAAGTGCTGGACGCGGTTGGGATTTCACGTTCAAACCTGGAAAAACGTTTTAAGGAAGAAGTTGGCGAGACGATACATGCGCTGATCCACGCCGAAAAGCTGGAAAAAGCGCGTAGTTTGTTGATTTCCACCACGTTGGCGATAAACGAAATTTCGCAAATGTGCGGCTACCCGTCACTGCAATATTTCTATTCGGTGTTTAAAAAGGAGTACGTCACTACGCCTAAGGAGTATCGCGACCAGCATAGTGAAGCGTTGTTGTAGTTTATCCAGCCTACAGATGCCTTGTAAGCCGGATAGCGTAGCGCCATCCGGCACACAGAATTACATATGCGCGGCGATCAGACGCTGGTTGTCCTGGTACATCGCGAACAAGTAGTTGTTATAGCGCGACCCCTGGGTAGAGTAACCCTTCAGCTTATGAATCATCGCCGTGGCGGTGACTTCCTGATCCGCCTTACGCAGTTGGGCGCGCGACTTGCGGAAAGAAGAATAAGCCGGATGCGTGTTCAGGTTGGCGACATACGCGCTCACCGACTCCTCAACCGACGCGAATTGCGAGTAACCTTTCACCTTACCCGGCGTATTGGTACAACGCCCTTTCGTGCACTTCATGCCGAACAGGTTATTGTTGCTACGCGCCAGTTTAGAGGTTCCCCAGCCGCTTTCCGCCGCCGCCATCGTCGCCACCATGCTGGTTGGGATAATGTCGACGCGCTCCAGCAACGTATTCCACGGAATACGACGCGTGTTGCCGGACCAGCTCACTTTATAGCGCTTCGCGATATCTTTCATACGCGCGCGCTCAGACGGCGACCAGCGGTTCTGGTACTGTTTTGAGATCAGCCAATTACGGTCCGCGGTAATCGCGGCATTTTGGCTGGTGATGTAAGGCATAACGGTCCGGAGAAACGCTTTTTTTCTGGGGGTTCCGGAAGGGTATTTTCGCAAATCAGGAAGTGAACTGCTCTTTGCACTATTGCGAGAATACGCTTGTTTACTGCTAACCTGTTTATAACTTGTCTCAGTTATGTGGGACTTTTGACTCGTTTGTGTTGCGTGCGTCTTTGCCAGCACCTCACCCGAAAATGCGATGGTGAGTAACATAAGAATCATTGCCCCATATCGTCGCATGGGAGTCAATATCATTAGGTCTCCTGGTCGGATTGATACATTCCAACACCTTTTATTTTTCACGAAGTTGAGGTTTGAACCCCAAATTCTAGCAAAAATAGGCTTAAAAAGCACCTCAGGGAATAGTCTTAATCCGAAACTATGTCAAGTATTAACGATAACAGGCAGCAATAATGCCAATAAAATGTGGTGCTTATCGCAAATAGAGGCGTTTTTTTGCGCCTCGTCGCTCACCCTCGCGCCTCCTCCTGCGCGACTCTCTGCTGAGGAGGAGTTCATTCGCCTAAAAACCAGGCAAGCTGATGAATATTGCCCACAAAGGATAGCGTGATGAAACTTGCCGCCTTCGCTCTGACGCTGATACCCGGTATCGCGATCGCCTCATCATGGACCTCACCCGGTTTTCCGACGTTCTCGACGCAGGAAACCGGGCGCTTTACCAGCCATGCTGCATTAACAAAAGGTACACGCGCGTTAACGCTCCATATTGACCAGCAGTGCTGGCAGCCCTCCGGCGCCATAAAACTCAACCAAATGTTGTCGTTAAAACCCTGCGAAGGCGCGCCACCGCAATGGCGTTTGTTTAAAGATGGCGACTATACGATAACGGTAGATACCCGCTCCGGTACGCCGACCCTGTTGTTATCGATAAAAACTGAACCTGAGCGCACCGCGCAGCTCGCCTACCAGTGTCCCGTCTGGGATGGTTCGCCGCTCACGCTGGATGTTCGCCAGACCTTTCCGGAAGGGACGGTAGTGCGCGATTATTACAGTGGTCAAACCGATACCGTCCAAAACGGGCAAATCACGCTGCAACCTGCCGACAGCCACGGGCTTTTATTGCTGGAACGCGCGGAAACCCATGCGTCGGCGCCTTTTAACTGGCGCAACGCCACCGTTTATTTTGTGCTTACGGATCGCTTTCGCAATGGCGATCCAACCAATGACCACAGCTATGGTCGCCATAAGGATGGTATGCAAGAGATTGGCACTTTCCACGGCGGCGATTTGCGTGGGTTGACGAGTCAACTGGACTATCTACAGCAATTAGGCGTGAACGCCTTGTGGATAAGCTCGCCGTTTGAACAGATCCACGGCTGGGTCGGCGGCGGGACAAAAGGCGATTTTCCTCATTACGCCTATCACGGCTATTACACTCAGGACTGGACGACACTGGATGCCAACATGGGCAGCGAAGCCGATCTCCGCGCACTGGTCGACGGCGCGCACCAGCGCGGCATCCGTATTTTATTTGACGTAGTAATGAATCATGCCGGTTACGCCACGCTGGCGGATATGCAGGAGTATCAGTTCGGCGCGCTCTATTTATCCGGCGCGGAACGGCAAAAAATTCTCGGCGATCGCTGGACAAACTGGCGACCGGCCACCGGACAAAGCTGGCACAGCTTTAACGACTACATCAACTTCAGCGACAGCGCCGCCTGGGAAAAATGGTGGGGGAAAAAGTGGATTCGTACCGATATTGGCGACTACGACAGTCCGGGATTTGACGATTTAACCCTGTCGCTGGCCTTCCTGCCGGATATAAAAACGGAATCTACCACGCCTTCCGGCCTACCCGCGTTCTATGCCAACAAACCCGATACTAAAGCAAAGTTCATTGAAGGCTATACGCCACGGGATTATCTGACTCACTGGTTAAGCCAGTGGGTGCATGATTACGGCATTGACGGGTTCCGGGTCGATACTGCCAAAAACGTTGAGCTTCCTGCCTGGCAACAGCTAAAAACCCAGGCCAGCGCGGCGTTACATGAATGGAAGCAGGCCAATCCGGACAAAGCGCTGGATGATAGCCCGTTCTGGATGACTGGCGAAGCGTGGGGCCACGGCGTCATGAAAAGTGATTATTATCGCTATGGTTTCGACGCGATGATCAATTTTGATTATCAGGAGCAGGCGGCGAAAGCGGTCGATTGCCTGGCGGAAATGGGGCCAGTCTGGCAGCAGATGGCGGATAAAATGCAGGATTTCAACGTATTAAGTTACCTCTCCTCGCATGATACGCGCCTTTTCCGTGAGGGCGGTGATAAGGCGGCGGAACTGCTGCTGCTTTCGCCGGGCGCGGTGCAGATCTTTTACGGCGATGAATCCGCTCGTCCCTTCGGCCCCACCGGCTCCGACCCGCTGCAAGGCACCCGTTCAGATATGAACTGGCAGGACGTGAGCGGAAAGTCAGCCGCAGCCGTCGCGCACTGGCAGCGTATTAGCCAGTTCCGCGCCAGACATCCCGCCATCGGCGCAGGCCAACAAACCACGCTGACGCTAAAACACGGGTACGGTTTTGTACGCCAGTACGGCGACGATACGGTGATGGTCGTCTGGGCGGGCCGCCGCTAATCGTGGCGCTACCGGTCTCCTCGCGTACCGGTAGCCCCTTCAAAATAAAAAACTAACCTGATAAAAATTTGTAGCATAAAACATCAACACCACCGCCTGACCCCCATTTGCGCCCCGCCATTTGTAGCGTTATGGTTATCCACTTTGACAGACAGTTCGATAGATCACCCGTTATGACATTTTCACTTTTCGGCGATAAATTTACCCGCCATTCAGGCATTACCCGCCTGATGGAGGATCTCAACGACGGCTTACGCACGCCAGGCGCCATCATGCTTGGCGGCGGTAACCCGGCACACATCCCTGCAATGCAGGATTATTTCCAGACGCTACTGACAGAGATGGTAGAAAGCGGCAAAGCCGCTGATGCGCTTTGTAATTATGACGGTCCCCAGGGAAAAACGGCGCTACTGAATGCACTGGCCGTACTGCTACGTGAAACGCTGGGATGGGATATCGAACCACAGAATATTGCGCTGACAAATGGCAGTCAGAGCGCGTTTTTCTACTTATTTAATCTCTTCGCCGGACGTCGCGCCGACAGCAGTACGAAAAAGGTACTATTCCCGCTTGCGCCGGAATACATTGGCTATGCAGATTCCGGTCTGGAAGACGACCTCTTCGTTTCGGCGCGCCCAAATATTGAACTGCTGCCGGAAGGCCAGTTTAAGTATCACGTCGATTTTGAGCATCTGCACATCGGCGAAGAAACGGGGATGATTTGCGTCTCGCGCCCGACCAACCCAACCGGTAACGTTATCACCGATGAAGAGCTGATGAAGCTGGACAGACTGGCGAATCAGCACAACATCCCACTGGTGATTGATAACGCTTATGGCGTACCGTTTCCGGGCATTATCTTTAGCGAGGCGCGCCCGCTGTGGAACCCCAATATTATCCTATGCATGAGCCTCTCGAAGCTGGGGCTGCCCGGTTCCCGCTGCGGGATTATCATCGCCAATGATAAGACGATTTCCGCCATTGCCAACATGAACGGCATTATCAGCCTTGCGCCCGGCGGCATGGGTCCGGCGATGATGTGCGAAATGATTAAGCGTAACGATCTGCTGCGGCTGTCGGAAACGGTTATCAAACCTTTCTACTATCAGCGCGTTCAACAGACTATCGCGATCATTCGTCGTTATTTATCCGAAGAACGCTGCCTGATTCATAAACCGGAAGGCGCAATATTTTTGTGGCTGTGGTTTAAAGATCTGCCGATTACCACCGAGCTACTCTATCAACGCTTGAAAGCGCGCGGCGTGCTGATGGTGCCGGGCCACTATTTCTTTCCCGGACTGGATAAACCCTGGCCGCACACACACCAGTGTATGCGGATGAACTACGTGCCTGAACCGGACAAAATCGAGGCGGGCGTAAAAATTCTTGCAGAAGAGATAGAACGCGCCTGGCGTGAAGGCTGACGGTTATTCCGGCCATCATGCAGGCCGGAACGACGTTCAGAAAGGTTGAGAATAGAGGCGCTGGCGCTGCACGTGTGCTGCGTCAACGCACTGTAACGCACTGGTCGGGCAGGCTTCCACGCACGCCGGCCCCGCTTCCCGATGCCAGCAAAGATCGCATTTAATCGCCTGCGCGCCTGACGCGGACGCCACCACGGTCATCGCGCCAAACGGGCAAGCCAGCATACAGCTTTTACAACCAATGCAGCGCGATGGCGTCACGAAGATATGCCCCCGATCACGGCGAATCGCCTGTACCGGACAGACATTCGCGCACGGCGCGTCCTCACACTGATGGCAGACCGTGGCCGTGGTGAAGCAATCCTCTTTTATCACCCGGATACGCGGCACAAAGTCCGCCGTCGTCACCGCCGCGCTATTCTGCTG
This sequence comes from Salmonella sp. SJTUF15570, assembly GCF_043357055.1. Taxonomy (NCBI): domain Bacteria; kingdom Pseudomonadati; phylum Pseudomonadota; class Gammaproteobacteria; order Enterobacterales; family Enterobacteriaceae; genus Salmonella; species Salmonella sp. SJTUF15570. The sequence continues at coordinate 28,849 of NZ_JBEUKJ010000007.1, read as the reverse complement.
CTCCTGATGCGACACCACGCAGGCGACCTCGCAGGTACGACACCCGATACACGCCGACGCATCCGCCATAATAAACCGGTTCATTGTTCTCCCCCTGCGTTAAAACGCCAGAATGCCAGAGAGCCATTCCCCGCCGCTTTGATCCCACTACGCAAACGGACAAATTTTGTCAGATGCCTGATAAAACCTGGCGAGCTGTCTTATTCGCGAACGGTAAATCCCAGCTCATTAGAGATAGCCTGTGCGGTTTCACGCAACGGTTTGAGCAGATTTTTCTCGCCGATCTGTTTTAGCCGTGACGTCGACAGTGAAATAGAAATGGCGTAAGGCACTCGATGGTGAATATCAAACACAGGCACAGCAATACAGGAAACGCCCAGTTCATTTTCTTCGCGATCCATCGCCATGCTGGTTTCACGAATTTGCGCCAGCTCATCGTACATTGCTGGTAAATCGGTAATGGTATTACGAGTCAGCGGCTGGATCTGATCTTTATGGCTTTCCCAGTAAGACGCCACATAATCCGGCTGACCAAACGCCATATAAATTTTCCCCATCGCCGAGCAGTACAGCGGCATATGCTGGCCAATGTAGGCACGCGTGCGCAGCATACCGGTGGTCGGTTCCAGCTTATAAATCAGGATAGCGTGATCATCTTCACGGCTGGAAAAATTCACCGTCTCGCCGGTGGCCAGGTTGAGCGCCTCAAGGTGCGGTGCCGCAACGTGGATGATATTCAGCGATGACAGGGCTTTTTGGCCGACGGCAATAAACTTTGTCGTCAGACGGTAGCTTCCGGCCGCCGGCGCTGGCGTCACGTATCCGCAGGATTGAAGCCCCTGCAACAAACGATGGACGGTACTCTTGTTCAACCCCGCCAGCTCCGACAGGTGCGCCAGCGGGCAACCGTTCGGGTAGTTACTCAAAATTTCTATCAACATCAGGCCACGAAACAGGCTCTGACTCCCCGCAGGCTTCTCTTTATCGTTGTTCTGGCTCATCAGAAAACTCTCTCCTTTCTTGGGCGATCAGATGGTAGCTCAAAGTGTGTTGCAGTTCACGATATCAGCATAAAAAACATAACCCAATGATTTTAATCGTTTTTAAAAACCTTCTCTGGCGTTGCCATGTCAATTTTTGATCTATATATTTGGAACTACATTTCGCATTATGAAATTTATCGACAAAAAAACATACTAAAATTTCTAACAATCGACCAGGAGAACAGGGATGAAAGTAGCTTTCGAAGAGTTAAAAGGGGCCTTCTACCGCGTCTTGCGGTCGCGGAATATTGCGGAAGATACCGCCGACGAGTGCGCGGAAATGTTCGCTCGCACCACCGAGTCCGGTGTCTATTCCCACGGCGTGAACCGCTTTCCCCGCTTCATTCAGCAACTGGATAACGGCGACATTATTCCTGATGCTAAACCGCAGCGGGTTACCAGCCTCGGCGCCATCGAACAGTGGGATGCTCAGCGCGCTATCGGCAACCTGACGGCGAAAAAGATGATGGACCGGGCCATCGAGCTGGCTTCCAATCATGGTATTGGCCTGGTGGCGTTACGTAATGCTAACCACTGGATGCGCGGCGGCAGCTACGGCTGGCAGGCGGCGGAAAAAGGCTATATCGGCATTTGCTGGACCAACTCCATCGCCGTCATGCCGCCGTGGGGCGCGAAAGAGTGTCGTATCGGTACCAATCCGCTGATCGTCGCCATCCCGTCTACGCCGATCACGATGGTGGATATGTCGATGTCGATGTTCTCCTACGGAATGTTAGAAGTTAACCGTCTGGCGGGCCGCGAACTGCCGGTGGATGGCGGTTTCGACGATAACGGTCAGTTGACCAAAGAACCGGGCGTTATCGAGAAAAATCGCCGCATTTTACCGATGGGTTACTGGAAAGGATCTGGTCTGTCGATTGTGCTGGACATGATTGCCACCCTGCTTTCCAACGGCTCTTCCGTTGCCGAAGTGACCCAGGAAAACAGCGATGAATATGGCGTTTCGCAGATTTTCATCGCCATAGAAGTGGATAAGTTGATCGATGGTGCAACCCGCGACGCCAAACTGCAGCGGATTATGGATTTCATCACCACCGCTGAACGCGCCGACGACAACGTCGCGATTCGGCTGCCCGGCCACGAATTTACCAAACTGCTGGATGACAACCGCCGTCACGGTATCACCATTGACGACAGCGTCTGGGCTAAAATTCAGGCGCTGTAAGGAGCCACATCATGATTTTTGGACATATCGCGCAGCCTGATCCGTGCCGGTTACCGTCGGCCATAGAGCAGGCGCTCGATTTCCTGCGTAATACGGACTTTCGCACGCTCGAACCCGGCGTAGTGGAAATCGACGGCAAAAATATCTTCGCGCAGATTATCGATATGACCACCCGCGATGCTGCTGAAAATCGTCCGGAAGTCCATCGCCGCTATCTGGATATTCAGTTTCTGGCATGGGGCGAAGAGAAAATTGGAGTTGCCATTGATACCGGTAATAATCAAATCAGCGAGTCATTATTAGAACAGCGCGATATTATTTTTTATCACGACAGTGAACATGAATCATTCATTGAAATGATACCGGGAAGTTATGCCCTGTTTTTCCCGCAGGATGTTCATCGTCCCGGTTGTAATAAAAGCATTGCTACGCCGATACGGAAAATAGTCGTAAAAGTCGCCATAGACGTTTTATAAAATAGAGTTTACTGGAGCACAAAATGAAAAATAATACCGGTTATATTATCGGTGCGTACCCTTGTGCACCCTCATTTCACCAGAAGAGTGAAGAGGAAGAGACGGAATTCTGGCGGCAACTCTCTGATACTCCGGATATCCGGGGGCTGGAGCAGCCTTGTCTTGAACATCTTCACCCGCTCGGCGACGAGTGGTTATTGCGCCATACACCGGGAAACTGGCAAATCGTGGTCACCGCGATAATGGAAACCATGCGCCGCCGTAGCGAAAACGGCGGTTTTGGATTAGCGTCCAGTGACGAGGAACAGCGTAAAGCCTGCGTGGAATACTACCGTCATCTTTATCAGAAGATAAATAAACTCAATGCGAAAACCCCCGGCAAAGTTATAGCCCTTGAGCTTCATGCCGCCCCACTGGCGGGCAATCCGAACGTAGCGCAGGCAACCGACGCCTTTGCGCGCTCATTAAAAGAGATTGCCAACTGGGACTGGTCCTGCGACCTGGTGCTTGAACACTGCGACGCGATGACCGGCCCCGCACCGCGCAAAGGATTCTTACCGTTGGTAAACGTACTGGAAACTATTGCCGACTATGACATAAGCGTCTGTATTAACTGGGCGCGCTCGGCTATTGAAGGGCGGGATACCTCTCTACCACTGATCCACACGCAGCAGGCCAAACAGGCTGGAAAACTCGGGGCGCTGATGTTCTCCGGTACAACGCTGGATGGAGAATACGGCGAATGGCAGGACCTCCATGCTCCGTTTGCACCTTTCTGTCCACAAAGTCTGATGACGGAGAAACATGTTCAAGAACTCATTACCGCCGCCGCTCCCGAACTGTTGCAGTTTACCGGTATTAAATTGTTGGAAATCAATGCCAGCGCCGATATTAATCACCGCATAAATATATTACGCGATGGTATTAACATGATGAAAAAGGCCACACGCCGCTAACCTGAATTAAACATCATCACCTTAATCCTCGGCCTGCAACTCAACGTTGCGCCGACCTAATATAAACCAAACATAAGAAATTAAGTTCCACTATTCAGCATCGAAAGAGATAAGTTTCTATAACCTGATGGAGTCGTTATGAAGCGGGTACTTGAGGGCATACTTGCGGTATTAATTGCCGTACTTTCCTGCATTGTATTTATTAACGTTATTTTACGTTACGGTTTTGAGAGCAGTATTTTGTCGGTAGATGAACTATCACGTTATCTATTTGTATGGCTGACGTTTATTGGCGCCATCGTTGCATTTATGGATAACGCTCACGTTCAGGTCACTTTTGTGGTGGAAAAACTTTCGCCAGCGAATCAGCGTCGTCTCTCGCTGCTGACGCATTCGCTGATTTTATTGTTATGCCTCGCATTAGGCTGGGGCAGCCTGCAAAAAGCGTTGCAGGACTGGAGCGATCACTCGCCAATCCTCGATTTACCGATCGGCCTGATGTATATCGCCTGTCTGCCCACAAGCGTTGCCATCGCGTTAATCGAGCTGCGTCGGCTTTATCACTTAATAACGCGTAACGATTCCTTTCAACAACCACAGCAAGGAGCCTAATCATGGCCGTGGTGATATTTCTCTGCTGCCTGCTCGGCGGGATCGCGATAGGTTTACCCATCGCCTGGTCGCTGCTGCTTTGCGGCGCTGCTCTGATGGCATACCTGGATATGTTTGACGTGCAGATTATGGCGCAAACCTTGGTTAACGGCGCGGACAGTTTCTCCCTGCTGGCCATTCCCTTTTTTGTTTTGGCCGGTGAAATCATGAACGCGGGCGGCCTGTCAAAGCGAATTGTCGACCTGCCGATGAAGCTGGTCGGCCATAAGCCCGGCGGCCTGGGCTACGTGGGCGTCATTGCGGCAATGATTATGGCCAGCCTTTCCGGCTCTGCGGTAGCAGATACCGCTGCGGTCGCCGCGCTGCTGGTGCCGATGATGCGTTCCGCAAACTATCCGATCAACCGCTCCGTTGGGTTAATCGCTTCCGGCGGGATCATTGCGCCAATTATTCCGCCCTCGATTCCTTTTATTATCTTCGGCGTTTCCAGCGGCTTGTCGATCAGCAAGCTGTTTATGGCCGGGATCGCACCGGGCATCATGATGGGCGCGGCGCTTATGCTCACCTGGTGGTGGCAGGCCGGGCGATTAAATCTCCCTTCTCAGCCCAAAGCAACACCGCGTGAAATCTGGCAATCATTGGTTTCAGGTATCTGGGCGCTGTTTTTACCGGTGATTATTATCGGCGGCTTCCGTTCCGGACTTTTCACGCCAACGGAGGCAGGGGCGGTCGCCGCGTTTTACGCCCTGTTTGTCGCCGTGGTTATCTATCGGGAATTAACGTTTTCCAGTCTCTACCACGTGCTGGTCAATGCCGCCAAAACGACGTCAGTCGTCATGTTTCTGGTGGCCGCGGCCCAGGTATCCGCCTGGCTGATTACGATCGCGGAATTACCCATGATGGTGTCAGATTTGCTGCAGCCGCTGGTCGACTCTCCGCGACTCTTATTTATCGTCATTATGATCTCAATTATGGTCGTCGGTATGGTGATGGATTTAACGCCAACGGTGTTAATTCTTACCCCTGTATTATTGCCATTAGTTAAAGAAGCCAATATTGACCCGATTTATTTCGGCGTCATGTTCATTATTAACTGCTCTATTGGATTAATCACACCGCCCGTTGGCAACGTCCTCAACGTTATTTCCGGGGTAGCAAAATTGAAATTTGATGACGCGGTAAGAGGCGTATTCCCTTACGTTGTCGTACTGATGTCGCTGCTGGTTTTATTTATTTTTATTCCCGAGCTAATTATCACACCGCTTAAATGGATTAATTAAAGGATAATATTATGAAATTACACGTTATTGCTCGTTCATTATTGATAGCTGGTCTGACGGTTTTCAGCGTGTCGTCTCTGGCGGCGCAATCTTTACGTTTTGGTTATGAAACACCGCAAACTGACTCCCAACATATTGCCGCGAAAAAATTTAACGAATTATTAAAAGAAAAAACCAACGGCGAATTAACGCTAAAACTCTTTCCTGACAGCACATTAGGTAACGCCCAGGCAATGATCAGCGGGGTGCGCGGCGGAACCATTGATATGGAAATGTCCGGTTCGAACAATTTCACCGGTCTGGCCCCTGTATTCAACTTACTTGATGTCCCCTTCCTGTTTCGCGATACCGCGCATGCGCATAAAACGCTCGACGGTAAAGTCGGCGATGAACTGAAAAAATCACTCGATTCAAAAGGGTTAAAAGTCCTCGCCTACTGGGAAAACGGCTGGCGCGACGTCACCAACTCCCGCGCGCCGGTAAAAACGCCGGACGATTTGAAAGGCTTAAAAATCCGCACTAACAACAGCCCAATGAATATCGCGGCCTTTAAAATCTTCGGCGCGAACCCTATTCCGATGCCATTCTCCGAAGTCTATACCGGCCTCGAAACCCGTACAATTGATGCCCAGGAACACCCTATCAACGTCGTGTGGTCAGCGAAATTCTATGAGGTACAGAAATACCTCTCCCTCACTCATCACGCCTATTCGCCTCTGCTGCTGGTGATCAATAAAGCCAAATTCGACGCTTTAAGCCCGCAGTTCCAGGAGGCACTGCTGAGTTCCGCCAAAGAGGCGGGTGACTATCAGCGCAAACTGGTCGCCGAAGATCAGCAAAAAATTATCGATGGCATGAAAGAAGCCGGAGTTGAAGTCCTGACCGATATCGACCGTAAAGCCTTCAGCGATGCGCTGGGCAGCCAGGTGCGCGATATGTTCCTGAAAGACAACCCGCAGGGCGCTGACCTCCTGAAAGCCGTGGACGAGGTGCAATAAGTCATGAGCAACTACTGGCTGGGGTTAGATTGTGGTGGGAGTTGGCTAAAAGCCGGGTTGTACGATGGCGCAGGCCGGGAAGTAGCGGTGCAACGCCTGCCGCTGCACGCTTTAAGCCCGCAGCCAGGCTGGGTTGAACGCGATATGACCGAACTGTGGCAACAGTGCGGCTCGGTCATCAGCAAACTGCTGGCGCACACGGGGGTGAGCGGCTCACAAATCCGCGGTTTGGGTATTTCCGCTCAGGGCAAGGGCCTGTTCCTGTTAGATAAAAGCGATCGGCCATTAGGTAAAGCGATACTCTCTTCCGACCGTCGCGCCATGGAAATTGTCCAGCGCTGGCAAAAAGAAGCGGTTCCGCAAAAACTCTACCCGCTGACCCGGCAAACCCTGTGGACCGGGCATCCGGTCTCCCTTTTACGCTGGGTAAAAGAGAATGAGCCGCAGCGCTACGCGCAGATAGGCTGCGTCATGATGACGCATGACTATCTGCGCTGGTGCTTAACCGGCGTGAAAGGCTGTGAGGAGAGCAACATCTCCGAGTCCAACCTCTACAACATGGCGACGGGCCAGTACGACCCGCTTCTGACCGAGTGGCTGGGCATCAGTGAAATCGACAGCGCGCTGCCCCCCGTGGTGGGTTCAGCCGAAATATGCGGGGAGATCACCGCTCAGGCAGCCGCCATCACCGGTCTGGCGGCGGGTACCCCCGTCGTCGGCGGCCTGTTTGACGTGGTTTCCACCGCCCTTTGCGCCGGTATTGAGGATGAATCAACGCTCAATGCGGTGATGGGTACCTGGGCCGTCACCAGCGGCATCGCTCACGGCCTGCGCGACCATGAGACCCACCCTTACGTCTATGGCCGCTACGTCAATGACGGGCAGTATATCGTTCACGAAGCCAGCCCGACCTCCTCCGGCAACCTTGAATGGTTTACCGCCCAGTGGGGCTACCTCTCTTTTGACGAGATCAATCAGGCGGTCGCCAGCCTGCCGAAAGCCGGTAGCGACCTCTTTTTTCTGCCGTTTCTCTACGGCAGCAATGCCGGACTGGAGATGACCTGCGGCTTTTACGGCATGCAGGCGCTGCACACCCGCGCGCACCTGCTGCAGGCGATTTATGAAGGCGTGGTGTTCAGCCATATGACCCACCTCAACCGCATGCGTGAACGTTTTACCGACGTTTGCGCCCTGCGCGTTACCGGCGGCCCGGCCCACTCCGACGTCTGGATGCAGATGCTGGCGGACGTCAGCGGTTTACGCATTGAACTGCCGCAGGTGGAGGAGACCGGCTGCTTCGGCGCGGCGCTGGCAGCCCGCGTCGGCACCGGCGTATATCGCGATTTCCGCGAGGCCCAACGCGACCTGCAGCACCCGGTGCGCACGCTGCTGCCGGACATGACCGCACACGCCCTCTACCAGCGCAAATACCGCCAATACCAGGATTTGATTGAAGCACTACAGGGCTATCACGCCCGTATTAAGGAGCACGCATTATGAGCCGACCATTACTGCAACTGGCGCTCGACCACACCAGTCTGGAAGCAGCCCAACGCGATGTCGCCCTGCTACAGGATCATGTCGATATCGTTGAGGCCGGAACCATCCTTTGTTTAACCGAAGGCCTTAGCGCGGTGAAAGCCCTGCGAGCGCAGTGCCCGGAAAAAATCATCGTCGCCGACTGGAAAGTGGCCGATGCCGGTGAAACCCTGGCGCAGCAGGCTTTTGGCGCTGGCGCCAACTGGATGACTATCATCTGCGCCGCACCGCTCGCCACGGTCGAGAAAGGCCACGCCGTTGCCCAGTCCTGCGGCGGTGAAATTCAAATAGAACTGTTCGGCAACTGGACGCTGGACGACGCCCGAGACTGGTATCGCGTCGGGGTTCGCCAGGCGATTTACCACCGCGGACGCGACGCGCAGGCCAGCGGGCAGCAGTGGGGAGAAGCGGACCTGGCGCGTATGAAGGCGTTGTCCGACATCGGCCTTGAACTATCGATTACCGGCGGCATTACCCCAGCGGATCTGCCGCTGTTCCGCGACATTAACGTTAAGGCATTTATCGCCGGACGTGCGCTGGCGGGTGCCGCCCATCCGGCGCAGGTCGCAGCCGAATTCCACGCCCAAATTGACGCCATTTGGGGAGAAAAGCATGCGTAATCATCCATTAGGTATTTACGAGAAAGCACTGGCGAAAGATCTCAGTTGGCCAGAGCGGTTGGTGCTGGCAAAAAGCTGCGGTTTTGATTTTGTTGAGATGTCGGTGGATGAAACCGACGAACGTCTCTCACGCCTGGAGTGGACCTCGGCCCAACGCGCTTCGCTGGTGAACGCGATGCTGGAAAGCGGCGTCGCCATCCCGTCGATGTGCCTCTCCGCCCATCGTCGCTTCCCTTTTGGCAGCCGCGACGAAGCGGTACGCCAGCGGGCGCGTGAAATCATGACCAAAGCCATTCGCCTGGCGCGCGATCTCGGTATCCGCACCATCCAGTTGGCAGGTTACGACGTCTATTACGAAGAGCACGACGAAGGCACCCGGCAACGTTTCGCCGAAGGGCTGGCGTGGGCGGTGGAACAGGCCGCAGCGGCGCAGGTGATGCTGGCGGTGGAGATCATGGATACCGCCTTTATGAACTCCATCAGCAAGTGGAAAAAGTGGGACGAGATGCTTTCGTCACCGTGGTTCACCGTTTATCCAGACGTCGGCAACCTCAGCGCCTGGGGGAACGACGTGACCGCCGAGCTGAAGCTGGGGATTGACCGTATCGCCGCTATCCACCTGAAAGACACGCTGCCGGTGACCGGTGACAGCCCCGGCCAGTTCCGCGACGTGCCGTTTGGCGAAGGATGCGTTGATTTTGTTGGCATCTTCAAAACGCTGCATGAGCTGAACTATCGCGGTTCATTTCTGATTGAGATGTGGACAGAGAAATCCAGTGAGCCGGTGCTGGAAATTATCCAGGCCCGCCGCTGGATTGAATCACGGATGCAGGAAGGAGGTTTCACATGTTAGAGCAACTGAAAGCCGAGGTGCTAGCGGCAAACCTCGCGCTCCCGGCGCACGGGCTGGTCACCTTTACCTGGGGCAACGTCAGCGCGGTCGATGAGACGCGCAAGCTGATGGTCATTAAGCCTTCCGGCGTCGAATATGAGGTGATGACCGCCGACGATATGGTGGTGGTAGAGATCGCCAGCGGTGAGGTCGTTGAAGGCAACAAAAAACCGTCGTCCGATACCGCGACCCATCTGGCGCTCTATCGCCGCTATCCGCAGATCGGTGGGATCGTGCATACCCATTCCCGCCATGCGACGATCTGGTCGCAGGCCGGGCTCGATCTGCCCGCCTGGGGCACCACCCACGCCGACTATTTCTATGGCGCGATCCCCTGTACCCGACTGATGACCGTTGAGGAAATTAACGGCGAGTATGAGTATCAGACCGGCGAGGTGATTATTAAAACCTTTGAAGAGCGCGGTCTCGATCCGGCGCAAATCCCGGCGGTATTGGTTCATTCGCACGGCCCGTTTGCCTGGGGTAAAAATGCCGCCGATGCCGTCCACAACGCCGTGGTGCTTGAGGAGTGTGCCTATATGGGGCTGTTCTCGCGCCAGCTGGCCCCGCAGTTGCCGGATATGCAACCGGAATTGCTCGATAAACACTATCTGCGTAAACACGGCGCGAATGCCTATTACGGGCAGTAATATCGGCAGTCACAGCCTGTGTCGGATGGCGGCTGCGCCTTATCCGACCTACAAGATTTGCAATATCAATACGTTATGATGAACTCTTGTAGGCCCGATAAGCAAAGCGCCATCGGGCATTCAGTTTGCAACCGCGTTGTCAGAGGGCCAAAGATTATACTCAAGAATTAACGTGTTCCTTACTGTAGCGCCGCTTCCAGGCGGCGGGCGTCAGGCCGGTGTGTTTGCGGAAGATCTGGCGAAAGTAACCAACGTCATTAAAACCGCACCGTTCCGCCACCTCTTTTAACGAACGCGCGTCGCTAATCAGCAACTTTTCCGCCTCGCGCACCCGCTGGCGGTGGATGGCTTCCGTTAGCGTAAGGTGAAATACCCGCCGATAAACGCGTCCCAGATAATCCACATTGCAATGCAGTTCTTTCGCCAGAACCGCGCTGGAAAGCGGCAGGTGATAGTGCGTTCGAATCAGCTGCTGCGCTTTCCAGGCCAGCGACACGCCAGCGGCCTCGGCGTTTTCATTCTGCCGGGCGTCAACGGTGAGCTGCTGCAAAATCAGCAGCACGATGAACTCCAGCGCCGGACTGCGCTGGTGCTTTTCCTGCTCGTTCATAAACTGGCGAAAAAGCGCAATCAGCGCTTGCGGATCGGCAACCTGGGTATGCTGCGGCACGGAAAGATGCGTCAGCCAGCGCGGGTCGCTGTCCGGCGCTTTGACCTCAAAATGGAGCCAGTAAAATTTAAGATCGGCGGGAAACTCCTCAACGCCAATATGGCGGCGATGCGGCCAAAGCAACAGGCTTTCCCCGGCGTCGACACAGAAAACACATTCTTCTTCCTGAATTTTCAGGCAGCCTTTTTCCACAAATATAATTTCCCACGATTGCAGACGCCTGGCAGGATGACGCCCAATGCCGCGAGAAATAAATAATCCGCCGTTTTGGACTTTAATCGGTAATGTCATGGATAATTCGAGCATTAATATGTCATTTCCCGCTCATTCAGCACCGTATTTCATATTAGCTTTTGATTATTAACTAAAAATAGTCCTTTCACTCGATCCATCTCACATTTTTAAATACGGGTCGGAATCGTCATCTTTTTTTACTCTTTTATCGCCTTGTCGCTCACCGCTATCCGGGCAAAATGAATCAGGTCATAACGCGAAAATAAAAATTACTGCCATAAAATACCCCGTCAGCGAGGAATATCTATGACCTCTACAGCCTTAAGGAGCACGAAATGAACGTACTGGAAGTCGATCTGCATAAACTGACGGTCAGCGATCCGTTCCTCGGACAGTATCAACAACTGGTTCGCGATGTGGTTATTCCTTACCAGTGGGATGCGTTAAACGATCGTATTCCAGAGGCTGAACCCAGCCATGCCATTGAAAATTTCCGCATTGCCGCAGGCCAGCAGACGGGCGACTTTTACGGCATGGTCTTTCAGGACAGCGACGTGGCGAAATGGCTGGAAGCGGTTGCCTGGTCACTGTGCCAGAAGCCCGATCCAGCGCTTGAGAAAACCGCCGATGAGGTGATTGAACTGGTGGCCGCCGCGCAGTGTGACGATGGCTATCTCAATACGTACTTTACGGCAAAAGCCCCGCAAGAACGCTGGAGCAACCTGGCGGAGTGCCACGAGCTTTATTGCGCCGGGCATCTGATTGAAGCGGGCGTCGCCTTCTTTCAGGCCACCGGCAAGCGTCGGCTGCTAGACGTCGTTTGTCGCCTGGCCGATCATATCGACAGCACTTTCGGCCCTGGCGAAAATCAGCTGCATGGCTATCCGGGCCACCCGGAAATTGAGCTGGCGCTGATGCGTCTGTATGAGGTAACAGAGCAGCCGCGCTATATGGCGCTGGCAAGCTACTTTATCGGGCAGCGCGGCGCCCAACCGCACTTCTACGACGAAGAGTACGAAAAACGCGGCCAAACCTCTTACTGGCATACCTACGGCCCGGCGTGGATGGTCAAAGACAAAGCCTACAGCCAGGCGCATCTGCCAATTTCGCAGCAGCAGACGGCCATTGGCCACGCGGTACGTTTTGTCTATCTGATGACCGGCGTGGCGCATCTCGCTCGCCTGAGCAACGATGAAGGCAAACGCCAGGACTGCCTGCGCCTGTGGAAAAATATGGCGCAGCGTCAGCTGTATATCACCGGAGGCATCGGTTCACAGAGCAGTGGCGAAGCCTTTAGCAGCGATTACGATTTACCGAATGATTCGGTCTATGCGGAAAGCTGCGCTTCAATCGGCCTGATGATGTTCGCCCGCCGGATGCTGGAAATGGAAGCCGATAGCCAGTACGCCGACGTGATGGAGCGCGCGCTGTACAACACCGTCCTCGGCGGTATGGCGCTGGATGGCAAGCATTTCTTCTACGTCAACCCGCTGGAAGTGCATCCAAAATCGTTAAAATTCAACCATATTTACGATCACGTTAAGCCCATTCGCCAGCGCTGGTTTGGCTGCGCCTGCTGCCCGCCGAACATCGCCCGCGTACTCACCTCCCTTGGTCACTACATCTACACACCGCGTGCGGATGCGCTGTACATCAATATGTACGTGGGTAACAGCATGGAAATACCGGTTGAAAATGGCGCGCTCAAACTGCGAATCAGCGGGAACTACCCGTGGCATGAGCAGGTGAAGATTGCCATCGACTCTGTGCAGCCGGTACGTCACACGCTGGCGCTACGTCTGCCGGACTGGTGCCCTGAGGCAAAAGTGACGCTCAACGGGCTGGAAGTGGAGCAGGATATTCGCAAAGGTTATCTGCATATCCGTCGAACCTGGCAGGAGGGCGATACGATAACCCTGACGCTGCCGATGCCGGTTCGCCGCGTGTATGGCAATCCGCTGGCGCGTCACGTCGCCGGTAAGGTTGCCATTCAGCGCGGGCCGCTGGTCTATTGCCTTGAGCAGGCCGATAACGGCGAAGAACTACATAATCTGTGGCTACCGAAAGAGAGTGAGTTCCGGGTCTTTGAGGGCAAAGGGCTTTTTGCGCATAAGATGCTGATTCAGGCTGAAGGCGAGAAGCAAAGCGCCCCAGATGCGCAGCATCAGGCGTTGTGGCACTACGATAACGCGCCGTCATCGCGCCAGCCGCAGACGCTAACGTTCATTCCGTGGTTTAGCTGGGCCAACCGTGGCGAGGGCGAAATGCGGATTTGGGTTAACGAGCGGTAATACTGTGCCGGATGGCGGCTGCGCCTTATCCGGCCTACAAGATTTGCAATATCAGTATATTGCGATGAATTTTTGTAGGCCCGATAAGCGTAGCGCCATCAGACATTACCACCAGGCTAATATCAACGCGGTAGGCCCGATAAGCGCAGCGCCATCAGACATGACCACCAGGCTGATATCAATGCGGTAGGCCCGATAAGCGAAGTGCCATCGGGCATTACCACCAGGCTGATATCAATGCGGTAGGCCCGATAAGCGCAGCGCCATCGGGCATTACCTCTTGCGTCAGAACAGCCCCAGCGGCTTATCGGAATAGCTCACCAGCAGGCACTTGGTTTGCTGGTAGTGTTCCAGCATCATCTTATGAGTTTCGCGCCCGATGCCCGACTGCTTATAGCCGCCGAACGCCGCATGTGCCGGATAGGCGTGATAGCAGTTGGTCCATACGCGCCCGGCCTGAATGCCGCGCCCCATCTTATAGGCCAGATTGCCGTTGCGGCTCCAGACGCCAGCGCCGAGGCCATACTGCGTATCGTTAGCGATTTCCAGCGCCTCCTCCATGGTTTTAAAGGTGGTTACCGCCAGCACCGGGCCAAAGATCTCCTCCTGAAAGACGCGCATATTGTTCTTACCAAACAGAATGGTAGGCTCAAGGTAATAGCCCTCTTTAAGTTCGCCATCCAGCTCCTTGCGTCGCCCACCGGTCAGAATATCGGCCCCCTCTTTTTTACCGATATCGATATAATTGAGGATAGTCTCAAGCTGGCCGTGGGAGACCTGCGCCCCCATCTGTGTACCGCTATCTAGCGGGTTCCCGCTGCGAATGCTCTCTACCCGGCGAATAGCGCGTTCCATAAAGCGCTCATAGATGGACTCCTGGACCAGCGCACGGCTTGGACAGGTACACACCTCGCCCTGGTTAAAGGCAAACAGGGCAAATCCCTCCAGCGCTTTATCAAAGAACGCATCTTCCTCATCCATCACGTCGGCGAAGAAGATATTTGGCGACTTGCCTCCTAACTCCAGCGTCACTGGAATAATATTCTGCGTGGCGTACTGCATGATCTGTTGACCCACTTCCGTCGAACCGGTAAACGCCACCTTCGCGATACGTTTCGAGGTCGCCAGATATTCGCCGATCTCGCCGCCCGCGCCGTTCACGACGTTGACGACGCCCGGCGGTAACAGATCGCCAATGACTTCCATTAACAGCAGAACGGAAAGCGGCGTCAGGCGTGCCGGTTTAAGCACCACGCAGTTACCCGCCGCCAGCGCTGGCGCCATTTTCCAGCTTGCCATCAACAACGGAAAGTTCCACGGGATTATCTGCCCCACGACGCCAAGCGGTTCGTGAAAATGGTAGGCCACGGTTTCGCTATCAACTTCGCTAATCCCGCCCTCCTGCGCACGTATACAGGAGGCGAAATAGCGGAAATGATCGATCGCCAGCGGTACGTCGGCGGCGCTGGTTTCACGAATCGGTTTACCGTTATCCCAGGTTTCCGCTGTCGCCAACAGTTCGAGGTTTTGTTCCATCCGATCGGCGATCTTAAACAAGATAGCGGCACGGTCTTGTACTGACGTATGCGCCCACTTATCTTTCGCCTTATGCGCGGCGTCGAGCGCTAAATCGATATCTTTTTTACCGGAGGAAGCGACTTCACATAGCGGCTGGCCGGTCACTGGCGTCAGGTTTTGATAATATTCGCCGTCGGCGGGCGCAACCCAGTCACCACCAATAAAATTGTCATAGCGGGCTTTTAACTTCAGTGGGTACCCGTATTCACCTGGCTGAATACGTGTTGAAGGGGGATTGTTCGTCATGACCAACTCCTTATTGTAAAGGTACTCCACAAGGGTAGACGGTGCTGGTGAATTTTTCGCCAATGATTTCCCGCTTTACGACAGCAATCACGAATTACTTTCCTTTACGTTTCTCCGTCTGGTTTTAGCCATACTAAACAGGTGCCTGTTTAACGTACGGAGAACACTATGCAGCAATATATCGGTATTGATGTGGGAGGAACTCACGTCAAATATGGCGTGATTAACAGTGACGGCGAAGAATTAACCCATCATCAATTCGATACGCCAGAGGACGCCTCCACGTTTACCCGCAAATGGCAGGATGTGGTGGCGCGTTGCCAACAGGACTATGACATTGCGGCAATCGGGGTCAGTTTCCCCGGCCATATTAATCCCCATAACGGTCATGCGGCAAAAGCGGGCGCGCTGGCTTACCTGGATGACGTCAACCTGATGGAGTTGTTCAGCGGGCTAACCGATCTGCCGCTGGTCGTGGAGAACGACGCGAACTGCGCGGCGCTGGGCGAAATGTGGCGAGGCGCCGGACAGCATTATGACAATCTGGTCTGTATCACCATTGGAACCGGCATTGGCGGCGGTATTATCGTCGGACGAGAACTGTATCGCGGCGCGCATTTTCACGCCGGTGAATTCGGCGTCATGCCGGTCGGGAATAATGGCGAAAGTATGCATAAAATCGCGTCAACCAGCGGATTAATGGCGTCGTGCCGCCAGGCGCTGGCGCTGCCTGCCGAAGAGATGCCGCCTGCGGATGTGATCTTCGAACGAATGGCGACCAATGTTCATCTGCGTGAGGCGGTCAATGACTGGGCGCGTTATCTTTCACGCGGCGTTTACAGCGTGATCTCTATGTTTGATCCGGGCGTGGTGCTGATCGGCGGAGGAATAAGCGAACAGGAAAAGCTCTACCCGCTCCTGACGCGGCATCTTGAAACGTTTGAAATGTGGGAGGCGCTCCAGGTACCGATTCAGCCCTGCCAACTGGGAAATCAGGCGGGCAGGCTGGGCGCCGTCTGGCTGGCGCAGCAACAGCTCGCCCGAAGCTAACGAGTTACGCCTTATCCGGCCTGCATCGTCTACGCAGGCCCGGTAAGCGTCCGCGCCACCGGGCAAAGGCGTTACATCGCCGCGCGATAAATTTCCACAATCTCATCGTGAGTCGCCTGACTAAGGCGCAAAGAATATGGGCAAAACTATTCTGATAACAGGTTCACGCTGGCTATTTTAAGAAGCCAGAAAAATAAAAAGCAACGCAATAATTGTATTGCTTCATTTGTTATTTAATTTAACCATTTCATTCTTTTTGCGGAAATAATAACGCATCACGTAATAAATGATCATTCCCACGACGTCGTGTAAATCCAATCCGGTCAAAATATTCAAGGATCTGAATGGCCAGTTTCCGCCCTACATTCAGCCTGTCGCGAAAATCCGCCGCACACGTTGATCCTCTCTCTTGATCCAGCTCGCGGATCATATTGGCGAAAGCGACAATCCGATCGTTACGATAGTACCGATCTTTTACGATCGCGGTAATGATGCCTTGCTGTGCCGCCTGCCGCAGCACCAGCCGCATCAATTGTTCTTCCGTTCCGGTCTCTTTCGCCAGATCGCGTACCCACCAGGGCTCATCGCCAAATAGCGGTTCGACTTTTTGCCAGACGGCCTGCTGCTCATCGCTAAATCCCGCTTTATGATCCGGCAGATGCAACCAACCGTGATGGCTATGAATCAGGCCGTCGTCGCGCATCCGCTCGATCAGCATCAGAACCAGCGCTTCATCCTCCATCGGCAGGGCCATGCGGCGTAAACGCTCGCGTCCCGGCCCCGGTTCATCGCGGTGCTGTTCGTGGTAGGTCGCCAGCGTATCAAGAATCTTACGCTGCCAGCGGGCGGCGACGGGCGCGCTTAACAGATTGTCTCCGGCCTGGATAAAACCATGTTGCTCAATAAGCTGACGCATACCGAGAGGATTAAGCTGACGCGCCCAACCGAAATCCGGCAGGTTGACGGCGCCGCGTTCCAGATGAATGGCCAACGCCGCGCTATCGTCCTGCGCGTCGGCAAGCGTTGAAAGCCAGTGCAAATAATCTGGCTTACGTTTACCGCGACGCGGCGCCTTAAGCGTCACCACGCGTGCGCCAGCAAGGGTGGCGCGTGCGGAAATATCACGCAGCACCAGTCTGTCATTATCGGCCAGCCACAACGGCGTATCAAAGATCAGCTCGGCCAGCCCGCCTTCCAGCAAAGAGACGCGACCGGTCACATGGCTGGCGGCATGGTGAATATGTAGCGGCTGCCATTGGGAAAGCGGCGCATGAAGCGCCAGAGAAACGATCACCCGGGAAAAAGCTTCCCCCACCGGCGCATCCGAAAGCAGCCAGTCGCCGCGGTTAAGCTGCTCCTTCTCCGCATCGCCCGCAATATTGAGCGCAATACGTTGCCCGGCATACGCATGGTCGGTGGGCTGATTTTGCGCGTGTAGACTTCGTACGCGCATCGGCGTATTAACGCCGGTCAACCATAGCGTATCGCCCACGTTTACCTCTCCGCTCAGCGCCGTTCCGGTCACCACCAGTCCCGCCCCTTTCACCGTAAACGCACGGTCGATAGCCAGACGGAAACGATGCTGCGCGGCGTGCGAACGTGCAGGAAGCTGCTGTAAATGAGCGCGAAGTTCTGCAATACCGCGCCCTTCATTGGCGGCGGTGACAAATAAAACGGTATCGGCGAAGCCATAGTTGTCGAGCGCCGCCAGTACCTCTTCACGTACTTCACCGATACGCGCCTCGTCCACGCGATCGGCTTTGGTCAGCGCGACGGTGAGCTGGAGATTGCCCGTCAGTTGCAGGATCTGTAAATGCTCGCGCGTTTGCGCCATGACGCCGTCATCACAGGCGACCACCAGCAAAGCGTGATCAATACCGCCTACGCCCGCCAGCATGTTAGAGAGGAATTTTTCATGTCCAGGCACATCGATAAAGCCCAGCACACGACCATCCGGCTGCGGCCAATAGGCGTAGCCCAGATCGATAGTCATCCCGCGTTTTTTCTCTTCCGGCAGGCGATCGGCATTGACTCCGGTAATCGCCTGGAGCAACGTCGTTTTACCGTGGTCTACGTGTCCGGCAGTTGCAATAATCATTTCAGCATCATCTCCATAAACCGGCTTTCGTCTTCAAGACAGCGCATATCCAGCCATAAACGGCCATCATAAATTCGGCCAATGACCGGTACAGGCAGCGTGCGCCAGCGGGCCGCCAGCGCCTCCAGCCGACTACCACGCCCGTCGTGCGGGGTAAAGGTCATGGCGGCGCTGGGAAGGCGGTCTACTGGTAATGAACCGCTGCCGATTTGCGACAGGCAGGGTTTAACCTCCAGCGCAAATTCATCGCCGTAACGTGCCGCCAGCCGCGCCTGTAACCGCTGCGCTTGTTCGCGAATCGACGCTTCACTGCGGGTTAACAGACGCAGGGTGGGTAATTTCTCCGCCAACGCTTCCGGGTGCAGATACAGACGTAACGTTGCCTCCAGCGCCGCCAGTGTCATTTTATCGGCGCGCAGAGCGCGTTTCAGCGGATGGCTTTGCAGTTGGGCAATCATCGCTTTTTTGCCGACGATGATCCCGGCCTGCGGCCCGCCCAGCAACTTATCGCCGGAGAAGCTTACCAGGCTGACGCCTGCGGCAATGAGCTGCTGTGGCATCGGCTCTTTGGGTAAGCCATATTGACTTAAATCCACCAGCGAACCGCTGCCCAGATCCGCCACCACCGGAATATCCAGCTCTCGCCCAATTTCCGCCAGTTCCGCTTCCTCTACCGTTTTGGTAAAGCCCTCAATGCTGTAATTACTGGTATGCACCTTCATCAACAGCCCGGTATTTTCATTTACCGCCTGACGGTAATCTTTCGCGTGCGTCCGGTTGGTGGTGCCCACTTCATGCAGCGTACAGCCCGCCTGACGCATAACATCCGGAATACGAAACGCGCCGCCGATTTCGACCAGCTCGCCACGCGAAACTACCACCTCTTTGCCGCTGGCGGTCGCCGCCAGCATCAGCAATACCGCCGCCGCATTGTTATTGACGATACAGGCGTCCTCCGCCCCGGTGATACGGCATAACAACGTCGCCAGCGCCCGGTCGCGATGCCCCCGCCCGGCGCCATCTAAATCGTATTCCAGCGTCACCGGCGCGCGCATCGCCTGCGTTACCGCCTCAATCGCTTCTTGCGCCTGCAATGCGCGGCCAAGGTTGGTGTGCAGCACCGTCCCCGTCAGGTTAATCACCGGGCGCAGCGCGCTTTGCGCCGCATTTTCCAGCCGGAGTTTCGCCTCTTGCGCCCAGTCTGCGTACCAGTCGGGAAGCGTTTGCGTATTCCGGATGACGTCGCGCGCGTCGTCAAGCATCCGCCTAAGCAGATCAACCACCTGGGTATGACCATACCGATCGCGCAGAGAAAGAAAAGCGCTATCGTGCAATAAGCGATCGATAGCAGGAAGCTGGCTGTAGAGTGTACGCGTTTCGCTTGTCATGAAAATGCCTGGCTGTTGGTGGCCCTCTCCTGGCGGGAGAGGGATATCGACATAAGGGGGATTGTAACGTGAGTTTGCTCAGGCGGACATAATGCGCGTCAAGCCTTTGGCGCTTCGGTGCGGGCAAAGCTTTCGCGTTGAAAAAGCGTTTCGACCAGTTTAACCAGGTGGGGGCGGCTAACGCACCAGCCAGGCGCGACCCGGCGGAAGTTGAGATAGCCTACCGCACAGGCAATCGCGATAGTCGCCAGATTGACCGTATCCGTTTTTAGCGTCCCGTCGCTCAGATAACTTTCGAGCATATCCAGGCTGCGGTTGATTTTTTCCCGCTGGCGCAACAGTTCCGTTTCCGATTGTTGCGCCGCCGGGCGCGCCTGTTCGCGTACAGACACCAACGCTGCATCCATAATGCCGTCAGCCAACGCTTCAAGCTGGCGAACTTTAAGCGCTGCCATCGGGTCACGCGGGAGCATCGCTGGCGCGATATCCAGCAGTTCAATATATTCCGCGATGATCGGCGAATCGAACCAATACTCCCCTTTCTCCGTCACCAGCGCTGGCACCTTACCCAGAGGGTTGTATTGCGCCACGCCGTTATCCGCCTCGTAGGGTAGTTCATTAATAAATTCGAAGGTAATGCCTTTTTCGAGCAGCAGAACAGAGATTTTGCGCACAAAAGGGCTGGTGTAGCTACCGATGAGTTTCATGCCGTGTCCTTTTTGCCAACCAGTAAAAATCATAGTATGGCTCAAATAAGACGAAAAGAGACACAAAAGGAGGTTGCTGAATGACATAACGTGAGAGGGCTCGCGACAAAATGTTTACCAGATCGTATTGACGTTACCCGGGCTTAAAATTTCTTGTGAAGAGGATCACAAAAACTCAACAAAGCACCAAAATAAAAATGTGAAATATCTCACATAAAATGGCCTTTTAAGTGCTAAAAATTAGATTCGTTGTTTTTTTACACAGCCACTTTGTGATCAATATCACATCAATTACCTCTCTACCCCCTATATTTATGTGACACAAATCACATAAATTGTCCCTGTCTGGACAGTTGAACGATTCAGTGCCAGATTGCGCAGTATCTACACTACAGGGTCCGGCTACCTCTGCCGCTACATTAACAAACCTCGGGCTTTCAGCCTGCGCGACAGCAACATAAGAAGGGGTGTTTTTATGTCATCCGATATTAAGATCAAAGTGCAAAGCTTTGGTCGATTCCTCAGCAATATGGTGATGCCTAATATCGGCGCGTTTATCGCGTGGGGTATTATCACCGCATTATTTATTCCAACAGGGTGGTTGCCTAACGAAACGCTGGCGAAACTGGTTGGTCCGATGATCACCTACCTGCTGCCGCTGCTCATCGGTTATACCGGCGGTCGTCTGGTTGGCGGCGAACGCGGCGGCGTGGTGGGCGCTATCACTACCATGGGCGTTATTGTCGGCGCGGATATGCCGATGTTCCTCGGCTCAATGATCGCCGGTCCATTAGGCGGCTACTGCATTAAGAAATTCGACAGTTGGGTAGACGGTAAGATCAAATCCGGTTTTGAGATGCTGGTGAACAACTTCTCCGCTGGCATTATCGGTATGATCCTCGCCATCCTGGCGTTCCTCGGTATTGGTCCGGCGGTTGAAGTCCTGTCCAAAATTCTGGCGGCGGGCGTTAACTTCATGGTGGCGCACGATATGCTGCCGCTGGCGTCCATTTTTGTTGAACCGGCGAAAATCCTGTTCCTCAATAACGCGATTAACCACGGCATCTTCTCACCGCTGGGTATCCAGCAGTCCCATGAGATGGGTAAATCCATCTTCTTCCTGATTGAAGCTAACCCGGGTCCAGGGATGGGCGTCCTGCTGGCGTACATGTTCTTCGGTCGCGGCAGCGCTAAACAGTCTGCGGGCGGCGCGGCAATTATCCACTTCCTGGGCGGTATCCATGAGATCTACTTCCCGTACGTGCTGATGAACCCACGTCTGATCCTGGCCGTTATCCTTGGCGGTATGACTGGCGTATTTACCCTGACCATCCTGAACGGCGGTCTGGTTTCTCCGGCTTCTCCTGGCTCCATTCTGGCCGTACTGGCGATGACGCCAAAAGGCGCTTACTTCGCTAACATCGCTGCCATCGTGGCGGCAATGGCGGTCTCCTTCGTGGTTTCTGCAATTCTGCTGAAAACCAGCAAAGTGAAAGAAGAAGATGACATTGAAGCGGCCACCCGTCGTATGCATGACATGAAAGCGGAATCTAAAGGCGCCTCTCCGCTGGCGGCTGGCGACGTGACCAACGACCTGAGCCATGTGCGTAAAATCATCGTGGCTTGCGATGCCGGTATGGGTTCCAGCGCGATGGGCGCAGGGGTACTGCGTAAGAAAGTACAGGATGCGGGCCTGAGCCAGATCTCCGTCACCAACAGCGCGATTAACAATCTGCCGCCGGATGTGGATCTGGTCATTACTCACCGTGACCTTACCGAGCGCGCGATGCGTCAGGTACCGCAGGCGCAGCATATTTCGCTGACCAACTTCCTGGATAGCGGCCTGTACACCAGCCTGACCGAACGTCTGGTTGCCGCACAGCGCCACAATACTAATGAAGAGAAAGTACGCGACCATCTGAAAGACAGCTTTGAGGAGGGTGATAACAACCTGTTCAAACTGGGTGCGGAGAATATCTTCCTGGGCCGTAAAGCCGCTAACAAAGAAGAGGCGATTCGCTTTGCCGGTGAACAACTGGTGAAAGGCGGCTATGTTGAGCCGGAATACGTCGAGGCGATGCTGGACCGCGAAAAGCTGACGCCGACTTACCTCGGTGAATCCATCGCAGTACCGCACGGTACAGTGGAAGCGAAAGATCGCGTGCTGAAAACCGGCGTGGTGTTCTGCCAGTATCCGGAAGGCGTACGCTTCGGTGAAGAAGAAGACGATATTGCCCGTCTGGTCATTGGTATCGCCGCACGTAACAATGAGCACATCCAGGTCATCACCAGCCTGACCAACGCGCTGGATGATGAATCCGTAATCGAACGTCTGGCGCACACCACCAGCGTGGATGAAGTGCTGGAACTGCTGGCAGGTAAAAAAGCTTAACAGTTAAGTATCCCCAAAATAGTTCGAGCTGCAGGAAGGCGGCAACGCAGTGAATCCCCAGGAGCGTACATAAGTACGTGACTGGGGTGAGCGAGGAGAGCCAACGCATCTGCAGTTCGAAATATGAAGGCGATACCCTCTCCCTTGTGGAGAGGGTTAGGTTGAGGGGAAATCTATGCAGTCCCTCACCCCAGCCCTCTCGGGTAAAAACATTAATGAAGGTTAATACTATGAAAGCATTACATTTTGGCGCAGGTAATATCGGTCGTGGCTTTATCGGCAAACTGCTGGCTGACGCGGGGATACAACTGACGTTTGCGGATGTAAATCAGGTCGTACTCGATGCCCTGAATGCCCGTCATAGCTATCAGGTTCATGTTGTGGGTGAAAATGAGCAGGTGGATACGGTTTCCGGCGTCAACGCTGTCAGCAGCATCGGCGATGATGTTGTCGACCTGATTGCCCACGTTGATTTAATCACTACTGCCGTGGGTCCGGTTGTGCTTGAGCGTATCGCTCCGGCCATCGCTAAAGGGCTGGTAAAACGTAAGGCGCAGGGCGTGGATGCCCCGCTGAATATCATCGCCTGTGAAAATATGGTGCGCGGCACCACGCAGCTGAAAGGCCACGTAATGAACGCGCTGGCGGATGGCGATAAAGCCTGGGTTGAACAGCACGTCGGTTTTGTCGATTCCGCCGTTGACCGTATTGTGCCGCCTTCCGCTTCTGCAACCAACGATCCGCTGGAAGTGACGGTAGAAACGTTCAGCGAGTGGATTGTCGATAAAACCCAGTTTAAAGGCGCGTTGCCAAACATTCCGGGGATGGAGTTAACGGATAACCTGATGGCATTTGTCGAACGTAAACTCTTCACGCTGAACACAGGTCATGCTATAACCGCGTACCTCGGCAAATTAGCCGGTCATCAGACCATTCGCGACGCTATTCTCGATGAGAGTATTCGTGCGGTGGTGAAAGGCGCGATGGAAGAAAGCGGCGCGGTGCTGATCAAACGCTACGGTTTTGATGCCGACAAACATGCGGCATACATTCAGAAAATCCTCGGTCGTTTTGAAAACCCGTATCTGAAAGATGACGTCGAACGCGTAGGTCGTCAGCCGCTACGCAAACTCAGCGCGGGCGACCGTCTGATCAAACCGCTGCTTGGCACCCTGGAATATGGTCTGCCGCATGTAAATCTGGTCAAAGGGATCGCGGCGGCGATGCATTTCCGTAGTGATGAAGATCCGCAGGCGCAGGAGTTGGCGGCTCTGATTACCGAAAAAGGCCCGCAGGCCGCGCTGGCGCAAATTTCCGGGCTGGATGCCAATAGCGATGTGGTGGCGGAGGCGGTTAACGCATATAACGCGACCAAATGACGCAGAATCCGGCGCAGGTTAGCCTGCGCCCAAATAACAGATTGTCAGATATGCAGGCAATAATGGAACAAACCCAGGCCTTTGAAAATCGTGTGCTTGAGCGTCTGAATGCTGGCAAAACCGTACGGAGCTTCCTGATTACCGCCGTCGAGTTATTGACCGAGGCGGTGAATATTCTGGTGCTTCAGGTGTTTCGCAAAGACGACTATGCGGTGAAATACGCTGTGGAACCGTTGCTGGACGGCGACGGGCCGCTGGGCGATCTTTCGGTACGTCTGAAACTTATCTATGGCCTTGGCGTACTCAGCCGCACCGAATATGAAGATGCGGAGCTGTTAATGGCGCTGCGCGAAGAGCTGAATCACGACGGCAATGAGTACGCCTTTACCGACGATGAAATCCTCGGGCCGTTTGGCGAACTGCACTGCGTCATGGCGCTACCGCCGCCGCCGCATTTTGATACGTCCGACGCGGCGCTCTACGCCATGCAAATTCAGCGCTACCAGCAGGCGGTGCGTTCGACGATGGTTCTCTCTCTGACCGAGCTGATTTCTAAAATCAGCTTAAAAAAGGCCTTTCAAAAGTAAATCCCGCCGTTAACCTCTTTCTTCTTCTTTTGGTCGGTACAGCCGCCGGTAATATTCCAGACGCTGCAAATAAATGGACGCGCTCTCCGACGGCACCTCGGAAGGAACATAATCACGCGGCGGCGTTTTATTCAGGTATTCACGGAACGCCTGGCTGGACGCCATAAAATCGACGGCTTTATCAATAAGAAGTGGTACGTTCTCACCTATTTTTGCCATGATAGATCCTCCATGTGGGACCCGCGTCTGACTCCCGCGGTCGCTTATTTGAGTTTAGGATCAATTTAGCGTTGTCATTGAGGAAAATGTGCTTAATCGCTTTTCTTGCCGACAAAAGGGCGCTTCATCTTTTCTTTCGACAAAAAGGATTTTATTCTCAACGAGATAATTAAATAGTGAGCAGTGTAATACTTGCCATAATTGATTATCTTTACGTCATGAGTTGTGAAGAATCACTCACTGCGCGCATACTATAAGGTATCTATCCCATTTCTATCAGAAGCTATCCCATGAAAGAAGTCGAAAAAAACGAAATTAAACGCCTGAGCGATCGTCTTGACGCTATTCGCCACCAGCAGGCAGGTCTCTCTCTGGTTGAATCCGCCGATAAATACGCGGAGCTGGAAAAAGAAAAAGAGACGCTGGAAGCAGAAATTATCCGTCTGCGCGAAGTACACAGCCAGAAACTGAGTAAAGAAGCGCAGAAGCTGATGAACCTGCCGTTTCGCCGCGCGATCACTAAAAAAGAGCAGGCCGATATGGGCAAACTCAAAAAAAGCGTACGCGGCCTGATCGTGGTGCACCCGATGACGGCGCTGGGCCGGGAAATGGGGCTCAAAGAGATGACAGGGTTCTCAAAGACAGCATTTTAACCCCCTTACCTGTATACCGACCTGACACCCCGTATTTCAGATAAATTCGGGGTGTAACAAAACCCCCCTCTGTTTTCTCGTAGAACCAAGTTTTTACCAGTGGCACTCAATCTGAAAATGCGTTCAGTAAAAGGTTTGGTTCGACGCCTGAAAATGGACGATATCATTCATAAAATAAAAGTTTTGCCGTTATTTTTCCATCCATATTCTAAAAATCAGCCCAAAAACATTGGCTGCATGAATATTAAATTAAAGCTCTTTTTCTGCTTTAAATGCAGTATTTGACATTTGATAACCCTCCTCATTAAAATCCTCCTCCTTAATAAAATTAAACAATTTTAAAACTTAATAAATAATTTTCAAAATGAATGTGTAAGTAATAACTATAAAGCCGACAATATAAATCACAAAAACATCAACCACAGATGGACACATCCCTTAGTTCAAATCGCGAGCAGGGATGATATGTAAGGATACTTTTATATGAATGTGAATAAATTATTTATAAGCGTCCTGGCGGCTTCGACAATACTGGTATTGTCAGGTTGTGACTACGTCGAAAAAACGAAAGTAGTTGATGAACTAACAAAACAACAGGAAGAACAAAAGGCCAGAATTGATCAACTCGAAAAGCAATTAGAACAACAAGACAAAAAAACAAATAACATTGAAAAACAAAATCTTAGCGCAATAAACAGTACAAAAATGCTGACTCAGGTGGTGAAAGAGATTAAGCGTCAGCAAGACAACTTTGTCTTTACTGAATTTAACCCAGCTCAAACAAAATATTTTATTCTAAATAATGGGTCTGTGGGTTTAGCGGGGCGCATATTATCAATAGAGGCCTCTGAAAATGGCTGCGTCATACATATTTCGCTGGTTAATTTATTAAGTGTACCTGTTTCTAACGTTGGTTTTCATGCCACCTGGGGCGGTGAAAAACCTATTGATCTAAAAGAATATGCCAAATGGCAACAGCTGCTATTTAGCACCACCATGAACTCCACGCTGCAATTATTACCAGGTCAATGGCAAGACATTAACTTAACGTTAAAAGGGGTGTCGCCCAATAACCTGAAATACCTGAAGTTGGCTATTAATATGCAGAATATCAACTTCGACAATCTTCCACCTGCCGATACCAGGCAGAAAAAAAGCAAAAAATAAATGCAGTCATTGCACTTATAACAAGGAATAGAGAGCAACAACAATGAACAAAATTTTTAAAGTTATCTGGAACCCTGCAACTGGCAACTTCACTGTCGCCAGTGAAACAGCGAAAGGTCGTGGCAAGAAATCTGGGCGCAGGAAGCTGTTAGTATCTGCATTAGTCGCCGGTGGGCTGATGTCGTCGTTTGGGGCAAGTGCTTCTGTCAGCCTTGATGGTGGTACATATTCTGATGGCACCGAACTCACTGACGCATGGATTGCTATTGGTAAAGGTGCGAAGGCTTCCTCTGTAGGCGGTAGCACAGCAAGTATTTCTATTGGGGTAAATGCAATCTCTGCTGTGGGGGCTACTGCAGTGGGTTATGACAGTCATGCTACTGGACAAAGTTCAGTATCAATGGGGCAGCTATCGACAGCCGCAGGGAGCAGGGGGGTTGCTATCGGAAGTGGCGCTAGTGCCGCTGGCGACTATACAGTTGCATTAGCGGTTGGCTCCAGTGCTAGCGGTGAGAGTGCAGTGGCAATAGGTCAAGGTTCCGCAGCCCAAAAGAAAGGTAGTGTTGCGTTAGGTCACAAAGCGTCATCATCAGGAGAAAAATCGGTAGCACTGGGTGCAAGCAGTAAGGCCACGGGTGACGATAGTCTGGCATTAGGTAGAAACGCCCTGGGCAATGGCACAGGTTCCATTGCAATGGGTGCCGAAAGCGAAGCCAACGGATTATATAGTTTGGCATTCGGCGCAAACAGCATAGCTGACGCGGACAATACCGTTGCGCTTGGATATGGTGCCAGTGCAACCAAAGCTGGAGCAATGGTTTTCGGTCAGGCTGGAAAAGCAGACGGTTTAAATTCTATTGCGTTGGGTAATAAAAGTCAGGCAAGCAGCGAAAACAGTATTGCGATTGGACAAGAAAGCTATTCTGGTAGTGAAAAGAGTATTGCGATTGGTAGCCTGTCCAATGTAACTGGTGTCAACTCCGTTGCTCTGGGCACAGAGTCTACTGCCGCGGAAGATAATACTGTTTCAGTGGGTAACGATACGCTGCAGCGTAAAATTGTCCATATGGCAAAAGGCGATATTAGCAGTACCAGTACTGATGCCATCAATGGTTCACAGCTTTATGATATCAGTAAGTCAGTTGCAGACCGTCTGGGCGGTGGCGCCTCCGTGAGTACTGCCGGGGTTGTTAACGCCCCTAACTACAAACTGCAAAGCGGTAACTTTAATAATGTTGGCGACGCTTTAAAGGGAATTGACGATAATACATTACAATGGGACTCGCTTAAAAAAGTCTACAGTGCAGAACACGGCTCCGATGCCACCAGCACAATTACTAATGTAAAAGATGGTGCATTGAGCGCATCCAGTACCGATGCCGTTAACGGTTCTCAGTTGAAAACCACCAACGACAACGTGGCAACCAACACCACTAATATCACCAACCTGACCGGCGATGTTGCTAACAACACCACCAATATCACTAATCTGACGAATGACGTTGCCGCCAACACCACCAGTATCACCAACCTGACTGATACGGTGACTAACCTTGGTGAAGATGCGCTGGCATGGGATGACGCCTCAGGCGCATTCACCGCTGCACACGGCACCGATGCCACCAGCAAAATCACCAACGTTAAAGACGGTGATTTGACTACTGACAGTACCGATGCCGTCAACGGTTCTCAGTTGAAAACCACCAACGACAACGTGGCAACCAACACCACTAATATCACCAACCTGACCGGCGATGTTGCTAACAACACCACCAATATCACTAATCTGACGAATGACGTTGCCGCCAACACCACCAGTATCACCAACCTGACTGATACGGTGACTAACCTTGGTGAAGATGCACTGAAATGGGATGACGCCTCAGGCGTATTCACCGCTGCACACGGCACCAATGCCACCAGCAAAATCACCAACGT